>CALXIO010000006.1 GCA_944388385.1 uncultured Ruminiclostridium sp.
GAACACAGTAGTTAAGCTCATTTACATCAACAATACTTGGCGGGTGACTGCCCGGGAAGATAGACTTTGCCGACACATATGCACCTTTAGCTCAGTTGGTAGAGCAACTGACTCTTAATCAGTGGGTCCTGGGTTCGAGTCCCTGAAGGTGTACCAAAAGAAAAAGAATAGGCATAGCCTATTCTTTTTCAATATCCGGCCTGTTGGTCAAGCGGTCAAGACTCCGGCCTCTCACGCCGGCGACGGGGGTTCGATTCCCCCACAGGTCACCAATGCACCATTAGCTCAGTTGGTCAGAGCAACCGGCTCATAACCGGTCGGTCCGGGGTTCGAGTCCCTGATGGTGCACCAATTTTATTGGTGCGGCTGACTGAACAATTACATAGGGGTGTGGTTCAATGGTAGAATAGGGGTCTCCAAAACCTTTGACGTGGGTTCGATTCCTACCACCCCTGCCAATTAACAGCTTTCAATGAAAGCTGTTTTTTCACATAATATGCACCTTTAGCTCAGTTGGTAGAGCAACTGACTCTTAATCAGTGGGTCCTGGGTTCGAGTCCCTGAAGGTGTACCAAATAGTCGGTGATTTAGTGGTGAGGTTCCACCTGTTTCCATTCCGAACACAGTAGTTAAGCTCACTTACGCCGAAAATACTTGGCGGGTGACTGCCCGGGAAGATAGGTTTCGCCGACTCATATGCACCTTTAGCTCAGTTGGTAGAGCAACTGACTCTTAATCAGTGGGTCCTGGGTTCGAGTCCCTGAAGGTGTACCAATGCCGTACTGAGATGTACGGCTTTTTTGTAAGATTATTTACTTTTATTATTTTGTGATTTAATCTTACTGTGAAACTATAATCATTTTAAGAAAGGCTTTAACAATGAACTACAGAAAATTCCTACCACTACTTTTAGCACTTTTCACCTTAACCGCTTGTAATAACACCACAGACGAAAATTCTTCGATGGATAAAGAAAATTCCAAGGTCAATGCTGTTGTCACATCCGAGGAAACAACCACCCCCGAAAGCACAGAGCCGCCTGCGCAGGAGCCGAACATTGAGGTTATTGACGGCATTACTTATGTAGACGGAATACTTATCGCCAATAAGACTTATGCTCTGCCCTCTGACTTCAACCCCGGTGTTTCCGATGAGGCTTATGATGCCCTTACCGAAATGGAGATAGCCGCCGCAGAGGATGGAATCAGCCTATTTATTGTATCCGGTTTTCGTTCCTATGATGATCAGGATGTAATTTATAACCGCTATGTTTCCCAGGACGGAAAGGCTGAGGCTGACAGATATTCAGCAAGGCCGGGTCATTCTGAGCACCAGACAGGCTATGCCTTTGACCTTAATTCCTTGGAGGAATATTTTGCAGATACCCCGGAGGGAATATGGCTTGCTGAAAATTGCCACAAGTACGGCTTTATTATAAGATACCCCAAGGGCAAGGAGCATATAACAGGCTATATGTATGAGCCCTGGCACGTTCGTTATTTAGGTGTGGATATTGCCACATCCGTATATGAAAGCGGACTTACCTTAGAGGAATATTTAGGCATAACATCAGAATATCAGGATTAAATTCAAGGGAGAAAAATTCTCCCTTTTTTATTTTTTAGTTGTTAAATTTAACATTTTGTGATATTATATTATCAGGGAGATGATTAAATGAAAGGAAAAGCATTTATTGCCATATTATTAGCATTAGCCACCCTCACAGGCTGTTCAGACGGAAATGTTTCATCAAATATTCCCTCACAGCCGGATTTTTCCACAACAACAGACACAGCAGCAACCGAAACCGTTCCTGCTGAAAATACAGAGCCATCTGAGGAAACAACCACCGTTCCTTCCGATACCACACCCCCACCGGCAGCAGAGGAAACCACAGCCGAAACCGAGGCCACCGAAACCACCCCGGTGGAAACAGACACCATCTGGACTGAAAGCCCGGTTCAAGATACGGTTATGTATGTAAATACCGAATGCTACAGCAGAAAGGACGCATTTATCGGAGCTGAAGCGGTGGAATTATATTACATAAACGATGAAGTAAATGTAGTTGCCACCACAGATACAGATTATTATAAGCTGGATAACGGCGCATTTATACATATGGATTATTTAAGTGAAAGCAAAACGGAGATTACCACTACCACCACCGCCGCCACCCCTGCACAGCCCACAGGAGAGGGAATCGAGGTAATTAACGGTATTACTTATGTACAGGGCATTATGATAGCAAATAAGACCTACGCTTTGCCCTCTGACTATAATCCGGGTGTATCAAGTGAAGCGTATAATGCACTTATAGAAATGGAATATGCCGCCGCTAATGAGGGTATTACCCTCTTTTTAAATTCCGGATTCAGGTCCTATAGTGATCAGTATGTTATATATAACCGCTATGTTTCCTGGGACGGAAAGGCGGAGGCTGACAGATATTCAGCAAGACCGGGACATTCTGAGCACCAGACAGGCTATGCCTTTGACCTTAATTCCTTTGAGGAATCCTTCGGTGAAACACCTGAAGGAATATGGCTTGCGGAAAATTGCCACAAGTACGGCTTTATTATAAGATACCCCAAGGGTAAGGAGCATATAACAGGCTATATGTATGAGCCTTGGCACGTTCGTTATTTAGGTGTGGATATTGCCACATCCGTATATGAAAGCGGACTTACATTAGAGGAATATTTAGGTATCACCTCTGTATATGCAGACTAAACAGGAAAAAAATAAAAGGGAGGAATCATCCTCCCTTTTCTGATTTACTTTTGCGGTATTGCTTTGGGGTAATGCCGTTCAGATTTTTAAAGGTGCGTATCATGTGGGAACAATCGGAATACCCCGTTTCCTGACTGATATAGTTAAGATCAAAATCCGTAAAGTCAAGCATATCCTTTACACGGGAAACCCTTACCCGTTCGATATATTCCTTACAGCTCATTTTATATACCGCCGCAAAATATCTTGCAAAGTTGGAATAGCTCATCTTACAATGCTTTGCTATATCCGATACTGTAATATTGCCCTTCTGGGAATCTATATAGTCGGTGATGTTATAAATATCATTTGTTTCATCCAGCCGGAACAATTCCTCATTTATGGTAAAGCCCTCCTCCATCCACTTTCTTATAATGTTAGTGGAAAGGCGGTATATTTCAGCCCTTATCATAAGGTCAAAGCCGTAGCTTTGGGTGTGTATCTCATTTATACAATGCCTGAAGATATTTTCCGCATCAATTTCAGCGGTAAATTCCTTATCAAACACTATCTTCATACCCTGCCTTTTAGCACCGGCAAAAATGCTTCTTAGCTTAGGGGCATACCTTGAGGTAATGGTAAGGCGGTTTATATCGTACTTTAACACCGCATAATAAAGCCCCTTGGGGTCATCACTTGAAATGCCGTGTACGGTGTTGGGATGAAAAAGCGCCATTTCATTTTCCCTTATGGTATATTGCTTTTCATCGGCGGTTATCTTTGCCTCCCCTTTTAGTATATATATAATTTCTCCGAAGTAGTGCCAATGGGGTTTTACCGGGAAATTTTCCTTCACAGGCTCAAAATAAAAGCCCTCAAAGGGGGTACTGAGAACGTCTGTTGATTCGTAGGTGGAATTCATAATTACTCCTTTGATAGAATTATTCTATTTTTTGCTATGTTTATTATAGCACAACCTTTTATAAAATGCTATACTTTTTTTACGGAGAGAAAAGAAAGTATATGGCAGTGCGGAATTTATATAATGAAGCACTGCCATTTTCTTAATTTTTTATATGAAAGGAATACTGTTATGGAAAACTTTAACTTTTACAGCCCCACAGAATTTGTATTCGGCAAGGACAGAGAAAATGAAACCGGCTATTATTTAAAGAAGTACGGTGCTAAAAAGGTGCTTATCCACTATGGCTCAGGCTCGGTTATAAAAAGCGGACTTTTAGACAGGGTGAAAAAATCCCTTTCAGACAGCGGAATAGAATTTACAGAGCTTGGAGGAGTAAAGCCAAACCCCAGAGATACAAAGGTATATGAGGGAATAGAGCTTTGCAGAAGGGAAAATGTGGACTTTATTCTTTCCGTTGGTGGCGGCTCATGTATAGACAGCTCAAAGGCAATAGCGGCAGGAGTACCCTATGAGGGGGATTTCTGGGATTTTTACTGCGGTAAGGCTTATGTAAAGAAGGCCTTGCCGGTGGGTACCGTCCTTACAATAGCGGCGGCAGGAAGCGAGGGTTCAGGAGGCTCTGTTATCACAAAGGAGGAGGGAATGTTAAAGCGTTCCACCGGGTCGGATTTATTAAGACCTAAGTTTTCTATATTAAATCCTGCCCTTACCTGCACACTCCCCCCTTACCAGACAGCCTGCGGTGCGGCGGATATTATGGCTCATGTGTTTGAAAGATATTTCACCAATACAAATAATGTGGAGATAACCGACAGACTTTGTGAGGCGGTACTGCTTACTATGATAAAGGAAGTGCCGAAGGTAATCGAAAACCCCCTTGACTATGATGCAAGAGCCAATATTATGTGGGCAGGAACTGTTGCCCATAATGACATAGTGGGAGTGGGAAGAAGCCAGGACTGGAACAGCCACGCTATTGAGCATGAGTTATCCGGACTTTATGACTGTGCCCACGGGGCAGGACTTGCTGTTGTTATGCCTGCCTGGATGGAATATGTTTGCGACCATAATGTTATGAGAATGGCAAGAATGGCGGTACAGGTATTCGGCTGTCAGATGGATTATGAAAACCCCAAGGAAACCGCCTTAAAGGGCATAGCTCAGTTCAGAAGATTTTTGCATGATATAGGACTTCCCGTAAACTTTGAGGAATTAGGCGCAAAATGTGATGATATACCCACCATTGCAAAAAACATGGGAATAGAGGGTACCACCGGAGGATATGTAAAGCTCACCACACAGGATGTAGTAAATATCCTTACAATAGCGGCAAAGGCAAGCGTATAATAAAAATAACTGCTGTAGAATTTCTACGGCAGTTTTTATTTACAAGAACAGAATTTTATGGTAAAATATATTTATCACTTGACGGAGAAAATAATATGGATATTATAAATTTCTGTAATAAATATAATATAAGCCTTACCCCACAGCAGCTAAGGGCAGCCGAAAAAATAAATGGCAATACCCTTATTGTGGCAACCCCGGGAAGCGGCAAAACCACCCTGCTTGTAACAAGGCTTGGATATATGATAGAGGTTATGGGAATACCTCCCTCATCAATACTTACAATCACATATACCACCGCCGCCACAAAGGATATGAGGCTCAGGTTTTCAAAGCTCTTTCCCCATCTTGTACCCCCGGATTTTCGCACGGTAAATTCCTTTGCGGTAAAGGTAAATAATGAATTTGCGGCGGTAAAGGGAAGAAAAGTACCCACCCTTATAAAGGACGAGGACAGAAAAAGGCTTATATATGAGTTGTATAAAAAGCACAGCGATGAATTTCCCTCAGATTCGGTTATATCCGATATAGAAACCCTTATAGGCTGTGTTAAAAACACCGACCCGGATATTATACCCTCTGATTTGGAGGATGAGCTTTATTTTGACAAAATCTACCCTGAATACAGGGAAAGACTTAAAGCAAAGGGCTATATGGATTTTGACGATCAACTTATATTTGCCTGTCAGATATTATCCCGGTATAAGGATATACTTGATACCTTTTCGGAAAAATACCGCTATATCTGTGTGGATGAGGCACAGGACACCTCAAAGATACAACACAGCATAATTGAGCTTATGGCAAAGGCCTGCGGAAACCTTTTTATGGTGGGGGACGATGACCAGAGTATATATGGCTTTCGGGGGGCATACCCCACCGCCATGCTTCAGTTTGCAAAGACCTATGACAATGCCTCTGTGCTTTATATAGAGGAAAATTTCCGCTGTGAAAAAACCATAACCGATACCGCACAGCGCTTTATCTCCCAAAACACCATGCGCTATCAGAAGAATATGTTTGCAAACAGGGGCAAGGGAGAAGGAATTACAGGCTATGAGGTAAATTCAAGGGAGGGGCAGTATGACTTTCTGCTTTCGGTGGCTAAAAACCACACAGTGCAGACAGCGGTGCTTTACCGCAACAATGACAGCGTTATTCCTCTTATAGACCTGCTTATAAGAAATAATATCCCCTATTCCATAAGGGAAAAGACAGGCACATTTTTTACCTCCCGTCAGATAAATGACTTTACAGACTTTGTGGAATTTTCCGAAAACCAGCGCAACGGGGAACTATTCTTAAGGCTGTTTTATAAAATGCGGTTTATGATAACAAGGCAAACCGCTGAAGCTATTGTAAAGGAAAGTATAATAAATGACAAGGATATACTTTTAACTGCGGCGGAAAGTGAGCTTTTATCCGATAATCTTAGAAAAAAGGCAAGAATTCTCCATAGGGAATTATGCTCCCTTAAGGAAGACAACGCCCGAATGGGGGTTGAAAGAATAAGATTCAGCCTTGAATATGAAAAGTATATGGCGCTTAAAGGTCAGGGCTCAGACAGGCTTTATATACTGTCCTGTCTTGCTAAAAATGAGGCTACCCCGAAAGCTCTTGTAAAACGGCTGGAAATATTAAAGGACAGCATGGCAGGAGGGGGAAGCGGCTCTGATTTTATATTATCCACTATCCATAGTGCAAAGGGACTGGAATATGACAGCGTATATATACTTGACTGTATAGACGGCATACTCCCTGCGGAAAATGACCGTATGACCGCAAAGGACAAAGAAAAGACCGAGGAGGACAGAAGGCTTTTTTATGTGGCTGTCACAAGGGCAAAAAATTCTCTTTCACTTTTTAAAATAAAAAACGGCTGTTCAAGTCCATTTGTGGATTTTGTGCTTAAAAATGAAAGCCCCGCCCCGCCGGAAAGAAAAAAGCCGGATATACCGCCTCAATCAGTAACGGAATTTGTACCCGGAACGGAAATTGAGCATAAGGTATACGGGGGCGGCAGGGTAACGATAGTAAAGGGAGATATAGCCACAATAGAATTTGACAGCGGTGAAAAACGAAGCTTTTCTCTTACGGTATCAATAAATAATAATCAGCTTAAAATAAAAAACAGGCGGAATTAACTCCGCCTGTGTTTTTTTATTCAGTCATCAGCTTACACAGCTTGTTTGAAAACTCCACAGGATCCTCAATGGCCATACCCTCAATAAGTAAAGCCTGATCGTAAAGCAATTCTGCATATATCTTCAGCTTGTCCTTATCTGTTTCATACAGCTTTTTAAGGGTGTCGAAAATGGGGTTCTGGGCATTTATTTCAAGAACCTTTTCAGCCTTTGCATTGTGTTCGGAGGGCATATGACTTAATACCTTCTCCATTTCAAGGGATAAAATGCCGTCACTTGTAAGGCATACTGCATGGGTTTTAAGGATCTTAGAAATTCTTACATCCTTAACCTTGCCACCGAGGGCCTCCTTCATAAAGGCAAACATATCCTTGCTTTCCTCTGATTTTTGCTTTAACTCAGCCTTTTCTTCATCTGTTTCAAGATCAAGATCTCCTGCCGCTACCGACTTGAACTGCTTTTCGGCATAGTCCACCATCATCTGTAAAGCAAATTCATCTATGCTGTCCACAAGGTAAAGAATTTCATAGCCCTTGTCCTTAACAAGCTCTGTCTGGGGTAATTTATCGATCTTGTCAATGGTTTCACCGCTGGCAAAGTAGATATATTTCTGATCCTCCTTCATTCTTGCCACATATTCAGCAAGGGTAACATATTTCTTTTCAAATGAGGAATAGAACAGCAGTAAATCCTTTAATAATTCCTTGCCTGCACCAAAGCCGTTATATACACCGAATTTAAGCTGAAGGCCAAAGGCGGTAAAGAACTTTTCATACTTTTCCCTGTCATTCTTCAGCATTTTATTAAGCTCATTCTTAATGGATCTTTCAAGGCTCTTGGCTATGATTTTAAGCTGTCTGTCATGCTGAAGCATTTCTCTTGAAATATTAAGGGATAAATCGGCGCTGTCCACAAGACCCTTTACAAAGCTGAAGCAGTCAGGGAGTAAATCAGCACACTTATCCATAATAAGCACGCCGTTTGAATAAAGCTGAAGTCCCTTTTCATAGTCCTTTGAGTAGTAGTCAAAGGGAGCCTTAGAAGGAATATACATAAGGGCATTATATGTGGCTGTACCCTCTGTCTTTGTATGGATATGGGCTATGGGGTCCTCATAGTCAAAGAACTTTTCCTTATAGAACTTGTTATATTCCTCCTCGGTAATTTCGGATTTGTTTTTCTTCCAGAGGGGAACCATGCTGTTTAAGGTTTCAAGCTCATAGTGGGTTTCATACTGATCCTCAGTACCTTCCTTTAAGTGGCTGTGACCTACCATCATGCGGATAGGATAGCGGATATAGTCGGAGTATTTTCTTACAATGCCCTTTATCTTATACTCGGTGATAAAGTCATCATAATCCTCCTCCTCGGTGTTGTCCTTAATTTTAAGGGTTATCTTAGTGCCGTAGCTGTCCTTGTCACAGTCGGTAATAGTATAGCCGTCAACACCGGTGGAATACCACTTATATGCCTCCTCGCTGCCGTAAGCCTTTGATTCAACAGTTACTTCTGATGCTACCATAAAGGCAGAATAAAAGCCTACACCGAACTGACCGATAACGCTTATATCATCATTTTGTGTGTCGGTGTTGTCATTTTTAAACTTAAAGGAGCCGCTTTGTGCAATAACGCCTAAGTTATTTTCAAGCTCATCCTTAGTCATACCTATACCGTTATCGGTAATTGTAAGAGTCCTTGCCTCCTTGTCTATTGCAAGGTCAATGGCAAAATCCCCTCTTGAAAGTCCTATATTCTCAGTAAGGGATTTAAAATACAGCTTGTCCATAGCGTCGCTTGCATTGGATATAAGCTCACGGAGAAAAATCTCCTTGTGGGTGTAGATAGAATTTATCATCATATCCAAAAGCCTTTTTGATTCTGCCTTAAACTGCTTTTTTGCCATATAATATCATCCTTTCTTTATGCTGTGTTTAACTTTTAGCACTCTACCACTAAGAGTGCTAAAACATATTATAGCACTTTTTTTCTATTTGTCAATAGCTACCGCAAAATTTTTCTATGCTTGCAAAAAATAGTTTTTTATGTTATAATAATATCGTATATTTGTTAGTATGAAATTTTCGATCGGAAGTGAAATAATGGCTAAGAAAAACTATGACGATAACAGCTTAAAACAGCTTAAAGGCCCTGATACCGTAAGACTTCGTCCCGGTGTTATATTCGGCTCTGACAGTCTTGAGGGCTGTTGTCATTCTGTATTTGAGATACTTTCCAATTCAATAGATGAGGCAAGAGAGGGCTATGGTAAAAAAATCACCGTTACCCGTTTTCTTGACGGAAGTATAGAGGTGGACGACTGCGGCAGAGGTATTCCTATAGACTATAACAAAAACGAAGAAAAGTACAACTGGGAGCTTGCCTTTTGTACCCTTTATGCCGGCGGTAAGTTTGACAACAACAGTAAGGAAAGCTATTCCTATTCCCTTGGTCTTAACGGTCTCGGTCTTTGCTCTACACAGTTTGCCTCTGAATACATGGAGGTAGAAAGCAACAATGGTACCTGGGTATATAATCTGAGATTTGAAAAGGGCTACAATGTAGAAAAGGAAGAAAGGGGCTTTCGCCGTCATCAGTCTGACGGAAGCACCGGTACTCGGATAAAGTGGAAGCCGGACTTAGAGGTATTTACCGAAACGGATATACCAAAGGAATATTTCCTTGATGTAATTAAAAGACAGGCGGTTATAAATGACGGCATTACCTTTATTTTCAGAAATGAGGTAAAGGATGAGGAAACCGGGGATATTTACTTTGAGGAAACCACCTTCTGTTATGAAAACGGCATAGCTGACTATCTAAATGAGCTTATAGGGGAATCCGCCTTTACCACTCCACAGGTATGGAGCACAAAGCGTACCGGCCGTGACAGAGAGGATAAGCCGGAATATACAGTAAAGCTGAAGGTGGCTTTTGCCTTTTCAAATAAGACACAGGTAATACAGCACTATCACAATTCAAGCTGGCTTGAACACGGAGGAAGCCCGGATAAGGCATTACAAAATTCCTTTGTGGCACAGATAGACGGCTGGTTAAAGGCAAATAATAAGTATAACAAAACCGAAAACAAGATAAAGTTTTCAGACGTGGCGGATTGTCTTGTGTTTATTTCATCCAACTTTTCCACAGTAACAAGCTATGAAAACCAGACAAAGAAGTCCATTACAAATAAATTCATACAGGATGCCATGACCGAATGGTTAAAGCATTCTCTTGAAGTATATTTCCTTGAAAATCCGGATGAAGCGGCAAAGCTGTGCGAACAGGTGCTTGTAAACAAGCGTGCAAGGGAAAATGCCGCAAAGGCAAGGGATACGATTAAAAAGCAGTTATCCGGAAAGATAGATATAACAAACCGCATACCTAAGTTTGTTCCCTGCCGCAGTAAGGATACAGACAGATGCGAGCTTTATATAGTTGAGGGTGATTCAGCCTTAGGCTCAGTAAAGCAGGCAAGGGATGCTGAATATCAGGCGGTAATGCCTGTAAGAGGTAAAACCTTAAACTGCCTTAAGGCAAGCTATGATAAGATCTTCAAAAGTGAGATCATAGTAAATCTCCTTAAAATAATGGGCTGTGGTGTGGAGGTAAAGTCAAAGTCCAACAAGGAATTATCCACCTTTGATATAAATAACCTTCGCTGGAATAAAATTATAATCTGCACCGATGCGGACTATGACGGATACCAGATAAGAACGCTTATTCTTACCATGCTTTACCGCCTTGTTCCAACGGTAATAGAACAGGGCTATGTATATATTGCAGAATCCCCCCTTTATGAGATAACCTGCAAGGGCAAAACCTATTTTGCCTATACCGAAGGGGAAAAGGCAAAGATATTATCCGGCTTCGGACAGGAAAAGTACACAATACAGCGTTCAAAGGGTCTTGGTGAAAACGAGGCGGATATGATGTCCCTTACCACAATGAACCCCGAAACAAGACGGCTTATAAAGGTTTGCCCTGCCGACCCTGAAAAAACCCAGGAAATGTTTGAGCTTTTACTTGGAGATAATTTAGAGGGCAGAAAGGATTATATAAGAGATTACGGCTATAAATATCTTGATGATATAGATGTGTCTTAAGGTGATAATATGGAATTTACTATAGACAGAACCGCAGTAGTTGCAAATGCGGTAAGAACTATGCTTGACAGCATAGACGAGCAAAGGGCGGCCGAGGGATATATCCACCTTTTCGGTGTGGCTAAGTGCTGTGTGCTTCTTGCAAAGAAAAGAGGCCTTGACTGTGAGCTTGCCTATATTATGGGTCTGCTTCATGATTACAGCTATTATCTTACCGGGGACAGGGAGGAGCACGCCCGTAAAAGCGGAGATATGATTCTCCCCCTGCTTGCAAAGACTGAGCTTTTTGTAATATGCGAAATGGGAACTATTGCAAAGGCAATAGCCTCTCACAGCGACAAGAACAAAACAGACGGCAACCCCTACGATGAGCTTTTGAAGGACGGGGATGTGCTTGACAGAATGTTAATGTCCCCGGGCAGTGAGCAAAAGGAGATACACAAGGCAAGAGCAGAAAAGCTCACACAGGAGCTTTTTTAAGAAAGGAACGCTTTAATTGAAAAAGGATAAACAGAGCAAAAAGCCCTCCCCCAAAAAGTCGGAGGCATATATAGAGGGTGCAGGCATAGTTGAAAATCAGCCCATAGTTGACACTCTTGTGGAAAACTATATGCCCTATGCCATGAGCGTTATTGTATCAAGAGCATTACCGGAAATAGACGGCTTTAAGCCCTCCCACAGAAAGCTGCTTTATACAATGTACCAAATGGGACTTTTAACAAAGCCCAAGATAAAATCCGCAAACATAGTGGGACAGACAATGCAGTTAAACCCCCATGGCGATGCGGCAATATATGAAACCATGGTAAGACTTGCAAGGGGTAATGAGGCATTACTTCACCCCTATGTTGACAGCAAGGGTAACTTCGGTAAGGCATATTCAAGGGATATGTCCTATGCAGCATCCCGATATACCGAGGCAAAGCTGGACCCTATCTGCGCTGAGATATTTGCGGATATAGATAAAAATACCGTGGATTTTATACCCAACTACGATAATTCCACCACCGAGCCGGTATTACTTCCCACAAAATTTCCGGCGGTACTGGTAAATAACAATATCGGTATAGCGGTATCCATGGCAAGTAATATATGCTCCTTTAATTTAGCTGAGGTGTGCAATACCACAATAGCCCTTATGAAAAATCCGGAGCATGATATAATATCCACATTACAGGGCCCTGACTTTCCCGGAGGAGGCTTTATTCTTCAGGATGAAGCGGAAATGAGGAGAATATATGCCACCGGCAGAGGAAGTGTAAAGGTAAGGGCGAAATATATCTATGACAAGTCCGCAAACTGCATAGAGATAACCGAAATTCCCCCTACTACCACCATTGAAGCCATTATCGACAAGATAGACGAAAATATAAAGCAGGGCAAAATAAAGGAAATAAGCGATGCCAGAGATGAAACCGACCTGTCCGGTCTTAAAATAGCCATTGACTTAAAGCGTGGTGTGGACAGTGAGGCACTTATGCAGAAGCTGTTTCGGCTTACCCCCTTACAGGATGTATTTTCCTGTAACTTTAATATCCTTATCGGCGGTACACCTAAGGTAATGGGCGTAAAGGAGATACTGGACGAATGGACAGACTTCAGAACAGCCTGTGTTAAAAGAAGGGTAAAGTACGACCTTAAAAAGAAGAAGGAAAAGCTCCACCTGCTAGAGGGTCTTTCAAAGATTTTGCTTGATATAGATAAGGCAATAGCCATTATCCGCGGTACCCAAAATGATGATGAGGTTGTACCGAACTTGATGATAGGCTTCGGCATTGACGAAATACAGGCAGAATATGTGGCGGACATAAAGCTCCGTAATATCAATAAGGGCTATATCTTAAAGAGAATCGAGGAGATAGAGGCCTTAAGAAAAGATATTGATGATATGGAGGAGATATTAGGAAGCGAGCGCAGGGTAAAGCAGATAATCATAAAGGAGCTGGAGGAAATCGCCAAGAAATACGGCAAGCCCAGAAAGACTATGTTTATCTACGGCGCTGAGCAGGAGCCTGAGGTCCAGGAGGAAATTCCCGATTATCCTGTTAATATCTTTGTCAGTGCAGAGGGATATTTCAAGAAGATAACCCCCCAGTCACTTCGTATGAGCAGTGAGCAAAAGCTAAAGGAAAATGACCGAATTACAGTTACCTATGAGGGTACAAACAAGGCACAGCTTTTGTTCTTTACCGATAAATTCCAGGTATATAAGGCCTGTGCCGCTGACTTTGCTGATACAAAGGCCAGTGTTATGGGAGATTATTTACCGGCAAAGCTGGATATGGAGCCGGGGGAAAGGATAGTACAGACTATTATTTCCGAGGATTATTCAGGACAGCTTGTATTGTTCTTTAAAAACGGCAAATGCGCTAAGGTTCCCATGGCATCCTTTGAAACAAAAACAAAACGCAAAAAGCTTGCCAATGCCTACAGCGAATTATCCACCCTTGTATCAATGTGGCTTATTAAGGAGGAAACAGACTTTCTTATGGTATCCACAGCCGGCAAGGCACTTATATTCAACACCGGTCTTATTTTACCTAAATCCGCCCGTGATACCCAGGGTGTACAGGTAATGCGCCTTACTAAGGCAGAGCTTTATGAGGCTGTACCCTATACCGAGGGACTTATGGACAACCCGGAATCCTACCGCACAAAAACAGTACCCGTGGCAGGTAATATATGGGACGGGGATATAGACCAGATAAAATTTGAATAAATTGTTGAATTTATAGTAAGATTGTGTTATAATACTTTCATAATCAAACCCATAGTAATTTGGGCGTATATTTATAGGTTTAATTCGGAGGAAAAGTAAAATGTTAAGTGATATTGAAATTGCACATGGTGCAAAAATGATGAAGATAAAGGACATAGCCGCTGACCTTGGAATTATGGAGGATGAGCTTATCCCCTACGGTCACTATAAGGCTAAGGTATCCCAGGAATGTATCGACCGTCTTGCAGACAAGCCCGACGGAAAGCTCATTCTTGTAACCGCCATCAACCCCACCCCTGCAGGAGAGGGCAAGACCACCACATCGGTAGGTCTTGCACAGGCCATGTATAAGCTCGGCAAAAAGGCTGTACTTGCTTTAAGAGAGCCCTCCCTGGGCCCTGTATTCGGTATAAAAGGCGGTGCTGCCGGCGGCGGATATGCACAGGTTGTTCCTATGGAGGATATAAACCTGCACTTTACAGGTGATATGCACGCAATCACAGCGGCAAACAATCTGCTTTGCGCCCTTATTGACAATCACATTCAGCAGGGTAATGCCCTTAATATCGACCCCAGAAGAATACAGATAAAGCGTTGCCTTGATATGAACGACAGAGCATTACGCAATATCGTTATCGGTATGGGCGGTAAGGCAAACGGCGTTGTAAGAGAGGATCACTTCCAGATAACCGTTGCAAGTGAGATTATGGCAATTTTATGTCTTGCTGATGATCTTGCAGACTTAAAGGAGCGCCTTGGCAGAATTCATGTTGCTTATACATACGACAACAAGCCGGTATTCGCAAGGGAGCTTAATGCGGTGGGTGCTATGACAGCATTACTTCTTGATGCGGTAAATCCCAACCTTGTACAGACCCTTGAAAATACCCCGGCTATTATCCACGGCGGACCCTTTGCAAATATTGCCCATGGCTGTAACTCTGTAAGAGCTACTAAGCTTGCATTAAAGTTAGGCGACTATGCAGTAACTGAGGCAGGCTTCGGCTCCGACCTTGGTGCTGAGAAGTTCTTTGATATTAAGTGCAGATATGCAAAGCTGAAGCCCTCCTGCGTTGTACTGGTAGCTACTATCCGTGCATTAAAGTATAACGGCGGTGTTCCTAAGGCAGAGCTTACAACAGAAAATACAGAAGCTTTAAGAACAGGTATTGTAAACCTTGAAAAGCATATTGAAAATATGAAGAAGTACGGTGTTCCCGTGGTAGTTGCAATAAACCACTTCTACACCGATACCGAGGCTGAAATAGCAATAGTAAGAGAAAAGTGCGAGGCACTTGGTGTTAAGGTAGCCTTTTCTGATGTATTCTTAAAGGGCGGCGAAGGCGGTATTGAGCTTGCCAAGGCTGTTATTGAAACCATTGATACTACCGAAAGCAATTTCGCACCTATCTATGACGAAAAGCTTCCCATTAAGGAAAAGCTGTCCGCAATAGCTAAGGAAATATATGATGCCGACGGTGTAAACTACACCACCGCCGCAGAAAAGGCAATAGCTGAAATTGAGGCTATGGGCTTTGGTGATATTCCTGTATGTGTGGCAAAAACCCAGTATTCATTATCAGATGACCCTGCTAAACTGGGTCACCCCAAGGGCTTTACAATTACCGTAAGGGATGTAAAGCTGTCAGCAGGCGCAGGCTTTGTGGTAGCCCTTACAGGTGATATTATGACAATGCCCGGACTTCCCAAGGTTCCTGCCGCAAATAATATTGATGTTTCCGAAGACGGAACAATAAGCGGTCTTTTCTGATATGACAGAATATTTATCAGACAGCCCCGAAAGGACAATAGAAATAGGCAGAGAGATAGCAAAAAGCCTTTCTGCCGGGGATTGTGTCCTTTATAAGGGGGAAATGGGTGCAGGAAAAACCCACCTTACAAAGGGTATAGCCCTGTATTTCGGCGCAGGGGATGTGGTATCAAGCCCCACCTTTGCCCTTGTAAATGAATATGAGGGGGATATACCCATATTCCATTATGACCTATTCAGAATAAACACTATTGATGATCTATATGCCACCGGATTTTTTGACTACCTTGACAGAGGGGGTATCACCCTTATAGAATGGAGCGAAAATATCCCGGGGCTTGAGGATTACATTGAAAATGTTTATATAATAGAGATTGAAAAAAGGGATATAGATAAAAGATATATCCGCTTTTCAAGGTATAAGGAGGATATATGCTGATACTTGCAACAGATACCTCCGCCGCCGTATGCTGTGGAGCTATATACGATACGGATAAAAAGCAGATAATCGCCCGTACCGAAATAAACAACAAGCTCACCCATTCGGTAACTCTTATGCCGGTATTAACAGGGCTTTTACAAAATGCCCAGATAAAGCCGGATGAAATTGACCTTTATGCGGTAAGTACAGGCCCGGGGTCATTTACCGGCCTTAGAATAGGCATATCCGCCATTAAGGGTATGGCCTATGCAGGGGGTAAAAAATGCGTGGGTGTAAGCTCAGCTGATGCCATGGCATATAATTTTTGTGGCAGTATTACAGATGCTGTTATCTGTACCACAATAGATGCCAGGGTAGGAAGAGTATTTACCGCCACATATAAAGCAGAAAAGGGAGAAATTTCCCTTATTACCCCGGACAGATGTATCACCGCTGAGGAGCTTTCAAATGAGCTTATGCAGTATGATATGCCGGTTATACTTACCGGCGACGGAGCAGAGCTTATAAAAGCCAAAGCAAATAGAGATAATATAATCATAGCCCCCATAGATAAAAGATACCCCACCGGGTATGCGGTTGCATTAGCGGCAGAAAATAAAGAGCCGGTTTCACCAAATCAGCTTATGCCGGCATATATGCAGCTGCCCCAGGCACAAAGGGAGCTTATGGCTAAAAA
This sequence comes from uncultured Ruminiclostridium sp., assembly GCA_944388385.1. Classification (GTDB taxonomy): domain Bacteria; phylum Bacillota; class Clostridia; order Oscillospirales; family Ruminococcaceae; genus Ruminiclostridium_E. The sequence continues at coordinate 16,840 of CALXIO010000006.1, forward strand.
TGAAAATATGAAAGGAAGCACACAATGTTAGCAATAGGAAGCGACCATGCAGGCTATGAGCTTAAGGTCAGCGTTATGAAGTACCTTCAGGACAAGGGAATTTCATACATTGACTGCGGCTGTAACGGAGAGCGTTGCGACTATCCGGATATAGCTAAGGTAACCTGCGAAAAAATAACCAAGGGTGAATGTGATAAGGCTATACTTATCTGCGGCACCGGAATCGGCATTTCTATCAGCGCAAATAAAATAAAGGGTATCAGGGCGGCATTATGCCAGGATTACTACACCGCAAAGTACACAAGACTTCATAATGATGCCAATGTACTTTGTATGGGAGGCAGGGTAATAGGTCCCGGCACAGCTGAAGAAATAGTAAACGTATTTCTTAACACAGAATTTGAAGGCGGCAGACACGCCGACCGTGTAAATAAAATTACAGCACTTGAAGAAAATTGAGCCTAAGGCTTTCCGCTGATTTTTCCCCATGAAAATCACGGATATTATATCACCCCATGGGGAGAAATGAGGATAATATGTCAACAGAAAAAATTCACATCTGCGATCATCCCCTGGTTCAGCACAAAATCTCCCTTTTAAGAGATAAGAACACAGGTGCAAAGGAATTCCGTGAGCTGGTAAGTGAAATCTCCATGCTTATGTGCTATGAGGCTACAAGGGATCTCCCCTTAAAGGAGGTACAGATCCAGACTCCTCTTGCAATAGCCACATCCAGCATCATCTCCGGCAGAAAGCTGGCATTCGTGCCTATTTTACGCGCAGGCCTTGGTATGGTAGAGGGTGCTATGGCACTTGTTCCTGCCGCAAAGGTAGGTCATATCGGTATTTACAGAGATAAGGCTAATTCAAACACCGCCGCTGAATACTACTGCAAGCTCCCCTTCGATATAAACGAGCGTGACGTTATCGTTACCGACCTTATGTTAGCTACCGGTGTTTCCGCTATCCACGCTATTAAGAAAATAAAGGAAGCCGGCGCACATTCTATTAAGTTTATGTGCATTGTAGCTTGTCCTGAAGGTGTAAATGCACTTCACAGCGAATATCCCGATGTGGAAATTTACTGCGGCGCTATGGATAAGGGTCTTAATGAGGATCTTTATATCATCCCCGGTATCGGTGACGGCGGCGACCGTCTTTTCGGCACTAAGTAATGTAGTAAAAAAGCCGTGCTGTTGCACGGCTTTTTCTGTAATGAGGTATAGTATGGAAAAATATAAAAATCCGGAATTATCAATAGAAGAAAGAGCCGCCTGCCTTGCGGACAGAATGACCACCGAGGAGCAGGCTTCCATGTTAAGGTATGACAGTCCGGCAATAGAAAGACTTTCGATACCGGCATATAACTGGTGGAATGAGGGACTTCACGGAGTTGCCAGAGCCGGTACTGCAACGGTTTTCCCACAGGCAATAGGTCTTGCGGCGGCTTTTGATGAGGAGCTTATAGAAAAGGTAGCCAATGTAATTTCAAATGAGGCAAGGGCAAAGTATAATGCCCAGAAGGAATTTGATGACAGGGATATATATAAGGGTCTTACCCTGTGGTCACCTAATATAAATATCTTCCGTGACCCCAGATGGGGCAGAGGCCATGAAACCTACGGCGAGGACCCCTATCTTACTGCCACCCTTGGCTGTAAATTTGTAAAGGGGCTTCAGGGTGAGGGTAAGGTACTTCGCACCGCCGCCTGTGCAAAGCACTTAGCGGTACACAGCGGCCCTGAAAAGCTCCGTCATGAGTTTAATGCGGAGGTTAGCTGTAAGGACATGGAGGAAACCTACCTCTATGCCTTCGGGGAGCTTATAGAAAAGGCAAGAGTAGAATCTGTAATGGGGGCATATAACCGTGTAAACGGAGAGCCTGCCTGTGCAAATTCCTACCTTATGAAAAGGCTTTCCGACTGGGGCTTTGATGGATATTTCGTATCTGACTGCTGGGCGATAAATGACTTTCACGCAAATCACAAGGTAACAAAAACTCCTCCTCAGTCTGCCGCCATGGCATTAAAGGCAGGCTGCCACTTAAACTGCGGTAATACCTATCAGCAGCTGCTTGTAGCTCTGGAGGAGGGACTTATTACTAAGGAGGATATAAGAAAAGCCTGTATCAGAGTGCTTAAAACCAGATTTAAGTTAGGTATGTTTGACCCTCATACTGAGTATGATGATATTCCCTGGGAATATAATGACTGTGATGAAAATGACAGTCTTTCCCTTTCCGCCGCAGAAGAAACCATGGTACTGCTTGAAAATAACGGCATACTCCCCCTTGACCAAAGCAAAATAAATACCATAGCGGTAATTGGCCCTAACGCTGACAGCATACCTGCCCTTGAGGGAAACTACAACGGTATATCCTCAAGATATGTGACATTTTTACAGGGCATAAAGAATGCCACCGATAAAAGGGTGATTTATGCTGAGGGCTGTCATTTATATAAGGACAGGGTATCCGGACTTGCAAAATCCGGGGACAGATACGCTGAGGCTATGGCGGCGGCGAAAATTTCCGATGTGGTTATACTTGTGCTTGGCCTTGATGCCACAATAGAGGGCGAAGAGGGAGATGCCGGAAACGAATTTTCCTCCGGGGATAAGCAGGATTTAAGGCTTCCCCCTCCCCAAAGAGAATTATTACAGCGTATAGTTGCCATAGGAAAGCCGGTTATTACCGTAGTTGCCGCAGGAAGCGCAATCAATACCGAAATAAAGACAGACGCCCTTATTCATGTATGGTATCCCGGACAGAGGGGCGGTACTGCCCTTGCAAATATCCTTTTCGGCAAGGTATCCCCCTGTGGTAAATTACCTGTTACCTTCTATAAGGACAGCGACAGACTCCCTGACTTTACAGATTACGGTATGAAGGGCAGAACCTACCGCTACTGTGAGGATTATGACAATATCCTCTACCCCTTCGGCTATGGTCTTGGCTACATTAAAACAGAAGTAACAGACCTTTCCTATAACAACGGCAAGGCCTGTGTGACTATTAAAAATACCGGTGACAGGGAGGGCAAAGAGGTGGTTCAGCTTTATATAAAGCGCCATTGTGAAAATGACCCCTTATTTACCCTTGTGGGCTTTAAGAAGGTATTTTTAAAGGCGGGGGGAAGCATTACCCTTGAATTTACCCTTTCCGACTATGCCTTTTTATCGGTAAACGAAAAGGGCGAAAGGGTAAAATCCGCCGAAAGCTACACCCTTTATGCAGGAACTCATCAGCCCGATAAGGTATCCGACAGGCTTTTGGGGAAATCCCTTTCAATAGAAATCCGGTAAAAATAAAACCGCCCACCTGATATGCACCCCAAAAGTTAGACACTTTTGGAGGTGCATATCAAAAGGGTGGTTTTTTGTTATTCATTTACTTCCAGCTTATAGCCTACTCCCCACATTATTTTAAGACTCCATAAGGGGGATTTTCCGTCCATTTTATCCCTAAGGGATGCCACCGCCTGTTTTATCTCTGCTTCACATTCGCTGTCATCCTTGCGGAATATCTCAAAGGCAAGCTGTTCACGGCTGAACACCCGGTTAGGATTTGAAATAAAGCATTTAAGCAGCTTTTTCTCAATGTCCGTCAGCTGATAGGTTTCGTTGCCTAAGGTAACTGTGCCGTATTCCTCGTTTATTTCAATATCGGTGTACTTTGTGCCTAAAGCATCGCTGTGACTGTCCAGCATTTCACAAAGTCTTGTCATATCCACCGGATCTCCAAGGGAATTTTTACTGCCGGAGTTGTCTATAAGGTACACCCCTGCCATAAGAATAGAGCTTTCCACAACGCTTTCATACTCTGTGTAGCCCTCTCCTAAAATAAGCACATCCGGATTACATCTGCTGCACTCCATAAGCAGGGACTGTATATCCGGGTCTATCTGACAGAAGGTACAGGCAGTAAAGCCGTTTCCCTTTGCTATGTCCTTTATAAAGTTACATACCGATTCTCTTTTATCTGCAACCGTTAGTCTGTTAGCCATAATTATTATCCTTTCAAAATGGCATTATCTTTCTATGGTATATTATACATTCCCCTCTTGATTTTTTCAACTGTTTTATTGCAAAATTTCTTGTAATTTAGCATAATTCTTTTAAACAAAGTTTTGTGCATATTATACAAACATCACAAAATTGCGGCAATTTATCAAATACCCCTTGATTTTTCACTATAAAGATATTACAATATGAATTAGCGAATTAGCACTCACAAGGCAAGAGTGCTAAACCGACAAAAAACGCTAATAACCGCACAGGCGGAAAATCATAAAGGAGGACATTTATTATGACAATCAAGCCTTTATCAGACAGAGTTGTTGTTAAGATGCTTGAAGCAGAAGAAACTACAAAGGGCGGTATTATCTTAACAGGTGCCGCACAGGAAAAGCCCCAGGTGGCTGAGGTTATCGCAGTAGGCCCCGGCAAGAAGGAGGAGGGCACAGTAACCCCCGTTACTTTAGCAGTAGGACAGAAGGTACTTATGAGCAAGTACGCAGGTACAGAGGTTAAGGTTGACGGAGTAGAATATATAATTCTCCGTGAAGACGATATTTTAGCAGTAGTAGAATAATTGAAAGTGAGGAATTATCATGGCTAAGCAGATTATTTACGGTGAAGAAGCAAGAAAGGCTCTTCAGACAGGTATTGACAGACTTGCAGATACAGTTAAGATCACATTAGGCCCCAAGGGCAGAAATGTAGTTCTTGACAAGAAGTACGGCGCACCCCTTATCACAAATGACGGTGTTACAATCGCAAAGGAAATTGAGCTTGAGGACGCATTTGAGAATATGGGCGCTCAGCTTGTAAAGGAAGTTTCCACAAAGACAAATGACGCTGCCGGTGACGGTACTACAACAGCTACATTACTTGCACAGGCTCTTATCCGTGAGGGTATGAAGAATGTTACGGCAGGCGCAAACCCCATGGTTATCAAGCGTGGTATTGCAAAGGCTGTAGATGTGGCAGTAGATGAGATAAAGAAGAACTCAAAGGCTATTGAAAACAGCGACGGCATTTGCAGAGTAGCTACTGTTTCCTCCGGTGATGAAGAGGTAGGTAAGCTTATTGCAGAGGCTATGGAAAAGGTTACAACAGACGGTGTTGTTACTCTTGAAGAGGGCAAGACAGCAGAAACCTACAGCGAGGTTGTTGAGGGTATGCAGTTTGACAGAGGCTACATTTCACCCTACTTTGCAACAGATACAGACAAGATGGTTGCAAACCTTGATGATGCCTATGTTCTTATTACAGATAAGAAGATTTCCAACATCCAGGAATTACTCCCTTTACTTGAACAGGTTCTTCAGGCAGGTAAGAAGTTACTTATCATCGCTGAGGATATTGAGGGTGAGGCTCTTACTACACTTATTTTAAATAAGCTCCGTGGTACATTTGTAGTAGCCGCAGTTAAGGCTCCCGGCTTTGGCGACAGAAGAAAGGAAATGCTCCAGGATATTGCTATCCTTACAGGCGGTACAGTTATCACCGCTGACTTAGGTCTTGAGCTTAAGGATGCTGACCTTTCACAGCTTGGTAAGGCTAAGACAATTACAGTAACTAAGGAAAATACCACTATCGTAGGCGGTGCAGGAACAAGCGAGCAGATCGAAGCAAGAATTGCACAGATCCGTACAGCTATGGAAACTACCACCAGCGAATTTGATAAGGAAAAGCTCCAGGAAAGACTTGCAAAGCTTGCAGGCGGTGTAGCAGTAATCAAGGTTGGTGCGGCTACCGAAATCGAAATGAAGGAAAAGAAGCTCAGAATCGAGGATGCTCTTGCAGCAGCTAAGGCAGCAGCAGAGGAGGGCATTGTAGCCGGCGGCGGTACAGCACTTATAAACGCTATGCCTGCTGTTGAGGCTCTTATTGAAAATCTTGAGGGCGACGAAAAGACAGGTGCTAAGATCGTACTTCGTGCTCTTGAGGAGCCTGTTCGTCAGATTGCCGCAAATGCAGGTCTTGAGGGCAGTGTAATTATTGACAACATCCGCAGAAGCGGTAAGGTAGGCTACGGCTTTGACGCATACAAGGAAGAATATGTAGACATGATCGATATAGGTATTGTTGACCCTGCTAAGGTTACACGTTCTGCACTTCAGAATGCGGCATCCGTTGCGGCTATGGTTCTTACCACCGAAAGCCTTGTTGCAGACATCAAGGAAGAAAATGCAGCTCCTGCTATGCCTGCAGGCGGTATGGGCGGTATGTATTGATAAAATTTTGCAAACACCTATGGCACGATGAATAATAAATGAGCAAAAGACCCACCCGTAAAAGGGTGGGTCTTTTGTTTTTATAAATTAAGATCCAGCTCTCCTGAGCCGGCAAAGTAATATTTCTTAGTGCCGTATACCTTTAAGAATTTTGATGCCCGGACATGTCCCTCTATCAGCTTTACCTTTTCTCTTTTGCTTAGCTTACATCTTACCAGCATACCAAATACGGTGACTGATATTTTCTTGCTTAAAACAAGACATTGAAGCTTATATTTGCCGAAAACCTGCTTTTCCTCAATAAATTGCCTTAAAATCGCAAATGCCCTTAAATAATCCGCTATACTTTTAACGGAAATATTTCCGGTGATACTGCCCTTGCGATGAACATAATAATAAAGCACATCACTTATGCAGGCCACCTTACGGGCATAGTAAAACAGCCTTGGTATGCAGGCCACATCCTCAAAGGTCATACCCTCCGGGAAATAAATGCCGTTATCAGTAAACAGACTTTTGCGGTACAGCTTGTTCCAGGTGTAGGTTCTTACCGTAACATCAATAATAATAGCCTTCATGGCGGTTTTTCCGTCCATTGCATCAAAGGGGTGATTTAAAAGATAGGGCGCTGACCTATCCTTCTCATCGGTGTTGAAATAGTTACAGCAAACTATATCCGCATCATTATTTACAGCGGCGCTGTAAAGCTTAGAAATATAGTCCTTGGTCACATAGTCGTCGCTGTCCACAAAGGCGATAAATTCTCCCCTTGCGTGTCTTATACCCATATTTCTTGCTGAGGATAAACCGCCGTTTTCTTTATCTATCATCCTCATAAAGGGGTATTTTTTGCAATATTCCCTTGCAATAACCGGGGAGCTGTCCTTTGCCCCGTCATTGATTATAAGAATTTCGTAGCAATCATCAAAATCCTGACCTGCAAGGCAGTCAAGACATCTTGCCACATACTTCTCCACATTATACACAGGTACGATAACCGTAACCTTTACAGAACTTACCATTTTATACTACCTCGTTATGCTGAAAATTGGTTAATTGATTTCTGTCAAAGTAATTATAACAAATTGACAATTTTTTGTCAAGGAAAAATCATAGCCCCCGGTGAATATAATATAAAAATGTACAAATACTCTAATAAAAGGGGGTAACAGATGTATGACTTATGGCAAAAAAGCGATTATATTTATATTGACAGGAATTTTAATTACTGTTTTAACTCTTGCACTTCTCACCGCCGCCACCTTTGATATAAAAAGTGCGGATACGGTGCTTGGCATAATGTATCACCAGGTTTTAAAGGACAAGTCCGTCGCCGGGGAATATGTGGTTACCTATGAGGAATTAGAGGCGGATTTTAAATGGCTGAGGGATAATAATTACACCTCATATCTCCCCTCGGAAATAAAGGCCATAAGGCAAAACGGGGGAATGTTATCAAAAAAGGCGGTGATTTTGTCCTTTGATGACGGCTATGAAACCGGACTAGAATATGTGCTGCCCTTATTGCAAAAGTATCAGCTTAAAGCCACTATCAATATTGTGGGAGATTATACCGATAAATATTCGGAGCTTTCACAAAAAGAGAAAAATCTTTCCTATTCCTATCTTACATGGGAGGAAATAGCAAGGCTTTCCCAATATAAAAATCAGATAGAGATAGGGCTTCACACCTATAGTATGCACGGCTTTGACAGTACAAGACAGGGCTGTGGTAAAAATCCCGGGGAAACTGACGAGGAATACAGGGCTATTCTATATTCCGACACCGCAAGGCTTATAAATAAGTTAGGGGAATACGGGGTATTTCCCACCTCCTTTGCCTTTCCCTACGGGATAATTTCACAGGGGGCGGTGGATACCATAAAAAGTACGGGAATTGATATTTTCATGACCTGCAGGGAAGCCCCCACAATAATAAATGACGACACCATAATAATAAACCGCTATAACAGAGCAGGGGGCAGAGCTATAGCGGATATTGAGAAATTATATTTAAGCCAGGCAGAAGGTATATAAAAAGAAAACCACTGTAAATACAGTGGTTTTTGATTTATGCTTTTGCTGAGCTTTCTTTTCTTACGGATGCGGTTGCTTTAAGTAAGGGAATGGTAACTAAATATGCGGCTACTACACTTGCTATATCCTTTATTATAAAGGAAAGTGAAACCAGCATAAAGGATTCTCCCAAAGGCACACTCATTACTATCGAATACTGAATCACACCTGCTATATGGCAAGCTGCAAGTCCCAATATGCCAAAGCCTATTGCACAGGCAGGCTTTGCGGCTTTAGGCAGAGCGTTTATAGTAATACCGCATATTGCCGCCATTGCTATAAAGCCGAATAAAAAGCCGCCTGCCGGGGAGATAAGGGAAGCAAATCCACCCTTGAAGTTTGCAAACACCGGTGCGCCGAGGGCTCCCACCGCCACATAAACCGCCGCGGCAATAGTTGCCTTTGCTGTTTTAAGGTAGTATCCGCAAAGGGCTACCGTAAAGGTCTGTAATGTTACCGGAACACCGGTAGGAAGCGGAATTGCCACCTGTGACAGAACGCCGATAATAGCCGCAAACAATGCGCACATTACCATGGAAATAATATCAAGCTTTTTCTTTTTTGTATCAGACATAATAATGTCTCCTTTCTTTTGCTACTAAAGAATACCCCAAAAAACAGTATATGTCAACCATAGCAATACAAAAGGGTGACAATTATTTCACAAAAAATTCATATACTTTTTTTGAAAAAAGCTTTGCATTTTGGAAAGACATTTGATATAATAGGAAATCGGAGTATTTCGTATACAGAAAGGATAACACAAAATGAAAAAGAAAATTGCAGTTATAGTGGCAATTCTTGCCGTTTGCATGAGCTTTTGCGGATGTAGTGAAAGTATTTTAAATTCCAGCGGAAGCAACGATACATCAGGCACCACCTCAGAAATCTGGACAGCAAAGGATGATGATATTATCGCCTGGGCTGAGGGAGAGAATTTATCTGAGGAGGACAAGGAATATTATAACGTTACCTTCAAGGAATTTTTCGGTGAATATTCCTTCACCCTGTCAAACTACGGCTTTGATGAAACAAACCCTGTTTTTGAACCCTACTGTGAGCAGATAAGACAGACTGTTATAGATATGCTGACCAACGAAAGAATTATCCTTAAGAAGGCTAAGGAAATGGGTCTTGATACCCTTACCGAGGATGAGATGAAGGAGGTTGAAAAGGCATATCTTGAAAATGTTGAGGGCTGGTGTGAGAGCTTTGAGGATCAGGCTAAAGAGGAGCTTGGAATTGAATCCTCCGACACAGAGTCAGAAACCCTTGACACAGCCACCGAACAGCAGGTAAAGGACAAGGCCAAGGAGATTTTCAGAGATTACATGGAGGGTTTTGGCTTATCTGAGGAAACCTTCCTTAAGTGGCAGACTACCACCTTTATCGAAAGAAAGGTTTTAAATGAAATAAACAAGGATATAAAGGTTGAAAGAGAGGATGCCAAGAAGGTAATTGAGAGCACCATTGAGGAGGCAAAGAAGGCATACGATACCAATGTATCCCAGTATGAGCAGAATGCCCAGTACCAGACTGTATGGGTTCCTGAGGGCACAAGAAATATAAAGTATATTCTTGTGGCACTTTCATCTGCCGATTCAGCTGAGCTTAATGCGGAAAGAAACGAAAGCGGCGCTGATGATGAGGAAATCGACAAGAAGCGTGACGAAAAGCTGAAGGAAATTGAGGATAAGGCAAATGCGGCTTATGAGAAGCTTCAGAACGGCACATCCTTTGATGATGTATTAAAGGAATACAGCAACGAATATAGTCCCGATGCCGCAAGCCAGGAGGTAACTGTAATAAAGGGCAGTACCACACTTAACAAGGATCTTTACGATGCAGTTTATACCCTTGAAAATAAGGGAGATATAAGCCCCCTTGTAAAGAGTGACAGAGGATATTATATCATTCAGTATTCATCCGATGCAGAGATAACCGATGAGGAGCTTGATGAAATAATAGACGAAACCCAGGCTACTATCTTAGAATCCTTACAAAATCAGAATGCAAACAAGACACTTGCACAGTGGCGTGAGGAAGTAGTTTATGAATATGACTACGATAAGCTGAATTTTGAAAAGCCCGAGGAGGAAACCTCATCTGCCGAAAGCAGTAAGGAGGAATCCGAGGAAGAAGAATCCGAAGAGGAATCCGAAGAGGAATCCGAGGATAACACCACAACAGAGGAATAAAAAACCGGCGTACAGGAAACTGTACGCTGTTTTTTAAGTGAGGTAAATATGGAATGTAGGCTTTGCCCCAGAAAATGCGGGGCAGACAGAGAAAATGGTAATATAGGTGTCTGCGGTGTTGCAGGACTTAAAATAGCAAGGGCAGGACTTCATTTCGGAGAGGAGCCCTGTATCAGCGGTAAAAGGGGCAGCGGTACTATTTTCTTTTCCGGGTGCAGTCTTAAATGTATCTTCTGTCAGAACACCCCAATAAGCAGGGAAGGATTCGGCAAGGAGATAACCACAGACAGGCTTTGCGAAATTATCCTTCAGTTGCAGGATAAGGGGGCGCATAATATAAATCTTGTTACCCCCACCCATTTTTCCGATAAGATAGGGGAAGCATTAAAAAGGGTAAAGTCCCGGCTTTATATACCGGTGGTGTATAACTGCGGAGGATATGAGGATATAGACAGCCTTAAATCCCTTTCAGGGCTTGTGGATATATATCTTCCTGATTTTAAGTATCACAGCGGGGAGCTTGCAAAAAAATATTCCGGGGCTGAAAATTACCCGGAAATAGTAAAAAAGGCTATATATGAAATGTTTTTCCAGGTGGGACGTCCTACCTTTGACAATGAGGGAATGATGACCAAAGGTGTTATTATAAGGCACATGATATTGCCCGGCTGTCGCCATGATTCTATGGCAGTACTGGATGATATAAGGGAAATTTTTTCCCCGGATGATATACTTATAAGCCTTTTAAGGCAGTATACCCCTTGCTATAAGGCACTTCAAATAAAGGAGCTTTCAAGACGGCTTACCACCTTTGAATATAACAGCGTTACCGATTATGCCGCAAGTCTTGGATTTAACGGCTTTACTCAGCAAAAGGAAAGCGCCACCCTTGAAATGACCCCAAAGTGGGATCTGAGTGGCGTTTAAGTTATATATTCCAGTATTTTCTGTCAAGGGAGCGAAAGGCTATTGCATTGGCAATATCAGTCTTTCTTATAACCTCCGAGCCTGCCAGGTCCGCACAGGTACGGCCTACCTTAAGCAGTCTGTCATAGGCTCTTGCGGACAGTCCCAGCTTATCAAAGCAATCAGACAGCAGTTTTTTAGCCGCCGGCTCCAAGGGGCACATTTCCGCAAGAAGTGAGGGAGGAATTTTTGAGTTTGCCCGTACATCTGTACCGGCAAAGCGTTTCTCCTGGATTTTTCTTGCCTCCATTACCCTTGCAAGAATTTCCTTGCTGGGCTCACCCTTTGAGCTGTTGCTTACCTCCTCATAGCTTAACTGAGGCATCTCCACCTGAATATCAATTCTGTCAAGTATGGGGCGGCTTATCTTACTTAAATACTTTTGTATAGCCTGCGGAGAACAGGAGCAATGAGCCTTGGGATTACCGTAGTTACCGCAGGGACAGGGATTCATGGCGGCTACCATCATTATATCACAAGGGTAAGTAACCGAGCCCTGGGCTCTTGATATGGTGATAACACCGTCCTCTAAGGGCTGTCGCAGGGTTTCAAGGGTTTTTCTGTCAAATTCGGGAAGCTCATCTAAAAACAATACACCGTTATGGGCAAGGGAAATTTCTCCCGGCTTTGGCACACTGCCTCCTCCTATAAGACCTATTGCAGAGGCGGTATGGGATACTGCCCTGAAGGGTCTTGTATTGATAATGGGATTTTCCCTGTCTAAGGTACCGGCTATTGAGTGTATGCCGGTGGTTTCTATGCTTTCATCAAAGGACATGGGCGGTAAAATAGAGGGAAGCCTTTTTGAGATCATGCTTTTACCTGTACCGGGAGGGCCTATAAGAAGAACATTATGAAAGCCTGCTGCCGCCACCTCAAGGGCTCTTTTGGCTGACTGCTGACCCTTTACATCCTCAAAATCAAGCAGTGTGGGCTTTATGCCAAGGTGTGCATAAGGGGGTGCAGGGGTGATTTTTTCTCTGCCGGTGAAGTGGTTTAACAGACTGCGGATATTCTTTACGGGATAAACCGTAAGCCCCTCCACAACAGATGCCTCCCTGGCATCATCAAAGGGAACGAATATCCTTTTAAGTCCGGCTCTTTTAGCGGCAATGGCCATGGTTAATATGCCGCTTGTATGTATAAGCTCACCTCCGAGGGAAACCTCCCCTATAAAGGCGGCATCGTCTGTATCCTCATCTATAAAGTCATTTACCTTTAAAACAGCGGCAATAATGGTAAAGTCATAAAGCGAGCCGCATTTTTTCACATCCGCAGGAGCTAAGTTTACGGTTATTCTCTGGGCGGAAATGCCTATGCCTATCTGGGCTAAGGCTCCCTTTACCCTTGTGCGGCTTTCCTGTACCGCCAGATCTCCAAGTCCCACTATATCAAAGGCAGGCTGACCCTTTTGTGTAATGATTTCAGCGGTGACTAAAAAGGCATTCATGCCGAAAAGCCCCATGCCGTTTACCTTGGAATACATATTTACACCCCTTTTAAGTAAATTATATGTAACTATTATATTACAAAACAATGGAAATTTCAACAAAAACCGCCTTTTAAAAGGGAAGAATTTTTTTATAAAATAAGCTAAATTCATTTGCATTTTTAATTAAAAGATGTTATACTTGATGTAACGGAAAAAATCGGCATAATGCCGTATATCGAGAAAGGAAAAATATCATGGATAAGAACGCAGCTCTCTATAATGAATGGCTTGAAAAGGCCGTACTTGATCCTGACCTTAAGACTGAGCTTACAAGTGTAGCCGGCAAGGATGAGGAAATTAACGATCGTTTCTACAGAGATCTTGAATTCGGTACAGGCGGTCTTCGTGGCGTTATCGGTGCAGGCACAAACAGAATGAATGTTTACACCGTAGGCAAGGCTACACAGGGTCTTGCAAATTATCTTAAAAATACAGGCAAGGCTGATTTAAGCGTAGCTGTTGCTTATGACAGCCGTATTAAGTCAGATAAATTCGCAAAGCACGCAGCGGCTATTTTTGCGGCAAACGGCATTAAGGCTCACATTTACCCTGAGCTTATGCCCACTCCCATGCTGTCCTTCGCAGTAAGAGCACTTCACTGTGATGCAGGTATCATTCTTACAGCAAGCCACAACCCTGCAAAGTACAACGGCTACAAGGTTTACGGCGATGACGGATGCCAGGTAACACTTGAGGCTGCTGAGGCTATTTTAAGCGAAATCGACAAGCTGGATATATTTGCCGATGTTAAGACAGCAGACTTTGAGGAATGTGTAAAGGAAGGCAAGATAAGCTATATCGGTAATGATGTAATTGATGATTATATTGCCAATGTAAAGGCACAGTCCATTCATCCCGAGCTTTGTCCCGAAAGTGGTCTTAAGGTGGTATATACACCCCTTAACGGCGCAGGCAACAAGCCCGTAAGAAGAATTTTAAAGGAAATCGGCATCAATGATGTTACGGTAGTTAAGGAACAGGAAATGCCCGACGGCAACTTTACCACCTGTCCTTACCCCAACCCCGAAATAAGAGAGGCTCTTACCTTAGGTTTAGAGCTTTGTAAGACAGTAAAGCCCGACTTACTTCTTGCTACCGACCCTGACAGCGACAGAGTGGGTATTGCAGTTCCCGACGGAGATGATTATGTTCTCTTTACCGGTAACGAAGTAGGCGCTATGCTTCTTGAATATATCTGCAAGGAAAGAATCGCAAAGGACACAATGCCCAAAAATCCCGTTGCGGTAAAGACAATAGTTACCACCGACCTTGTTAAGGCTATTGCCGAAAAGTACGGCGTTGAGCTTTATGAGGTTCTTACCGGCTTTAAGTTTATCGGTGAACAGATAGGCTTCCTTGAGGATAAGGGCGAGCAGGACAGATATATCTTCGGCTTTGAGGAAAGCTACGGCTACCTTGCAGGAAGCTATGTAAGAGATAAGGACGCAGTTGTAGCCTCCATGCTTATTTGTGAAATGGCGGCATACTACCGATCAAAGGGTATCTCCATGGTACAGGCAAGAGCTGATATGTACAAGGAATACGGTTACTACTGCAACAAGCTTGAAACCTTCCAGTTTGAGGGCGAAAGCGGTATGATAAAGATGAACGAAATCATGGATAAGTTAAGAACCGACTATCCCAAGGCTATTGCAGGAAGCAAGGTTATCGGCATGGCTGACTACAAGCAGAGCACAAAGACTGATCTTGTGGCAGGTACAACCACCACCCTTACACTTCCCAAGTCAAATGTTATCACCCTTTATCTTGAAAACAATGCCAGCGTAGTTGTAAGACCCTCAGGCACAGAGCCCAAGATCAAGCTTTACTACACCACAGTAGGTACAAGCGTAGAGGATGCGGCTGCTAAGCAGGCTGAGCTTTCAGCAGATTTTACAAAAATCGTAGGCTGATAATTAAAAAATAGTGGATTTTGTAAAAAATTTATTAAGTCTATTGAAATTATTTTCAAACTATGCTATAATTTTAATCCAGGCGTGAATTATGCCATTATTCTGAAATCATAGCATTATGCTGTAATTTAGATGTACTCAAAATCGGGAGGTGACATCATGAAAGAAGGTATCCATCCTAACTACGAGCCCACCACTATTAAGTGCGCTTGCGGCGAGGTTATCGAAACACGTTCTACCAAGAAGGATATTAAGGTAGAAATCTGCTCAAAGTGCCATCCTTTCTTCACAGGTAAGCAGAAGTTAGTAGACACAGGCGGACGTGTTGACAAGTTCAAGAAGAAGTACAATCTTGACAAGTAATTGTTTGAAAACCCTGTCGGAAGGCAGGGTTTTATTTTTGTTTGATTTATTAAATATTAAATATTTTTACAAAAAAGTTAATCTTTAATTAAATAACGGGTGTTATAATATGGGTTATTAAATAAGCAGGAAAGGATGTTTACTATGTTTCGTATAATGGTAGTTGAAGACGATAAGAACACCAGAAAGCTGATGTGTACCGTACTTTCACAGCACGGCTATGAGCCGATACCGGCAGTAGACGGTCTTGATGCCTTTGAGGTAATGGAAAAACAGCATGTGGACCTTATTTTGCTTGATGTTATGATGCCCAGAATGGACGGCTATGAGTTTGTAAGAACATTAAGAGCCATAAACAGCAATATTCCCGTGCTTATGGTTACCGCAAGGGAAACACCTGCTGATAAGATAGCAGGCTTTAAGGCAGGAACAGATGACTATATGGTAAAGCCTGTTGATGATGAGGAAATGCTTTTAAGAATTTCCGCACTTTTACGAAGATCCAATATAGCAAATGAACACAGGCTTGTGGCAGGGGGTACGGTGCTTGACTATGATTCCCTTACTGTTACCTGCGGAGATAAGGTGTATGAGCTTCCCAACAAGGAATTTATGCTTTTGTTTAAGCTGCTTTCCTATCAGAATAAGATATTCACAAGGCGTCAGCTTATGGACGAATTGTGGGATATTGCCACCGAATCCGAGGAGCGTACCATTGATGTACATATAAACCGCCTTCGTGAAAGATTTCGTGATAATGAGGACTTTGAGATAGTTACCGTAAGGGGACTTGGCTATAAGGCTGTATTAAAACAGCCCCGGGAGTAATTATGCCAAAGAAAAGATTTAACAACGAGGAGCAGAGAAAATATCGCTCCCTTAATGCCTATGTGGTGCTGTTTGTATTCGGCATTATGCTTTTTGCAGGTGGTATAAGTGTGGTTTTATATCATGTGCTTGACAGCATGGGACTTATAAAGCAGGACAAATTTTATCCTCTTATGTCACCCCTTTTGCTGATGTGCTCATGTATAATACTTGGTAGCTTTTTGTCGGCATTGTTATCCGGACTGCTGTTAAAACCCCTTAATGACCTTAAAAACGGCATGAAGAAGGTGGCAAAGGGGGATTTTTCCGTAAGGCTTGAAAATAACTCCACCAATTCGGAGATATTTGATATACAGAACAATTTCAACAAGATGGTACAGGAGCTGGAAAATACAGAGCTTTTCAGAAATGACTTTATAAACGACTTCTCCCATGAGTTTAAAACCCCCATGGTGTCAATATACGGCTTTGCAAAGCAGCTTAAAAAGGGCGGCCTTACAAAGGAGCAGGAGCAGGAGTATATTGATATAATAGCGGCGGAATCCCAAAGGCTTATACATCTTTCCGGTAATATCCTTACCTTAAACCGCCTTGAAAATCAGGATATAATTTCCGATAAATCGGAGTTTGAGCTGGACGAGGAAATAAGACGGAGCATATTGCTTTTAGAGGAACAGTGGGAGAAAAAGGACATAGCGGTGATACCTGAGTTAGACGCCATAAAGTATTACGGTAATGCGGAAATGCTGAGACAGGTATTTCTTAATGTTATCGGAAATGCGGTAAAGTATACCGAGCCCGGGGGAGAGATAAATATCACCCTTACAAAAAATCCTCAGGACAATGAGGAGGTGCTTATATCGGTAAAGGATAACGGTATAGGCATGGACGAAACCACCAAGTCCCGTATGTTTGAAAAATTCTATCAGGGAGATTATTCCAGAGCCACCGGCGGAAACGGTCTGGGGCTTGCCATGGTAAAGAGAATTATTGACCTTTGCTTTGGCAGAATAGAGGTGGATAGCCAAAAGGGAGAGGGTACTGATTTTCGTATCTATCTTCCGGATATTCCTTCAGAGGAAAAGGAAAAAGAGAAAAAGAGGCTTATTGCCTCCGTAAATACGGCAGGCTTGAAATAAACAGCAAATACCGAAAAGAGGGAAAATATGTTAGAGCTTAAAAATATAGTCAAGGACTATAAGGTAGGAGACAATGTGGTACACGCCTTAAAGGGTGTAAGCATTGATTTTCGTGAAAGTGAGTTTGTATCTATTCTCGGTCAGTCCGGCTGCGGTAAGACTACATTACTTAACATTATAGGCGGTCTTGACAGATACACAGAGGGAGATTTGATAATCGGCGGAAAATCCACAAAGCAGTTTAAAAACTCCGACTGGGATGCCTACCGTAACCATTCAATAGGCTTTGTATTCCAGAGCTATAATCTTATTCCCCACCAGACTGTACTGTCAAATGTAGAGCTTGCCCTTACATTAAGCGGTGTATCAAAGCAGAAGAGAAGACAAAGAGCAAAGCAGGCTCTTGAAAAGGTTGGACTTGGAGATCAGCTTTATAAAAAGCCCAATCAGATGTCCGGCGGACAGATGCAAAGAGTAGCTATTGCAAGAGCCCTTGTAAATAACCCGGATATTCTTCTTGCGGATGAGCCCACCGGCGCACTTGACAGTGAAACCAGCGTTCAGATAATGGAGATACTGAAGGAAATATCAAAGGATAAGCTCATTATTATGGTTACCCATAACCCGGAGCTTGCCCAGCAGTATTCCAATCGTATAATAAGGCTTCTTGACGGTAAGGTGATAGATGATTCTAACCCCTATGACCACAGCAAGGAGAAAAAGCCTAAGGAAGAAAAGGCATCGAAAAAGACAAAGAAGCCCTCTATGTCCTTTTTAACAGCCCTTTCCTTAAGCCTTAACAATCTTCTTACCAAAAAGGGCAGAACCTTTATGACCTCCTTTGCGGGAAGTATAGGTATTATCGGTATAGCTATGATTCTTGCCCTTTCCTCCGGCGCACAGCTTTTTATAAAGTCGGTTGAGGAGGATACCCTTTCAAGCTATCCTATAAGTATTCAAAGCAGCGCTATGGATCTAAGTATGTCTGTAACCATGTCGAAAGAAGAGGAAAATAAGCCTGAGCCAAAGCCCGGCGAAGTAACCTCACTTAATATGATGAGCACCATGCTTAACATGATGGCGACACAGGTACAAAGCAACGACCTTAAATCCTTTAAGGAATACTTAGAGGGCGAGGGAATAGAGATAAACGACTATGTTACCGATATAAGATACAGCTATTCCACCAGGGTAAATGTATTCCGTACAGACGGAGTAAACGGTCTTTTACAGGTAAATCCTGCACAGCTTATGAATAAGTTAGGCATGAACAATGCCCTTGCAAGCTCAGAGATGATGTACAGCATGATGAATTCCACCTACAGCGTATGGGGTGAGCTTATAGACAATCCGGAGCTTCTTGCAGGACAGTACGAGGTGCTGGAGGGCCGAATGCCCGAAAAGTACAATGAGGTAGTAGTCATTGTAAACGAGGATAACAAGATAAGCGACTATGCCCTTTATAACTTAGGTCTTCTTGATGATACAGAGCTTATTGAGGCATTTAAAAATGCCCTTAAGGATCAGACAGACAAGATAGATATAGATAACTCCATCCACACCTTCACCTTTGATGAGCTTATGGATATGAAGTTCAGACTGGTGTTTAACGGGGATTTCTATCAGAAGGAAAATGATATCTGGGTAGATAAGTCCAAGGATGACATCTATATGAACGATATTTGCTCTAAGTCTGAGGAAATAAAGGTAGTAGGTATTATCCGCCCTGGTGAAAATGACATAGTGCAGACCTCCCCCAATATGGTAATAGGCTATACCCATTCCCTTGTTGAATATCTTATCGGCAAGGTAAATGACAGCGAAATCGTAAAGGAACAGCAGGAAAATCCCGATACGGATATATTCACAGGCCTTCCCTTTGAAACCGAGGAGGAGGAAAAAGAGCTTACCATGGATGACATCATGGCATTTATAGCTACACTCCCTCCGGAGGATCAGGCTAAAATGACTGAACAGCTAAAGCAGGCTCAGGCGGCAGGTATGACTGAGGAGCAGATAGTTGAGGCATTTAAAAATGCCATGCCCGCCACCGACAGCGAGGCTACATACGAGGGCAACCTTGAAAAGCTGGGCGTTACCTCAATAGAAACCCCCTCTATGATTGAAATATTCCCCAAGGACTTTGAGGCAAAGGAAGAAATAGAGCGTATTATAAGGGAATACAATGACAAGGTAAAGGCAGAGGGCAAGGAGGAATTACAGATAAGATATACCGACTTTATCGGTCTTATGATGGAATCTGTAACCACTATCATAAACGCTATCAGCGCCATACTTATTGCCTTTGTGGCTATCTCCCTTGTGGTTTCATCCATAATGATAGGAATTATCACCTATATTTCCGTACTTGAACGTACAAAGGAAATCGGTATTCTTCGTGCTATGGGTGCATCAAAGAGAGATATTTCCCGTGTATTCAACGCAGAAACACTTATCGTAGGCTTTACGGCAGGTCTTATAGGTATACTTGTAACATTATTGCTTACTATCCCGGCAAACTTTATAATCCTGTCCATTACAGGTATTGCAAATGTTTGCGTACTGCCCTGGCAGGGTGGTGTAATACTGGTAGTAATAAGCATGGTGCTTACCCTTATTGCAGGACTTATTCCTGCTAAAAAGGCATCCAACAAGGACCCTGTTACAGCCCTCAGAACAGAATAATATTCACTCCCCGAAAAAATTTTTTCGGGGAGCTTTTTGTTATTGATTTTGACTTTCATTAGTAGTATAATAAGACTGTCAGGAGAGTTGTTTATTATGGAAATTGCTGTTGATATTATAGAGCAGGTCGTTATAATGGCCATGCTTTGTGCCGTAGGATTTGCGGCAAGAAAAATGAAAATACTTGATGAGGATTCCACAAAAAAGCTGTCCGCTTTGGTTATAAACTTTGTACTTCCCACAGTTATACTGGTGTCCTATCAAAAGGAATTTGACGAAAAAATGCTTTCGGGACTGCTTATGTCCTTTTTGCTGTCAGTAATAAGCTACATAATAGCCTTTGTGCTTGTTCCCTTGATAGTCAGAGGCAAGGACAAGGACAATATAAGCGTAGAGAGATTTTCCGCCATATATTCAAACTGTGCCTTTATGGGCATACCCCTTATTGACGGTGTATATGGGGCAGACGGGGTATTCTATCTTACCGCCTATGTTACCATGTTCAATATTTTAGCCTGGACCCACGGGGTAGTGCTTATGAAGGGTGGAAGGTTTGAATTTAAAAGCATGGTTAAATCCCTTTTATCCCCAAGCCTTATAGCAACCGTTGTGGGATTGGTGCTGTTTTTGGTTAATTTCACCTTGCCCCATTTACTGCTTACCTTTGCAGGTCATTTAAGCAATCTTAATACCCCCCTTGCCATGATAATAGCAGGCTCTACCATTGCCACCGTTAAATTTTCCGGGGCGATCAAAAAGCCAAAGCTATACTATATCTGCTTTATTAAGCTGATACTATTGCCGGCGCTTATTATGGCGGTATGCCTTGTTATGAGAACAGACACCATGATAGGAGGAGTAAATATCCTTGCCACAGCCTGCCCCACAGCCGCATTATGTACAATGCTGGCATTAAAATACGGCAGAAACGCAGGCTACAGCTCAGAACTTTTTGCCGCCACCACTATTTTATCAATGATAACCCTGCCGGTTCTTCCCATGATATATATGACTGTTGCAGGGGCTATGGGAATTGCATAAATATTAAAGCCAATGAAATCATTGGCTTTTTTCTTTTATGTAATTTCCATTGAAATAAAGGGCCTATGGTGGTATACTTTAAGAGGCGGAATTATTGACACAGGCTGCTTAATATGATAAAATAAATTGTAAATATACCAAAGGAGGAAAAATATATGGCACTGACGGTTTCCCATATTTCAAAGCAATATGGGGATTTTACGGCACTTCAGGATTTATCCTTTTCCATGGAGGAGCCGGGGGTATATGCCCTTTTAGGCACCAACGGAGCAGGAAAATCCACCACCATAAGAATTATCTTAGGTATGCTGAGCAAGAACAGCGGAGAAGTGCTTTGGAACGGGGAGAGCTTTTCCCCATTTACCCATAGCGTAGGCTACTTAGCGGAGGAAAGAGGACTTTATCCCAAGTATAAAATTTCCGAGCAGCTTACCTATTTCGGGGAGCTTAAGGGCATGAGAAAGCCGGATATTAAATCCGCCATGGACTACTGGCTTGAAAGACTGGAGCTTACAGAATACAGAGATAAGCGCCCCGAACAGCTGTCAAAGGGTAACCAGCAGAAAATTCAGCTTATTATAGCCCTTATGAGCAATCCGGAGTTACTTATTTTAGATGAGCCCTTAAGCGGTCTTGACCCTGTTAATGCGGATCTTTTCAAGACGGTTATAAATGAGGAGATAAAAAAGGGCAAGTATATAATAATGTCCTGTCACCAGATGCCGGTAATAGAGGACTTTTGTGAGGATCTTACCATACTTCACCACGGCCGCCCGGTATTACAGGGAAATCTTAACAAAATAAAGAAAAGCTACGGCAGAGTAAACCTTGCTGTAAAGTGCGAGGAGGATATTATCCCCTTAGCGGCACAGTGCGGACTTAACCCGGTGGAAAATACCCCGGAGCTTACCACTTTCCGCATACAGCAGGAGGATCAGGCAAAACAGCTTTTACAAAGGGCTGTTGAAAACAACTTCACCATAATAAGATATGAGTTAAGAGAGCCCTCCCTTCATGAATTATTTGTTGAATCAGTTAAAAAGGCTGACGGAGAAGAGGTGGTGGCTATATGAGTATCTTAGGCTGGCAGAAGGTATTTAAATTCACATTTTTACAGACAATAAGGTCAAAATCCTTTATTATAAGTACCATAATAATTGCTGTTTTATTCCTTGGCGTATCCACCCTTATTACCTTTATACCGGTAATTGCCGCATCAGAAACCGAAGGCGGCGATGTGGCGGATCTTACTGAAGTAGCAAAGTTAGACACAATATATGTACAGGATACCACCGGCATTACAGACCCCGAGGGCTATCAGATGTTTGCGGATACCTTTGGGCTTAATTTTACCATAGCAAATAAGGATGACCCTGATGGGACTTATCTTGAAACGGTAAAAAACGGCACCAATGTGGTAAGCGTCAATATTACCAAAGAGGAAAACAGAGCAAGCATAAATATAGGACTTCCGGCGGACGGCTCAGTATCCGAAGAAACGGGAGATACCCTTGTGGGGTTATTCTATGAGAGCTTTAACGCTTTGCGTTATCAGTTTGCGGATATTACCATGGAAGAGGCAGAAAACATTACAATGCCTGTGGACTCTTCAGTTATAGTAATAGGCGAGGATACCCAGAGCTTTGACCAGATGATAGCAAAGACGCTTATAGGTATGTTTGCGGCAATAGTTTTATTTATGCTTATTTTTTCCTACGGCTCAATGGTGGCACAGTCAGTTGCCATGGAGAAAATAAGCAGGGTAATGGAATTACTGCTTACAAGCGTAAGACCCCTTGCTGTTATAGTGGGCAAGGTAATAGCCATGGGCTGTGTAGCTATTTTACAGGTTCTTATATTCGGCACATTGGCCTTAGGCGGTGTGGTTATTTTCACCCCTGTTGCCGAGGGCATACTTGCCGGAATGGAAAATGTGGTACAGGATCAGACGGCCATAGAGATAATGAATGCCTTTGCCTCCTCATTTTCAGAGATTTCGGCAATAGATATTATACTTGTAATTATAACCTTTATTACAGGCTTTATATTCTACTCCATGCTGGCAGGACTTTTCGGCGCCTGCGTATCAAGAGCAGAGGATCTTCAAAGCGCCTTACAGCCCTACAGCATGATAGGTGTTATAGGCTTCTTCTTATCCTATATGCCTATGAATATGGCCATGAGCGTATCTGAGGGCACTGGTGCTATGACAACACAGCTAAGCCCCCTTCAGATATTCATTTATGTATTCCCGATATCATCTCCCTTTGCGTTACCTTCTGCCATGCTTACAGAGAATATGGCTTTAGGGCTGAAATTAGCGGGCGTTGGAATACTTATATTAGTTACCGTACTTACCACTCTTTTAGTGGCAAAGGTATATCATCAGATCATATTACATACGGGAAATTTACTGAAAATCAAAGATATTATAGGACTTGCAAGGAATAATAAATAACAGATTTTCGGAGGACTTATGAGCAACAAAAGAATTATTGCAGGCAAAATTATAATACCCCTGCTTACTGTAATTGTGCTTATTGTTACAGTGGGTCTTTTTGCCATGCAAACTTTTGGTGCAGAGGATATTAAATCTATAAGCGTTACTCCTGCCGATACCATTCTTGATAATTCGGATATAATAAAAAGGCAGATATGGGATAACAACACAAACGCTTATAAGAGTTATTCTTTCTATGATGTATATGATAAAGATAATCTCACCTTGAAAATAACCTATAAAAGCGGCAATACAGCCACTCTTAAGGGAAATGAAATAACACAGTATTGTGCAGATAATTCCCTTTCCTTTACCGTAAGCGACGGGCAGTATAATACCCCTTGGGGAAATGGAGTATATCCTGTAACATACAGCCTCGGTAATTTCAGCGCAACGGTAAATTATACTGTTGCTAATAACAGTATTACCGCAGTTGCAGTTACCCCCATGAGGGATATAGAGCTTATTTATGAGCTAAGTGGCAGTAAGGGACTTGCTGCTGACAGTAAGGGCAAGATATACAGCCGTTTTGAGTATGACCTTGATAAGGAGGATTATTATATCACTCTTACCTATTCAAACGGCACAACCGCTAAATACACAAATTACAACATAGAGGAAAAAACAGGCTATAAGCCGGTATTTTCCCATGCTGAGGGAAACCTCGCCGTAGGCACTCACAAGGGCAGTATAACTGTGGGCGGTGTTACCGGCACATTTGATTTTAAGATTATAGAAAACCCGGTAGCAAGCATATATTTTTATATGGCGGACGGGGGTAATAATCTTGTTTTCGGCAAGGACGGATATTATACCTATAACGACAAGGGAGAGCCTTATTTCCACTTTGTATATGATATGACAAAGCTTTATGCTCTTGTTACCTATAAAAACGGAAATGAAGCTACCATGTCCTTAGGTACGCTTTGCAGCCTGCTTTACGGGGATCTTGAAATAAAAGATACCCAGTCGCAAAGCCGCTGGAAAGACGGCACTCATACCTTGCAGGCGGTGTTTAATAATCAGGTTTATAATATCAGCTTTAATGTTTCGGGATATGAGGATGTGGCACTTCCTCCGGTGGCGGAAATAAATGTTACCCAAAGGGGCTCAGACTATGTTGCCCTTTCCTGGAGCAGCGTTGATAAGGCGGATGGTTATATCCTTGAAGTGTATGTTAACGACAAATGGACAAAGCTTGCCACAGCAGAGGGCAATAAATCCACAGCCTATAAAATAACCAATCTTGCCCCCTCATCAAACAATAAGTTCAGAGTAAAGCCCTACATAAAAATAAGCGATGTTACCTTTGACGGCGTATATACCGCTATTAACTGTTATACAAGGCCTGCTAAGGTGTCCGGCCTTACAGTAAAGGCAAGAACCGATACCTCAATTACATTAAGCTGGAACATGGAGCCTTCGGCAGAGGGCTATGTAATTGAACAGTATAAGGACAACAAATGGACGAGAATAGGACGAATAGGAAGCAACGATGTTACTGCATTTAAGGTAATCGGTCTTTCGGCTGTTACCACCTATAAGTTCAGACTTATGACCTTTAAGTATCAGAATAGCGTATGCTATACAAGTGATTATATATACAGCACCCTTGTTACCAATCCCTCATCGGTAACAGGTCTTAAGGCTTCAAAAATAACCGATACCGCTGTAACACTTAGCTGGGATAATAATTCTACCGCAGAGGGATATGTGGTTGAATGTTATCTTAACGGTAAATGGGTAAGACAGGGAAAGATAAGCAATAACACCACCACCTCCTTTACCGTAGGGTCACTTAATGCCTACACCGAATATAAATTCAAAGTATGGGCTTATAAGTATGTATCCGGAAAATGCTACGGCAGTGGCAGTGTCTATTTCACCTGTAAGACAAAGCCGGCATCTCCGAAGGGGCTTACCGTAACCTCAGCAGGTGCTGATAATATCCTTATTTCCTGGAATAAAAACACAGCGGTTGACGGATATGTGGTTGAAAGATACATTGACGGCAAATGGACGAGAATAGGCCGCATAGGAAATAACAGCGTCAATTTCTTCCATGTAACCGGTCTTAGCGAGGATACCCCATATAAGCTGAGAGTGCTGAGCTTTATTTATGACGAAAAAACCTGTAATTTAAGTCCCTATACCTATATAAATTATTCCACCCGTCCTACAGCCGTAACAGGCTTTTCTGTCAGAGGTCGCGGAAGTAATTATGTGCTTCTCGGCTGGAATAAACACAGCATGGCAGAGGGATATGTTATAGAGCAGTATAAGAACGAAAAATGGGTAAGAATTAAAAAGCTCACCGATAATAATATAACCTCTTTTAAAGTGGAGGGAGTAAGCCCCTATAATTACAGGTTCAGAATAATGGCGTATGATTATTCTACCGGAATGTGCAGTTGCAGTGAATATTCCTATGTTCAGAATACATATCATCCCACCCGGATTACAGGACTTAAGGTTGTGTCACAGGGAAGCGACAGTATAAAGCTTTTCTGGAATAGAAATCCCACAGCCGAAGGCTATGTGGTAGAGCAGAAAATAAACGGTGTATGGAAACGAATAGGAAGAATAGCCGATAATTCCACCACCACATTTACAGCAAAGAACCTTTCATCCTCTGCTTTATGTCAGTTCAGAGTAAAGGCATTCAAATATGTATCCGGTGTTTGCTATCAGGGTGAATATACCTATGCTTATACCAATACAATACCCTCTGCTGTTACTAATATGAGATTAACCGCAAGGGGCAGCACATCCCTTACCTTTAAATGGGATAAAAATCCTTCGGCAGAGGGATATGTGGTTGAACAGTATAAGAACGGCAAATGGGTCAGAGTTGCAAGACTTGGAGATAATAATATAACCTCCTATACCGCAAATGAACTCAGCCCCTCTGCAAAGTACAATTTCAGAGTAATGAGCTTTACTTATATCAACGACAAGTGCTATCGCAGCTCCTATGTATACGGAAGCTATTACACTAAGCCCAGGGCGGTTACTAACCTTAAATCATCAGTTGACAGCAACGGTAATGTAACCCTTAGCTGGAGCAAGGCACCCTCAGCACAGGGCTATGTGGTAGAGCAGTATAAAAACGGCTCATGGGTAAGACTTAAAAAGATAACAAGCAACGATACTCTTTCCTATACGGTGAAAAATCTTTCATCGGCGACTTCATTCAAATTCAGGGTAATGAGCTATAAATATAATGAAAATGTATGCTATTGCAGTAGCTACACCAACATTGAGGTGTATACAAAGCCCTCCGTGGTAAGCGGATTTAAGGTAAGTCAGTCTGCTGCTGACAGCGTTACACTTTCATGGACCCTTGATTCAGCTGTAACCGGTTATGTAATAGAGCAATATTCATCCGGAAAATGGGTAACAGCGTCAACAATAAGCGGTAAGACCTCCGGAAGCTATACAATATCCGGTCTTTCACCAAGCACACAGTGCAATTTCAGAATAAAGTCCTATAAGACTGTAAACAGCACAAATATATACAGTAATCCTGTTTCTCTTACAGCAAAGACCCTGCCTCCCGTGGTAAGGCTGAGGCTTCTTGCCACATCAGAGGATAGTGTAACGGTGCATTGGGAAAAAACCGACAAGGTAACCGGATATATCATCCAGGAGGAAATAAGCGAAGGCAAGTGGGAAAACAAGGCTACAATTACCGATCTTAATACCACTCAGTACACTCTTTCCTATCCCTATGCCACAAAGCATTATTTAAGGCTTTGCAGCTATTACAAATACCCCGACGGAACTGTTAAATACAATTATTCATCCACAATAGTAGGCTGGGCATTATAAAAAATAAAACCGGAGGATATCCTCCGGTTTTTCTTATTCATGCCTTTTATATTCATCTATTATAAACTTAGGTCTTTTCTTTACCTCTGTATATATCTTTCCGATATATTCGCCCACAATGCCGAGAGCCATTATCTGAAGTCCCGACAAAAACCAAAGAGAGCACATAAGACTGCTCCAGCCTGCCACGGTAATACCAAGTATATTTGAAACTATGGTGTAGATTATAAAGCCTATGCTTATAAGAAATACCACAAAGCCAAGCACGGTAACCAGTCTTATTGGCTTTATCGAAAAGCTGGTGATACCGTCAAAGGCAAAGGAAAGCATCTTTTTAAGGGGATACTTTGATTCACCTGCAAAGCGTTCGCTTCTTTCGTAATATACAATATCACTCTTAAAGCCTATCTGCTTTACAATGCCCCGGAGGAATAAATTTACCTCCTTAAACTGAGATAATGCCTCAACTGCTCTTTTTGACATAAGGCGATAGTCAGCGTGATTGTCAACTATATCCACCCCAAGCAGCTGCATTAGCTTATAGAACATACCGGCGGTGCCTCTCTTAAAGGCGGTATCGGTTTTCCTTGAGGAACGAACCCCGTAAACTATATCACAGCCCTCATAGTATTTATCCACAAACTGATCCACGGCATTTATATCATCCTGAAGGTCTGCGTCCATGGAAATTATCATATCCGCATCCTCCTTAGCTGTCATAAGACCAGCTAAAAGGGCGTTCTGATGACCCTTGTTGCGGCTGAGCTTAATTCCGCCGAAAATATCGTCGACTTCATAAAGCTCGGAAATTATTTCCCAGGTTTTATCCTTAGAACCGTCATCCACAAATATTATTCTGCTTTTATCTGAAATCTTGTCCGCCTTAATAAGGGAAGAGAGCTTTTCGCGAAGCCTTTTTGAGGTTTCGGGAAGTACAGCCTCTTCGTTATAGCAGGGAACAACCACATAAAGTATATCTGCCACCTTGCTCTTCCTTTCGGTGAATTTATTGTCTTTGTCTATTATAATGTTTTTGCCGGGGTTTGTAAAGGGTTTTTCTTAAGTTTTTCTTTTATTTTCACTTAAATTTCGCAAATTTGTCCTTATTTTTGTAAAAATTTATGGCATAATTTTAGCGCCCGGGAATATAATTATATTCTGTGGGGTTATGATATAAATATTATATTAAAATTACGACAATATTTCCAAACATTATGTAAAAATTCACAAAATGCCTTGATTTTAGTTAAGAATTATGGTATAATTTAGATAAATAGAGATAAACATTGTCATGATTTTAAAATATCTTCTCCACAATAATAATCCTCACAGGAGGCGAGCGCATTGGAGCTTAATACAAATGACAAAAAATTCTTTAATGTGACAATTTCTTTCGCTAAGGGATTTCCCCTTACAATAAACAAAGGACAGGATAACGAGGAAGTATACCCCTCCCTTACTGAGCTTATACATACAGACGACATACCCCCTTTAAGTCAGCTTTTTGCAGATGTATCCATGGAAAAAAAGGACACGGTGGAGGCCCATTGTCGCTTTAAGGTAAAGGAGGATTACCATTGGTTTTTCATTTCGGTAAATCCCTTCTATGAACAAGGGGTACCCGTAGGGCTTCAGGGTATTATGTGCGATGTGTCAAATTATCTTGATTCAAGCACGGATGATCTTGTTTACAAGGAATTCAGATACCGAAGAAATATGTGTATAAGGGAGCTTAGCGGAGAGAGTATAAGGCTTGAGGAGGTACTGGATAAAAAGTACCTTAAGGGTATACAAAAGCCCTTTGCAAAGCAGCATATATATTCTGCCATTACCGACAGTCAGGGTAAACTTATCTGCACCCCCGACGGACAAAATCACGGCCTTAAGGAAAACGACTTTAAATTTATAAAAAAGCAAAGCATAAGGATAAATCACCTTGTCAGCGGCTACTGGACCCTTTGTGCAAAAACAGAGGAATTGCTTAATGAAAATCTTCCCTTGTTTGAAACTCTGGTTCAGACTGTATCAAGAATGGCAAATGCCATAGTGGTGGTTTTAAGGGAAATGGACAACGCCCAGAATGCCAATAAGATGCTTAGTAAGAATGTGGAGGAGCAGATTCTTCTTAACAATATCTATGATATTATAATGAAGACACCCAGTTCCCAAAAGGCACTTGATTCTATTTTATCCCTTGTGGGGGGATATTTCGGTCTTGACAGAATATCCGTAATAGATGTTCATACCGGGGATAATGACTTTTTCTGGTCTGCAGACAGAAAATATGACACCCTTGTGACCTTGGAGGGGGCAAAAAGACTTTCTCCGGCGGGTTTTCCCCATATAATAGATGACCTTGCGGAAAATTCCGCCAGCTTTTCGGATGAAAGCGGAAACGACCTTGAAAAGCTTGGGGTGGGGGCTTATGCCATATTCAGGCTTTTTGATTCCGGCAGCAGCGGAGGCTGTATAGCCTATGAGGTAATGGAGAAAAAGCGCAGCTGGACGCAAAGGGAAAGAAAACAGCTCAGAAACATTTCCCAGATAATTTCCTCTGTTATTATGCGTAAAAATACCCAGGATAAGCTGGACGAATCCAACGAAAAAATGCAGGAGCTGGCATTTTATGATTCCATATTCAAAGTGCCTAACCGCACAAGGCTTAATAAGGATCTTACCGCCATACTCGAAAACGGGGGAGAGGGCTCTCTAATAGCCTTCAAGATAGCCAATACAAGGGCATTGTCAGCGGTAAACGGCCATTCCTATGCGGATATGCTGGTAAGAAGCATAGCGAGATATTTAACCTCCCTTCCCGTAAAGGACTTAGGGGTATATTACTTCACAAACTCCATATTTATGCTTAATTTACCGGGCTGTGTGGGTAGTGAACCTAAAAAACTGGCTGAAATGCTGGTAACAAGATTTTTAAAGCCCTGGATATTTGACGGCAGGGAATATTCCATAAACTGCTGTCTTGGTATAGCATACTATCCCCTTAACGGCAAGACCTCAGAACAGCTATGCAAGGCGGCAAGTGTGGCCATGTACAGAGCAAGGGATTTTCGTAAGAACAGCTATACCTTCTTTTCGGGGGCACTTGAAAAAAGCCCCGGCTATGCAAGTGAGCTGGAGGCAAGGTTCAACGAGATAATAGGGGATGATATGCACGGGCTTACCCTTTCATTTCAGCCGGTGTATGAGCTTAAAACCGGTAAGGTAAGCTATGTAAGGGCATTTCCCAGAATGAAGGATGAGAAATTCGGGGATATACCGGATTCCACCCTTAATGCCCTTGCGGAAACCACCGGGGCTTATGATAAGATGGACCTTTTTGTCCTGGAGGGAGCTTGCAGATTTTGTGCAGAGGGCAGAAAAAATATTGACCCCTCCATGAGAGTGTCGGTAAGAATAGACAGCGCCACATTACAGTCAGGGGCGATAATATCCGCAGTCAGGGAAAGGCTTATAAAATATAAGCTTCCTGCCGACAGCCTTATAATAGGCATACAGCTAAGGCAGAATTTATCCTATGCGGATAACACCGCCATACTGTCCGAGCTTAACTCCATGGGGGTTATTATAGGGGTAGACTGCGAGGGGGCGGAGGATGTTTCCTTAAAGGCACTTAGAAGCAATTATATCAACATAATCGCCATACCTAACCGCCTTTTGATAAACGGAAGCGACAACTTTAACAAGGAGCTTACCGAGGCCATAGTTTCCCTTGCCCATTGTCGTAAAATGACCGTCACCGCAAACAATGTGGAGGACGAGGCACAGCTTGAAATTGCAAGGCTTTGCGGTGTGGACTGTGTAAACGGAAGTGACTGTCTTTTAAGCACAGAGGAGATAAGCACCGGGGGACTGCTTGCGGGTCTTCAGTCAGCTAATGTAAAGTAATACTGTATACATTGTAAAAATGCCGAAGATTTTTCAGTAAATCTTCGGCTTTTTGTATCTTATTTGAAAAAAGCAAAGTAATTTAAGTTTTGTTGTCGTAGGTATTGAAAAAGAGGGTGAATAGGGGTATAATAAAATAAGTATATATAAGAGAAAAAACGGAAATTTATGTGGAAATATTACTTTATCGAGTGACAATATGAAATTTATCCTTACCAATATCAGAAAATACTTCGGCAGACTTGATAAGCTGTTGCTTCTTTTGTGTATGGGTATATGCGCCTTCAGCGTGTTTTTGCTTTATACACTTAATGAAAATGACATAAGCGCCTTTGTAAGCGACTCCCAGTATAAGACCCAGCTTGTGGCGTCCATAGGGGGAATAATAGCGGCTCTTATCAT
Organism: uncultured Ruminiclostridium sp.; assembly: GCA_944388385.1. Taxonomy (GTDB): domain Bacteria; phylum Bacillota; class Clostridia; order Oscillospirales; family Ruminococcaceae; genus Ruminiclostridium_E. The sequence goes on from CALXIO010000006.1 coordinate 48,416, forward strand.
CGCCGGAATAAACTATCAGTTTGTGGCAAAGCTGTGGTATATATATGCCCCCTTGTCCCTTATCTTGACCCTTTTGCTTTTTACTCCCCTTGGGGTACAGCGTGAGGGTGCGGATGATATAGGGTGGCTTAATTTAGGCTTTATTCAGTTTCAGCCCTCTGAAATATTAAAGCTGGCCTTTATTTTGTCCCTTGCTTATCACCTGTCTAAGGTGGAGGACAGAATGAATGAGCCCATTCATTTTATACTGCTGTGTATACACGGGGCAGTTCCCACCCTTATTATAAGGAAAACGGGAGATGACGGCTCTGCCATGGTATTTATTTTTATATTCTTCTGTATGATGTTTGCGGCAGGTCTTTCCTGGAAGTATCTTGTGCTTATTGCTGTTGCAATTCCTCCGGCGGTGTATGTGCTGTGGAATTATATTATGCAGCCCCACCAGAGAAAGCGTTTTCAGATACTGTGGGATACCGCCCTGCAGGAGGAGGAAGCCCTGGGTATATATATGCAGCCCCGACTTGGTAAAATCGCCCTTGGCTCAGGGGGACTTACAGGTCAGGGACTTTTCGGGGGAAATTACACCTACGTTCCCGAAATACACAATGACTATATATTCGCCTATATAGGAATGACTATGGGATTTTTGGGCTGTGTGCTGGTGGTGTTTTTACTGGCAGGACTATCCCTTAAAATACTGTCAAATGCAAGCTCTGCAAGGGACACCCTTGGCAGGCTTATATGTATAGGAGTGTTTGCACTTATTGTGTTTCACTCTACGGTAAATATCGGTATGGTTATAGGCGTAGCGCCGGTTATAGGTATACCGTTACCGTTTTTCAGCGCAGGCGGTACTTCGGTGCTGTGTCTGTTTATAGCAATAGGAATGGTGCTTAGTGTATCCTTCCACAACATGAAAAGGTATCACCTTTTCTATTCGGAAAATGACTGATTAAAAGAAAGGAAAGAATTATGGCAAAGCAGGTAATTCGCAAGCTGAGTGAGATTTATACTGAAGGGTCACTTTCATCACAGAGGGAAAGATACGATAAGGCAATAAAGGAATTCTGTGAATTCTTCGGCACAGATGATACGGGTATCAGAGTATTCTCCGCCCCCGGCAGAACAGAGGTAGGAGGAAACCACACCGACCACAACCACGGCAAGGTTTTAGCCGCAGGTGTAAACCTTGATGTTATTGCCATTGTAAAGCCCACAGAGGATAACACGGTTATCGTAAAGAGTGAGGGCTTCCCGGTGGATAAGATAGATATTACCATACTTGAGCCTCAGCAGGAGGAAAAAAATTCCTCTGCCGCCCTTATAAGAGGTGTATGTAAGGGCTTTAAGAATGAGGGTCTTAAAATAGGCGGCTTTATTGCCTATACCACCTCCAATGTGCTTAAAGGCTCAGGACTTTCCAGCTCTGCCGCCTTTGAGGTGCTTATAGGAAATATCCTTTCCGGACTTTATAACGACAGGGGAGTAAATCCCATAAAGATTGCCCAGATAGCCCAGTATGCGGAAAATGTATTTTTCGGTAAGCCAAGCGGCCTTATGGATCAGATGGCAAGCTCGGTAGGCGGCTTTGTGGCAATAGATTTCAAGAATACAGAAGCCCCCATAGTTGAAAATATCAAGGTGGATTTCGGCTCATTTAATCATGCCCTTTGCATTATTGATACAAAGGCCGACCATGCGGATCTGACAGATGAATATGCGGCTATTCCCAATGAAATGAAGGCAATAGCCCAGTATTTCTCCACAAGCTACTTAAGGGAAATTGCAAGAGCAGATGTTATACTTAATGTGAATATATTAAGAGAAAAGTACGGAGACCGTGCGGTGCTTCGTGCCCTTCACTTCTTTGAGGAAAATGAAAGGGTGGATAAGCTGGTTCATTCCTTAAAGCACGGCAATTTCGAGGACTTTTTAAGCAGTATAAACGAAAGCGGTAATTCAAGCTACAAGTACCTTCAGAATATCTATGCGGTATCAGACTATACCCACCAGGCTGTGGGTGTTGCCCTTAATATAGCTGAACACGCCCTTGCAAGAAAGGGTGCTTGCCGTGTACATGGCGGCGGCTTTGCAGGTACTATCCAGGCATTTGTTCCCAACGATATGTTAAGACAGTTCAAAATGGATATGGAAAAGGTATTCGGTGCTGAGAGCTGTCATGTGCTTAATATCCGTCCCTACGGCGGTGTTGAGGTGGACATAACAAAAGAGGAGGAGGAATAAAAAAAGCAAGCCCTGAGGCCTGCCTTTGATTATTCTGTTTTATAGGGCTCATATTTGTGAAGCTCTGCTTTATCGATAATGGCGGTAATTTTTACCCCGGTATCGGTATATTCCTCACTTAATACCTTGCCGTTATTATGAAGTGCGGCGGCAAGATTTGTTTTATCATAGGGGATAAGCATTGTAAGGGTGATGGTCTTATCCGGAAGATTTTCGCTGATCAAATAAAGCAGTCTTTCAAAGCCTGTGCCGTTCTTAGCGGAAATTTTTACGGTGGTATCATCCTCCGGAATGTTTTCCTCTAACTTATCGCACTTGTTAAGTACGTTTATTACAGGTATCTCACCGCAGCCAAGCTCACATAAAAGCTGTCTTGCGGTGTCTGATTTTTCCTTTGCTTCAGGATCGGAAATATCACATACATGAAGTATTATATCAGCATTTGCCGCTTCTTCAAGGGTGGACTTAAATGCCTCCACCAGATGGTGGGGAAGTCGTCTTATAAGCCCTACCGTATCCACAAGGATAATACTTCTGCCGTCAGGTAATTCTATTGCCCTTGAGGTAAGGTCAAGGGTGGCAAACAGCTTGTCCTGAGCTAAAACTCCCGCCCCTGTAAGGGAATTAAGAAGGGTGGACTTTCCTGCATTTGTGTAGCCCACAATAGCGGCAACAAGGGTATTGTCCTTTTTTCTTCTGCGTCGGGATTCGCCTCTGCGCTTTTCCAAGGCGGCAAGCTCCTCCCTTAGCTTTTCTATGCGGTGGTTTATATGGCGCCTGTCGGTTTCAAGCTGGGTTTCACCGGGACCCCTTGTACCAATACCGCCTCCGAGCCTTGACATGGATTCACCTATTCCCCGAAGTCTGGGCAAACGGTATCGTAGCTGAGCCAGTTCAACCTGAAGCTTACCCTCGTTTGTTACCGCCCCTGTGGCAAATATATCAAGTATAAGCATGGTGTGGTCAATTACCCTTACCCCGGTGATTTTTTCTATATTTCGTATCTGACTGGAGGTAAGCTCCATATCAAAGACGATAAGCTGTGCGTCAAGGGTTTTTACGCTTTCCGCCAGCTCCTCCAGCTTACCCTCCCCGAGAATAGTGGCACTTTCTATGGCAGGACGCTTCTGTATAATTTTACATACGGTAACAGCTCCTGCTGTTTTAGCCAATTCCTCCAGCTCATCCATTGAGGAGTCGGCATTGTATTCCCCGGTATCCACAGCGGCGAGAATGGTGCGGATAGGTTCTTCTTCTTTTTGTATCTGTACTGTCATATTTTCTCCGTTAAAATAAAGTAATAATGCGGTATATCCGCTGAAAAGGTGGTAAAATTATGATTTTCCAAGAGTACGATGTAATTATCGTAGGCTCCGGTGTATCCGGTCTGTATGCGGCTCTCAATCTTGACAGCAATATGAAAATACTTATGCTGTCCAAAAGGGAGCTTACTCTTTGTAACTCCGCTTTAGCCCAGGGCGGTGTAGCGGCGGTTATTGACGATAAGAACGATAATTACGAGCTTCATATCAAGGATACCCTTATAGCAGGAGGCTATAAAAACGATATAAATAACCTGCGTATACTTGTGGAGCAGGGTCCTAAGGATGTTAAGAACCTTCTTAATTACGGTGTGGAATTTGACCGCAAGGAGGACGGCTCAATTCATCTTACCCTGGAGGGAGGACATTGTCGCCACAGAATAGCCCACCACAAGGACAGCACCGGCTATGAGATAGTTACCTCACTTATTGAGAATGTGAAAAAGCTCCCAAATGTGACAATACTTGAAAACTCACAGCTTTTAGGCCTTGAAAAATCAGGGGAGTATTTCCTTACGGATGTACTTCATAATGATAACCACAGCTATTATACCACAAAAGCGGTGGTACTTGCAACAGGGGGAATAGGCAGAGTTTATGATTTCACCACAAATTCAGCCATAGCCACCGGTGACGGCATACAGTTTGCCTATAACTTAGGGGCAGAAATAAAGCATTTAAGCTATGTGCAGTTTCATCCCACAGCCTTTGCGGACAAGAAAAACAGAGAGTGCTTTTTGGTGTCCGAGGCGGTAAGAGGTGAGGGAGCATATCTGCTTAACTGCCACAAACAGCGTTTTATGGATAAATACGAGCCGGAGAGAAAGGAACTTGCTCCCCGTGATGTGGTTTCAAAGTGCATATTACAGGAGCAGAAGGCCACCGGCAGCGATGAATTTTTCCTTGATATATCCTATAAGGATCCGGAGTTTATTAAAAACCGTTTCCCCATGATATATAAAAAGGTGCTGGAAAAGGGCTACGACATGACAAAGGAGCCTATTCCAATATACCCCTGTCAGCATTACCTTATGGGCGGTATCGGTGTAAACGGCAACGGCGCTACTACCGTAAAGGGACTTTATGCCGCAGGTGAATGCGCCCATACCGGTGTACACGGAATTAACCGTCTTGCAAGTAACTCCCTTTTGGAGGCTTTGGTATTCTCCCGTCTTATAGCGGAGGATATAAATAAAAACTACCCCCACAAAGAGCTTTCCGAAAAGGAATTTGACTATCCCACCCCGGAGGGTGAGCCGCTGCCCCAGGGCATTCGCACCGAGATAAGACACATAATGCAGCGTTCTTATTTTGTAGTACCGGATTACAAGGAAGCGGCAAAGGACATAGAAAGGGTAAAGCAGTTAAAGGATCAGCTTTACAATACAAAATATGCAATTACCCCGGATTATATAGAGGCAAAATCCCTTACTACGGTAGCGTATATCATTTTAAGCGAGGTAGTGGCTGAGGGTAAGGAAAAGGGCGAAATTTAAGGAGGACTTATGAAGTTAAATCAGTTTTATATAGATGATATTATCAAAAGAGCAATAACCGAGGATATAAACTACATAGACAGCACCACAGATCTGCTTATTGAGGATACAGATGTATCAAGAGCCTATTTTATGGCTAAGGCTGACGGTGTGGTATGCGGTATAGAGATTGCCGCCAGGGTATTTTATCTTATAGACAATACTATAGATATTACCCTTTTATGTAAGGACGGTGACAGGGTACAAAAGGGTGACGTGCTCGCCCGTTTTGAGGGTTCTACTGCATCCATGCTTAAAGCAGAGCGTACCTCCCTTAACCTTATACAGCATTTAAGCGGTATTGCCACCTACACAGCAAGGTGTGTAGAGGCTGTTGCCGGAACTAAGGCATCAATAGCGGACACAAGAAAGACACTCCCCGGCCTTCGTGCATTACAGAAGTATGCGGTAACCTGCGGCGGCGGAAGAAATCACCGCTATAACCTTACCGATGCGGCTATGTTAAAGGACAATCACATAGATGCCTACGGCTCTATTACAGCGGCGGTAAATGCCCTTCGTAAAAAGGCAGGCCATATGCTTCAGATAGAGGTGGAAACAAGAAACTTCGATGAGCTTAATGAAGCCCTTGCGGTGGGTGCTGATGTTATTATGCTTGATAATATGAGCTGTGAGGATATGAAGAAGGCAGTAGAGATAACCGCAGGCAGAGCAAAGTTAGAGGCCAGCGGAAATGTTACCCTTGACAATATCGGAGAGGTGGCAAAAACCGGTGTGGATATTATAAGCCTCGGTGCCCTTACCCACAGCGTTACCGCCTTTGATATATCCATGAAGTGGGAAAAATAAAAGGAAGGATACGTCGGAATTATCCGGCGTATTTTTTAGAGGATAATATGACAAATTGTGATACCTGCGTAAATTATGTTTACGATGAATATGACGACTGCTATACCTGTCTTGTAAATCTGGACGAGGACGAAATGTACAGGTTTATGAAGGGGGATAATAAAAATTGCCCCTACTACCGCAGTGATGATGAATATGAGCTTGCAAGAAAGCAGTAAGGAGGAACTATGACACGAGTAGAAAAGGGAGATCTTTCCTGCCTTGGAAAGAAATTCACCGTAAAGGTGGACAGACCCATAGGTGCAGAACACCCTAAGCATCCCGGGTTACTTTATCCCATAAATTACGGCTATGTGGAAGGCCTTTTAGCAGGGGATGATGAATATCAGGACGTATATCTTCCCGGCTTTGAAGGGGTACAGGAATGCTGTGAATGTGTTATCGTTGCTGTAATTGTAAGGGAAAATGACAACGAGGATAAGTGGGTAGGCGTACCCTGTGATATGGTGGGCAGTGATATTTGCTATGAATGTGATATAAGAAAAATAACCGATTTTCAGGAATGTTATTATAAAAGCGAGATTTTCTGTCTTTATGAAAAAACCGCCGGTATAGTTATCTTTAACGGCAAGGGCAAGGACAGAAAATATTTCCTTATAAAAAATAACAGCGGTCATATAGGTTTTCCCAAGGGCCATGTGGAATACGGAGAATCCGAAACCGAAACCGCCCTTCGTGAAACTATTGAGGAGTGCGGCTTAAAGGCGGAAATAATCCCCGGCTTTCGTATGGAGTATACCTTTACCACCCTTGAGAATACTATAAAGACAAGCGTATTTTTCGTAGGGGAATTTGATATAAATGACCCGGTACTCATCCAGCAGGAGGAGGTAATAGAGGATTGGCTTATAAACTATGAAAATGCCATGCTTACCCTTAACTGGGAAAATGATAAAAAGATATTAAAGGCGGCAGAGGAATTTTTAAACAATATGTAAGGCAGAAAGCTCTGCCCTTTACATCTGTAATGATTCTATAACTGCACCTACAGCCTTTATTGCCTTGCCGGTGGCCTTTTTAACCACATGGGTCTTTGTCTTGCTTAATGCCTTTGTAGCGGCAAAGGCAACTCCCCCTGCAACGATGGCAGCGGCGGCACACTTAGCGGTGTTTTTAACATTCTTGCTCATAGTAATATCCTTTCTTTTTTATTTGCATTTGCAGTATTATTTTGAGCAGGAAAATAAAAAATATAGTTTGAATTTTTTTACGGATAAAACAGGATTTTAAAGGAGATAATGAGAAAATGTCACAGCATAAGGTTATAGCCGCAATACACGATCTGTCAGGCTTTGGCAGATGCTCCCTTGCGGTTATTGTACCGGTTATTTCTGCCATGGGAATACAGGCAGTTCCTATTCCCACAGCGGTAATGTCCACCCATACAGGGGGCTATGACAACATAGCCATAAGGGATCTGACGCAGCATATTTCCGACTGCTACACCCATTATAAGCAGCTTGGACTTAATTTTGACTGTATCTACACCGGATTTTTATCCTGTGAACAGCAGGTGGACAGCTGTCTTGAATATTTTGACGGCTTTAAAAATGCCCTTAAAATGGTTGACCCGGTGCTTGGGGATAACGGCATATTATACAGCACCCTTACAAATGATCTTAAAAAGCGAATGAGGGAGCTTGTTCACAGGGCTGATGTTATAACCCCCAATCTCACTGAGGCTTGTATGCTTCTTGATGAAAATTATCCCAATATGATGGATACCGGAACGGTGAAAAGCTGGCTTGCAAGACTAAGCGGAGGAAATAAGACGGTTATTATAAAGGGTGTACCCTTAATTGATGACAATGACCGCACCTATTCCAATGTGGGCTTTGACAGGGAAACAGGCGGCTTTTGGAGGATTGACTGGGATCATATCCCCGTACAGTACCCCGGTACGGGAGATATATTCGCATCTGTGCTTACTGCCGCACTTTTGAAGGGGGATAGCCTTTCTATTGCACTTAACCGTGCCACTAAATTTACGGAAATTGCCGTAAAAACCACTTTCAGCTATGGCACAGAGGCAAGATACGGTGTACTTTTTGAGGATGTACTGGGATGGCTTATGTCGGATGCCACACTTTGTGACTATAAAAAGCTGTAATTTTACTGAAAGTATACCGCAAATTTACTGCAATTTGCCTTAAATCTGCACATTCTGAAGTGATTTACCGCTAAAAAAGATACACTTTAGTCTGTTATCACTCAAAATTGGGTGTAATATTACATAATCACACATTCTGAAAACCTACCCTTTGTTATGCAAATTTCACAAAATGCAAGATAAAGAGAAAAAACTTGCAAAAAAGTGTTGACAAACGTGGTAGCGATGAATATAATATAACTTGTAAAGCAACGGAGCTGAGGGTTCGCAAGGACGCGGACCTTCGGCTCTTTTGTTTTTAGAAAAGGTGCAACGGCACAAAAAAAGAGAACCTTGAAAGGGGCGGTTAATATGTTGGATTATTCAGCTTTAACAGTTATGGCTGAAGCAACTGACACATCTGCAGTGCAGGATGTTGTCAACTCTACCATGTTCGGTACCGAAGGTGTATGGTTCCTGATCGGTGCGGCATTGGTATTCTTTATGCAGTGCGGCTTTGCGATGGTTGAAACAGGTTTCACCAGAGCTAAGAACGCAGGTAACATTATAATGAAGAACCTTATGGACTTCTGTATCGGTACTGTAGTATTTACATTACTGGGCTTTGGTCTTATGTGCGGTGAGGACGCTTTGTTCGGTCTTGTGGGTCTTCCCAATTTCGGAATCTTCACAGACTTCTCAAATTTCCCCTGGCACAACTTCGTATTTAACTTAGTATTCTGTGCAACAGCAGCTACTATCGTTTCAGGTGCTATGGCAGAAAGAACAAAGTTCTTAAGCTACTGCATCTACTCCGGTCTTATAAGCCTTGTTGTTTATCCTATCGAGGCTCACTGGATCTGGGGCGGCGGTTGGCTTTCTCAGATTGGCTTCATCGATTTCGCAGGTTCATGTGCTATTCACATGGTTGGCGGTATCGCAGCTCTTATCGGTGCAGCTTTTGTTGGCGCACGTATCGGCAAGTTCGACAAGAACGGCAAGCCCAGAGCTATTCTCGGTCACTCCGTAACACTTGGCGCACTTGGTGTATTCATTCTTTGGTTCGGTTGGTACGGCTTTAACGGTGCCGCAGCCGGCAACGCTGACTACTTAGGTCAGATCTTCCTTACAACTACAATTGCTCCCGCAATTGCTACTTGTACAACAATGGTATTCACATGGCTCAAGAACGGCAAGCCTGATGTTTCAATGTGTCTTAACGCATCCCTTGCAGGTCTTGTTGGTGTAACAGCAGGCTGTGCAGACGTTGACGCTCTCGGCTCTGCTATAATCGGTTTAGTATCCGGCTTACTTGTAGTATTCGGCGTTTGGCTGCTTGACTACAAGCTGAAGATAGATGACCCCGTTGGTGCAGTTGCAGTTCACTTGATGAACGGTGTATGGGGTACTTTTGCAGTAGGTCTTTTCGCAACAGGCAACGGTCAGGACGGTATCGTAGGTCTCTTCTATAACCTTGAGGAGGGCGCTAAGCAGCTCGGTATCCAGGCTATCGGTGTTCTTGCAGTTGCAGCATGGACCACAGTTACAATGACAATCATCTTCTGGGGCATCAAGCACACAATCGGTCTTCGTGCATCCAGAGAAGAAGAAATCAAGGGTCTTGACTCCACAGAGCACGGTCTTCCTTCAGCATACGCAGACTTTGTACCTGCTACAGATACATACCTTAGCGTTGTTGATACTCCCGCAGTTGATCCTGCTGAAGTTGTTGAACCTGTTGAAATCGCAGTACCTGTTAAGCACGTTAAGGCTCAGAGTGTTGCTTCCGATGCAGGCGTAAAGATGACCAAGATCGACATTATCGCAAACCAGGAGAAGTTCGAACCTCTCAAGCACGCACTTTCAGCTATCGGTATCACCGGTATGACCGTATCTCACGTAATGGGTTGCGGTATGCAGAAGGGCTCAACAGAGTTCTACCGTGGTGTTCCCGTAGATGCAAGACTGCTGCCTAAGATGAAGGTAGAAATCGTAGTTTGCAAGGTTCCTGTAGAAAAGGTTGTTGAAGTGGCTAAGAAGGCACTTTACACAGGTAAGATAGGCGACGGTAAGATCTTCGTATACGATGTTGAAAATGTAATCAAGATCCGTACAGGTGAAGAAGCTTACGACGCATTACAGGACAACGAATAATAAAAGTACGGGTTAGGTCTGCAAATATGCGGGGCTGTACCACCACCCCCTTATAAATTCCTCTCTTCGGAGAGGGATTTTTTTATGCAAAAAAATAAGCGGTATAAAAATACCGCTTTAATATCCGAAATTATTCCTTTGAAATTATATCCATTTTAATTACCTTTGACAAGGGCAATCCCAAAAATCCCCGGCACAGCCTTCTGAATTCCTTCGATGTGGGTGTGCCGTTGGAACTCATAATATCATACACCATATTGACCTCCCTTAGCTGAAAGCCGTCAATATGGGTAAAGCCGTTTTTCTCATAAAAATGCTGACGGCTTATTCTTTCTTCAAAATTATCTGCCCCGGGGTCTGAAGTGGATTCTATTGCCAAAAACAGCTTTTTATCCTTATAGATTTTTTTAAGTATGGAAAGAGCCTTACTGCCACAGCCCATGCCCCTTACCTTATCATCTATTGCAAGGAAAAATACATAAGCCATATTTTCGTCATTTATCACATAGGCAAGACCGCACCAGCTGTCATCATTGAAGATAGAATAAAACACTCCGTTGCGGTGCTTAGCACCCCATGTAAGCATAAAATAGGGGCAACGCTCCTCCTTTGGAAAAGCGGTTTTGTAAAGCCTTTTCATATCCCTTTCTTCAGGATAACCGGGCTTGAATTTCCGTAGCTTTACCATATTACTCAAAAAGCTCCAGTATGGATTCCTTACGGTTAAGACCTACTATCTCCCCGATCTTTACGCCGTTATTGTAGGCATAAAGGGTGGGTACTGCATCAATTCCGAACTTCATAAGCAGATCCGGGCATTGATCCACATTTACCTTAACCACCGTAATATCCGGATTTTCCTCTGCAAGGCTTTCAAGTACGGGACCCATCATTCTGCAGGGCTGACACCATACCGCCCAGAAGTCCACTACTACCTTACCCTTGCTTACTGCTGATTCATATTCAGCTGATGATGTTATATTTATTACTGCCATAATTATCCATCCTTTCTTAATCCTTTGATTTATAGTAGAGCATACAATGACAATAGCCCTCAAAATCCGGGTCATTTATCTGATCCCTGAATTCCTTACAGATACATTTATTTTCAGGTATTCTCTGTATGCGACAGGGACAATAGCCGTCCTTTTCTTTAAGTGCCTGTTTAAGGCTTGCCACCAGCTCCTTGTCCTCGTTAAAGCGCACTGACATAAGCTCACTTCCTTTCCTATATCTATTATCAGTATACACCATTTTCTATATAATTTCCATAGGAAAATAAAAATAATTTTACCACTTGAAAAAATTCCTGCTATGGACTATAATAAATATCGTTGTTACTATATAAAAAAGGAAATGAAAAATGAGTGCAGTAAATGATTTTAAAAAGGGGCTGAAGCTGGGCGTTCCCATAGGCCTTGGGTATCTGTCGGTATCCTTCACCTTTGGTATAATGGCATCTGACCTGGGGCTTTATTGGTGGCAGGCGCTTCTTATATCCATGACTAACCTTACCTCCGCCGGACAATTAGCAGGAGTAAAGCTGATGATTTCCCCGGGGCATTATATAGATATGCTTATATCTCAGCTTACTATAAACATGAGATACAGCTTTATGGCAATTTCCCTTTCCCAAAAGGCAGACAGCAAGCTGAAGGGAATATACCGCTGGCTTTTGGGATTTGTCATAACCGATGAAATTTTCGCTGTGGCCTCCGCTGAAGAACGGGTTACAAGAAGCCTTATGACCGGCCTTGCAATAGTACCCTATATAGGCTGGGCTATGGGCACACTTTTAGGGGCGGTACTTGGTAACATTCTTCCGGGAATAATTATGAGCGCCCTTTGTATAGGTATCTACGGTATGTTTGTGGCAATTATTTCCCCAAGAGCAGTAAAGGAAAAGCCCATACTTATTACCGTTATAACAGCGGTAGCGTTAAGCTGTCTGTTCTATTATCTGCCGGGACTCAGCTCACTATCCTCCGGCATATCCGTAAGTATATGTGCGGTAGTGTCCGCAATTATAGGGGCATTACTTTTCCCCCTTCCTGATGTAAAGGAGGAAAACAATGGATAACACCTTATTTTTTACCTACCTTATAATAATGGCAGGAACCACCTACCTTATAAGGGCGGTGCCCTTTTCACTTATCAAGGGGAAAATAAAAAACCGCTTTGTGCAGTCATTTTTATATTATATTCCCTTTACGGTGCTTGCCTGTATGACATTACCCTCAGCATTATATGCCACCGACAGCATACTTTCCGCCGCTGTGGGTCTTTTAGCAGGAATGATAGCCGCAATACTTGGCAGAGGACTGCTTACGGTAAGTATAATATCCTGTGTATTTGTATTTATAACAGAGCTTATCATGAATTTCATAAAATAAAAAGAGAGGGGAAGCCCTCTCTTTTTTATCTGTTATTAAGATTAAATTCCTTTGTGTATGCCTCAAAGTCTATGTAGCCCTTGTCAAGGTCCACATCTCCGTTTATGCCGGGGACTGAGCCCTTCCAGGAATATTGCCACAGGAAATAGGGGTCATCATAGGCAGGACTGTCGGTATCCACATGGGCTACCCATACAGGATAATCCTTTAACTGCTCCATATCAAGATAATATGCAAGGAATGAAGCATAGGAATATACCATGGGAACATAGCCTGCATTCTTGATTTCCTCACAGAAGACCTGTGTCATGGCGGTAAGCTCCGCCTTTGTATAGCCGTTATTTATATACCAGGGGTCCTCTATATCAAATACAACAGGGTAGGAAACATCATAATTTCTTATAAGGCTTATAACAAATTTTGCTTCCTCTCTTGCCTGCTCCACATTTTCCGCATAGCAGTAATGATATACACCGAAGGGTATGTTATTTTGCATAGCCCCAAGAGCATTCTGATGAAAATAGGAATCGTTTGTTACAAGATTGTTGTCATTAAGCCTTCCTCGACTGCTTCTTATAATAGCAAAGTCCACCATGCCGGATGCGGCAACCTCTGCCCAGTCAATATCCCCCTGGGCATAGCTTACATCAATTCCGTCAAGCTCAACTCCTGTATGTAAAAGCATATTTTCAAGGGATAATGCCTTGTCATCATAGGGCTTGCGGTTATCTATAACAATAACATCGCCGCCGTTTGTATAAAGACCCTCAACTCTGAATACACAATTTTCATCCAAAGTAAGGGAGCCGTTATTTGTAGCCTTGCCGTTTTTGTTTATGGTAAAGTCACAGTCCACATTTACAACAGACTGATTACCAAAAGTAAGCTCGCCGTCTACGAAAAATTCACCGTCCGGGAAATATGCCGTATTGTCAAGGGTGGTATTTCCGGAAAAATGAGTATATCCGCCGGAGGAGAAAAGAGAGCCGGCATAAAAATTTGTATCCCCCTGAAGTGACAGAGAGGAATTATCCTCGCAGTTCATTTTGCCGTAAAGTCCTATAGAGGAGGTATTATAAGCGGCAAGCAGTCCGTATACCGTCATATCGCCCCTTACTGTAAGCCTGCCTCTTACTATGGCAGAACCGCCGTTTTCAACAGAAAGCAAGCCCTCGGTAGTAAGGGATGAACCTTGTGTCACATTAAGACTGCCTCCGGGAAGTATGTACATATTGCTTGAAGCAGGAAGGGTAAAGCTGCCGTTTACCGTTACAGGCTCCTCAATATAATATGTATGATTTTCCGCCGGGGGAGTAGTGCCGTCCCAGGTAAAGGGGTTGTTACTGGCGGCAAAAACCGGAAGATAAAGAGAGCTACCGGAAAAGACCGCTGCAAGCCCTGCGGCTATTATTCTTTTTTTAATGGCCATTTTCGGCAATCACCTCCAAATTTCTATATCTCTATTTTCTCATAAAATCACAACAATGTCAAGAGGAAATAAATAACTTATATTTATTCTTCATAAATATGCCTTTAATATTTTGTTATGACAGCATACTGTCCTTAACGTTTTTTTAGTAAATTAAATGTAATTTAACAAGAACTCGTTACATTGAGCGTTAAAATTGAACAATTTGTATAAATTATTTGTTTTATATTATTATAAATGCACAAAGAGATAGTTTGATTTATGGGCAAAATGTATATTGAATTTGCCCTTGAAATCAAGTATAATAAACGTAATATCAGTACAATGAGTTTGAGTGTTGTGCCGATTAAAAACGATTACATATTTTATGGAGGAAAATTAACATGAGCATGTTAAAGAAATTATCAGCAGCTGCAGTTGCTACCCTTGTCGGTGCTTCTCTTGTTGCAGTAGTTGGTGCAGAAACAGTAGGTATCGGTTTCCAGACAAATACTTACACATTCCGTAACCACCACGGCCAGAGCACTTGCGTATTCTGGGATGACACATGGTACGAAGAAAATGAAGCAGGTGAATTTGACAACGGTTATGTTGCTGAAGGCTTCACAGTATCTGATGCTACAGTTACAGGCGACGGCCAGTACACAGTAAAGGTTTCCGGCATTCCTGCTAACAACCTTTCACAGACAGGTGAAAACGTAGGCTTCAACTTCATCAAGCTTTCTTCTGATATTGATCCTACAAAGTACCCCGATCTCAAGATCACAGTTAACTCTGTAAAGATCGGCGATACAGCATACGATGTTAACACAACACTTGACGGTGTTGCTGACAACGATGTTGCAGACTTCTCTATCGAGAATGTAACAGCTGATGATTATTCAGACGAAGGATTTGCTACACTTGAAGGTACTGTAAATGTAAACGTATGGAATATGTACGCTCAGGATGGTAGCCTTCTTACAGCTGATCAGTCTGCTGTATTCGGCGATATCGAAGTAACATTCACAGTTGAAGGTATGGTAGAGGGTGCTCCCGCTACAGACGCTCCTGCTACAGACGCTCCTGCTACAGACGCTCCCGCTACAGATGCTCCCGCTACAGATGCTCCTGCCAGCCCCGAAACAGGTGCTGAAGGTATCGCAGTAGTTGCAGGTGTTGCAGTTCTCGCTACAACAGCAGCAATCGTTGCTAAGAAGAGAAAGTAATTATTACTTGAATAAAAGATAAAGGCTTCATACGAAGCCTTTATTTTTTTGTGTAATTTCCCTTGAAATATCCTTATTTATAATAACTGCCCTTGCGGTAAGGTCCTTTATAAGACAGACCTCACAATGAAGAGGCAGTTTTATTTTTGTAAGGCGAAGGGTGTTATCAAGGTTGATATAAAGATGTGTGGAAATGAAATTTCCGCTTTTTATATAAAGAAAATGGGGATATAAGATATATTCCACCGAACGAAACCTTATAAACAGCCACACAATAACAGCAAGCATTAAAAAAGCTGTTATGGGGTGACCCTTTAAGGCGGTAATAACTACCGGTATAAATAAAACAAGGCATATAAGACACAGGGTTTTAATATCCGCTTTACAAGTCATAGAAAAAAGCCACCTTTAATATAATGATACAAGCTATATTAAGGAGGACCCTATGGAGCTTGTAAAATTTCTTAATGAAAATATAGTATGGGGCATACCCATGCTGATATTATTTGCATTATGCGGCATTATATTTACGGTGAGAATAAAATTCGGCCAGGTGCTAGGCTTTAAGGACATAGTAAAAAGTATGCTTGTAAAGGGGGAGGACAAGGGGATAAATCCCTTTTCAGCCCTTACCGCCGCCCTTGGTACTACCCTTGGCACAGGTAACATTATAGCCGTAGGAACGGCCATCGGTGTAGGGGGTGCAGGGTCGGTTTTCTGGATGTGGATAAGTGCTATTATCGGCATGGCAACCGCCTACGGAGAGGTTAATTTAGGAATGAAATACCGCCGTAAAACAGCCACCGGCTACAAGGATGCCCCCTTTGGGTATATAAGAAAGGCCTTTGGCAGGGCAGGGGGAATATGTGCAGGATTTTTTGCATTATGCTGTTTATTTGCCGCCTTTGGTATGGGAAATATGGCGCAGATAAATTCCGCCGCAGTAATAATAAAGGACAGCACAGGTATAAGCCCCATTATAGTGGGGCTAGTCAGCGGAGGGATAATTCTTACAGTAGCCGCCGGAGGAATAAACCGCCTTGCAAAAATCACCTCGATAGCAATCCCGGTGGTGTCATTTCTCTATATTTTCGGCTGTTTATATGTGATAGGAATGAATATAGAAAGGCTTCCCCGTTGTATAGCCGATATAATCACCGGGGCATTTTCCTTAAAAGGTGCTGCCGGCGGGGCAATAGGGGGAGGAATGCTACTTGCCCTTCAATGGGGAGTAAAACGAGGGGTATTTTCAAACGAAGCCGGCCTTGGCTCATCGGTTATAATCCACACCAAAACAGCAAGTAAGGACGGCATAAATCAAGGAAAATGCGCCATGCTTCAGGTATTTATAGATACTATTCTAATGTGCAGTCTTACTGCCTTTTGTATTTTATGCAGTAACAGTGACAATCTCACCCCGGAGGGAGGAAAAATGGCATATATAGCCTTTGAATCGGGGCTTGGGGATTTAGGGGGAATATTTTTATCCCTGTCAATATTTATCTTTGCCATATCCACCGCCTCCGGCTGGTGGCTATACGGCAAGGAATGTTTTTGTTATATATTCAAAAACAACGGAGTAAAACTATACACAGCGATATATATTATACTTGCAATCATGGGAGCAATAATAAAGAGTGAAGTGGTATGGGAATTATCGGACCTATTCAACGGCCTTATGGCATTACCGAATCTGATAGCCTTGTTAAGGTTGATGAAAGAGGTGGAGTGGAAGTGAGGGAATTTTAGGCGGTAGCCCTTCGCTATTAGCACAGGGGTTTATACACACCCCCTCCCGAGGGGAGGGGGCGGGGGTGGGTGGAGTGCCGACAGTAGTCGAAAAAAAGGGGGCGCACCGCCCCTTATGTGTGTGCATTATTCCAACCGCAGTCGAAAATAATAAATGGGGCGCACCGCCCCTTATGGGCAACCAAAATTCCCACCCCACTAAAAAAATAAAAGGATACACATACCCCCAAAATCCCCGAAATCCCCACAAATAGCCTATTATTTGTATAGGATTTAGGGATTTTTTTCAAAAATCGCAATTTTTCTATTGACCTATTGCAAAAAATAGGTTATAATAGTAAATGGCGAACAAGGGCACTTGTTCATGAATTAGTATAAAGACGGCATTTGCCATCTAATAAAGAAAAGGAGAAATTTTCAGTATGACTAAGAATCAGAACGTTCTCAACTGGGTTGAGGAAATGAAAGCTCTCACAAAGCCTGATAAGGTAGTTTGGATCGACGGCAGCGAAGAACAGCTCAAGGCACTTCGTGATGAAGCTATCGCAACAGGCGAAATGATCGAATTAAATCAGGAGAAGCTTCCCGGCTGTATCTACCACAGAACAGCTGTTAACGACGTTGCTCGTGTAGAGGACAGAACCTTCATCTGCTCAAGAGAAAAGGAAAACGCAGGTCCTACAAACAACTGGTGTGATCCTAAGGAAATGTACGAAAAGCTTTCAAAGCTCTTTGACGGTTCCATGAAGGGCCGTACAATGTACGTAATTCCTTATTCAATGGGTCCTATCGGCTCACCTATCGCTAAGGTTGGTGTTGAGCTTACAGACTCTATTTACGTTGTTCTTAACATGGACATCATGACAAGAATGGGTGCTCAGGCATTCAAGAACCTTCCCGATGATTCAGATGACTTTGTAAGATGCCTTCACTCAAAGGCAAATGTTGACCCCGAGAACAGATACATTGTACAGTTCCCCGAGGACAACACAATCTGGTCTATCAACTCCGCTTACGGCGGTAACGTACTTCTCGGTAAGAAGTGCTTCGCACTTCGTATTGCTTCCTACCAGGGCTGGAAGGAAGGCTGGATGGCTGAACATATGCTTATCCTCGGCGTTAAGAAGCCCGACGGTGATGTTAAGTACATTACAGCAGCATTCCCCTCAGCTTGCGGTAAGACAAACCTTGCTATGCTTATTCCTCCCGAGGGATATAAGAAGGCAGGCTATGAGGTATTCACAGTAGGTGACGATATTGCATGGATGAAGCAGGGTCCCGACGGCAGACTTTACGCTATCAACCCCGAGAACGGCTTCTTCGGTGTTGCTCCCGGTACAAATGCAAAGTCAAACTACAACGCACTTGCTTCCACACAGAAGAACACAATCTTCACAAACGTTGCTATCAACAACGATGATATGACAGTTTGGTGGGAAGGTCTTGACAAGAATCCTCCCGAGAACGCAACAGAGTGGAAGGGCGAAAAGGTAAACGGCAAGGAATATACAGCAGCAGGCAATAAGCTTGCTCACCCCAACTCACGTTTCACTGCTCCTGCTAAGAACTGCCCCTGCATTTCACCTGAATTTGATAATCCTCAGGGTGTACCCATTTCTGCTATTATCTTCGGCGGCAGACGTGCGGCTACAACTCCCCTTGTATATGAATCATTCAGCTGGCAGCACGGTACTTATATCGGTTCTGCGGTTTCTTCCGAAACAACAGCAGCAGCTACAGGTGCAGTAGGCGTACTTCGTCACGATCCTATGGCTATGAAGCCCTTCTGCGGTTACCACATGGGCGACTACTGGGCACACTGGCTTGCTATGGGCAAGAAGCTCGGTGACAAGGCTCCCAAGATCTTCAATGTAAACTGGTTCAAGCAGGATGAGAACGGCAACTTCATGTGGCCCGGCTTCGGTGACAACATGAGAGTTCTTGACTGGATCATCAAGAGATGTGAAGGCACAATCGACGCTCAGAAGACTCCTATCGGTTATCTTCCTAAGAAGGGTGACATCAACCTTGAGGGTATCGAGGATGAGGTTACTTCCGAAATCGAAGATAAGCTCCTTGAGGTAGACAGAAACCTCTGGAAGAAGGAAGTTGAGGAAATGGGCGAGTTCTACAAGCAGTTTGGCGATAAGCTTCCTGAAGAATTAAAGCAGGAGCTTGCTGACCTCAGTGCAAGACTTGGTTGATTGTTTACAGGCACTTTGTAAAATTACAGATGCCCGAATAACTTAAAAGCTAAGAAAGCCGGGCATTGTCCCGGCTTTATTTTTTAAGGAGAATTATATGGAAAAAATTTTAATTATCATAGGAATTGTGGTGCTTATACTTTTTGCTGTCAATGTAAGAGTAGTATCCCAGTCGGATATATTCATTATTGAGCGATTAGGTAAGTATCATAAGACATGGAGCGCAGGACTTCACTGCAAAATGCCCTTTTTTGATAAGATAGTAAACAAGGTTACAACAAAGGAAATGTTACTTGACTTTCCAAAGCAGAAGGTTATCACAAGGGATAACGTTGCTATGGAGATAGATACGGTAGTATTTGCAAAGATAGTTGACCCCAAGCTCTATACATATGCGGTAGAACGCCCCAAGGAGAGCCTTGAAAACCTTACTGCTACCAACTTAAGAAACCTTGTAGGTAATATGGATCTTGATGAAACCCTTACCAGCCGTGATGTTATCAATGCAGGTATGGAGCGTAATCTTGATGATGCCACAAATGCCTGGGGTCTTGATGTTACAAGAGTAGAGGTAAGGGATATTATGCCTCCCAGGGATATTCTTGAAGCCATGACAAAGCAGATGAAGGCAGAGCGTGACAAGAGAGCCGGTGTGCTTGAAGCAGAGGCTCATAAGCTTGCCATAGTAACCCGTGCAGAGGGTGATAAGGAAGCCCAGATATTAGCGGCTCAGGCTCAGTCAGAGGCTCAGATAGCACTTGCCAAAGGTAAGGCTGAAAGTATCCGTCTTGTGTATGAGGCAGAGGCACAGGGTATCGAAATGCTTAACAAGGCCAATATGTCTGAGGCTGTATTAAAGCTGAAAGCCATTGAAGCCTTAAAGGCAATAGCAGACGGAAATTCCACAAAGATATTCATGCCCACCGAAATATCAAGCCTTGTGTCCTCCCTTGGTGTTATGGGTGAAGCCTTGGGAATAGGGGACAGCACAGATATAAAGAAAAAGGATAAGCCAAAGGAAAAGGAATATGAGGATGCCTGTCTTGACAGAGCGTCAACCGATACCGCCTTTGTAACCTCCGCTGTAAATAAGGAAATAAGGGATGATATGCAGGAAATAACCGAAAATCTTCATTTAAATCTTGCAACTGAAATAAATCCCCCATTAACCCCCGACACAAATCAGTAAAAAAATAATCGGCTGTATATACAGCCGATTTTTTTATTATTCCACCATGAAAAAGTTATTTCTTATTTCCTTTGCCGCATAAGCCCCTTCTAAATGCTGGCCGGGTTCATCCGGGTGAAGTCCGTCACGAAGGTATCTGCCCTTTGCCCCGGGAATTTCAAACTTTTCTATAATACCGCAGTTGTGATAGCAGTCTATTATCTGTGCACAGTAAGCGCCGGCTATCTTTTTCATAATAGTATCAATCATAAGCTCAGTCTTTTTATTATGCTCAGGTGTTGCTGTCTGTAAGGGGGTAAGCACAAAAATTCTTGCATTCGGGAAATTTTCCGATATTGCATGAAGGCACCACCTCATAGCCCCGGCTGTTGTAAATAAATCCGCATTTTCAGGAGTTTTGCCCATAAGCGCCTTATCAGCATCGCCAAAGGCATTTATATCATCGTTTGTACCCATGGCAAAGGCAAAAATATCCGGGGTGGGGGCTATGCCCTTTTTAACATCATCAAGGTATCTCTCAATATGTACCACAGCGCAGTTATTTGCCCTCTTTTGTAATTCTTCTTTGTCATCTGTTTCCTCCCAGCCGTCGCTGATACCTGCAAAATCCGGGTCGTTGTAGCTTTGGGTAGTAACGATAGTACCGTCAGGGCAGGTAATGTTGCGCTTATACCATACAGCAGAGCCTACTGCCACATTGTGATGTGAAGCAAGCCCTAATTTTTCGTACACATACCATGACCATTGTTTCCAGGCGGTTATGCTGTCACCGTCCACACCGAAGTTAAGCTTTGAAAAATCCATAATAATACTCCTTTATTTATTCCCCGGCATTGTAGCCATTTTTGCTATGGCTGATTCCGAGGTAAATTCTTCACTTGATTTAATGCCCCATTCCTCTGCGGCTTTGCCTACGGCATAAATATCCATATCCACACCGTCATATATACACTGAGATACCACCCACACAGGCTTATTATCAGCTATGGGGGAAAGAATTTCCGCTATTCTTTTTGGAATACCCCCAACCCCGTAGCCTTCAATTATTACCCCCTCGGAATTTTTAATAAGTGGGATAATGCTGTCCTCATTTATATATGGGGTTAGCTTTATTAAGGCAATAGCCTTACGCACTAGGGGGTGATATTTATATTCCCCCTTAGGGGGAGTGTAGCTTAAGGAAATTTCGCCCTTTTCTATTCTTCCGTAATAGTCTTTTACGCTTATAAATCCGGCCTTGCTTTTGCTGTATGCCTTATAGCAGTATCTCGGCGGAATTATCTTTTTATCAAATACCACCGCCACCCCGGAAAATTCTTCACAACCGGCAAGTAAAAAGGCATCGGCAAGATTACAAGGCCCGTCGGAGTTTTCCTTGAAATAGGGCAGCTGTGAGCCGGTAATTACCACCGGTATAGAAATATTCTCCAGCATGAAATAAAGGGTAGCCCCCATATAAGCCATGGTATCTGTACCTGTGGTAATAACTATCCCCTTGGCATTAGCTTTAAGGCTGTCTATGGTAAGGGCGATTTTTTCATAAAGTAAGGGGGTCATCTCTGTGCTGTCAATATTTGATATGGGGATAATTTCAGGGGAGATATTATAGGGCAGGCTTAATGCTATTCTGTATGCAATTTTTTCAGAGGGAGAAAGCCCTGCCGTGCTGTCCTTATCATCACATACTATTGTACCCCCGGTAAGAAGCCAGTATAATTTCTTCTCCATTAAAGCACCCCCTTATCCTATGATAATATTTTACCATAATATTATTTCTATGTAAAGGGGCAGGGCTTAATTGACTTTTTTACTTTAAAATGATATAATTGCAGACAGGAAGTGATATTATGAACATTGAAATAAAAAACCCTGTTGTAAAAAACACAGATACAATATATGTAAATGTACCCGGCTCAAAGTCCATTACCAACAGAGCCTTGCTTTTAGCGGCGGCGGCAAAGGGAGAAAGTATTCTTCACGGCTGTCTTACAAGTGAGGATTCTGAGTATTTTTTAAAGTGCATTAAGGACTTAGGCTTTGAGGTAACGGAAATTCCCGGGGACGGGCTTAATATTGATGTTAAGGTAAAGGGAATGGGAGGCATTATCCCAAATAAAAAAGCAGAGCTTTATGTGGGAAGTGCCGGTACTGCCGCAAGATTTTTAGTTGCCTTTCTTGCCCTTTCTGACGGGGAATATGTGGTTAATTCCTCAGAGCAGATGAAAAAGCGCCCCATGGAGCCCCTTATAACGGCATTGAGAAATGCAGGGGCGGAGGTTATCTGCACTGAAAGGGAAGGATATTTCCCCCTTAAAATAACCGGCTGTGAAAAATTCGGAAAGATCCCCGACAGCTTTACTGTTGATATAGATAAAAGCTCCCAGTTTTTAAGTGCCCTGCTTATTGCCCTTGGGGCAAAGAAAAATCCCTGCCGGATAAATGTCACAGGTACCCACGGCCTTGGATATGTTGCAATTACCACAGGGATGATGAAGGACTTCGGTGTGGAGGTTATAAAGGAGGGTAACAGCTATATTTTACCCCTCAACAGAGAATGTAATGCAAAAGATTACTATATAGAGCCTGATATGTCAGCGGCGGCTTATTTTTATGCCGCAGGGGCAATATTACCCTGTAATGTATCGGTGGTGGGGGTAAATGACAGCATAACCCAAAGCGACAAGCAGTTTATAGACCTGCTTTGTAAAATGGGCTGCACCACATATTATGACGATAAGGGAAATATCTGCCTTAAGGGGGCGGAAAATGGCCTTAAAGGGGGATTTGATGTGGATATGTCCACCTATTCAGACCAGGCTCTTACCCTCGGCGCAATAGCCCCCTTTGCCGATAACCCCATAACCATTACCGGCATAGGTCATATAAGGCTTCAGGAATGTGACAGAATAAAGGCAATAGCAGAAAACCTTACCGCCCTTGGCATAAGGGTGGAGGAATATGAGGACAGGGTAACCATCCACCCCGGCACGCCAAAGGGTGCAGAAATAGAAACCTTTGATGATCACAGAGTGGCCATGTCCTTTGCTTTAACCGGACTTAAAACAAGGGGTGTTATTATAAAGGAGGCACAGTGCTGTAAAAAGACCTTTGCAGGATATTTTGAGGTGCTGGAGGATTTTATAAATAAGCTTTAAACAAAAGATCCCATTCATCTGAATGGGATCTGTTTTTATTTTGTTTTAAGATAAAACCTTTCCTGTAATCTTTTCTGGAAATAGGTTCTCAGGGTGTAGCTTTCATTTCCGGAAAGCTGATTTTTAGGAACACAGAAGGCGGTTCTGTAGGTGATATAAATTATAAAGCAATCATCCAGCTCATATATGGCAAATATGGTATGCCATAGTGCGGTAACATCCGTACCCTTTCTGCCTCCGTGGATTTTTACCGCCTCGGTGTCATATTCAAAGATACGCTTTTCATTAAGGGTAACCTTGCCGTATTTTACCCCGTCCTTTATCAGCTTTAATATCCTTAAATGAACAAACAAAGCGGCAACACCGCATATAAGAAAAAGTCCGAAGCCGATAAGAGCAACAATAAGCTGTGAGCCTATGATATTTATAATACCTAAGATAAGCCCTGCAACAGCTAAGGTAATAAATATTGCAATAAGAATAATATTTATTTTCTTACGGCCGTATTCGGTGAATAGAACTATTCTCTTAAAATCATCTGCGGTGGTGGTTATTTCTTTTCTGAACATGAATTGTGCCTTTCTTTTGCTGAAATTCAGTTTTCTTCCTTTTGCTTTATTGTGAACTTCAGCTTTTCTATTCTTCTGTCGCTTACGGATAATACCTCAATATCAAAGTCCTCGGTGGAGGTTTTTTCGTTCATTTCGGGAATTTTTCCGAACAGCTCCAGTACCCAGCCTCCCACAGTCTTAGCACCGCTGTCAATGTTGGGATTAGAGCCTGTGCGATTTTGCCAGTAGCGACGGAAATCAATAAGTGAGGCATCTCCCCTTACGCTGAAGGCAGTATCCGATATAAATGTAATGGGGGATTCTATTTCGTCATTTTCATCCCATATATCGCCTACAAGCTGTTCAAGTATATCCTCTAAGGTAACTATACCCATAGTGCCGCCGTACTGGTCAAGTACAACCGCCATGTGCAGCTTATCCTTCTGCATTTGCTTCATGATATCGGAAATTTTCATAAGGTGGGGCACAAAATGTATATCCTGCACAATTTCACGAAGTAAAAATCTGTCGCCCTCACTTTGGGTAAGGTATCTTTTGAAAAAGTCCTTCTGACTGATAAAGCCCACAATCTTGTCAATGGAGCCCTCATATACAGGTATACGGGAATATTCCTCTCTTATGAATAATTCCTTTACCTTTTCCACATCCTCGTTTATATCAACTGCGGTAATATCCACTCTGTGGGTGATAATTTCATCAACGGTGGTTTCATCAAAGATAAGAGCACTCTTTACAAGGTCGGATTCCTGCTGTTCAAGTACCCCCTCATCCTCAATTTCATCAATAATGGCAAGTAACTCCTGCTCGGTTACGGTAACCTCCTTCTGACCCTTTGAGAATAGCTTTGATACACCCTTTTTCAGTAAAATAAAGAATACCGACAAGGGGGTAAAGATAAAGGTAAGGAAGGTAAGAATACCGCTTGTTACCGTGGATATTTTTTCCGAAAAGTCATTTGCTATACTCTTAGGCATAACCTCTCCGAAGGTAAGCAGTACAAGGGTAAGAACTACGGTAGCCACCAAAGGACCGTTATCCGGACCTAAAAGGTTTGTAGCAAATACGGTAGCTATTGAAGAAGCAGCAATATTAACTATATTATTACCGATAAGTATGGTTGTAAGCACCTTGTCATATTTTTCAATAAGCTTCAGCGCTAACCTAGCTCCCTTTGAGCCGTCCTCCGCCATACTTTTAAGTCTTATCCTGTTTGCCGCTGTAAGGGCAGTTTCACTTGCCGAAAAGAACGCCGAACAGGCAATAAGTATTACAATTACTATAAGCAATTCCATAAATTGTTGTACCTCTCAATTAAATATACACCTCTATAATACCCTATATTCATTAAAAAGTCAATAACAACAAAAAAACAAACCCCGTAAAAACGGGGCTTTGCGTTATTAAACACGGTCGAGGGCCTGCTTTATATCTGCAATAATATCCGCCTTATCCTCAATACCGATTGAAAGACGAACAGTACCCTCAGAAATACCTGCATCAATAAGCTGCTGTGCTGAAAGCTGGCTGTGGGTGGTGGAGGCAGGGTGAATTACCTGGCTTCTTGCATCACCTACATTTGCAACTATCTGTAACAGCTCAAGACTGTTCATGAACTTTTCGCCTGCCGGCTTTCCGCCCTTTAATACAAAGGTGAATACACCGCCTGCACCCTTGGGACAATACTTCTTAAGAAGCTCATGATAGGGGGATGAGGGAAGGGCAGGATAGTTTACCTTTTCAACCTTTTCATGGCTTTCAAGGAACTGTGCCACCGCAAGGGCATTTTCACAATGTCTTTGCATACGAAGTGACAGGGTTTCAAGTCCTGTGAGAATTGCATAGGAATTATAGGGAGAGGGACAAGCGCCTATATCTCTTGTAACAAGAGCACGAAGCCTTGAAATAAAGGCGGTTTCTCCTAAGTCCGCAAATACAACACCGTGATAGGATACATCCGGCTCATTCATAAGGGGGAATCTCTTGTTGCCCTTGAACACAAACTTGCCGCTGTCTACTACAACACCGCTCATTACCTGTCCGTGACCTCCTAAGAACTTAGTAGCAGAGTGAACTACAAAATCCGCACCGAATTCAATAGGTCTGCAAAGATAGGGGGTAGTAAATGTGCTGTCAACCATAAAGGGAATACCGTGCTTGTGGGCAATTTCAGCTATGGCTGAAAGATCCGATACGTTGGCATTGGGGTTACCTATAACCTCAGTAAAGAACAGCTTTGTCTTGTCGGTAACTGCATTTTCCCATTCATCAAGATTATCGGGATTTACAAACTTTACCTTGATACCCAGTCTGTCAAGGGTAACACCCAGCAGATTTATAGCACCGCCGTAGATGTTTATTGATGAAACCATTTCATCACCCTCACAGCAAAGGTTTATAATTGAATTGAAGATAGCCGCATGACCTGATGAAAAGGCAAGAGCCCCCACACCGCCGTCAAGGGCAGCCACTCTCTTTTCAAGTATATCGCTTGTGGGATTTTGAAGACGGGTGTATATATTGCCCGGTTCTTTAAGCTCAAAAAGTGTTCTTGCGTGAGCCGCATCCTTGAGCACATAAGCATTTGTCATATAGAGAGGAGGGGTTACCGACATTGTAGCCTCATCTGTTTCATAGCCTGCATGAACAGCAAGAGTATCAATGCTGTAATTCTTATCCATTTTAATCATCCTTTCAGAATTATTTTGTTCTGCTTTATTGATTTTATCACATTTTGCGGAATTTGTCCAGTACCAAAGGACAGTTTACCCCGGAAATTTTACCATATTTCCTATTGACAAGCTATTTTCTTTATTGTATAATTATATCGTATATTAAAAAGGCTATGAAAAAGACAGTAGGTCATATTTCCGACACAGCGAGCCGGGGAGGGTGTAAGCCCGGCGGTAGGGACTTTGACTGAAGATCACTTTTGAGCCGCCCGCCGAAATGCAAAAAGTAGACCGGGCCGATTTTCCCCCGTTACAGGGAACGCATTTTACTAAGAATGACGTACAGGTGGTTTATGACACAAGTGTCCTTGTCCTATACGGATAAGGACTTTTTAGTATAATGCAAATTTTATTTTAACCGGAGGAGTAAAATGGCACTTTACGAAAACGTACCCACCTCTCCTGACTTTGTGGAGAGAGAAAAGAAAACCGAACAGTTCTGGCATGATAATGACATTTTCAAGACCAGCATGAACGCAAGAAGCGACGACCGTACCTATACCTTCTATGACGGTCCCCCCACAGCAAACGGCAAGCCCCATATAGGCCACGTGCTTACCCGTGTAATCAAGGATATGATTCCCAGATACCGCACCATGAAGGGCTACTATGTACCCCGTAAGGCAGGCTGGGACACCCACGGACTTCCTGTTGAGTTAGAGGTAGAAAAGCTCTTAGGCCTTGACGGTAAGGAGCAGATCGAGGAATACGGCCTTGATCCCTTTATCACAAAGTGTAAGGAAAGCGTATGGAAGTATAAGGGAATGTGGGAGGATTTCTCCCGTACAGTAGGCTTCTGGGCTGATATGGATAACCCCTATGTAACCTACGATAATAACTTTATCGAGTCTGAATGGTGGGCATTAAAGCAGATATGGGAAAAGGGCCTTTTATACAAGGGTTTTAAGATCGTACCCTATTGCCCCCGTTGCGGAACACCCCTTTCAAGCCACGAGGTAGCCCAGGGCTATAAGGATGTTAAGGAGCGTTCAGCGGTAGTTCGCTTTAAGGTAAAGGACGAGGATGCTTATATCCTTGCATGGACCACCACTCCCTGGACACTTCCCTCAAACGTTGCGCTGTGCGTAAACCCGGATGAGGAATATGTAAAGGTAAAGACAGCAGACGGCTACACCTACTATCTTGCAAGCGCACTTTGTGATGCTATCTTAGGCGGTGACAAGCCCACAGCACCCTATGAGGTAATCGAAACCTACAAGGGCAAGGAGCTTGAATATAAGGAATATGAGCCCTTATTTGACTGTGCTGTTGAAATATGCAAAAAGCAGAATAAAAAGGCATACTTTGTAACATGCGATAACTATGTAACACTTACAGACGGTACAGGTGTAGTTCATATTGCACCTGCATTCGGTGAGGACGATGCTAAGGTAGGCAGAAACTATGACCTTCCCTTTGTTCAGCTTGTAGACGGTAAAGGTAACATGACCGCCGAAACAGACTACGCAGGAGTATTCTGCAAGAAGGCTGACCCCATGGTACTTACCGACCTTGAAAAGAAGGGACTTTTATTTGATGCTCCCAAGTTTGAGCATAGCTATCCCCACTGCTGGAGATGTAATACACCTCTTATCTACTATGCAAGAGAATCCTGGTTTATCAAGATGACAGCGGTAAGAGATGATCTTATAAGAAATAACGAAACCATCAACTGGATCCCCGAAAGCGTAGGTAAGAATCGTTTCGGTGACTGGCTTGAAAATGTTCAGGACTGGGGTCTTTCCCGTAACAGATACTGGGGTACACCCCTTAATATCTGGGAATGTGAATGCGGCCACAAGCACGCTATCGGCAGTATCGAGGAATTAAAGAGTATGTCCGATAACTGCCCCGATGATATAGAATTACACCGTCCCTATATTGACGCTGTAACTATTAAGTGTCCCCATTGCGGTAAGCAGATGAAGAGAGTACCTGAGGTTATCGACTGCTGGTTTGACTCAGGCTCAATGCCTTTCGCACAGCATCACTATCCCTTTGAAAACAAGGATCTGTTTGAAAAGCAGTTCCCGGCTGACTTTATTTCAGAGGCGGTTGACCAGACAAGAGGCTGGTTCTATTCACTTCTTGCTATTTCAACACTTCTGTTTAATAAGGCACCCTATAAGAACGTTATAGTTTTAGGTCTTGTACTTGATAAGGACGGACAGAAGATGTCTAAGTCCAAGGGTAATGCGGTGGATCCCTTTGAATCCCTTGCTGCCCATGGTGCAGATGCTATCCGCTGGTATTTCTATACAAACAGCGCACCCTGGCTTCCTAACCGTTTCCATGCAAAGGCTGTAAATGAGGGACAGAGAAAGTATCTTTCCACCCTGTGGAACACCTACGCATTCTATGTGCTTTATGCGAATATCGACAATTTCGATGCCACAAAGTACACCCTTGAAACAGATAAGTTAAGCGTTATGGATAAGTGGCTGTTATCCCGTCTTAATACTGTTGTAAAGACTGTGGATGATAACCTTGAAAATTATCGTATCCCCGAAGCGGCAAAGGCTTTACAGGATTTCGTTGACGAAATGTCCAACTGGTATGTAAGACGCAGCAGAGAGCGTTTCTGGGCTAAGGAGCTTACACAGGATAAGATCAATGCCTATATGACACTTTATACTGCCCTTGTTACCATAGCAAAGACCTCTGCACCTATGACACCCTTTATGAGTGATGATATTTACAGAAATCTTGTATGCTCAATAGATAAGAATGCACCCATAAGTGTTCATCTCTGTGATTTCCCCACTGTGGACGAGTCCCTTATTGATACCCATATCGAGGAGGAAATGGACACGGTTCTTACTGTTGTTACCTTAGGCAGAGCTGCAAGAAATGCGGCTAACATCAAGAACCGCCAGCCTGTATCAAAGATAATGGTAAAGGGCAGAGCTCTTGAGGATATGTATGCCGAAATCGTTAAGGACGAGCTTAATATCAAGGAAATTGAATTTACCGACGATACAGATAAGTACACAGTATATTCACTGAAGCCCCAGCTTAAGACCCTTGGCGCTAAGTTCGGAAAGAGAATAAACGAAGTAAGAACAGCTCTTGCTGAGGTTGACGGAGTTAAGGCTAAGCAGCAGTTAAAGCAAAGCGGTATTCTTACCCTTACATTATCCGACGGGGATGTTAATATCGCCGAGGAGGATCTGCTTATTGAAGAAAAGCAGGTTGAGGGCTATGCGGTAGTTTCCGACAGAGGCTTTACTGTTGTACTTGATACAACACTTACTCCCGAGCTTATCGAGGAGGGCTTTGTAAGAGAAATTGTAAGCAAGGTACAGTCCATGAGAAAGGATGCAGGCTTTGAGGTTATGGATCATATCATCATTTCCTGCGCCGATAATGAAAAGGTGGCTCAGGTACTTGCTGACAACAAGGCGGCAATCTCTGAGGATACCCTTGCTGATGATAT
Organism: uncultured Ruminiclostridium sp.; assembly: GCA_944388385.1. Lineage (GTDB taxonomy): Bacteria > Bacillota > Clostridia > Oscillospirales > Ruminococcaceae > Ruminiclostridium_E. The sequence continues at coordinate 78,694 of CALXIO010000006.1, forward strand.
AGTAATCGGCACAGCGCAGGGCTATACTGCTTCCTGGGACATCAACGGACAGCAGGCTACTCTTGGTGTTAAGAAGGTATGAGCTTTAAGGAAAGGCTGACTGAAATATTCGGCAAGGATGCTGTAAAGAAGGCGCTTATATGGGTGCTTGTGGTGGTAGTGGGTACTGTGGTACTGCTGACCCAGTTTATGTTCCCGGTTCATGTTAAATATGAGGGGGCAAGGCTTTACAGCTATTCCGGTGATAAATTTTCCGAAAGAATAAAGGGCGTATATAACAGTATAGCATCAGATGACTATAAGGGAAATGGTGCTGTACTGTCTGACACCGCCTTTACCTTTGATAATCCGGAGGATTATTTAAGGGTAGAGCTGATATTTGATTTTACCAATATCGGGGTGTATAAAATAAGCAACGTGCAGTTTCAGGTAAATTCCATAGGCAAGCACAAGGAGGCATTTTTATTTAAGGAATCAAACTTCCTTGATATAGACAGGTACAACAATCAGTATATTTCTCTGTATCTTTGTATCTGCACTAAGGGGCTTACCGAGGAGGAAATAACCGAGGCTGTAAATTCCCTTGATATTTCCTACACCTTTGACCGCCCGGAATTATTCAGCTCCGGCGGAGATATTGAATATGAAAATGCGGTATTGCCCTTTGATAATGTAATCGAGGGATAAATTGACTGAAAAAATAACACTTTCGCCAAAGATAAAGGGCATAGTATGTATAGTCTTTTCTGCCTTTTGCTTTGCCTTTATGAACAGCTTTGTAAGGCTGGCAGGGGATCTTCCCTCAATACAGAAGAGCTTTTTCAGAAATTTTATTGCCCTTATTTTTGCACTTATAATTTTACTTCGTTCCCACACAAAAATAATACCTCAGGATATAAAAAATCTGCCCCTGCTTATAACAAGGGCGTTATGCGGTACGGTGGGAATACTTTGCAATTTCTATGCCATAGACAGGCTTGATATTTCTGATGCCTCTATGCTTAATAAAATGTCCCCCTTCTTTGTAATAATCTTTTCCTATATCTTTTTAAAGGAAAAGGTGAATATATGGCAGGGAATAGGGGTTATAACCGCATTTATAGGCAGTCTTTTTATAATAAAGCCCACCTTTACAAATATGGAGCTTATACCCTCCATAGTAGGCTTTATGGGAGGCATGGGAGCAGGTGCGGCATACACAGCGGTAAGGCGACTTGGCCAAAGGGGAGAAAAAAGCGCATATATAATCTTTTTCTTCTCTGCCTTTTCCTGTGTTGTTACCCTGCCGTTTCTGATATTTGATTTTCACCCCATGGATATATGGCAGCTTTTAAGCCTGCTTGGGGCAGGACTTGCGGCCACCGGGGGACAATTCGGAATTACATCTGCATACAGATACGCACCCGGAAAGGAAATATCGGTATATGACTATTCGCAGGTCATATTTGCGGCATTGTTGGGATTTTTCCTGTTTGGACAAATCCCGGACGGCTACAGCATAACAGGATATATAATAATCTGCATAGCGGCGGTGGGAATGTTTATTTACAACAACCACATAGCAAAGCCGGAAAAAGAATAATACTCCCCCTCTGAAAAGAGGGGGTTTGTTTTTTGGGTTAAGGGGAAGCCTTAAAGGGGGTTTTGGGGGAACCGGGTTTCCCCCAAGGGGGTTTGGGGGCTCTGCCCCCAAAACGTGCGCCAGCGCGTCCTGGGGGTGTGGGGCGAAGCCCCACTGGGGGTTTTAAGGGGGCAAAGCCCCCTTAAAGCGGTTGCAGGGCGCTAGCCCCACTACTCTCCCCCCCTCCCGGGGGAGGGGGGAGAGTAGTGGGGCTAGCCGACAGCAGTCGAAAAAATAAAAGGGTACACACCGCCCCTTAATCAATAAGCAACGGCTACTTCAAAAAATGTGTAGGATAGATGAAAAATAAACATACCGCTTGAAAATATCTTTAAATTATGCTACAATATAATTTGTACTTTATATTGAAAGGATAATTGATATGGATTCATTTTGCGAACAGCTTGTTAAAAAACAAAATTCAATGGCAGATTACCTTAAGGTAGGCGGCCTTGCATTAGGAGCCCTTGCCCTTTCTGTCTTTTTATTTACCGCAGCTCTTGTGACTAACTTTATGGTGCTTATAGTTTTAGGCGTACTTATACTTGTGGGTGCTTGCTGGCTCATAACCGGTATGAGCACCGAATATGAATATATTGTAACCAATACCGATCTTGATATAGATAAGATCATGGGTAAAAGACAAAGAAAGCGTCTTATTACATTAAAGCTTCCCCAGGCTGAGCAGTTCGGTGTTTACACCGGAAATGAGGGGGACGGTGTACAGGCTACTGTTATTGCTACAGACGGTACAGGAGTAAATGCCTACTACCTTATAGCAAACCACAAGACCCACGGCAAAACCATGCTTGTATTTTCACCGGATAAAAGAACAGTAACCACTATTCTTGACAATCTCCCCCATAAGGTAAAGACAGCCGCAAAGCTTCACTTTAATGAAAAGGACAATTTGGAGGAATAAATTGTTTATAAAGAAGATAATCCCAACAGCGGTGCTTTTAGCCCTGTTTGGCGTGACTGTTTCCGGCTGTAACGGTACTATAGACCTTACCATGTACCCGGATAACTATTCAGCCCCGGAAACCACCGCTACGGAAAATATCCCGGCTGTGGCACAGACCACCCAGGAAATCACATCTGAAACCACACCCGAAACCACTGCCCCTGAGCCGGTTTACGGCTATGATTTCACCTCAAGCCTTGCCTCCATGTGCTATGATGCCACAAATGATGAGATTATATATGCAAAAAATGCCGGCATGAGAGTATTTCCTGCCAGCACCACAAAGCTCCTTACCGCCCTTACAGCGGTTGCATATACCTCCTCTGAGCATATTTATTATGTGGGTAGCGAGGTTGATATGGTGGCTTATGATTCCAGTATGTCCTGGATAATAAAGGGGGAGAGCTTTTATCGTGATGATATTTTAGCGGCTATGCTTACCCCCAGCGGTAATGATGCGGCTTATTGTATTGCGGTAAATGTGGCAAGAGAAGTTTACGGAAGCAACCTTACAAACGAAGAGGCTGTGGAAAAATTCTGTCAGCTTATGACCGACTATGCCAAAAAGCTTGGCTGTACCGGAACTAACTTTGTTACCCCGGACGGCTATCATGACCCTGAGCATTATACCACCGCAAAGGATATGGCTATAATATCAAAGGCGGCGGTGGAGTGCGAGCCTATAGTGAATATTACCTCACAAAAGCTGGTGACTGTTTACAGCATTGAGGGGGATGTTCATTCCTGGGAAAACGGCAACGGACTTTTTTACGACCCTTATATTGAATATAATGTACTGGGACTTAAAACCGGCTTTACCGATGAGGCAGGATTTTGCTTTATAGGTGCGGCTGAAAAGGACGGCAAAACAATAATCACCCTTACATTTGACTGTGATATAGAATACAGATACGCAGATACTCTGAAGCTTATGGATTTAGGCTTTGGGGATTATGATCCCGATAAGGAATATGAAGGTTATTACTAATAGGAGAAACTATGAAAATACTTGCTATTGAAAGCTCCTGTGATGAAACAGCCGCCGCTGTTGTGGAAAACGGCAGAACTGTTTTATCCTCTGTGGTGGCTACCCAGATAGACGAGCATAAGCTGTACGGCGGAGTAGTCCCTGAGATAGCATCAAGACGACATTGTGAAAATATTACCGGGGTAACCGATGAGGCACTTAAAAATGCCGGACTAACCCTTGATGATATTGATGCCGTGGCGGTTACAAATGCCCCTGGACTTATAGGGGCGCTTTTTGTGGGAGTGAATTTTGCAAAGGGCATAGCGGCGGCAAAAAATATCCCCCTTATAGCGGTACACCATATAAAGGGACATATAGCCGCAAACTATATAACCCATGCCGATTTAGAGCCTCCCTATATGTGCCTTGTGGTATCAGGAGGGCATACCCATATAGTAAAGGTAAACAGCTACACCGAGCTTGAAACGGTGGGCAGAACCACCGACGATGCGGCAGGAGAGGCATTTGACAAGGCGGCAAGAGCCATGGGCTTTGACTATCCCGGGGGAATACATATTGACAATGCCTCAAAAACCGGAGATAAAACAAAATATAAGCTGCCAAGACCGGCTACAAAGGGTGAATATGATTTCAGCTTTTCCGGTCTTAAAACAGCGGTAATAAATCTTGTTCATAACGCAAAGCAAAAGGGTGAAGAGGTGGATATAAATTCCCTTGCGGCATCCTTTTCCTATACCGTAGCGGATATGCTGACGGATAAATTCATAGCGGCGGCAAAAGAATACGGCTATAATAAAATAGCCCTTGCAGGGGGCGTAGCCGCAAATTCGGTATTGAGAAGCGTTTTATCACAAAGGGCAGAAAAAGAGGGAATGAAGCTTTACATTCCCACCATATCCCTTTGCGGTGATAATGCGGCTATGATAGGCTGTCAAGGATATTATGAATATCTTGAGGGAAATATAGCAGATATGTCCCTTAATGCCTATGCCACTAAAAAATTACATATGCTATAAAAATATCCCACGCAGGTAGCGTGGGATATTTTATATATTACCGGGCTTAAGCCCTTTAAATTCCTTATACAGCTTTATAAAAAGGGAAATATTTCTCTTTGTCACATACCCCATACGATCATTTACATTATAGTGAAGCATCTGCTTTACAAAGGTGTACTGTTCCTTTCTGTCGCCTAAAACATCCGTAATACCGTATCCTAAAAATACAGGGGGCAACAAATGACCGTATAAAATAAACTGCATATAGCGTTTAAAGGTCTTAGAGGTGGTTTTTTTATACAGCGCCTCTTGAAATTCCATATTATACTGATTTTTAAGCTCAGCATCTGATAACATGGTGTAGCTAAGGGATTTTAACACAGCCAGCTTTTCCTTGTAGTCTATTTTGGTAAGATATTCCTCACCCTTTAAAAAATCCTCATAAGCCATAATAACAGCCTTAGCCATATTGTATTGCTGTCTGAACAGCTTTTCTATAATAAATCTGTGGGCGGTATTATATGCCCATTTTTCCGAATAAACAGGGGAATGCTTTTTCATAAGGAAAAGATAATTTCTCACATCAAAGTAAACCTGATTGGTGTTATATTTCCCCTCAAAGCTTTCATGCCATACCCCAACTCCGTTTAAGGTGATAAGCCTCAGCTTACAGCGTAGAGAATACTCCACATCATCATATTTTATAAAATAGGGCATGGAAAATTCCCCGGCTCTGATATACTTCACCGGCATACATAAAAACCACCAGGCGGCATAGTTTATGTTTTTTTTGATTTCATTTTCCACAAGGGAATCAGCCTTGCTTAAATCAAGCTCATGACCGTAGCCTGTCTGGTTTCCCTCAGGGGAAAAATATCCTCCTGCCTCAAACTGAATTGTGGGGCGGTTCATATTAAGCATGGAGCCTGCCACGGAAATATCCTCATATTCAGGCTTTAAAAAGGACAAAAATCCCACCAGCTTATTTACAGCCACAATATCAATGCTTACATCATCATCCATAAGAATAATATGGGTAAAGCCCTCCTGCTTCGCCACATATCTCATACCCTTGCCAAAGCCTCCGCTGCCTCCGGTGTTTTCGTTTGGGATAATATGAACTCTGCTGTCAGTAAAGCTATCCGCCGGAAGTGTTTTTGCATTGTCCACAACCACAATTCCTGTGTCCTTGTCCATGTTTTCAGTAAGGTAATTTATATTTTCGGTAACCTGCTTTTCCCTTTTAAAGGTGCATATATCAAAGCAGGGCTTTATTTTTCTATATTCCCCCTTTGCATAAACAGATACCGGCAGGGGAGTATCTCCCTTCAGCTTTACATAAAGAATATGTGCATCAGGGGTATCATCAAGGGAGATTTCATTATCATCAGTTAAAAATCCCTTTTCCGTATAAAGAGAAATATCCCCCTTTGAAGAAAATACCAGGTTTTTTATCCCGGTGTATTTTTTCAGCTTTCCAAGGGGGATAGAATTATAATATGTTCCATAGGAAATAAAGCCGTCCTCTTTTTTAAAGTACAGCTCCTTTGTATCATCGGTTTTAGGGGTAACAGCAAGGTCAAACAGCTTTTCCATAAAATCATCCTGTCAGTTTAATATGTAGTAATTGTATCACGATTTATGAGAGGTGTCAATAGCAGGGGATTTTATAAGCCTGAATTCAAGCAGGGTGATAATAAGTATAAAGGCAAGTATTCCAAAGCTTGAATATACCGTAAAATATGTCATATTACTATTTGAAGTATGGCCGTTTACCGCTATAAGGGTATTTTGCAGGGTAAGAACCGAAACCAAGGCGTCTATAAAATTTATATTCCTCAGGGTCTTTACCATAATGTTATCTGATTTTGTCTTTCTTTTGAGATTTACAGCGGAATTTGTTACCTTAATGGTGGTGTATAATGCAAATACTATGCCGGGTATAAGGCCTATATCTGCATCTCGCTGATTTAATACAAGCAATATAATAGGGGGAATAAGGGCAAGATTCATAAGCAGCATAACACAGCTTATAAATGTAACCGTCCTTTTTCTTGAATTTATGCTTGCTTTTTTCTTTAGTATTCTGTATTCTCTGTTAAGGGCAAAAGCCCTCAGTAAGCAAAGCAGAAGATAATATACACCTATGCTGATATTCCACGGGGTAGGATAAAGCAGACCTATAAGCCCGTTATACAAGGCGAATAACAGGCATATAATACAGGATAATGACCCGAAATAAATGGTTTTATTTTCAAAGGTCAGTTTTTTGTAGAGTGCTATCAGCTTTTTCATAGGGTGTTTTTGTAAGTCCTGTAATAAGCTCAGTAATTTCCTCAGGGGGTATAGTACAGCCCTCTGCTAACCATTTTCCTATAACTGCCATCATACCCATAAAGTAAAATTCAAATACATACATTTTGTGCTTGTGGTTTATTGAGTAATTATTGAGAATAGGCTCAATAAATTCCTTTTTTATACTGCTGAAATATTTGCTGAAGCCTAAGGTATCATAATGGGCAAAGCCTACCTTAAATATGGTCTGATTTTCCTTTATGAAGTTAAGATAGGGCATTATATACTGTGGGGTGATAAGGAAAAGACTGTCCTTGTCGCCCTTATTTATGGCGGATTTAAGCTTTTCCTTTTCTCCCTCAAAGTAGGACAGGAATATGCCGGTCATATACTCCATACACTCTGACAGAAGATCATCAATAGTTTCATAATGAAGATAGAAGGTGGAACGGTTTACCCCTGCCTTTTTGCATATTTCCTTTACGGTGATATATTCAAAATCCTTTTTGGAAAGCAGGTCAATAAGAGCCATATCCATAAGCTCTGCGGTGTACTTGTATTTGCTGACATTGGTCACAGCGGTATATCCTCCTTAATTACTGTCGCTTATCTCCTTTGCAAGTCTTAAAATATCATGGGAATACTTCTGCTTACCCTTATTTCTTACTGCCTTGAATATGGGGTAGTTTACCGATACACCGATAATACCTATAACTCCTATAACCACACCGGTTATAAAGCAGGTGGTATCCCCGGCCCCTATAACTCCCATAGAAAGGCACATACCCACACCTAAGAGAAGTGCGCTTACTACCCCTAAGGTCATAGCCACTATCATTGATGGTAGCTTGGCCTTTTTGTCAAGCTTTTTAAGAGCCATTACCTTTGTGGTTTTCTTAGAGGAGTATTCATTAGCTACTGCCTCTGCATAAATTTTGTCTGTGTTCATTTTTTTATCCTCCTTTTTTCCTTGTGACTTTATTATAGCAGGATAAAAACCAGATTTGAACAACAAAAATACATAAAAGTGTTGAAATAAGCCCCCTTTTAAGGAGGCTTGTTTATTTTATAATGACATTATATTTCCGGAGTATTATCCCCAAAAAAGCAATATCCGTTTTTGCCGTAATTTTTCTTTCTGTCATATAAGGCTCTGTCCGCCTTTTCATAAAGGGACTCAAAGTTATCCCCCTTACCGCAAAGGGCAATACCTATACTCAGTGTAACATTATTAAAGCCCTTGCAGGAATCAAGCACTTCCTTTTCTATAAACTCAGCCTTAGAGGTAAGTATATCCTCGATTTTCTTTCCGGTATAGAATACCGCAAATTCATCTCCCCCAAGTCTGCCTATAATATCCGCCTTTCGGAATGTGGACTTAAGCACCCTTGCCACAGCGGTTATTACCTCATCCCCGGCAGAATGACCGTAGGTATCATTTATGGACTTGAAGTTATCTATATCTATCATGAAGAAAGCCCCACAGCCCGGTAATAATTCTTCCTCTATATATCTGTCGGTTTTGTGCATGAAGGTATCACGGTTATATATACCTGTCATAAGGTCGGTTTCGCTTATCTTTTTAAGCCTTAATTCCTCACGCTTATTATCATCAATATCCACAAGATAAAACTGCACCGTTACATGATCAAACCTGTCCTTATATAAAAAGGCATTTACAGACATCCATACATTATCATGACCATTTCTGCCCTTTACCTCAAATTCCTCACATAAGTCAAATTTTTCGCTGTTATAAAGCCTTATAAGGTTACTTGCGGAAAAGGTCTGTATAAGTCTTAAACGGGTTTCGTCATCAGCGGAGGTTTCCGCATTTGCAAAAATATCCTTTTCATAGCTGCCGGTGATACGAAAGGCATATTCGCTTTCGTTAAAATTATGCCAGCGCTTCCATATATCATTGGTAAGATCCGCCTCATATACCCCAAGCAGGCTGTGATGCATAACCTTAGCCAGCATTTCCTGTACCTTATAGCTTCCCCCACATTCGGCGGTAACAGAGTAGGGGTATTCTTCCATGCTGTGACTTTCATCCCCTAAGGGGGTAGCCTGAAGCATAACTATTTTCCAGCCATCTCCGTCATTTCTCATCTGGGCGCTATGGGCAAAGCGGTGGGTAATTACATTTTCTCCGTTACGCACATGAAGTAAAATCAGCATACAGATAAAAGCACAGTTATCATAACAGCGGACAACGGCATTGTCAAATTCAACCGCAGATTCCTCTGCTGAAAATACTGAAGGAGAGTTTTTCATAAGCTGATACAGCTTTTCCTTGCCGATGACAAATTCGCCTGTGCCGATACCCATGCCTACCGCATCCTCATCCACAAGCTCAAATGCCTCATCAAATGTTTCAAGATTACACAGCTTTTCTATAAAGCTGCAAAAAGAACCTTTTATAATTTCCGTATCCTGCATTTTACTCTCCTTGAATTATAGCCCTGCTTAGGGGCATTATACCATACTTTGTAATTTAATTCAAGATATGAAATAAAATAATCCGGATTTTACTCTTATTTAAATTAACTTAATAAGCATAAAAAAAGAACCGCAGAAAAATCTGCGGTCCAGTTTATTTAATAATTATTCCTCAGCGGGTGCGCCAACAGGGCAAACACCGGCACAAGCACCACAAGAGATGCAAGCATCAGCGTCGATTGTGTACTTATCGCCTTCAGAAATAGCGCCTACGGGGCACTCACCTGCACATGCGCCACAAGCGATGCACTCATCAGAAATTTTGTAAGCCATTGGTATATCCTCCTTAAGTAGTATTGCCATACCCTTGTATAGCTTAACTATATTGTAACACATTTTCAGAAAAAATCAAGTGTTTTTTTGATTTTTTGTATGAAATTTATGTAAATTGAAAATTCGTTACATAACACAAGAAAAATGTTGCAAAAGTTAAAATAATATGATATACTTTATTTATTGTAGAACGATTTTAAATCGAAAGGAAGGTATTTATGTCTGAATTTGCAAACAATCAGCATGAGCTGGTACTGGTAATAGATTTCGGAGGCCAGTACAATCAGCTTATAGCAAGAAGAGTAAGAGAGCATAATATTTACTGTGAGGTTATTTCATACAAGACCCCGGTTGAAAAAATAAAGGAAATGGCACCTAAGGGCATTATCTTTACAGGCGGCCCCAGAAGTGTATATCTCGATGATTCCCCCAGAATGGATAAGGCTATATTTGAGATAGGGGTACCTATTTTCGGTATCTGCTACGGAGCACAGTTCCTTGTATACGGCCTTGGGGGTGTTATAGGCAAGGCAAATGAAAATGCGGCGGCAGAATTCGGCAGAACCGACTGCAATTTCTCCACCGACTGCAAGCTGTTTGAGGGCTTAAAGGAGCAGTCTGTTGTATGGATGAGCCACAATGACTACATAGAAAAAATGCCGGAGGGCTTCAGAGCAG
>CALXIO010000007.1 GCA_944388385.1 uncultured Ruminiclostridium sp.
ATAAAGCGTTGCTCTTGAACTGATCAGCTTGAGTATGATCTCAGCTGTAAGAATTTGCTTCGGATTTTATTTTTCGCTATAAGCGCACAATGATGTTATTGGATTATTCTGTATGCGGTTAAATCACTAATAAAGCGTTGCTCTTGAACTGATCAGCTTGAGTATGATCTCAGCTGTAAGAATTTGCTTCGGATTTTATTTTTCGCAATAGGCTCTGCATTCTCGGCAGGAAAACTGTCGCCACCGGCGACAATAAAAACAGTTTTCGGCAAGTAAAGAAATTGATTGACATTTGCTTTACAAAATGCTATAATAATATCAACGAAAGGAGTTGTTTCAAATGGCAAGTACAATGGTAAACTTCAGACTTGATAATGATGTTAAGACAAATATGGAAAAGGCGTGCAAAGAAATGGGACTTTCGATGACTGCCGCATTTACAATTTTCGCTACCAAAGTCGCTCGTGAGCGCAGAATCCCATTCGAGGTCACTGCCGAAACTCCGAACGAAACAACAATAAATGCAATGAAAAATGTATTAAACAGCAAAGAAATGAGCAGATCATTCGGTTCGGTCAAAGAGCTCATGGAGGATCTTAAGGCTGACGATTAAATATGAAACTACGTTTAAAAAAGACTATAAACGTATTATCAAACGAGGTTATAATGCAAAGCTTCTTGAGAATGTTCTTGAAATTTTAGTGAACGAACAGCCACTGCCTGCACGGTACAAAGATCACTCTTTAAGCGGTGATTATTCTTCGTTCAGAGAGTGCCACATAGCACCGGACTGGTTGTTAATATACCGCATAAATCAGAATGAGCTAATACTGCAATTAACCCGAACCGGTACTCACAGCGATCTTTTCTAAAAAAATCGAGTTACTTTATGTAGCTCGATTTTCCTTTTTTATTCCACGATTTTCCTTTTTTATTCCACAAAGTGTTGAAATATTATCCTCAATTTATCTCCAACATCGACCGTAAATCCAGCCGTTCCTGCTATCCATCTAAAATGCAAGTTAAAGAGTGCCTACAAGCACTCATACAAAAACAACGGGCAATGCCCGTTGTATCGCATATTAAAGCCGTTTACTGTCCTACAAAAAATTGTGCAAATTTTTCAGAGAGGTGAAAAAACTCATATATGAAAACGAAAAAACCGCATAACAGAGCGGTTTCAGTTATATATGAGCATAAAAAAAGAGAAATTTATGTAAATTTCTCTTGACATGATTTATGCTTTGTGATAGAATGTATATAAATAAAAAACACCACACACAGGCTGTACAGTTCTTGCCGGAACGATACAGCCCCTCATCAGCTCGATGACCCAAACATCTGACTGACTTAGTGCAATAGTGCCTTTAGTGTGCTTTATTATAGCACATTTAATACAATTTTGCAAGAGCTTTCAGAAGTTGACTAGACGCTGGAGGCTCTTGTGTTTTTAAATTTGATATACAAGGCGTAAATCCGCAGTGTATATCCCCACCTGCCAAATACAACAAAGGCAGTACAAATTGAATAGCCAACTTTGTGATAACAAGACTTTGCGATGACAGCCGATCTCCGGCATGGGATACATTGTATCTGCTGAATATCAGCGAGCGAAGAAAGGGCGGATACCACACGTTTGCTGTATTGCTATAATTCGTGATGGATGCGTCAAAGTCAAAAGTAACAAAGCGACGGTATCAAATTGTATATTATCACAGTGGAGCAGTTGCACCTGCTCTGCTGTGTGATATATGATTTTATTTACAGCTTTAAGGACACCCTATAGCAGTATCCTTAAAAGTGTAAATAACAATATTGGTGAGCCACCCGGGAATCGAACCCGGGACACCCTGCTTAAAAGGCAGGTGCTCTGCCGCCTGAGCTAGTGGCTCGTCAATGCAACGATAATATTATAGCAGATTTGAATAGTAAAGTCAATAGTTAATTTGGGATTTTTTATAAAAAGATTTATTGAGAAAATTTTAATTCTTTGTGGATTTTGTATTGAAGGTTTAATAAAAATGTGGTACAATATAATTTAGCACTACTCCCCTTTGGGCTTGTGATTATAATTTAATAACAACATAAGGAGATACTTATGAGCAATATAACCTATAAATATATAAAATCCAATAAGGACATACAGACCTATATAAATCATGCGGATGCTTCACTTAGCAGTATAGGATATACCGAACACTCCAATGCCCATGTGGAAAGGGCGGCGCAGACAGCCTATATGATACTGTCCGAGCTTGGCTACCCTGAAAGAGAATGTGAGCTTGCACAGATTGCCGCTTATATGCACGATATAGGTAATGTGGTAAACCGCAACGACCATGCCCAGACAGGGGCTGTTATGGCATTCAGACTGCTTGATAAACTGGGTATGCCGGCAAATGAGATAGCCGTTATAATCTCCGCCATAGGTAATCACGATGAGCATACCGCAGTACCCGTAAACCCGGTGGCCGCCGCACTTATAATAGCGGATAAGTCGGATGTAAGGCGCACAAGGGTAAGACTGGCAAAGCAGTATGATGAGGACAGCTCAGGGCTTGTGCAGGATATTCATGACAGGGTGAATTATGCGGTGGAAAAGTCCTCCATATACTATAATGAGGACAAGACAGAGCTTATACTGGATTTGAAGATAGATCTTGAAATAAGCTCGGTAATGGAATACTTTGAGATATTCCTTCAAAGAATGGTGCTTTGCAGAAATGCCGCCTCCACCCTTAATGTAAAATTCAGCGTGGTTATAAATGACAACAGGATATTATAAAAAAAGCAGCCTTCGGGCTGCTGTTTTTTATGCTGTTTTATTCAAAGCGAAGAGCCTTATTGAAAATAAGATTTCCTGTAAAGGGGTCATACTGAACATCCGTTACCCCTTCCCCGTTGAATAAATAATCTGTGGGGCAGGCTATGGGAATAAATCTGCCGTCGGTAAGCAGCATTTTTTCCGCCTTCAGACAAAGCTTATAGCATTCCTCTTTGGAAAGGCTGTTTTTGGCATCTGATAAAAGCCCGGTATATTCATCGTCCATAGCGCTGTATGAAAATCCGGTTTTTGTAAACTGTTCAAGATAGGAATATGGAGCATTGAAATTACCGTTGTACCTTACAAGGGCTATATCATATTCTCCGCTGTTTAAGGCGGCCTCGTATTCGTCCCTGTCAAGGTAGGTTATGTTACAGTAAAAGCCTAATTTTGACTGCCATTGTTGGGAAATTTCCTTGGCGGCTTCCATAATAATTTCATCCCTGTCAAGGCAGGCTAATATGGTAACGCTGTATAAATCATCCTTCTGAATTTTTTCCGCCGCTGTTTTATAGCAGGTCTGTGCCTTTATTTCGTCCGGCTTATAAAACCTGTCTGTGTCGGTGCTTTCCCGGTAGCCCTCCCCGTCTATTCCAACAGAATCCGGCACAGCGGAATTTAAGGCAGAATATCCGAAGGGCAGTTCAATGCCGGATGTGTCGCTTCCGTATAATAGGGCATATCTTAACTGCTGATTTTTAAATATGGAGGACTTAGTATTCATAAGAAAGCCATATACTGCGGTGTTATATTGGCTGTAGCTGTAGCCCTGCTTTATAAGGTTTTCTGCTGTCGTGCCGGTGGATATTATATTCTGGGTGGCATCGGATAAAAAGTCCTTTTCGTCATTTTCAGCGGATTTTATATAGAAATATACACCCACAGGGCATACCTCATTAGCCACGTCGTATTTTTCGTTATAACGAAGAAGCATAAAATTGTTTTCCGCTGTCCATTTGTCATAGTGCCAGGTTTTAAGATAAAAAGCCCCGTTAGATGGGGTGGATTTATCCTCAAGGCCGTATTTACCCTGTGCATTTAAGAAATACTTTTCGTTACAGGGCATGGCAGGGGCGGTGGATAAAAGATATAAAAATGATACATTGGGGTTATCAAGGGTGATTTCCAGCTCATACTCCCCTGTTGCCTTTACTCCAAGCTGTGAGGTGTCGGTTAAAACACCCTTGTTTATTGCCTCGGAATTTTTTATACAGAAAAAGTCCTTTGCACCCTGTGCTCTTGTTTCCGGAAGAAAAAGCCTTGTAAAGCCGTAAACATAGTCCTTAGCGGTGCATTTTTCCTCAAAGCCGTTTACATCCACCCAGTAGCGATTTTTGTGCAGCTTAAAGGTATAGGTAAGTCCGTCCGGGGAAATTTCACAGCTTTCTGCCCCGGCAAGTACCACATCCCCGTTTTCATCTGTTTTGGTAAGCCCCTCAAAGATATTGGCAATAAGCAGCATCGCCTGACTGTTGGTGGCGCATTGGGGGTCTAAGCTGTCGGGGTTTGAGGAAATGTTATATTCAAAAACATACCCCTTGCCGTCACTCTCGTCTTCTCTGCAGGAGGTACAGCAAAGGGTCATTAACACAGCGGTAATAATTGAGCATAGTTTTAATAAGCGCCTGTTCATGAAAGCTCCTTTATAACTGCCTTGCCCTGCTTTAAGGATTCCTGACAATCGATAATTCTCTGATTGCGACTGCCCTTAAATAAAAGGTCAAGACTTCTCTGGCTGAGTTCAAATCTTCCGTCTATAAGTATATCTGCTATGGAAAGAAGATTTTTCACATCCTCGTTTGTTTTGCTCATTTCAAGAAGCTGTTCAAAGGTAAAACCGGTATAGATAAGTATATCCAGCTTTGTATTTTCCTTTAATTTTTTCCCAAGGTCATAAAGCGGGGCAGGCTGACAAAAGGGCTCTCCCCCGGAATAGGTAACACCCTTAAGCATGGGGTTTGCCACTATGTGATTATATATTCTGTCGGTTTCGGCAAGTCTGCCGCCGTTAAAGTCATGGGTTTCAGGATTGTGACAGCCCTCACAATGATGAGGACAGCCCTGAGTGAATATTGTATATCTGATGCCCGGTCCGTCTACTATTGATTCGGACACGGTGCCTGCAAGTCTGATTACCATAGTTATTGATGTCCTTTTTAAGATAAATGTTGTACTAAAAATACAGCTATTAAAATTCCGGCAAGAATACCAAGGGAAATAAGTCCGCTTATGATACCTGCCTTTCGTGAATTGACAGCGGTGTTTTTAATTCGCTCAAGCTCCTTTTCGGGGTCGGCAAGAATCCTTTCAAGATCCTGGTATGCCTCCTCGTAATCCGGGTGATAGTGGGTGGTTTGCTTGTTATCGGTTAAATATTCAAGGTACACCTCTTTATAGTTATTATACACCATAATATCATGGCTATCATCAAGAAGTATACGGAAGGTATCCTGTTCTATGCTGCTCATTCTGTCAAATTTATCAACAGCAAGTAGTTTTTTGTAAAGCTCGTTAAAGGTTTTGATTTTTTCATCCATTTTACAGCCGTCCTTTTTTTGCGTAAATACGCATTTATATATTATCCCAACTTATATTATATAGCGGTTTTTAAAAAAATGCAATAGCAAAACAAGAAAAGCAGGAAATTTTATTTCCTGCTTTTGTTTTTATTATGCTATTTCCGTATTTTTACATTCCTTGCATATACCCTGTATGCTTACCTCGTAATTGATAACATCAAAGCCGTACATATCAGACAGCTTTTCCTTAATGGAAAGAAGCTCCTCTAATTCCACATCAAATACCTTACCGCAATGGGTACATACCATGTGGAAATGGGGGTCTGTTCTGCCGTCAAACCTTACGCTTCCGTAGGAGCTGCATATTTTCTTTAAAATGCCGTGCTCGGATAATTGATTTAAGTTGCGGTAAACAGTACCAAGGCTTATATTTGGATAGGAACGCCTTGCTATCTCATACACCTGCTCTGCTGTGGGGTGTATGGGATTGGAAACAACTATATTCAGTATACAATTTCTCTGCTGTGAATAATTCATATCTCCCTCCCGATTATGTATAGGTTTCGTTATCTGTTACTCTTTTACGGACTCTTAAGGGTATCTGAAGTCCCTTTGCAAGCTCCTCACATTCTTCTATCTGCAAGGGGGTTATAACATCCACAACGGTAAACATAACCTCATTTACAATGGACTTGGCAAGCTTAGCAAAATTAAGCATAGCATTAAATGCAGGAAGTCCGTAGGAGGGGCGTGTTACCTCGTTGTAGCTTTCCGGGTCGGGGGCGTTAAGGCTTATTGAAATGCTGTCAATAACATAACGCATGGAATAAGGATCAAAGGCAGGATTCATAAAATCCACAAGTCCGTTTGTGTTTATTCTTATCTTCATGTTGGTGTGCTGTTTTACATACCTTGCCACATCCACAAGCACATCTGCCCTTGCCATAGGCTCACCGTAGCCGCAGAAAACAAGGTCGGTAATGCCTGTTTTGTCAAACTTCTCAAATGCCTCAATTATCTCCTCATAGGTAGGTTCATGCTCAAGCCACAAACTGTCATTACCTGCTATGCTGTCGCTGTTCTTACGAATACAGAAGGTACAGGCACAGGGGCATTTGTTTGTAATGTTGGCATAAAGCTTGCCCTCGAATTTATAAAAAATAGTCATACCCTATCATCCTTTCAAATTATGATTTTTAAGGGGAAATCTGAAATAAACGATAATCTTTATTAAATTAGTATACCACAATATATACAATTAGTCAATAGGGAATTTACAATATGTATTGAACAAATTTCGCCACCGCTTTACTGACAGCTTTTTAAAAAAGCAAATAATTATACAAAATAATCAGAAAAAGATGCCATTATACTGTTTTCTTTAGCATAATGACGATTGACAAGGAATAATATTTATGTTATTATAACTATAATATTTAGATATAATTAAATCGGAGAAACAAAATGAAAAAGAATTTAACAACACTTATTGCCTCTATTGTAGCACTTTCCTTAATAACCGGTACTCTTACATCCTGCTCCACCACTGTAAATGCGGATGTGTCCCAGTCCACTTCTTCTGTTACCGACACCACCACACCAAAGCCAACAGAAACCACCTCCGAAGCTACACCCCAGACCACAACTACAACAACTACCACCACAACACCCACCTCAACAACTACAACCACTACAACACCTGCTGTCACTACTAACACCACTGCAAATTCAACTGTTGCCACTACACCTCCCCCTGTACCTGAGGGAGATCCTATGGTTACAAACACCTTTATCTGCTATTCAAGAAAATCAGATAATCTTGATTCTGAGGGTGTAACCGAATATCCCTTCGGCAGTACGGTTTATGTGAAAAGTGAAGCAAATAACGGCTTTTATCTGCTTTCGGACGGAACTTTTATGCACAAATCCCTTTTATGTAATACCCTCGAGGAAGCACAGAACCTTTATGTGCCGATACCAAACAGAGAGCTTCAAGGACCCCGGGGCGAAACAATGTATGACAACAGAGTTCTTGATTCTTTACAGTATCTGGGTTACAGAGTGGACAAGTTAAAGGAGGGCAACAACCTTTACAGGTACGGCCACTATGGTGAATCCGCCACTATGAACAACGGATATTTTTCCGGCATTACATACAGCACCTGGCCCACCGACGGTCTTGAACTGAACGAGGAGGGCAAGCCGGATCTTGAATATTTCAGAGAAAACGGCTTATGCTGTGCCAGCTACACCGCATTTTATTTTTGCAGATACCTGCCTATGATAAAGGGTGTGGAGGGTATGGAATTTTTTGAGGAATCCCTTCTTAATGTAGGCAGAAATCTTCAGTCGGTGCTCACCTGGACCTATGCCTTGCTTGACATGACGGAAAAGGGTCAGGCTGAGGTGATTTATTCAAACCCCTACGACTTTTTATCCACAGACCGTATTGTTAATATGGTGGATCTTCATTTAAATGATATAATTATTTTTAAAACACAGATAGACGAAAATGCCCATATTGCCATTTATTTAGGTCAGCAGGGCGGAACTCATTTTGTAGCCCATGTGGGAGGTCCGGCAGGCCCTTCTATACAGAGCTTGGAGATACTTGAATACTATGAGATTTCCGAGCCCGGCGGCGGCGGATTTATAACTGCTGTATATCGTGTACCACAGGCTAATACATAAAATAAACCGGACTTAAAGTCCGGTTTTTCTTTTATTCAGTTTACTTCAACTATCGTAATATCCTCGCCCTTATATTCAATTTCGGAAAGTAGGGCGGATTTTATCTGCGCCGCCTGAACAGGATCAAGACCGGGAGTCTTTACTATGATATTCGCCCCGGAATTACTTAAATAGCAGATAACATCTTCAAAGCCCTGGGCTTTAAGCAGGGTTTCTATTTTGGTTTCAGCCTCCATCATATCAGACATGGCGACAGCGTCCTGCTGCATTACCGCCATTTCCTCCTTGGTTACATCTCCGCCGTTATAAAGGCTCTGTAAAAGCTGTGCCGCCTCCTCACGGCTTACCTTTCTGTCGAGCCTTGCCCCGGCAAAATAGTCATCCGTGTCGGATTGCTGTGTGATTTCGGCGGATGAAACCAGTTCATCTGCCTTTTCGGATACCAATACAGTATCTCCGTAATTTTCCCCGGTGGCTACCTCCGGGGATTTGTTATTGGATATTGCAAAGTTAGTAATAAGTCCTGCAACAAGCACAAGGCCAAGACCTGCTGTCACAAGATGCTTCTTTCTGATTATAAGATTTATTCTGGGAAATTTCATAAATACACCTTCCTATGTGGTTATACAGATTTTTGAATAGGGTACATCAAGAGCTATGGATATTGCGGCGGTGATTTTTTCTCTGAGTCCATTTGTAACCGGGCATTTGCACACAATGGTAACACCCTTCACCGTGTAATTGTCATCAGCCAGCCTTATCATTACATTTACCTCTGTATCCTTGCCTACCCCCTCCATGCTTGTTACAAGCTGAGCTATACGCTGTTCGGTAATGTTGGCAGGCTGACTGTTTTCTTCTCCCCCGGACAGGAATATAAGCACTATTGCCGCTATTCCTGCAACAAAGGCAATTTTTAAAAGAATACTGTTTTTATTATCCTTCATAATTTTACTCCCTTATGTAAGCAGTAACAATAACCTCATCACCTGCCCTTTTTCTTATCTCATTTTCTGCTCTTTGTACCGTTTCGGCTTTTGTTTCTTTACTGAACACAAGCTCTATATCACTAATAGATATGCTGTAATTTTCATCAATATTCACTTTTAGCTTAATTTCATCGGGATAAATAGAAAGGCTGTGAAGATAATTTTCTATTTCATCCTCCCCTGCCTTTACTGCGGTAGCCTCGGTTATTGCATATAGCCTTCCTGACATATCGGGAATTGCTATATTCTCAGTTTCAAGCTTTATATCACTTAAATCTATTGCCCTTACCGAGGATAAAATTGCTATTGTAAATACAAGGGATATAATAAAGGAAAGCTGGGTTTTGGTTTTTCCCTCCGGGATAATCATTCTTAGAATACCTACCGCTACCGCTATTGTGCATATAAGCAATACTGTTTGTTTTATATCTGTCATATCATACTCACCATAAAAAGCATTAAGGATAAAGACACCACCGTCATCAATAAAAAGCAGGCAAGCATGGCAAGAATAACCGACATTACCCCCTCTGCGCTTTTTATTACTGTGCCCTCGGGTCCTGTGCCGAAGGTATCTGAAAGCCCGCCGCAAAATGACAGGGCAAGCTTATATAAAAGACATTCTATAAGGGGTGGGATCACTATTACTGCACCTGATATAATACCGAAGGTACCGAAATTATTTCTTATTATTGCAAGGCCGCCTTGCATTGTCTGTAATGAATCGGAAATTGCCCCTCCCACAAAGGGAACTGCATTTGATACAGTAAATCGGACTGTTTTAAGTCCTATGCTGTCAGATGGCAGAGTGATAAAGCTCTGTATTCCCAAAAGGGCTACAAATACAGTCATCATAAAGCCCATGGCAAATATAAGTATTTTCTTTGCCGCCGCGGACAGCTTATCTATTGCTATGCTGTTATCAACCGCTGAGGCAAGGCTCATGGCGGTAATACAGATACACACCGGCATTATGATATTAAGGCATATCTGCATAAAAAGCTGAATTGCTGTCATTATTACCATATTCATGGCCGCCCCGAAGGTAACATTTCCTCCCATGGTAACCATTCCTGCAAAGCCGGGTATAAAGCCGGATACAAATACCCCTGCGCTGTCAAGGGTGGTTTTTGCGCTGTTTATGGCGTTTATTATACTGCCGGTTATTACCGCTGAAGAAATAAGCAGGGTTATTATATCAAATACATAACCTGCCCTGCCCTTTACAGCATCCGATAATGTCCTTGCCATTGAGGATAAAAGTATCACTATACATAATGAGCAAAGCATTGTAAAGGGGGCTTTTCCCCTTTCGGCAACAGTATTTATAAGCACCGGGATAAGCCTTTCTATACTAAGGCTGTCCGGGTTTATTTCATCCCGTGTTATGCCGAAATCCGAAAGGCTGTCCTCTGTATCCCCGGGGAGGGTTATATTTATATCCTCTGTTATACTTCCCATATCCTCGCTGTAACAGGTAATGCTGAGGGAAAGCATAATCACCGCTGTTACAAGTATTTTTATAAGCCTCATTGTAAAAGTCCTCTTATCATATCCATAAGCCGGGTAAAAAGGGGTAGGGCTATAAGAGTAAGGGCGCATTTTCCGGCAAATTCTATTTTGCCTGCTATTGCCCTTTCCCCTGCATCCTCACAGCTTTCTGCCGCAAGCCTTGTAATATAGCATATTGCAAGTGCCTTTGTAAGAATATCCCCGTAGCTTTCCATACCGCTTGTATTGTCGATTCCCTCTGTTACAGCGGATATTACCGGGGATATTGCGGTAAGGGCGGCCTTTAGTATAAACATACCTGCAATAAGGGAAATGCACATACTGTATTCCGGCCGATGCTGTTTTAATACCACCGATAACAATGCCCCTATTATACCCACTCCCACATATACCGCAACATTCATAATATACCGTCCTTATAAATTAAATACATCCTTTATTGTATCGAATAATGCACTTATTTCGGTGACTATCATCATAAGCACCACCACAAGCCCTGCTATGGTGGTCATCATAGCCTGCTCTTCTCTGCCTGAACGCTGAAGCAGTTGATTTAATACCGCCACCACTATTCCTATTGCCGCTATTTTAAAAATCAGATCTACATTCATATAAGCTCCTATACAAGTGCTATACCAAATGCCGCACCTATAAGTATTCCTAAGGTTCTTGAAAGTCTGCCCTTTGACTGTCTTTTTTCTTCTGCCTCTTTTATCTGCTTTTCCAGTCTTTGTGCCGTAAGGCTTATTATAGATAATTCCCCCGGGGTATCGCTTTTTCCCAGCTTATCCGAAAGGGAGGATAAAAGCTCCTTGTCGGATTTTATAAGCCCCTCGCTTTTATTTACCGTATCAGAAAGGCAAGCGGAAAATTTACCCGGGTCAGAGGCACAAATATATAAATCCTCGGTTATTATGGGGCTGTATTTTTCATGAAGTCTTTTAAAAAGCTCCTCCAGACTTAAATGGTTATAGCGTATGTATATCTCCATATCCGAAAGCATTTCACGGTACATATTAAGGGTTTTTACCCTTTTTTGATACCCGTAGGAAAAGTACAGCCCCACAAGAGTACCGCAAAGCGTACAAAGTGAGAATATAAGAAGCTCGGTCATATATACTCCTTTCGCTTTAGCTGTTCTTTGGTGTAAATGCTGTAGGCTGTGCCGGGATTTCCCTTTAAATAAACTATATGGCTTATATTTCCCCCGGTGATTATCTCCCATAGCCCCTTGTCCTTTGTAAGGGCAGAAATATCATGTATATGGCAAGTACAGATAATTCCCACACCGCAGTTAATACAGGTCTTTAGCCCCTTTATATCAAAGCCCAGCTCGTCCATGGCTATATAGTCAGGGGACATGGTGCGTACCCCGTAGCCTATTCCGTCGTTTTTATAAAAGCCTGTCAGCACATCCGTCATTTCCCCCACATCAAGGGCAGGTATGCCCTTGGAAACAGAGGCTATCTCATACCGTTCATCTATGAGGGTTATTTTATACTCTGATGAAATACACCGTATAAGCTCCCTTAAAAGTGAGGTTTTACCTGTAAGGGGCTTCCCTGCTATAAGAAGGCCCGTGGGGGGATTGTCTGAGAAAAACAAGGGGGTGATTTTATCTGCTATTCCCCTATGCTCCCTTGCTATGCGGATATTTATTGAGCTTATGTTTTTAATGGCGGTAATTTTGCCCTCGGTATATACCGCCGTTCCGCAAAGTCCTGCCCTATGCCCCTTATCAAGGGTAAGAAAGCCGTTTGCTATTTCCTTTTCGTAGCTGTGTACCGAATTTCTGCAAAAGGTAGCAACGCATCTTTCAAGCTCCTCATTTGTTACCCGGTGGGGTAATGTGATACTGCCCTTGTCCAGCATTATTCTTATCTGCCCACCGCACCTGAGCCTTATTTCATAGGCTCTTTGCTTTATAAAGGGGTTTACTGTAATAAGCGCCGGGAATATATCGGTTATCCCCTTTATTGCGCTGTCAAAGGGGGATTTTCTTGCTTCTATCATTTTTACATCACCTTTCCTTGCCTGTCCCTTTTTCACAAGTATATGAGCCGGAAATTTTTTATAGAACAAAAAAATAAGCCGACATAAAGTCGGCTTAGAATATGTCCCCGGTATCATTGCTTTACAGAGCCTGATACAAGGTTTGAATATATGGATTTCTGCATTGACAAAAATACTATAAGAGTGGGAATTATACAGATTATAATTCCTGCAAAGATTATCTCCCATTTTGAGCCATAGGGGCCTATAAACTTATACAGGGCTGTTGATACCACCTCAAGTCCGTCGCTTGGCATATAAAGGTTTGCGGTGTAAAAGTCATTGTAAATGCTTACAAACTTTATAACAAGGACAGTAGCTATTGCAGGCTTTAGCATGGGGAGAATTATGCTCCAGTATACTCTCGGATAGGAGCAGCCGTCAAGTATGGCACTTTCATCAAGGGATACGGAAATATTTTCAAGGAACTGAATAAAGATGTAGATTGAAATAATATCCGTACCGATATAAAGAATAATGGGAGCCGCTAAGGTATCATAAAGGTGAAGTGAATGTACCACCTGGAATACGGTTACCTGCATTGAAATATTGGGAAGCAGGGCTACCAGTAAAAATATACCCTTTACAAGCTTTGTAAAAAGCATTTTAAAGCGCTGTACCACAAAGGCGGTCATAGTGCCTGTAAGAATAGTGCCAAAGCAGGAAAATACCATTATGATAGCGGTATTGAAAAGTCCTTTTAACACATTACCCTGAATAAAGGCGGTTTTGAAGTTTTCAAACTCAAAGGTGGAGGGAAGGTCAAATGCACCTGAGGATAAAAATTCCGTATGGGATTTTACAGAGCCTAAAATTACCACCACAAGTGGCAATAATACCATAAGGCAGGCGGCAACAAGAACTGCATATTTCATTATGTTGAATATTATCTTTACTGCCTTTGGAGTTTCCCTGAACTTATATTCGCTTAAATCTGTCTTTTTGATTTCGGAAATATTGTTCTCCATTCCCTTACCTCTCTTCCTTAAAGAATACCTTCTGAATAATGGTTATGATTATAATAATTATCAGAAGTATAATCGCCATAGCAGAGGCAAGTCCTATCTTCTGATATACAAAGCCTGTGTCTATGGTCTTTATAACAAAGGTGCTGGTGTCAAACTTACCGCCGGTTATAATATAGGGGATTTCAAATACCGATGCCGCACCCTTGATAGCTAAGATAAGCTGAAGGGCAACTATGCTTCTTATACCGGGGAAAATAATGTACCAGAAGCGCTGCCATGAATTAGCGCCGTCAAGATCCGCCGCCTCGTAAATATCCGGTGAAATGGACTGTATAGCACCGATAAACATAAGAATATCAAAGCCGATATATCTCCATACCGATGCAAATACAAGACACCAGTTATTAAGGCTTGTATCCGAAAGCCATCTTATGGGGTCTGCACCGAAAAGGGATAATACGGTGTTTAACGTACCTGCGTCATCACCCTTGAAAAATCTCTGGAAGATAAGGGCAACCGCAACACCGTTCATAAGATAGGGGAAGAAGATAATTCCCTTGAATAAGCCTGCCATTCTTATCTTTGAGCAAAGAATGGTGGCGATAAATAACGCAAGGCTAAGCTGAATAAATGAGCCTGCAAAGTAGTAAAGGCTGTTTACAAGTGTCTTTAAGTAGGAAGGGTCAGTAAAGAGTGTTTCATAATTCTGAAAGCCTACCCATTCCACATTAAGTCCCAGCTGATCCCTTGACTGAAAGCTGAATATAAACATATTCACCGCCGGTATAAGGGTAAACAGCACAAGAAGAATAAGAGGTACCAGCAAAAATAAGCCTGTGGTAAGGTATTTTTGTCCGGTATAGCCACGAAGCCATTGTGAAAAGCTCCGTTTCTGAGGTATCGAATTGACAGTTGCCATATCCTTATTTCCTTTCGTTTTATTGGAATATAAAACCCCTATTAAAGCTAATTCGGAAAGGTGTTACCCTCTCCGAATTGGCTTGTGTTTGGAGTTCTATGAAGAAAAAATCGATAGCTTATTATCAGCCCTGAGCCTCAATATACTTTGTGAGGTCAGCGTCATTATCACGGGCATTTGCCCACTTCTGATTTACTTCGTCAATGATAGCCTTGAAGCCCTCATCACCCTTGCCCTGGAAAGCGGCCTCAGCAAGTCTTAACTTGAAGTTAGCGGCATCACCGCCGTAGATACCTGTTTCAGAGGACTTATCTATGTTATTCCATACGCCTACAAGACCCTCGGGTGCTGCGTTTGCCACAAAGAGCTCACAATCAGCAAATGCTTCAAGGTAGTCAGGCATTTCGCTTCCTGCTAATGTACAGATACCGCCTTCCTTCTGAGCAAAGCCGGATTCTGCTATAAACCATTCAATATACTGCTTACCGAGCTTCTTTACATCATCAGCGCTGTTCTTGTTTACTGCAAGTGCGTAGTCGGAAGAGGACTGTGCGTACTGCTTTCCGTCCTTTGTAAAGGGAGCAGGCATATAACCTATATCATCAGCATTATCTCCTGCAAGCTCCTTGAACTGAGATACAGCCCATGAGCCCATTGTCATGGTAGCTACTTCACCTGTACCGATAAGTACCTTTGAGCCCTCCCAGTCGGATGTCATGGGGTCGGATTCAATAAGTGACGCATCGGAAAATACATCATACATAAGCTTATATACATTGTAGATAGCATCCCCTTCAACAAAGAGGTCTTCCTTGTTTACAAGCTTATCTGTTTCGTAGTTGGGGTTACCTGAAGCGGAAATATAAAGTCCTGACCACTGGTCAAGAGTCCAGCTTGCTTCCTTGTAGTTTGTGTAGTAAGGAATAGTATCAGGGAACTTTTCCTTGATCTTCTTTAAGCATTCGATAAATTCCTCGGGAGTCTTAGGTAATTCTGTAATACCTGCTTCGCTCCAGATTCTCTTATTGTAGCAAATACCACCGTTTACTGAGCCTAAGTGTGCAAGGCCGTAAACTGTGTTGTCGATCATCTTCTGATCTGCCCAGAGGTACTTTTCCTTAAGCTCATCATAAGAGCCAAGGGGCTCAAAGTAGTTGCCAAGGTCGGTAATCTTTACGGTATTGGGAATCATAAGAACATCGCCGTAGTCCTTAGTGTTCATCATTGTGGAAACGCTTCCCTCATAATCCTTGAATGCCTGATATTCAACTGTGCAGTTGTACTTTTCTTCAAAAGCGTCTGTCATAGCGTCAAGTGAGCCGTCATCCTTACGGTCTGTACGATGTGTAAGCACCTTTAATGTAAGCTTTTCGCCGCTTGTTGAATTTGGGTTGTCGGTTGATGAAGCGCCGGATGTGTTGCCGGATTCGTCGGATGTGGTGCTTGTTGTGTCGTTGCAGGCTGACATTGAAATTGTTGTTGCCGCAACAAGTACACCTGCTAATACTTTCTTAAAATTCATTGTTTTCCTCCTATTTGTGAGCTTAAATTACCTGCTTTAAGTAAAATTTCGCTCGTTAATTTCACTTAAAATTATACTGAAATTCAACTAAAAGTCAATAGTTTAAAGTTAATTTCGTTAATGTCAGATAAATTTGAGTGAGTATCTTGTTAATATTATCTATATATGTTTGTTACTTAGCAAAAATTCTCATATTTTTTAAGTAAATTATAAGTAATTCAGTCTTTTACATTTTCATATAATTAAAGTAAATTTTTGGGAGAAATAAAAAAGGAGAGCCGAAGCTCTCCTTGATATTATTTAATTTTATCAGTCGTTACATGAGCAGGATTCTGAGATAATTCTCTTTATTCTTTCATGTCTTACTGTGTCGCCGTGTTCTCTTCTTCCGCATCTGGGGCAAACATCACCGATAATGCCTGTGTAACCGCAGCAGGAGTCACGGTCAACGGGGTGGTTAATTGAGCCGTAGCCTATACCTGATTCCTTCATACATCTGATAACCTGTTCAAAGGCTTCAAGATTCTTCAGGGGATCGCCGTCAAGCTCTACATAGCTGATATGACCTGCATTTGTAAGCTCGTGATAGGGTGCTTCCAGCTTAATCTTCTTGAAGGCATTTATGGGGAAGTATACAGGTACATGGAAGGAGTTGGTGTAGTAATCTCTGTCGGTAACTCCCTCTATCTTGCCGAATCTGTTGCGGTCGATCTTTACAAATCTGCCGGAAAGACCCTCAGCAGGAGTTGCAAGCAGTGAGAAGTTAAGACCTGTCTTTGCGCTTTCCTCGTCCATTCTTGCTCTCATACGGCTGATTATTCTGTAGCCTAACTTCTGTGCCTCCTCGCTTTCGCCGTGGTGCTTGCCGATAAGGGCAACAAGGCACTCAGCAAGTCCGATAAAGCCTACTGATAAGGTACCGTGCTTTAATATCTCCCCTACTGTATCATCGGGGCTTAACTTGTCGGAATCTATCCAGATACCCTGACCCATAAGGAAGGGGAAATTCTTAACCTTCTTCTGGGACTGGATTTTAAAGCGGTATAAAAGCTGGTCGATAACAAGATTCATTCTGTCCTCAAGCATTTCAAAGAACTTAACAAGATCATGTCCTGCAAGTATACCCAGTCTCGGAAGATTTATGGAAGTAAAGGACAGGTTACCTCTGCCGGTTACTATTTCTCTTGAGGGATCGTAATTGTTACCGATAACTCTTGTACGACAGCCCATATAAGCAATTTCTGTGTTATAGTCGCCGGGCTTGTAGTATTTTAAGTTAAAGGGTGCATCAATAAATGAGAAGTTGGGGAATAAACGCTTAGCAGATACTCTGCAGGCGAGCTTGAATAAATCATAGTTAGGCTCACCGGGATTGTAGTTAAGGCCTTCCTTAACCTTAAAGATATGGATGGGGAATATGGGGGTTTCGCCGTTGCCAAGGCCTGCCTCGGTGGCAAGAAGTACATTCTTTATAACCATTCTTCCCTCGGGGGAAACATCTGTACCGTAGTTAATTGATGAGAAGGGGGTTTGAGCACCGGCACGGCTGTTCATGGTGTTAAGGTTATGAACAAGTGCCTCCATAGCCTGGAATGTTGCTCTGTCGGTTTCTGTTTCTGCCTGCTTTTTAGCAAAGGACTGAACTCTGTCTATAATCTCATCTGTAAGGTCAGGACCGATTTCCTTTAAGTAGGGCTTTTCTGCCTCGCAGTAGTTATTATCATCAGCAAGAACGGGATAAAGCTGCTTTTCGTTCTCCAGCTTCTTCATGTATTCCTTTATCTTATCCTCGGTATTTTCAATACCTGCAAGAAACTCCAATGCCTTTGCCACATTCTGTCTGTAGCGGTGCTTGTAGGTCTTTCTTACACCGGGTGCCATAGCGTAGTCAAAGTTGGGAAGTGACTGGCCGCCGTGCTGGTCGTTCTGGTTTGACTGAATGGCAATACAAGCAAGTGCCGCATAGCTGGTTATTTCGTTAGGCTCTCTTAAAAAGCCGTGACCGGTGGAAAAGCCGTTCTTGAAAAGCTTTAACAGGTCTATCTGACAACAGGTGGTGGTAAGAGTAAGGAAGTCAAGGTCATGGATATGTATGTCGCCCTCTCTGTGAGCCTTTGAATGTTCAGGGGCAAGTACAAACATTTCATTAAACTGCTTTGCACCCTCTGAGCCGTACTTTAACATAGTACCCATGGCTGTGTCGCCGTCTACGTTTGCATTTTCTCTCTTTATATCACATTCAACAGCCGCCTTAAAGGTAAGATCCTCATAAATCTTCATAAGGCCTGTGTTCATTTCTCTTATTCTTGTTCTGTCAGCTCTGTAAAGAATATATGCCTTTGCTGTCTTTGCATGGCCGCTTTCAACAAGCACCTTTTCTACTGCGTCCTGTACCTCCTCTACTGTGGGTACTACGCCGGGCTTGATATTCTGCTCAATATATTCGCATACCTTTTCTGCGATCTCGGTTGCTTCTACATAGTTGTCGCCGCCTACTGCACGGGCAGCCTTATATATAGCTTCCGTTATTTTGTCAACATTAAAAGATACTACTCTGCCGTCTCTTTTCTTGATTTTAGTTAACATTTTCTTCCTTCCTCCATTTATAATATTTCCGTGTCACCACTATATATTGTGTTTTAGCAGTGTGCACTTTATATTATATAGTGTTTGGGCAGGTTTGTCAATACAATTTTTAAGAATTATTGAATAAAAAACCAAGCTCAATTTTGGCTATTATGCTAATTGACAAAATAACAGGGCATTACAATGGGGTTTATGCCCCTATGGAGTTTATTAAATCATCTGTAAGCCGGGTGATATTTTCTACTGCCGATACAATTTTACTGTCATTATTGTCCTTTGAAAACAGATTGTTCAGCAATTCAAATATTGCAAACCTTATCTCTATATCCCTGTTTTCCTCTGTTCTTTTGCTTTGCTCCTCTGTGTAAAATTCCCCTGCCGCAGGAAGGCACAAGGGCGGAAACATAACGCACCACCAGTTTTTGCCCTCTGCCCTTCCTATCTCGATACGAACGGCATTATATACCCCTGCAGGAAGGATGTTATTTTCATATCTTCTGGTGGTAAAATATTCCTGTGATAAGCTGCATTGCACCTTATAGTCATAGCCCCTTGAATAAATAAACTGCTGTGCCGCCTTTTCCATTTCGGAAAGATGTTCGTAAGCTGTTTTTATGGCTGTATCAAGGCTGTCACAATCTGAAAATATCTCTGTGAATTTCACAAGCATCATATCCCTGAGGTCATATTTAAGGCTCTGATCCTCCTTGCTGTCGGAATTTGCAAGTATATGAAGCCTTAATACCTCCCCGGGTACATTTTCGCAGTTATCCGCAAAGGCGGAAAATCCGCTTATTAAAATAGTCGCAAATGCCCCTATAAGCATCGCTATGTCCGATAAAAATAATTTAAACCCTGTCATATAAGCTCCTTTCGCTGAAAGAAGTATTGGCAGGGTTTATTGTTTTATTCAGTTATTTCATCTATTTCCTTTTGCCAGCAGGTGTTCATAGCATCGCTTGGCATTCTCCAGTCGCCTCTCGGGGATAGGGTAACTGAGCCTACCTTAGGTCCGTCAGGCAGACAGGAGCGTTTAAACTGCTGACTGAAAAATCTGCGGTAGAAGGTTTTAAGCCACTTTAATATAGTAGCATTGTCATATTCCCCGTTAAAGGCATATTTTGCAAGGCGGTATACCTTCCTTGGAGAATATCCCCATCTGATACCATTATATAAGAAGAAATCATGAAGCTCGTAGGGGCCCACAAGGTCCTCTGTCTTCTGGGAAATTTCTCCGTTTTTTGCAGGGAGTAATTCCGGACTTACCGGGGTATCAAGTATATCGGTAAGGGCTTCTTTAAGTAAAGCATTTTCCGATACATCACAGTAATATTTAACAAGGTGTCTTATAAGGGTCTTAGGTACTGAGCAGTTTACACCGTACATGGACATATGATCCCCGTTGTAGGTTGCCCAGCCTAAAGCCAATTCGGATAAATCCCCTGTGCCTATTACAAGTCCGCCGGTCTGGTTTGCTATATTCATAAGAACCTGAGTTCTTTCCCTTGCCTGACCGTTTTCATAAACCACGCTTAAATCATCCATGCTATGGCCTATATCCTTAAAATGCTGTTTTACACTGTCGGAAATATCCACACATCTTAAAGTAACACCAAGAGCCTCGCACAGCTTTTCTGCGTTGGTCTTTGTTCTTTTTGTAGTGCCGAAGCAAGGCATAGTAACCGCCACCACATCAGTTGCAGGACGGGAAAGAAGCCTCATGGCATCCACGGTAACAAGAAGTGCAAGACAGCTGTCAAGTCCGCCGGAAATACCTATTACAGCGGTTTTGGAATAAGTGTGCTGTATGCGTTTTTTAAGTCCGTGACTTTGCATTGATAAAATAAGCTCACATCTGCTGTCCTTTTCATCCTTTGAGTAAGGAATAAAGGGGGTGCGGGATACAAACCTTGTTAAATCGGTATGGCATAATTCCATATCGAAATATACCCGCCTGCTGTTATCATCATTTGTAAAGGTGGTGTTCTTTCTTCTTTCAAAGGCAAGCTTCTTAACATCAATTTCCGATACGGCGCACTCATTGGCAAAAAGTCTGCTTTCGGCTAAGGTGATACCATTTTCGCATATTAAGTTATGGCCGCTGAATACTAAGTCCTGGGTGGATTCTCCCTCCCCTGCTGAGGCATATACATAACCGCTTATAAGCCTTGCGGACTGGTTTTCCGCAAGAGCCTTTCTGTATTCTGCCTTGCCGGTCATTTCATTACTTGCGGAAAGGTTAAGTATAATATTAGCCCCTTTAAGAGCAAGTAATGATGATGGGGGAACAGGCGCCCATAAGTCCTCGCACAATTCCACACCGAAGGTAAATTCGGGCAGCTGTTTGCAACAGAAAATAATATCCTTGCCAAAGGGGATATTATCATCCGTTTCGACGGTACCGCCCTCCCAGGGGGTAAAATGGCGCATTTCGTAAAACTCGTTATAATTGGGTAAATTCTGCTTTGGCACTATACCGAGTATCTCACCCTTATAAAGCACCGCCGCTATATTATACAGCTTGCTTTTGTATCTGTAGGGCAGTCCTATGACGGTTATCATGGATAAGGCTCTTAATCTGTCCCTTATCTCATAAAGAGCGTCAAGGGCGCTGTCAAGAAGCGTGCTTTGGAAAAACAGATCCTGACAGGTATAGCCTGTGATACACAGCTCCGGGAATACCGCCAGCCTTACACCCTTTTCATAAAGCTCAAAAGCCCTTTTTATAATCATCTCTTTATTATAGTCGCAGTCCGCTGTTTTTATTTCCACAGTGGCGGCGGCAACCTTAATAAATCCGTCCTTCATACTGCCTCCGAAAAATTAAAATTCGTAATTTCCTGTATGTCCGCTGAGCTTTCTTTCAATCCAGCAAAGAATATCGTCAAAAACAATTTCCTTCATGGTTTCATTTACAAGCTCATGTCTTGCGTCATGATATAGCTTTATATCCACATTACAGCCTGCGTTGATGAGCTTAGTGTATACATTTATAACACCTCTGCCGTATCCGCCCACCGGATCTCCTGTGCCTGCCACAAAGAAGGTGGGTAATTCCTTGGGGAATTTCTGTACCCATTCATTTGAGGATACACGCCTTAAAAGTGTGGTGAGATCCACAAAGCCTGAGGCTGTAAATATAAAGTTTGTCTTTTTATCGTCTATATATTTCTTTACTATTTCTTCATCGTGGGTAAGCCAGTCAAAAACCGTCTTGCTGTTAGGTATTCTGTCATTGTAAAGACCAAATACAAGGGTATTGAGCTTTTCACTTCTGAAGAGTTCACCCTTAACAGAAACCACAGATCTTGCGGCTCTGACACCTATCTCGGATAATGCCTTATCATCACCTGTGCCCATAATTACAGCACAATCCGCCTCCTGGGGAAAACGGGTAATATAAAGTCTTGCTATAAAGCTACCCATACTGTGACCTAAAAGCACAAAGGGTAATGAGGGATATTTCTGCTTAATAATAAGTGTAAGACGGTGTACGTCATTTACAAGATGGCTCCAGCCATCCTTGGGTGAAAAATAACCTAAGTCATCATCACTTTTTACGCTGTTGCCGTGTCCGATATGGTCATTTCCGCAAACTATAAAACCATGGGAGGTAAGAAAGTCTGCAAAATGCTCGTATCTTTCGATATACTCACACATACCGTGTGAGATCTGAATAATTCCCTTGGGGGTTGAATTTTCCGGTACATAAATGTAATATGCGCATCTGTCCTGATTATTTGATGAATCAAAAAATCCGGTGAGCTTTGTAAATGCCATGATAGTTCCTCCTTTGGAAATATAATTTTTCTGTCTTATTTATTATAGCAGATTGATAATTAAATATCAAGTAAAAATAAAAAATGCCCCTTCAGGGAGCATTTTAAATATACTATACTGTTGTAACCGGCTTTGGGGTAGTTGTGGTAGTGGGCTTTGGGGTCTGGGTGGTGGGATTTTCGGTGCCTGTTTGGGCTACGGTATGGCTGTCATAAAAGTGGAAAAATTCTATATAGGTTAGCTTAGTACCGCAGGAATAACAGCCGTATTCAAACACATAAGCCTTTTCATTACTTACCCAGGGGTTATGGCTGTATGCCTTTATTCTTCCCTTTTCGTCCACTCCTGCATAAATCATGGTATGTATCATAAGGCCTTCCCCGGGACAATAGATAAAAATAACATCTCCGGGCTTGGCGTATGGGGGTGGAGTTGCTGTATGGTCAGCGTTAATGTATACCTTTTTCATTATTCCTGCGTTGCTGTCTTTTAACCGCATGAACATTTGTGTGGAACTGGTGTAGTATACATTTTCAATGCCCCCGAATTTAAGGCATCTGGAGGTAAACTCCGCACAAAGTATTGTGGGGAATCCCTTGTTCCAGTTCTTCTCGGCATATTCCATCGCTCTGTCCCTGTCAAGCTTTCCCTCTACGGGAATTGGCGGCTGGGTGGTAGCTGTTGGCTTTGGTGTTGTGGTAGTGGTGGGTTTAGGTGTAGCGGTAGCTGTGGGTGTGGCGGTAATAACCGGTGCCGGGGCGGTAGCTGTACTTTGTGCCGGGGTGGTGGTTGTAGTTTGTGCCGGGGCGGTGGTTGTGGTCTGTGCCGGGGCGGTGGTTGTGGTATCATCCGTGGTGGTTACCGGTAAAGTCTGTGTTGTGGACTGGGGTGATGTGGTTTGCTCATAAGTGGGCTGCTGGCTTGTTCCGGGGATTATTATAATTTTGGAATCACAGGAAGTAAGCAATATCACCACAGACAGCAAAAACGGCAATATATATAATCTTTTCATGATGTCCTCGATTTATAAAAAACTATCAAGCCACATTATAGCAAATTTTACCGCAAAAATCAACATAAATCGCCGAAATATATAAAAAATAAAGCCGGGATTTTACCCGGCTTTGATTATTTTAAATTACTTTACTGAAAAAGCATACTTTGTTGTAAAGCAGTATTTTTCCCCTGCCTTATATACGCAGGAGGGCTTGAACTGGGGCTTGTTGGGTGTATCGGGACAATACTGGCTTTCAAGGCAGAAGCCCTGATTTTTAGCCATTATGCTTCCCTGCTTGCCTGTTTCACCGGATAAGCCTCCGCCGATATAAAACTGAATAGCAGGCTTGTCGGTGTATACTGTCATAACTATACCGCAGGTGGGCTCAAATACCTGAGCTGCCTTTCTCATTTCGATAGTTTCACCTAAAACATAGTTATGGTCATAACCGCCCGGGAGCTTGCCGTTTTCCATATCCTCGCCTATTCTCTTAGGTGAAGTAAAGTCAAAGGCTGTGCCCTTTACATCAGCTATTTCACCTGTGGGGATAAGTAATTCATCAACAGGGGTATACTTATCAGCAAGGATATTTACAATGTGATTTAATACCTTATCTGCATCATAGCCTGCAAGATTGAAATAAGTGTGGTTAGTGAAGTTCATGATAGTGTCCTTGTCACTGACTGCCTCGTACTTGATTTCAACTGCATTTTCTGTAAGAGTATATGTAACATCAAGAGTAAGTGTGCCGGGATAGTTTTCTTCACCGTCAACACTTGTATAGGAGAAGGTAACAAAATTATCACCTGTTGCCTTAACATCCCATACCTTCTTATTATAGCCTACATCGCCGCCGTGAAGGTGATTTACTTCGTTGTCGTTCTTTGCAAGTTGATATTCTGTGCCGTTTAATGTGAACTTAGCGCCGCCGATACGGTTTGCGTATCTGCCGATAAGCGCACCCTGACAAGAAGTGCCGTTTACATAGCCCTCAAGTGTGTCATAGCCAAGGGCAACATCCTTTATTTCACCGTTCTTATCGGGAACTAAAAGATTTACCAGCGCACCGCCGTAGTTAGTAAAGGAAACTGTCAGCTTTCCGTTTGTAAGTGTTATAAGGTAACATTCCTTACCGTCATAGCTACCCCATACCTTTTTTTCAATACTCATGATTTATTACCTTCCAATATATATTCAGGACCTGCCTGTATCTTTTATTTTAACACATTATCTTCTGTTTGTAAACACCGAAAATCAATATTTTTATATTTAAAAATAAAAAAATTGACCGCCGGGGCGATCAATCCTTGTTAAACTGCTGCTTTAGTCTTTCCTTTATGCGGTGGTGACGCTGTCTTACCGCTTCATAGGAAATATTCATAATCGTTGCTATCTCTTTAAGAGAATAGCCGTACTTTATGTAAAGGGTTATAAGCCTTATGTCATCCTCCGGTAATTCGGTAAGTATCTCCGCCATTATGGAGGTATCGCTGTTTTCGTACAGCTTCTGATCGTTAATATCAAACTCCTCTGTTATCTCCTCGGTGGCTATTTCCCTTTTACCCTCCCTTAATTTATCAAGGGCTGTATTCTTAACGGCGGTCATAAGGTATGCCTTCATTGATAATTCCTTATCAAAAACAAGCTCATCTGCATGATTTATAACCTTTACAAAGGTATCATGCACCGCATCCTCAG
Organism: uncultured Ruminiclostridium sp.; assembly: GCA_944388385.1. Lineage (GTDB taxonomy): Bacteria > Bacillota > Clostridia > Oscillospirales > Ruminococcaceae > Ruminiclostridium_E. The sequence continues at coordinate 25,058 of CALXIO010000007.1, forward strand.
CATCCTGCTTTCTTTTCAGAATACTGTAGTCTATGGCAAGCATCTGCCTTTCATAGGTATCATACATCTGAGAAACCAGAATATTATACTCCTCCAGCTCCTGTGATGATAAATCTGTTAATGTCATAATCCACTCCTGATCCTGATTATATTTCCCTAAAGTCAAAGATTATAAAGCTATAAATACTTTACAAGATATATTATACGATAAAATATCTATAATTTCAGGGCTTATACTAAATATTTTTAACCATTCAGGTAAATTTTGCAAATAATTTTATATAAACAGGCAAGATTATGATATTCAAGATGTTTAATTTCAGTATAACAATAAAAAAGCCCCCTTTTCGGGGGCTTATTATTGCTTACTTATTGAAATTATACTTTTCGGTAAAATCAAAGGTAGCGAAATAATCCTGTGGAGTTTCTGCTCTGCGGATCATTTTAAAGCTTCCGTCCGGCTTTAAAAGTACCTCGGCGGAGCGTAATTTACCATTGTAGTTATATCCCATTGAAAAACCATGGGCGCCGGTATCGTGAATGTAGATAAGATCTCCCATATCTATTTTGGGAAGCATACGGTCAACCGCAAACTTATCGCAGTTTTCACAAAGACCGCCGGTAACATCATACTTGTGGTCACAGGGTGCGTTTTCCTTGCCCATAACCGTAACATGATGATATGCGCCGTAGATAGCAGGACGCATAAGGTTTGCGGCGCAGGCATCAAGGCCTATATATTCCTTGTGAATGTGCTTTTCACGGATCGCTGTTGCCACAAGTGCGCCGTAGGGAGCAAGCATGAATCTGCCAAGCTCGGTGTAGATAGCCACATCTCCAAGGCCGGCAGGAACTAAAATTTCCTCGTATGCCTTTCTTACACCCTCTCCTATAACCATAATGTCATTGGGCTCCTGTTCGGGTCTGTAGGGAATTCCCACACCGCCGGAAAGGTTGATAAAGCTAAGAGATACACCTGTCTTTTCCTTTATCTCAACTGCTGTTTTAAACATGATTGAAGCAAGAACAGGATAATAATCATTGGTAAGGGTGTTACTTGCTAAGAATGCGTGCATACCGAAACGCTTAGCGCCGTATTCCTTCAGCTTTCTGTAGCCCTCGATTATCTGGTCATGGGTAAAGCCGTACTTTGCGTCCTTTGGGGTATCCATTACGTTACCCTTTTCGCTGGTTTTAAATTCACCGCCGGGATTGTAACGGCAGGAAATAGTTTCGGGAATACCTGTAAGGTCCTTTAATATATCAATATGTGTAAAATCATCAAGGTTAATAATAGCCCCTAACTTATAGGCAAGCTCAAAGTCCTGGTCGGGGGTTGCGTTTGAGCTGAACATAATGTCATGCTCCTTAGCCCCTACCCTGTCAGACAGCATAAGCTCTGTATATGAGGAACAGTCAAAGCCGCAGCCCTCCTCCTGTAATATCTCCATAATAAAGGGGTTGGGGGTTGCCTTTACTGCAAAATACTCACGAAAGCCCTTGTTCCATGAGAATGCCTGCTTTAACCTCTTTGCATTTTCTCTTATGCCCTTTTCGTCGTAAATATGAAAGGGAGTGGGAATTTCCTTTTTGATCTCCTCTAACTTTTCCTTTGATACAAATGGTTTTTTCTCCATCATAATACCTCTTTTCTTATACATTCATATATTTTGCAAGAAATTCAACAGACAGCTTTATCCATCTCTTGCAGTTGTCACGATAGAAATAATCGTTCCAGCCTGTTACCTTATCACAGGTAGCAAGTCCGTGGGGACCCTCATCAAACATATGAAATTCAACAGGAACCTTATTTGATACACAGGCCTTTGCCATAACTATGCTGTTATGGGCAGGAACACAGTCGTCATTTGCGGTACACCAGATAAATACCGGGGGAGTTTTGGGAGTAACTCTGTTTTCTATTGACAGCTTGGATAATTCATCCCTTGATGCGCCTTCCCCTAAAAGAATATCAAATGAGCCCTTGTGGGGATTTGTAACACCGCTGATAACAGGATAGCTGAGTACAGCCGCATTGGGTCTTATATCCGCAGGTGTGCAGCCTAAGGGCTTATATATGGTGGGATCTCCCCACATGGTGGCAAGGCAAGCGGCTAAATGTCCGCCGGCGCTGGCACCCCATACTGCTATCTTTTCGGGATCAATGCCGAATTCCTCGCATCTCTGACGGAGCTTTAATATAGCGTATGCCGCATTAAGTAATGCCGCAGGATATTTTGTTTTACAGCTGTAATTTAAGATAAAGGCATTATAGCCCTCTGCAAGATAGTGCATAGCAACAGGCTCAGCCTCACGGGCGGAGCAGTATTCATAACCGCCGCCGGGGAAAATAAGAATGGCAGGACGCTTCTGACAGAAGGGCAGTCCCTCCACATTATCAAGCATATATGCTTTTAAAAATACAGTTCTTTCTTCATTGAGAAAATAAGTCTTGTTTACCATATCCGTTCTCCTTTTAATTCCGGTTTGCCCGGAAAACTAATATATATTGTACTACTTTTTACAGGAAAAATCAAGTATAAAATACATCAGGGGTAAACTGCCATTAAAATGGCAAAATACGATTTTATTCTATTATTGAAATAGATTTGTTCAAATTCTCAAAATTTAAAGAGAGAGAATATATTTTACTTAAATATAAAATAACCTTCCTGTTTGAAGGGCTGTCCCCTGCCCTTTCATACTATTATAAAAGAGGGGTTAAAAGCTGTATTATTCAAAAGTGAGGGGGATATTGAAAATTTAAGTAAAAAATTTTCAAAAACCCCTTGACAGTATAATAACAATGTGCTAAAATACCCAAAGTTATTAAAATAATTTTTCGGGGTATGAGATATTTATAATATTTTCGCCCATATAAACAGGATAATTTAAGAGAGGCAGTTATTATGTTTCAGTTTAAATGGATGCTGGGAAAAATGAAGGGATACAGGCTGATTTATGCGGCGGCGCTGTGTCTTTCCGTAATAAACCAGACCTTCTTTCTTACAGGGCCTATGATAGTGGAAAGGATTGTTTCCATTTTTATCACCGATGAAAACGCACTTGAAAACATACAGACCCAAAGGGATCTTCTTATTTATTTATGTGTGCTTATGATTCTCTTTGTATTTGTAAGAACCTGTATGCAATTTCTTGCGAAAATGCTTTATGAAGTGGTATCCCAGGGAGTTTTACAGAAGGTCAGAAACGAACTCTTTGAGCGAATACAAAATCAGGATATGCACTTTTTTGATACCCATACAAGGGGAGATCTTGTAACAAGGCTTACGGGTGACCTTGATATGATAAGACATTCTATTGCCTGGATAATTATGATGGTGGTAGAAAGCCTTGCTCTGTTTTTGTTTACCATTATATATTTCTTTACAATAGACTGGATTATGACACTTTGTCTTTTATCCCTTACCCCCTTTATATTCCTTGTTACAAGGATGTTTTCCAAGAGAGTGGGACCTCGCTATGTGGTACTCCGTGAGAAATTATCAAAGCTCAACACAAAGGCGCAGGAGAATATTGCGGCAAACAGAGTGGTTAAGGCCTTTGCAAGAGAGGAATACGAAAAGGAGGACTTTGACAAGTACAGCAAGGACTACTGCGAATTTAACCAGAAGGCGGCTATGGTGTGGCTTACCTTCCAGCCCTATATAGAAACCCTTGCCCAGGGGCTTTGGGTTGTGCAGATGCTGGTGGGCGGTATCTTTGTTATAAACGGCAGAATAACCATGGCAGAATATACCGTATTTTCCGGGCTTTTATGGACAATATCCAATGCCATGAGAAATATCGGTATGCTGATAAATGACCTTCAGAGATTTTTTGCAAGTATCAGCAAGATAATTGAGGTTTATTATTCAAGACCTGATATTGTAAATGATCATAACTGTGAAAACCGTGAACGCATATCCGGGGATATTTCCTTTGAGCACGTTTCCATGAGCTTTGACGGAAAGCAGGTATTAAAGGATATTAACCTTGATATTAAGGACGGCGAAACGGTGGTTATTATGGGTGCTACCGGTTCCGGCAAAACCACCCTTATGAATCTTATTTCAAGGTTTTATGATGCCACTGAGGGTAATGTTATGGTAGGCGGCAAAAATGTAAAGGACTATGAGCCGGATTTACTGAGAAGTAACATAGGAATGACCACCCAGGAGGTTTTACTGTTTTCTGATACTGTGGACGGTAATGTGGCTTACGGTAAGTCTGACCTTCCTGAGGAGGATGTGGTTGCCTTTACCCACCTTGCAAGTGCTGACTTTGTGGAAAAGATGCCGGAGGGCTACAATACTATTATAGGTGAGCGTGGCGTGGGACTTTCCGGCGGACAAAAGCAAAGAATTGCCCTTGCCCGTGCCATGGCAATAAGACCTGCCATACTTATACTTGATGATACTACCTCTGCTCTTGATATGGAAACAGAAAAGGAAATTCAGAATAATCTTACTAAGCTGGATTTTGACTGTACAAAGCTTATTATAGCCCAGCGTACCTCCTCTGCAAGATATGCGGACAGGATAGTTATTTTAGAGGACGGCAAGATAAAGGAATGCGGTACTCACGCTGAGCTTATGGAAAAGAAGGGCTACTATTACAGTATTTATGCCCTTCAGAACGGACTTAGTGAGGAGGCGGTTTAAATGGCAAGAAATAAATATGATATTGACGAAACCCTTGAAACCCCATTTAATTTCGCCCATTTTAAAAGAGCCCTTGTATATGTAAAAAAATACAGGGCAAGAATTATCCTTGCCCTTACCCTGTCAGCTGTATCTGCTGTGGTATCTCTGCTTGCTCCCCTTATAACAAAGGAGGCTATTGATACCGCTATACCAAACGGGGATGTATGGTATATTGTTATTCTTTCGGTTTTGTTTTTACTTACTATTGTAGTAAGCGTTATCTTAGGTAATATAAGACAGAGAATAATGACTAAGGCAGGACAGATGATGATTTACGATATTCGTAAGGATTTATTTGCCCACCTTCAGGATTTGCCCTTTCAGTATTATGATGACAGACCCCAGGGTAAAATTCTTGTCCGTGTTGTAAACTATGTAAACAACGTTTCGGATATGCTTACAAACGGTATAATTAACTTTATACTGGAAATATTCAATATAATCTTTATTACCATATTTATGTTTGCCCTTGATGCAAGGCTTGCTCTTGTTATCTTTGCAGGTGTGCCGGTTTTCGTGGCGGTAATGATATTCCTTAAAAACAAGCAAAGAAGAGCCTGGCAGCAGGTTTCAAACAAAAATTCAAACCAGACCGCCTATCTTGCAGAAAGTATAAACTGTATCAGAGTAACACAGAGCTTTGCAAGAGAAACAGAAAATCTGGGTATTTTCCGCAGACTGTCAACAGCATACCGTAAGGCATGGATGAAGGCGGTAACGGTAAATAACTTCGTGGGATTTTCCGTGGATAATATAAGGGCGGTGGTTGATTCCGGTCTTTACTTTATAGGACTGCTGGTTATAGGCTATCCGGCGGTTTCCCTGGGTACTATAATGAGTATGAGCAACTACTCCTCCCGTTTCTGGCAGCCTATTATAAATATAGCAAGCCTTTATAACAACTTTATAAATACCCTTGCTTATCTTGAAAGAATATTTGAAACCATGGACGAGCCGGTTACCGTAAAGGACAGCAAGGACGCATACGAATTGCCGGATATAAAGGGTGAGGTCACATTTAAGAATGTTACCTTTGCCTATGAAGAGGGCAAGAACATTCTCGAAAATGTAAGCTTTACGGTAAAGCCCGGGGAAAGCGTTGCTCTTGTAGGCCCTACGGGAGCAGGTAAAACCACCATAGTAAATCTTATATCAAGGTTTTATAATATCAATGACGGGGCTGTGCTTATTGACGGTCACGATATATCAAGGGTTACCCTTAATTCCCTTCGCCGTCAGATGGGCATAATGCTTCAGGACAGCTTTATTTTCTCAGGAAGTATTGAAAATAACATCCGCTACGGTAAGTTAGATGCAAGCATGGAGGAAATAAGAGCCGCCGCTAAGACAGTATGTGCAGATGACTTTATTATGGGACTTGAAAAGGGCTACCAAACTGAAATGTACGAGGGAGGCTCTCAGCTCTCCGGCGGACAAAAGCAGCTTGTTTCCTTTGCAAGAACACTTATTTCCGATCCTAAGATACTTATTCTTGATGAGGCCACATCATCCATTGATGCAAAGACCGAAAAGGAATTACAGAAGGGTCTTAATGAGCTTTTAAAGGGTCGTACCAGCTTTATTATTGCCCACAGACTTTCTACCATTAAAAACTGTGATAAAATAATGTATATCAACAATAAGGGCATTACCGAGGCAGGAACTCATGATGAGCTTATGGCAAAAAAAGGAGACTACTATAAGCTGTACACTGCACAAAGCAAGTAAGCTATTTTATAGCCTCCTTAAAGCAATTCCATATATTATCCGCACTGTCTGATATGGCTCTTACACATATTCCCTTTAAGGCATTTGAAACAGCACTCTCCACATGGGGAGTGCTTTTTATTTCCGGATTAAAGCCGTAGGCATAAAGCATACCTGTATGGGTGTGATTTTCAAAAAAGCCTATACCGGATAAATTTGCTTCATCCGGTTTTAATTTCTGATTATCAAGAAAGCACAGCTTATCATCAATATACACCGCTGTTCTTCCCCTGTAGCTTGTAAATAAAAAGCGTTCATTCATAGCCGCCCTGCCGCAGGAAATTATATCGGTCATAATAAAACGGCTGTCACTTTTCATTCTTACCTCAAGACGGGTATCAAAAATGCTTTTTTCAAAGGGAATTGTGGGATAGGGCATATATATAAGGGAGCCGCCGCTTTCGATATTTATCTTTATATCCTGAAAGGCCCCCTTATTTTCCGCCTTGAATATCTTCTGATATGACTGGGAGGTGAATTTTAAAAAGGCACCCTTTTCCACATTTATTTCAATATGGTAGCTGTCCCCCTCTAAAATTCCGGCACTTGCCGCCATCATCATAACCTCGGTATGATCCTTATAATAAAAGGGATTGGCTATCTTCAGCGGAGCAGTAAAATAACTGTCGGTTATTATGGTCTGATCCCCTTTTTTCCTTGCGGTAAGCCTTAAAATACTCACTTCAGATCCTCAAAAAGCACGTTTTTCTTTATCCAGTCCACTACCTCATTTACACCCTCAAGGGTCATAAGGTTAGTAAACATAAAGGGGCGTTCTCCCCTCATTCTCTTAGAATCGGATGCCATTACTTCAAGACTTGCGCCTACCATTGGGGCAAGGTCGGTTTTGTTTATTACAAGAAGGTCAGATCTTGTTACACCGGGGCCGCCCTTTCTGGGTATCTTTTCGCCCTGTGCCACATCTATTACATAAATTGAGGCATCTGCAAGGTCAGGTGAAAAGGTGGCGGAAAGGTTATCGCCGCCGCTTTCTATAAAGATAATTTCCACATCCGGGAAATTCTTTGCCATTTCGTCAACCGCTTCAAGATTCATTGAGCAGTCCTCTCTTATGGCGGTGTGAGGACAACCGCCGGTTTCCACACCCACTATTCTTTCAGGGGGAAGGGCTGAATTTTTAATAAGAAATTCTGCGTCCTCCTTTGTATAAATATCATTTGTAACTACGCAAATGCTGTATTCCTTGGACATAATTCTTGTAAGGCGCTCTATAAGGGCGGTTTTGCCGGAGCCTACAGGGCCGCCTACGCCTATTTTTACATAAGACATATTAAAATTCCTTTCTACGAAATGTAAATTCTTGAATATAATTTTTCATGCTCCATGGAACGCAAATCAAAGCCTGCTCCCCCTATGCCAAGATTATCCGTTTCTACCCTCATGGCCTTATTTACTGCATAGGGTATTTCCGAAAACATCTCAGCAAGAGCACTTTGGCCTTGCAGCTGGCTTAATGGTACCAGCTTTGCGGCATGGTTTACCATGGCAGAAAGCTGACTGTAACAATAAAGAGCTATACTTTCTTCTATATCAGCGCCTGTATCCCTTATAAAAAGTCCTAAGGCTACAGGGTGACTGCCAACGGCATTTCCCTTTTCTATCTCCTCGCCGTAGCTTTGAAGCAAGGGATACTGCCCTGTTACCGCCTCGGTTTTTATAAACCTGCGGCAAAGGTTTCTGCTGCCGTTTCTTAGCTCATAGGGGGATTTTGCGGCGGCGTAAATTTCATCAAGAAGCAAAGGACTTTCCCCCATTGATGCCTTAGCCACAAAGCCTGCATCATTTGTGGGGAGAGTATAAAGATAGGCTCTTAAAAACTCAGACAGGCTTTTTCTGTCGGTGACTATTTCCCTTTGAACATAGGTTTCCATGCCGTTACTTAAGGTAAATGCCCCTATTGGAAAAAGGGAGTCAAGAGCCTGCACCACCTTTAAAAATGCCGTTTTCTCATTCATGGTGGTGATGGTGGTCATGGTCATGGTGATGATCATGGTGATGATCATGGTCATGGTGATGATCATGGCTGTGGGAATGGGGAATTTCGTTACCCTGTGCATCGGTATGGCTGTGACCCTTACATTCTGTATAGCCGGTGAATTTCTCAAGCACCTTTCTTGCCTTAAAGCCGAGCTTTAAAAGATATTCATAGGTGGGCTTATCATAGGGGCATTTTACATTGTCATGACCTATTGCAAGGGATAAATGTCTGTTGCCAAGCTCAAAGCAAAGTCTGCCCATTTCCTCAATGGAGCTGATATTTACGCTTATAAGATCGGTGGGGGCGATAGTATTCTGTTGTCATCCTCAAAGAGAATGTCATTTTCATTAAGGGTTGTATCGGACTTAATACCTATTTCCTCCCCTGCATCGGTGGTTTTACGAAGAAGCTTCTTATCACGCTCAAACCACTCTATTGTAACATACTCCACCTTCTTATCGGTAGATGTCAGTTTACCTAAGGTTTTTTTACTATCATTTCCTTTTCCTTCCTTAAAACAGATAATATTTTTGTGCTAACGGCAATTTTGTTGCCGCTTCACAGGTGATATTTTCACCGTCAACAGTTACCTTGTAATTTTCCGGGTCTACCTTAATATCTCCTGTGCGGTCATTGTATCTCATGTCCTTTTTGCCTATATCACGGCAATTTTTAACAGGGAGAACTATTCTCTGAAGCTTGAGGTTTTCCTTGATTTTATTATCTGCCGCCGCCTTTGATACAAAGCTGATACAGCATCTTTTTACCGCAAGACCCTCTGCACCGAACATCTTTGTATAAACCACCGGCTGAGGAGTGGGGATTGAGGCATTTGCATCACCCATTTTTGATGCACAGATAAAGCCGCCCTTAATTATCATTTCCGGCTTTACGCCAAACATGGCAGGCTTCCATAAAACAAGGTCTGCGTATTTTCCGATTTCAACTGAGCCTACATAGTCTGCAATACCATGTGTTATGGCAGGGTTTATGGTGTACTTTGATACATAGCGCTTTATTCTGAAGTTGTCGTTTCTGTCATTATCCTCAGGTAATGCGCCGCGCTGATCCTTCATCTTAGAGGCGGTCTGCCAGGTTCTTGTAATAACCTCACCTACTCTGCCCATGGCCTGGGAGTCGCTTGACATCATGCTGAAAATTCCCATATCGTGAAGCACATCCTCTGCGGCTATGGTTTCGGGTCTTATTCTTGAATCCGCAAATGCCACATCCTCAGGAACCTTACTGTCAAGGTGGTGGCATACCATAAGCATATCAAGATGCTCGTCTATGGTGTTTACGGTAAAGGGCATGGTGGGGTTTGTGGATGAGGGGAGAATATTGGGAAATGCCGCCGCCTTTATAATATCCGGGGCATGGCCTCCTCCTGCGCCCTCTGTGTGGTAGGTGTGGATTGTTCTGCCGTTTATTGCAGACAGGGTGTCCTCAACAAAGCCGCCCTCGTTTAATGTATCGGTATGGATTGATACCTGTACATCATACTTATCCGCAACCTCTAAGGCTTTATTTATAACTGAAGGTGTGGAGCCCCAGTCCTCATGGATTTTAAGTCCGCAGGCTCCTGCCTCAATCTGCTCTGACAGGGTATCAAAGGATGCGCTGTTTCCCTTACCTAAAAAGCCAAGGTTCATTGGGTATTCCTCTGCTGCTTCAAGCATTTTTTCTATGTTGAATTTACCCGGTGTGCAGGTGGTGGCATTAGTGCCGTCAGCAGGTCCAGTGCCGCCGCCTATCATGGTGGTAACACCTGAATAAAGGGCTGTTTCTATCTGGGTGGGGCTGATAAAGTGAATGTGGGTATCAATTCCCCCGGCGGTAAGAATAAGTCCCTCTCCGGCTATTGCCTCAGTGGATGCACCGAATACTAAATTAGGGTCTACCCCGTCCATAATATCCGGATTTCCTGCCTTACCTATACCGCAGATTTTACCGTCCTTAATTCCTATATCCGCCTTATAAATACCGGTGGAATCTATAACAACTGCACTTGTGATAACTATATCCGGGCAATCCTCATCCTTTACCGTGCAGGACTGTCCCATGCCGTCACGAAGGGATTTACCGCCGCCGAATTTAGCCTCTTCACCGTATATGCAGTAGCCCTTTTCTATTTCAGCTATAAGGGAGGTATCTCCCAGGCGAATTCTGTCCCCTGTGGTGGGGCCGTACATATCCGCATACTGCTTTCTTGTCATCTTAAACATTTACTGTTCCTCCCCTGTTAAAAAGCCCTTTTCATTGGCTTTTGCTATTGCCTGCTCTTTAACCTTGCTGTCGTCCATTTTACCCATGGTAAGGTCATTAAGTCCAAAGCCGGTTCTGTTGCCGCCTATCTCCACAAGTCTTACCCTTTTGCTTTCGCCGGGCTCAAATCTTACCGCTGTTCCCGCAGGAATATCAAGGCGCATACCAAAGGCTAAGGGGTGGTTAAAGGACAAGGCCTTGTTTACCTCAAAGAAATGGAAATGTGAGCCTACCTGGATAGGTCTGTCCGCTGTATTGGTAACAGTAAGCTCTGAAGTGTCCTTGCCGGCATTTATCTCTATTTCTCCGTTCTCTACAAGTATTTCACCGGGGATGAGTTTATTATCCGGAACTATAGGCTCATGTACGGTAACTAACTTAGTACCGTCCGGGAAGGTGGCTTCAAGCTGTATTTCGTGTATCATTTCCGCTACCCCCTCCATGACATCATCGGAGGTAAGCAGTTGTTTTCCTATTGTCATAAGCTGGGTTACGGTCTTACCCTCCCTTGCAAGCTCCAAAAGCTCTGAGGTGATATAGGCTACCGCCTCTGGGTAATTAAGCTTCAGTCCCTTTGCCTTACGGCTTTTTGCAAGCTCACCTGCAAGGTGTGTCATAAGCCTTTCCTGTTCTCTCGGTGTTAAATGCATATAATCGCTTCCTTTCCTTATTGCACAACGAAAATCCCGGTGATATTTTCATCGGGATTTAAGCCCTTTTCAGTTTTTATGGGTGATCCTCTTTGATACACCCTTAGGATTTTTTATCATAATGATGCCAAGCCATATAATAGTGCCAAGCACTACAGCGGATAATCCCAAAAATCCGTCGTTTATCATTGAGGCGGTATCCGGAACAAAAAATTCCGCCCCCATTTCAAGATATTCAACCACGCTGTCAACCAGCCACATAAGGCCTGCGCCCCAGTAAATACAGCAAAGAGTACCTATGTTGTTTTGTCTTGCGTTTTCGCTGAAATACCATATAAGGGATACTGTAACAGCTGCGAGAAATGTTATAAGAAGGGTCATTATTTTTCCTCCTTATCCGCTTTTCTGACTATTACTGAGCCGGCGGTAACAATAACCGCCCATACCCCTGTGATAAGCACCGCCATGGCAGTACCGGATACCGCCATTTCATTAAGCATAGCGGCGGCGGATTCCGGGGTCTGTGCCGCTGTTAAAAATGGGAAAAAGGGTACTATCTCACCGTGCCATATATGTTCAAAGCAAAGTAAGGCAGAGCCTCCCCATAACAGCTTATTTAAAAGTCCCAGCTTTTCGGAAAATTTAACCGCTATGGAATTTTCATTTTCTGCTGATGTCATACCCGTTTTATGTAATACCTTCTGAGCTACTGTGGTTATTACCGCTTCAGCCGCAGTAACTACAAAGCAAGCCATATTTATCTCTTCTTTATTCTGTCATAAGTCTGCGGATCTCGTTATGATCCTGTTCGTTTCTTTCACCCTTGAATACTACCTCGCCCTTTTCCATTACATAGACACGGGAGGCATTTTCAAGTACAAAGTCAAGGTACTGCTCAACCAGTAAAACGGTAATACCCTTCCACTCGTTTATGCGTCTTATTGCTGCACCTATATCCTGAATGATAGAGGGCTGAATACTCTCAGTAGGCTCATCAAGGATGATTATCTTGGGATCGGCGGCAAGGGCTCTTGCAATAGCTAACTGCTGCTGACCGCCGGATAAGTCGCCGCCCTTTCTTTTTGCAAACTTAGGTAATATGGGGAATAATTCATAGAGATATTCAGGCACCTTGCCCTTACCGCCAAGGGGCTGAAGTCCAAGCTCGATATTTTCCTGTACCGTCATCTGAGGGAATATATCTCTGCCCTGGGGTACATAGCCTATACCAAGCTTCACTCTTTCATACGTCGGCATTTTTGAAATATCCTTGCCGTTGAATAAAATTTGTCCGTTGGGTGTCTTTACAAGACCCATTATGCTTTTAAGGGTGGTGCTTTTGCCTACACCGTTTCTGCCTATAAGGCTTACGATCTGTCCCTTGGGTACCTCAAAGGAAAGGTCGCTTATTACTTCACTTTCGCCGTAGCAGGCATTTATATGTTCTACCTTCAGCATCAGCCTTCCCCTCCTCTTCCTAAGTATACCGCCTGAACAGTCTTATCTGCAAGCACATCGTTTATATCGCCCTCCATAAGGATTTTACCCTCGTGAAGTACGGTAACTATATCCGCCGCCTGCTTTACAAAGTCCATATCATGCTCGATTACTATTACGGTACATTCCTTTTTGATTTCCTTTGATATCTCGCCTGTACGGAAGGTTTCGGGCTTGCCCATACCTGCCGCCGGTTCATCAAGCATGATTATTTCCGGCTTCTGAACAAGCTGCATACCTATCTCAAGCCACTGCTTCTGACCATGGGCAAGGCTTCCGGCACATTCATCCTTTTTATCAATAAGTCCTACCTTTTTAAGGACCTTATCAATATCCTCAAGATCCTTTTTGGAGGGCTTTTTGAAGATAGAATCAATTATGCCCTTATGTCCCTTAATGGAAAGAATCATATTATCAAGGACAGTAAGATTTACAAAGACGCTTGGCACCTGGAATTTTCTGCCGATACCCTCTCTTACTATCTTGTATTCCTTCATGCCGGTAAGTCTTTTTGCTTCCTTGTCCTTAGGATAATACATGATATTTCCGGATGTGGGCTTTGTCTTTGCACAGATAATATCAAGTAAGGTGGTTTTACCTGCCCCGTTAGGGCCGATATAAAAGTGTATTGTATTTCTCTTTACATTTGTACGGATGTCGGTAAGTGCATAAAATCCGTCAAAGCAAACTGAAATATTCTTTATCTCAAGTACATTTTCATTTGAAGTCATTAAAAGCACTCCTTTTCCTTTTGTTTATGCCTTTGTGGGAACTTCTTCCCCTTTGTTCTTTTTACGCTTTCTTGATGCTATGAATGCCGGGAGCTGATCCTTTACAAAGCCTACAATACCGCCCTTGAAGAAAAGGATTGTAATGCAGAATACAGCGCCGATAATGTACTGCCATATCTCAACCATAGCGCCTGAGCTTAAGTTATACTCGCTGAGGTTTATAAGGAATGCGCCTATTACTGCGCCGATTATTGTACCTCTGCCGCCTATTGCTACCCAGATAACCATTGTGATAGAGTAGGAAATTGTCATCTGTGAGGGGGTAATACTGCCGTTGAAGTTTACGAAAATCGCACCTGCAATAGCGGCAATAACTGCGGATAATACATACACAAAGGTCTTGTAGTTACTTACTCTGTAGCCTGAGAAGTAGGTGCGGTTTTCACCGTCTCTTATGGCTATAAGCAGCTTACCGAACTTTCTGTTTACTAAAAATCTGCACAATGCGTAAATAAGTATCATTATAAGAAGAGCCACATAGAATAACAAAAGCATATTTCCGATGTTGGAGCTGCCCTTGATACTGCCGAAGATGGATTTTATTTCGGTGATACCTACATTACCGTTTGTGTAGGGGGATAAGGCGATAAATATTGAATATGCCGCCCAGGTAAGCACCTGGGATATAATGAAGAAGTATACGCCCTTAACACGGCTTTTGAATATAAAGTAGCCGATAAGTCCTGCAACCACTCCGGGAACTAACATTATAAGCAATAAGGAAAGAGGAAGGTTTAAAAAGGGTTTCCACACTAAGGGAAGCTCTGTAAAGCCACCGGTGTGCATAAAGTCTGTTATTTTTCCGCCGGTGCTTTGTAATTTAAGATACATCGCCATGGCATATCCGCCAAGGGCAAAGTAAAGTCCGTGACCGAGGCTTAATATTCCTGTGTAGCCCCATATCATATCAATACCCATTGCCGCTACGGCAAAGGCTATACATTTACCTAAAAAGGATATTGTGGAGCCGTTCATAACACCCCTCAAATAAAGCAAGGGCATTACTGCAAGTATCAACACAATAACTCCAAAACAGATATTGGAGCCCTGTTTTTTAAGCAGCTTGTTCATTATATATTCTCCTTTCTTTATTCATCAAGGCTTCTGCTCTTGATAACGAACAGACCCTGGGGACGCTTCTGAAGGAATATAATAACTATCAGAAGAACTATTGCCTTAGCTATTGTGGATGAGGTGTAGTTTTCGGTAAAGATGCTTGCTGAACCGATAATGGTTGAGCCAAGTACAGCACCTGCCAGCTTACCTACACCACCGAGAACTACCGCCATAAGAACTACCGCCATAAAGGAGTTTGCTATGTAGCTTTGTCCGACAGTGGAATCAATAGAGCCGAGTAAGGCAACTGAACAGCCTGCGATTCCTGCAAGACCTGAGCCTAAGGCAAAGGTGATATTATCCACTCTTCTGGAGTTGATACCCATACACTGTGCCATGGGGCGGTTTTGCATTACTGCACGCATCTGCTTACCGAAGTTGGATTTGTACATTATCACCCATACTATAAGCAGACAGAATAAAACAAGGAAAATAATGAATATACGGTTAAAGGAGAAGGTACAGCCGCCTATTGTAATACCGCCCTGTAAAAATGCCGGTGCGGTAACATTTACACCCTGGGTGCCGAATATGCTTCTTGCGGCCTGCTGTAAAATAAGGCTTATGCCCCAGGTAGCAAGAAGGCTGTCGATTTCTCTGCCGTATAGTCTTGATATAACAAACTTTTCAAGGAGGCTTCCTAAAATAAAGCCTGTAACAAATGCCACCGGGATAGAAATGATATAGTATATATCACTTGCCCCTTCCGGTAATATGGATGTGAATATCTGTTGTGTAACATAAGTCATATAGGCACCGATCATAACAAATTCGCCGTGTGCCATATTGATTACTCTCATGAGTCCGAAGGTTATAGACAGACCGAGAGAAGTAAGCAGTATTATCGAGCTCAGACTTAAACCGTTAAACAGAGTTGATACAAACTGCTCCAAACTGATCACCCTTTCAGAAAAATTCCTTTTAATAAATCAGCACCCGTGCAAAAAACCTTTGTCTTTCACACAGGTGCTAAAAGTCGGTTATTTAAACACCCTGATTACTCAAGAGGCTGAATGCCGGCCTGAGCTGCCCATTCATAGGATTTAAGATAGGGATCGGGGTCAACTACAGAAGAAGTTGAATATACTTCATAGATAAGACCGTCTTCCTTAACCTCACCTATTCTTACAGGCTTTGTAAGGTGCTGATTCTCACCGTTGATTGTAACTGTACCCTCGGGAGCTTCAAATGAAATTTCACCACTTGCTATAGCTTCCTTAACCTTGTCAACCTCAAAGCTTCCTGCCTTTTCAACTGCCGCCTTCCAGAGGTAAACCGCATCATAAGCAGCCTCTGCAGGGTCAGAAGTTACTCTTGTTTTGCCGTACTTTGCCTTGTATGCCTCAACAAAGGACTTGTTCTGAGGTGTGTCTGTTGCCTGATAATAGTTCCAGGATACCATGTGACCCTTTAAGATGTCTGCGCCGATTGTAGCAACCTCTTCTTCTGCTATGGAGAAGGACATTGTGGGATATTCAGCGCTTGTGTAGTTCTTTTCTGACATCTGCTTAAAGAAGGATACATTACCTGTACCGTTAAGTGTATTTATGATTATCTCCGGCTTTGCACCCTCAATCTTTGAAATGATTGCCGCAAAGTCTGTCTGATCCATATCTGCATATTCCTCACCTACGATCTCACCGCCGGCAGCCTTAACCTGGGCTGTGATAATCATGTTTGCTGTTCTGGGGAATACATAGTCAGAGCCTAAAAGGAAGAATTTCTTATAGCCCTTTTCAAGGAGATATTCAATAGCAGGTACTATCTGCTGGTTAGGAGCCGCACCGGTATAAACGATGTTAGGTGACTGCTCCATACCCTCATACTGAACAGGGTACCATAAAAGTGCGTTGTAATCTTCAAATACAGGCTTTACTGCCTTTCTGGAAGATGATGTTCAGCAACCGAATACAGTAGCTACCTTTTCGCTGTCGATAAGCTTTTCTGCCTTGGTTGCAAAGGTGGAGGGCTCTGAAGCGCCATCCTCTTCAACATATACTATCTGCTTGCCGAGAACACCGCCTGCCGCATTGATTTCTTCAATAGCAAGCACCTCAGCATCTCTTACAGCCTTTTCGCTGATTGCCATGGAGCCGGTAAGGGAGTGAAGAAGTCCTACCTTAACGGTATCTCTCCGTCGCCTGAGCCGGACGCATCACCTGATGCGGATGTACCGCCGCCGCAGGCGGTAAGCGAAAGTGTCAGCATTGCGGCTGATGTTGCAAGCGCAAGCATCCTTAATAAGCCTTTTTTTCTCATGATTTTGTTCCTCTTTTCTTTTGTTTGTTTTTTCTGGTTTTTAATAATAAAAGCCGATGCTTTCGCATCGGCTTCGTTGCCATAATTAAATAAGATTGAGAGCAGCCAGTGCCTTGTCATTTTCCACTGTGCCCTTTTTATCAAGTATATCATTTCCGAACTTGATTTTTAAGTATTCTACGATAAGATCCGCACTACGGTCACGACCTATTCTTGCGGTGTTAAGCGTCATATCGTAAAGCGCCGGGTTTGTCCATACCTCGCCGCCGGTGTAATATTTATAATAATCTGCTCTGTATTTGTCTGTCTGATATATTAGCTTGTGAGCTTCGTCCTCAGTTACGCCTAAAAGATTTACAATGGATTCTACACATTCCTTACGGGGTGCTTCAACATAAACGCTGACAACATTGTCATAATCTCTGAGAATGTGATTAGCACATTTTCCGATAATAATGCAGGATTGGTTTTTTTCAAGCTCCTTTATTATCTTTGCCTGAATGTTGTAAAGGTTCACATCTGAAATAAAGCTTTTGTCTGTTGGCTGAACTATCTCATCTGTATTGGGGGTTTTCATCAGCCTTTTTAAAAAGTGATATCCCCTCAGCTTTTCATCCACCTGAACGAACAAATCCTTACTGATACCGCTGTAATTTGACGCCATGGCAAGTATCTGACTGTCGTAGCAGGGAATCCCAAGCTTTTTTGAAAGTGCCAGACCGATATGCTTACCTCCACAGCCAAAGCCTCTGGCAATGGTTATTACATAACTTTCCATTTGGGCTGTCCCCTCTCTTCTCTTGGTGTAATCAAATTATAGCACAATGCTCTTGCATTTACTACACTATAAATCAGATATTTTACCCTATTTATAAGATATTTTATAGAAATTATGAAAGTATATATTTATATAAATTTCATTTTTTATCCTGTACATATTTTGTGGGGGCAATTCCGGTAACTTCCCTGAAAGTTGCGGTGAACAGATCCGGATGAGAAAAACCTAACTTTCCGGATATTTCATACACCCTTAAATTTCCCTTATCAAGAAGAAATTTTCCGTATTCTATACGAAGTCTTTTATAAAACTCCCCGAAGGTAATGCCGGACTCCTTTTTAAAGCGCTTGCCGAAATAGTCCTTATTAAGCCTCAAATGTTCCGACGCATTGTCCATGGTCACCATATTATATATATTATCGGACAAATACAGCGCCACCTTTCTGATAAACTTACTGTCCTGTCCGGCTTGAAGCTGTGATATAACATTTAATGCAGGCTTTGAAAGATCGGTATTAACCTCCCTTACAAGCCGCTTTTTTATCCTTTCCAGCATAGAAAGAATTTCCTCGTCGCCGGCCGGCTTTAATAAATAGTCTGCAATATCAAGCCTTATACACTGCCTTGCCGCTTCAAAATCCCGGGATGCGGTGAAAAATACCACCAGGGTTTGCTTGTAATTTTCCGAGATTTTCTGTGGAAGGCTGATACCGTTTAGCTGAAAGCCGCTAAGCTCAGTAAGTACCAGATCCACACCGTATTTTTTTATATAGTCAAGAGCCTTCTCCTCGGATATTGCCACATATTCCGCCTGAAAGCCTGCCCTTTGCCATATATCAAGATTTTTGTATTTAAGCCCTCTGTAATAGTCGCTGTCGGCTATAAGTATACTGTGCATAATTTCACATCCCTTGCCGGATCTAATATACCACCTTACGGGAATTTTGTCAATAAGGGGAAAATAAAAACCGACCCATAGGATCGGTTTTTGTTTAAGGATAGTTCTTATACCTCTCAGGATTATGGCCTGCGACGGGGCAAAGAACACATCGTAGGCGTATATTAAAGCCTTATTGATTAAACAGTAGCGCCGATAGTTACTGTAACTGTATCAACTGTGAATGTACCTGCTGATACTGTGGGTGTACCGGATACAGAAACTGTAAAAGTATCATTTGATTGTTCTGCATTAACATCATCAATTACAGCAACAGGTAAATTAAGAGTTTCAGCACTAATAGTAGCTGTTACACCATTTGTGGTTGCTGTAGTAGTATTATTTGAAAATGTGTTTGTAGCTGTTACAGCTGCATTGGAATGGTTTAATACTGTTACGGTAGCTGATGTTTTATCCCATGTACCGGCAGCATCACCGTAAGTATGGGTAGTGGGATCCCATGTAGCACCTGCGTCATAAGTGTAAGTGAAATCAAGGCTTTCCCATGTAACATCAACGCTGTAAACAACGCTTCCCTCGGGAGGAGTTACAATTACATCTACAGTGCTTGAATCTGAATTATTGGGAGCAGTAGTAGTAAGGTCTGTAGTTGTCTTAGCTTCTGCCGCAAAAACAGAAGTGGTGGTTGCTGTTACAACAGCTAATAAAGTAAGTACAGTTAAAAACTTCTTCATAATAATTATCTCTTTCTTTCGTTGAATTTTTAGCTTATATATTATAACCCTGCGTATACTTTGCCATAACGCCGGGGTATAACCTTGTTAAATTACCACAAGGGCAACATCCTGTATACGAGGCTGAACCAAGGCCTTTTCCCCTGTTTCAACATCATAACAGGAAACAATATACATGGCATTATAAGTGCCTGTTTCGAGGATCGCGCTGTCCGGGATAAATTCCATTATATTGATACCCTGACCGGGGTCAATTCTTCCGGACTGGGCTATCTTAATAAGATTATCTCCGTTTACTATGCAAAGCTCTAAGGTGATAGACTGATTTGATGCCTTGGGATTTGCAAAATACATGGAAATTTTTCCGTCCGCTGTTGTAAGGTTGGCATTAAGGCTGTAGGATAATCTTACTGAGCCGCCGCCCTCGTCCTCTAAGGTATCACCATTATTATCGGAATCGTCTGAGCTTTCGGTATCGTCTATTATAAGTCCGGCATTAGAATCCGGAGGGGGTACAGGAGGTGTGGGAGGCTCTTTGTTTAACATACTGCCGCCTATAATAATTCCTGCCGCCATAAGACAAGCACCGAAGAAAAACAGCAATATAATAGGTATACGGCTTTTAACCAGCAACACATATTTGCCGTCATCGGTAAGGATATAGCCCACCTTTCTTTTAAGCAGACCACCCTTGTCCTTATCGTCATAAAGGGTGTAGCTTTTTTCCTTAATAAGGACTGTGGTATCATCTGAACGGGATTTTTCCTTGTCCTTATCTTCCTTTGTACGGGTGGTTATTCTACCGCAGACAATGGCATTGTCGGATAATTCCTTTTTGAATTTCTTACAGGAAAAGCAGAAAAATTCCTGCTTGTCAAATTTCAGCTTTTTATCATAGTCTGAATTTATGACATAGTGATATTCCATTCTATCCATTGAATTTCCCTCCTTATTGTCCTGCTTGCGAAATTGTAACAACGCATTGTCCCACATCGTTTTGCCTACCTATAGTAAGTGTGCCGTTTTCTACTGCCTTTGCTACAGCCTGGTCGCCGGATTCTTTAAGCCATACCCAATGGGTTTTGCTGTAATCGGTGGTAGCTGTGCCAAGGGTGTAATGTCCGCCGTTAGGGGTATTTTCAGAATTTGTAAGAGTTCCTGTAAAGCAATTTGTAAAACCGGGATTTATAGTATACTCCACATTTACGCCTACTGAAGTGGTGGAATTATTATTTACCTTAATATAATTCTGTCCGCTTGATACAGGCTCTACTGTGGTAGTTTCATATCTGTGGGTATCGGGATTCCAGTTATTATAGCTTGCCTCAAAGGATAAATCTCCCCACTGGATTTCAACGCTTATAATATCACCTGTGGGTGCTACTGAATATGTAACAGTAACTGTAACATCAGCCGCCCCCATGATACCGGATACGATTTTTCTGTCCGGTGTAAGGCCCTCTACCTCAGGAGAAGCAACAGAATATTCATCCCCGTATTTATAGGTATGAATAAATGATTCCGGCATTGTAGTAACACCATCTGCCACTACATAGTTTATTGTGAGAGTGTAGCTGTTTTTCCTGTAAGTAAAGGTAACAGTCTGATCCTTAGTCATTGATTCTATTGTGACAGAATTTTCATCCGGGGTATAGCCAGTTATAGTATCGGCTAATTCGGTATGCCTTTGGTTTCTGTTTATCTCAATCTCCTTTGATGCCTTTAAGGTATCGCCGTTTTCATCAAGATACTCTACGGTCAGAATATAGCTGTTTTTGTAATATGTAAAGGTGAATTACATATTACTGCCGTACATGGTAAGAGTCTGAGCTGTTTTCGGGTCTGGGGTGTAGCCCTCAATTACCTTAGGTGTAACGGTAAATTCAGTATTATATTCCACTTCCATTGTTTCTGTGGGGGAAGCTGCAAGTCCGTTTTCATAAACGTGGTGAATTTCCACCTTATTTTTTCGAGCTGACCACTTTGCTGTAAGTGTGGCATTGTCAGTTATATCCACAACTGTCTTTTCGGTGATAAGCCTATCGCCTATATGCCAGCCCTCAAAAACATAGCCTGTTTTTAAAGGAGTGGGCAGGGATACTCTTTCACCCTTTGCGGCATCGTAGTTATAAATGTTGTTATATTCAACAGTTCGCTCTGTTTCGGAAATAACAGCACCCTCACCGGGCTCAAATGTAACAGTATATTTATTGGGATTATACTGAACATAATATACCTTGCCTGTGGTGACAGTTTCATTTATAGAGGAAGGGCTTGGAGTATAGCCTGTTATGGCATAGTCAGAAGTGGTAAAGTCATAGATAATAGGAGTATTCTCACCTTCTACTATGTTTTGTGTTATCTTATTTATTTCCTTACCGTCCTTTATAAATACAATAATTACCTTATCGCTCATATCGGTGTAATATACATCTACTGTAATTACATCCTCTATGGCATTTGCTATAAGGGTTTCATCAACTACACCGCTTACAACAAGGGTATCAGGCACAAAGCCAAAATATTCACCTGTAAAATTCGTGGGGGAATTAACGCTGTAGCTATCCCCAAAGGCTACCTTTTGCTCATAGGCAGTGGTTATTTCTGCACCATCACTAGTAAGATAATTTACTTTAAGGGTGTAGGTTTTTGGGGGTAAATTCGCCCATGCAGTATAAATCCGCATTTGAGGGCATTGTTTCAGGCATTACACCACCCTCAACCTGCCATTCCCACTTAAATTCATAACCGGCAGGGGGTGTTATTGTTATCTTATCCTTTTCAAGAGGTAAGCCTGCAAGACTTTCTCCTGCCATGACCTCCTGGGAGATAATTTTCATTACTCCGCCGGGGGTTTCGCTGTATATAAAGTAAATATGTCTTGTGGCAGGCTTTATGCTGTGGGCGGTTATATGAATGTTGCCTGTAATAATATCCTGTGGAATTACAACGGTAGCACCGCCGTCTCCGATATTGTAGTTATATGTGCCTTTGGCTAAAGCAGTACCGTCAACCGTTACTGTTATAGTTTCCGGCATAGAGTTAGTGCCGGTAAGCTGAAGGGGTATTTCAAATGCACCTGTCAGATTTTCAGGAACAAGGTAATATTCCCCTTCCATAGTAAGATCAGGTGTTATATCCTCGCTTAAATCAAAGGTAATCTGATAACGCACATTTATGTGAGCCTGCTTTGTTACCCCGTATTCTACAGCCTTTTCACCTACCGAGGATTTAACAGGGTCTTTTACCTTGGGGATAATTCCTGCGGTTATATCAATGGTTATATCACTTTCTGGAGTGTATATTGTTGTATTCGCCCCGGGGAGAAAATCCACAAAATCAGCCTTCCAGGAATTTTCTCCGGTGTAGTTAAATATACCCTCAGCAAGAGTATAAAGCTCACTATGTGAAATACCGGGATTGCCCTTGACATAGGTCTTATCATGGGCGGTAAGAGCATCTGACAGGGTCGCTTTATCTATTGCCCTGTTATTTATCTTTACCATGGCATAGTCAGACTTATTGGATTCGTTAGGGCTGTTTTCATTCTGCTTTGTAATCTGAACCTCTGCCGCTGTTCCCTCATAGGTCTGGGATAAGCTCATACCTGTGGAGACGGCTGTGTTTGTGTAATCCAGTACAGGAACATCATTACCACCTAAAAAGCCCTCTTTTGGAGTAAAGGCTATGCTTACGGTAAATTCTGCGTTTCCGTCGTGTCTTGTATGGGCTGCATCCCCCTCTGTTACAGTAGTTTCGGTTGTTGTTATGGTGGGATTTATTCCGGTAACTGTAACAAGGTTATCGGTAACCGAAGATGTTGCTTCTATAGAAGTGCCGTCTGCATTATTAACAGTAAAGGTTTTGCTGTCTGTACCTACATTAACAACAGCATCGGAAGGCTCCACTGCATCTCCTACAATGTTAAAATAGGGTGATACCTTACCGCTAAGGCTGATTGTATGATTTTGCTCTGTGGTATCCTCAATATAGGTAAACTTAATTGTACCGCCCTTGCTTTGGTTGGGGTTTGTGCCGTTTGCGGTAAGAAGCGCATTTGCACTATCGGAAAGGCTCTTATACTGCACCTTATTTGAAATAAAGGATGAGCCACCGCCACCGGCGCCTATTTCATTTTCGTATATGGAAACTAAGGGCTTAGTGCCACCGGAACCGCCGCAATAACCTGCACCGCCGGCACCACCTCTCCAGTTAACTGAACCACCGGAACCGCCCTCGGTTTCCGGGTTTGCAACACCCAGCCAGTCATTAGGCTTATCCATGCCGATAGGGTCGATAAAGCTTAAAGTTCCCTTAGGTAATTCGCCGGGTACATTAGTACCGCCCTTACCTGTGTGGTCACTTCCGCCGAAGTTGGAAAATCCGTCCTGTCCTGCAAAATATGTGCCCTGTACAGAGTGTCCCTGTGACAGCTCACCGCTTAATGAGGTGATTGAGCCACCTGCACCGCCGTTTGCCTGTTTTTCGTTGCCGGTAAAGTCTAAAATCTGTGCAGAACCGCCACCGCCTCCGCCAATGGTGAATAAGCCTAACTGTCCGTGGCCGCCGCCGTCACCGTTAGCGCCGCCGCCCTGGTCCACCTCGGTGGACTGTCCACCCTTGCCCCCAAGGGTATAGTAAAGTGTCTGGCCTGCTTCAAGGTGAATTACGCCGTAGATATAGCCACCCTTACCGCCAAGGCCTGTTTTCTGATTGAATATCTGGTCTCCGGCATCGCCGCCGTCACCGCCCCAAAGTTCAACCACATAATTCCCTGTTCTGGTTATGGTGAAATGTCCGGATTTGGGCTGTTCTGACTGGGGGTTTGAGTCAGTAACAGACAGCTTTGAGCTTAATGTCAGATCAAGGGTATATGTTCCGTCGCCGTTATCTGTCAGCTTCTCATCCTGCTTTAAGCCGAACTTTTCAGCTTCCCAGAATAAAAAGTCTGTATGTTCTGCATATTGTACACTTTTTGCCGTGGGCTGTGCAAAGCCTGTATATACAACAGACTGTAAAATCATACTCATGCTAAGTACACAAGCAGTAATCTTCTTCAGCATCTTTTACCCCCAATCTATATTGTCTTATGAGATAATATATAATTGAATAGATTATTCCACACTGAATTATAGCACCGGCATTTTTATATTTCAACTGAATTTTACGCTATTTTTAACTAAAATTCTTTATTTTGTTAATTATCAATTATAATGGATTTTAAGGTAAAATAAATTTGTTTATTATTATAAATCTATGTTATATGACATCCTTATAAATGAGATATTTACTTATTTTATTTCATTATATTTAATATTATAGTAAATAAAATTTTATATTTTCTTTATAATCACAAAAAAATAAGGCGGTGAAATTATCACCGCCATATCTTAATATTGTTATATTACTTATTCTTTTTTATCATCTTTTTAATGAGCTTTAAAAGCTGGATTAAGAGCATTGTACCTACTGAAGTACCGCCTATCATAGCAAGCTGTACACCTGAAAGGGCTGTTACGCTGAATATGCTGTGAAGTGCAGGGATAAACAGTACAAGGCTTAAAAGTAAAAGTCCTGCAAGGAATGCTATAAAGATGAACTTGTTGTTTACAAACTTTCTTGTAAAGAGAACAGGGTGTTCTGACTTACAGTTAAAGCCGTGGATAAGTCTTGATAAGCAGATACTTGCAAATGCCATTGTGGAGGCTGTTGCCGCATCTGTCTGTAAACCGAACATAAAGCAAGCCGCAGCGGCTACTGCAATAATAAGACCCTCTGTAATAACATTTATCATAAAGGACTTAGTTAAAATAGACTCGTTTATGGGTCGGGGCTTTTCCTTCATAACGTCCTTTGAGTGGGGCTCAAGGCCAAGGGCTATTGCCGGTAAGGAGTCGGTGAGAAGGTTTATAAACAGAAGATGTACTGCCGCAAAGGGTACGGGTAAAGCAAGAAGTGATGCAAAGAGTACCACAAGAATTGCCGCTGTATTACCTGACAGTAAGAACTGAATAGAACGCTTGATGTTGGCATAAATGTTTCTGCCGTTGTTTACTGCCTTTACGATAGTAGCAAAGTTATCATCTGCAAGTACCATGGATGCCGCATCCTTTGATACCTCAGTACCGGTAATACCCATGGCAACACCGATGTCTGCCTGCTTTAAGGCGGGAGCGTCATTTACACCGTCACCTGTCATGGCAACGATATTGCCTCTTTCCTGCCATGCCTTTACTATTCTTATCTTATGCTCGGGAGATACACGGGCATAAACTGACTTTGTGGGAACAAATTCCTTTAATTCCTCATCGGAAAGGCTGTCAAGCTCTGAGCCCTCTGCCGCCTCGGAATAATCCTTCAGAATACCTATTTCCTTAGCGATAGCGGCGGCGGTAACCTTATGGTCACCGGTGATCATTACAGGCTTTATGCCGGCGCTGATACATTCAGCAACAGCCGCCTTGGATTCTTCTCTGGGAGGATCCATCATGGCAATAAGACCCATAAAGATAAGGTCGTTTTCATCCTCAAGTCCTACCTGGGGACTTTCGATTTCCTTATATGCAAAGGCAAGTAAACGAAGACCCTCCATAGAAAGCTTGTCGGTCACTTCCTTTAACTGCTTCTTTTCCTCGTCAGTCAGCTTCATTCTGTTTACAAGCACATCACAAGCACCCTTAGTAAGCATTGTAATAACGCCGTTTACATTGTGTACTGTGGTCATAAGCTTTCTGTCGGAGTCAAAGGGGATTTCGCTTAATCTGGGGAACTTTTCTCTTACTCTGTCGGAGTTAAAGTTATATCTGATACCGAAGTTTACAAGGGCGGTTTCTGTGGGGTCGCCTATTTCCTCGCCGTTTTTACATTCGGCATCATTACATAAAATACTTGAAAGAAGAAGTCTTTTCTGGTGGTTTGTTTCAAAGTGGCCGTCTGCCGCATCAATAATTTCACCATCAACATAGAACTTCTTTACAGTCATCTTGTTCTGGGTAAGAGTACCTGTCTTATCAGAGCAGATAACAGACACGCTGCCAAGACCCTCTACCGCCTGGAGCTTTCTTATTATTGCATTTTCCTTGGACATTTTCTGAGTACCGAAGGAAAGAACTATTGTAACTATTGAGCTTAATGCCTCGGGGATTGCCGCTACTGCAAGGGCTATTGCAAATAAGAGGGAATCCATTATTACCTGGGTTTCAAGGTTTCCGTCAATAAGGGCTCTTATTACATTAAGACCGAATACAAGGGCACATACAATAAGGATAACTATGGATAATTTCTTACCGAAGTTATCAAGGTTTACCTGTAAGGGAGTCTTACGCTCCTTAGCGCTCTTTAAAAGGGATGCGATCTTACCTACCTCGGTATTCATACCGATTTCGGTTACCACAAACTTAGCACGGCCGTAGGTTACAAAACTACCGGAGTATACCATATTAAGTCTGTCGCCTAAGGGGATTTCCTTATCAAATACTGTATCGTCCTTTTCTACACTAAGGCTCTCACCTGTAAGGGCACTTTCGTTTACCTTAAGGCTGGCATTTTCAATAATTCTGCCGTCAGCACAGATATAGTCGCCTGCCTCAAGTACCACAATATCACCTACCGTAACATCAGAGGAGGGTACTACAACTGTCTGTCCGTCACGGACAACCTTTGCATGGGGTGCGGACAGCTTTTTAAGGCTGTCAAGGGATTTTGATGCCTTTAAGGTCTGTACCGTACCTAAAATAGCGTTCATTGTGATAACCGCTAAGATAACGATTGTACTTTCAACATCTCTCATAACAGCGGAAACTATTGCCGCTATAATAAGGATAATTACAAGAAAGTCCTTGAACTGCTCTAAAAAGATAACAAAGGGACTTTTCTTCTTCTCGCCTGCAAGCTCGTTCTTGCCGTACTTTTCGGTGTTCTCGGCAACCTGCTTTGCAGTAAGACCGGACGGGGTGACATTAAGGTCACTCATGGCCTGTTCTTTGGTTTTGAGATATTCGTTCATGCTCATTCTCCTTTATTTGATACAGGGGCAATAAAAAAAGACCCTTGTCGAAATCTGCTGACAATACAGCCAAAGATTTCAACAAAAGTCTTGCCGTTTAGATATGTTACGGATTGATACAAGAACCAATCGTGTGCTGACGAAACATAAACGACCTTAAGTCGCCGGCTACTCCCCTTTATTGTGTCAAAATTATAGCAAATATAAGGCATTGTTGTCAAGGGAATTTTTTTGAAATCGTGAAAACAGACAACAAATAGAATTTCAAAAATAGATTTTAGTACATTTTACATACATATTTTTACTGTTGACAAAATCCCCCTTTAGTTATATCATTATATCAGATAATATAAAGGAGAACTGTATGAGCTATATTTGTCCTGTCTGCAAGGAACCCCTTTTTATAAGGAATAATTCCTATATATGCAATAATAACCATTGTTTTGATATATCAAAAAAGGGCTATGTAAATCTGCTTTTATCAAAGGGTAATAAAACCATCCACGGGGATGACAAGGAAATGATAAGGGCAAGATGTGATTTTCTTGATACTGAAAATTATAAGCCCCTGTGTGATGCGGTGTGTGAGCTGATAACAGAAAATGCCTTTTGTGATATGGCAGTGCTTGACTGCGGCTGCGGAGAATGTTATTATACCGCCCGTATCTATGACGCTGTAAGGGAAAAATTTCCCCTCAGGCTTTACGGCATAGATATTTCAAAGGAGGCTGTAACAAAGGGTCACAAGAGAAATAAGGAAATAAGCCTTGCTGTGGCAAGCGTTTTTCATCTGCCCTTTAGTGATAATAGCTTTGATTTGCTTATTACAATGTTTTCCCCTTTTTGCAAGGAGGAATATTTAAGGGTGCTAAAGCCCGGAGGGTATCTTTTAATGGCTATCCCCTTAGAGAAGCATTTGTGGGAATTAAAACAGGCGGTATATGATACCCCCTACAAAAATTCCCCGGAGGATTATAATATAGATGGTCTTACCCTTATAAAATCAAAGGAAGTAAAATATATAATGAATCTAAGGGATAATCATATCATAAAGTGCCTTTTTGATATGACGCCCTATAAAATAAAGACCTCCCCTTCTGACAGAGCAAAGCTCGATAATATAGAATGCCTTGATGTAACCGCCCATTTCGGGGTGCTGTTATATAAAAATGATAAAAATAAATCCCCCTTATAAGGGTCGGTTTTTTTATTCGCCTTCAAATAAGGGGGTTGAAAAGTATCTTTCCGCTGTGTCGGGTAAAACGGTAACCACTGTCTTTCCCTTGCCTAACTTCTTAGCTAATTTTAATGCGGCGGCTACATTTGTACCGCTGGAAATTCCGCACATAATACCCTCAAGCCTTGCAAGATTTTTAGCTGTGCTTATTGCCTCCTCATCACTTACTATGTAAATGTGGCTGTAAATGGAGGTATTAAGATTTCCCGGGATAAGTCCGTCACCGATACCCATTTGTAAATGTGTGCCTATTGTACCACCTGCAAGTATAGCAGCATTTTCCGGCTCTACTGCCCAGATCTCAATTCCGGGATTGTGAGCCTTTAACACTTCACCGATACCGCTTATTGTACCACCTGTGCCAAAGCCGGAGCAAAAGCCGTGTATTTCCCTTCCTGCCTGTTCAAGTATCTCAACACCGGTATGAAAACGGTGTACCTCCGGATTTGCCTTGTTTTCAAACTGCTGAGGGATATATACATTGGGGTTTTCTTCCTTCATGCGCTCTGCTGTCTTCATGCACTGGTCTATACATTCACCGATATTTCCGTCATCATGAATAAGAATAACCTCCGCCCCGTAATGGCGCACAAGCATTCTTCTTTCACAGCTTACTGAATCCGGCATAATGATAACCGTCTTATAGCCCCTTACCGCACCCACAAGGGCAAGTCCTATGCCCTGGTTTCCGCTGGTGGGCTCTACTATAATAGTATCCTTATTTATAAGTCCCTCACGCTCAGCCGCAAGTATCATATTATAGGCTGTTCTTGTCTTTATTGAGCCGCCTACGTTAAGTCCTTCAAATTTTACAAGTACCTCCGCACTATCCTCATCAACCATGCGGTTAAGTCTTACAAGAGGAGTGTGGCCTATGACCTCAAGTACATTTTCTGAAATCATTTCTCTGCTTCCTTTCCGTAAATTGCTATATTATTTTATCACATTTTATGCTCTAAGTCAATAAAAAGCCCCTTTTTAATTCAAGGGGCTTTATTTTAAGGTATATCGTACTTGTTATGATGATTTGCATCGGAAATAACAAATTCCGCTTTTTCGTTTTTATTTGCTATGTAGGTATCATATACCCTTGTGAGATTTTCCTTATTCGGTGAAGTTTCCACCCCGATTGACTGTATGGCATAGGCGGTAACATTCACATGAAGGTTTTCTGTTACAGGCTCGGTAATATTTGAAAGCTTTATGCTGTCAAATAAGGGAGCGGTGCAATATTCCGCATTGTATGTGGTATTCGTACTGCCGTTTACACCGTCATTTAATGTGGGTGTATTTCCCCCGGGGGCAATAGGCTCATTATAGTAATAATAGCCGTCTGTGTCATTATATACCCAGCCTGCAGGAAGATTGGCTGAATAACTGTCGGCACTTCCCGGCTTTGCATTATACCAATCTGTTATGGTTGAGGGATTATCTGAATTAGTAAACTTGGCTATATTTTCAATATCGCTTACTGAAAATATCACCCTTGCCCTTACAAAGCAAGACACATCGCTGTTATTTTTTATGCTGACTGTCTTTTTATAGGGGGTGTTGTCCTGCTGTTTGGAGCTTCAAATTCCTCTGTTACTTCTACCTCGTTTGCTGCGACATTTACGGTATTTTTCTTATAGGTTTCTGAAGTAAGATAGGCAAAGGTTGTGCCTATTGATACTGAGAATATGGCTATAAGAGATATAAGCAGTACGAATATTTTCTTATTCTGTTTAAATTCAAGCTTTTTCATATTGTATTACCTCCGTTCTGGGTGAGGTAAATATTAAATATCTTAGTGAGCTGTTCCTTATCAAAGCTATCCCCTGTAATATCCGCCTCGGCAAGCTCAGACTGTATGCCGTAGCCGTTTATCTCAATATCAAGGGTAAGTCCTGCTGTTAAATCAGGCTCAAATATATTGCAAAGCTGTATTCTGTCAAAAAGTGTGGGAGTGGAATTTCCGGCAGTAAGCACTTTACTGTAACCAAAATAATAGGTCTTTGTTGTTGAGGTGGGAGTTATACTCTCCTCACTTTGAAAAATCCACTCTGAATTATGCTGAAATATACCGGTTTCGCCCTTTAAATCAGCATCCGACAGAAATCTTATCAGCTCCTGGTTAAGCGGTGTTTCGGTTTTTCTGACGGATGATTTCATCTATAAGTGTTACTTCCTTTACAGGGACAGTAACAGAAAGAAATACTATTTCATCATTGATACCGATATTTTTAACCTTGGGATCCTTTGATACTATCTGATTTGGTACAAGGATAGAATTATGTACATTTTGCTCACGATAATTGTCTTCTACTATCTGTAGCTGTACATTACCTACTGTAACTGTGTTTTCCGCAGTTTCTGTATCAGTAAGAAAAGCAAGGGTGGTTGCTACTGTAAGCATGGCAATAAGGGAAAATGCTATTATTGCCGGCTTAATGTGATTTTTGATTTTCATAAGCAACCTCCTTTGTTCTTATATTTCTATTATATGAACGAAGCTATGCTTCCTTATTTTCGTAATAAAAAGCAGAATGCCAAGCGGCATAAAGCCGCCCGACATTGCTTTGTAAATATTTCCGTCACGAATTACAGGTCATCCTCTGACCTTTTTTCTTTTTTATAAGTACAGCCGCAAAGCAGACTGCACCGAAAGAAAGCGCTAATGCACTTGTTCCTATTATCACACCTGTATCAGGTGGTACAGCCTCCTCTTTGACTATTGCGTAAAATATCCACTTAAATCTGATTTCACCACTTGCAGAGCCGTCAAGGGTGGGAGGTCTTAATATGTGTGTTCCGTCTGCCGATACCAGCTTAGAGCCGTTATCAGAGTACTTGTCAACCTCCATGCTGTTCCATGTGACGCTACAATTAAGCACCCGGCTGTCGCCTATATTAAACAGGCCTAAATCAAGGGGATTTTCGGAAAGGTCAATATTGCCCTTTCCGTTTACATCTCCTTTGTAAACCTGCTGTCCGTCAAGAGAAAAGACACATTCGCACCCCTTCTCAAGATCAATTTCGCCGGATTTGTCTATAGGCTCTACATAAAAGTAGATATTATAGGATTTATCGCTGCGAAGATTCATAAGGGAAATATCCATTGAATAGGTTTCCCCTAAAACCATATCCTCCGCATGGAAGAAATATTCGCCGCTTTCGGTGTCAACTATATTGCCGTTTGTATCAACTGCGGTTATGCCCTCGGGCAGTCCCTTTACAGCCTTTTCCGGCAATATAACCTGTGCACCTACATTTATTGCGCTTGTCATTAAGAAAGCTATGCCGCATAAAATTGATAAAGCTTTCTTTTTAAGCATAGATTAGCTCCTTACGGGGTGATTGTGGTATTTGCCCGCTTTATCTTCCAGATTTCATTCTCAGGATATGTGTTATTCGGTCTGTCTGAGTTATATGTAATTTCTGAAGTTACATTCTCGCTGAAAGCACCCTCGGGAATCATTTCCTTCTGGCTGTCTGTGGGAGCTATTACCTGTACGCTGTCGAGGTTTATCTTAAGATCAAAGTTCATTTCATAGAATGAAAGCTGACCTACAGAGCCATCCATCTGTACAGCTTCAATAAATTCGCTGGAATTATCTCCGGGAGCTATATCGCTGGTGAAGTAGAAGTAATGTGTATCGCCTTCAGGGAGACATGCCCACTTGCGTGAGTTAGTATCATTTGCATGATTTACATCAAGGTTAGCAAGGTGAATGTTAATCTTGATATCATCGGAAGTATCTTCAGGAGTACCGCCGTTATATGTAACTGATACTACGCCTCTTTCGTAGCCGTCATCCTGACCCTTGTTTAAGGTATCCTTATACTTAATACCGCCGCCTACAGCGTTAGGAGTGATTTCGGCACCATCAACGGTAATAGCATTATTAGCTGCTTCAGAACCTTCTGTGTATGTATAATTGTCGCCATTAGCATCTTTCCACTTCTGGTCATCATAGTAGCCTATTGTATTGCCGCCTGCATCAGTACCTGTTGTATCAGTTGAAGCAATTTCATCATATGTCATGATGGTATTGATTTCGCTGTAATCCCAAGTAATGGTATTACTATCACTTGTAACAGTTTTCTGAGTAAGTGTAAGAAGCTTCACATTACTTTCAATACTTGTAGCAAGTTCAGCATCCGCAGCTAATTTTAATGCAAAGGGTGATGAAACTTTTTCGTAGTTAGCAATTTCTGCGTCGACAGGCTTGTCGTAAACTATTTCTCCGGTAGTCTTATGCTTGTATGCGTCTATTGTTTCAAGGGCATAATATGTGCCATTGCCTGTGCCGTCATCTACATAATAATAACCGGAATAATATTATGTGGTATCAGCTTCTGTTTCAGCATTATCTACTGAACGGCGGAAAAGATAAAGACCGGTTGCATTATTACCGTAAACATTCGGTACATTTTCTTTTGTGCCTATCTTTTTAGGATCCTGTAAAACCTGATAACCGGCATCACTAGGTATACAAACAAGCATACCACCTGCCTGAAGTGACTCAACCTCATTTTTCTGTGCTAATGTATCAAGCACCTTAAGGTAGTATTCATTGCCACCTACAGTAATGCTGGGGCGGTCAGGGGTTGTGTTGGTTATATTAGCAGGATCAACAGTATTGACTAAAACACTATTTTCTGTGTTTTTAACAACAAGGTTAAACTCTGCTGACATAAACAGTCTTGCAAGGCCGTCAATGTTACCTGTGTTGATAACGGTTACCTCTTTGCGGATTGTCTGACCGGGAACCCAATCTGTAGGAGGTGTAAAGTTCTCGTGGATAGCCATACCGTAGTCATTAGATGCAGTAAGACGGTTTACTACCTCGTCCTCTGATGTAAACCAGGCAAATGTTGTGCCGGCAACCATTACTGTTGCGGTACAAATTGAGCCTAAGAGGACAAATTTTTCTTTTGATTGTTTTTCTTGTTCTTTTTGCTCATGGTGTTTACTCCTCTTTAGCAATTTCTTCTCCGTCGGTGTCCTTTTCTTCATCGGCGGAATTGTTTTATCCGTTGATATCATCATCGGAATCCTCCGTATCATCATCGTCATCCTTTTTAAGGGCAAAATAATATCTCATCAGCCCTATAAAAACAAATAACAAAACAACAACACCGACAGCGATATACCATCTGAGCTGTATAAATCTTATTACATAGCCCAGCTTAGGGATACCGAACACGACTTTACCTACAAGTCTCAGCTCAGGAGTTTCAAAGCTGTCCTCGTCGGTATTTGCATCACCCTTTGTTTTAAAAAAGATCATGCTTGTGCCGTTGTGATCCGGCATAACGGCAGTAACACGGTGAGTAAGATATGCGTCGCTGTCCTCTGACGGATTAAAGGTAATTATGTCCCCGACGGCTATTTCATTTCCCTCGGCCATTTTTACAATAACCAGATCCCCTACATTATAAGTAGGACTCATTGAGGGGGTGAGCACTGTGTAAAAACGAAAGCCGAAGATAGATTTATCGGGGCTTTGGCTGTTGGCGAAAATAAATGCGCCAACAAGTATAAGTAAAGCAATAAGATTAATCAGTACCTTTTTATAATATCAAAGGCTTTACCCTTGCCTTGCTTTTCATCATTTTCGATAATGGCTTCCTCCTTATCGGGTTTTGCGGTCATACAAGTCCTCCTTTGCCGGGAAAATAATCAGCAACAAGTATTGCCGACCGTAGTAGGTTTTTTAAATTAATTCATAAATTTAAATTTTCATCTTATGTAATGTTAATATATAAGGCAAAACTACTTTTACACAATATTATTATATATACAAATCAAGGTATTGTTAAGTAATCATTACTGATTTTTTTATTAAAATACGGGAATTTTACAATTTTCAGTTATTTGCACAAAATCAAATTGTAATTTAAAACAATTTTATTATATTTTTGTATGTAAATTTTATATTAAGTTTGTTTATTATAAAGGGTTTTAACTTGTTTTCTATCCTAATAAAAAGCGTTGCAAAGGTTAATTTAGGAAAATTTCCGAAAATTTACTGTTTCGGTCTTATATAGCTGACAGTTATGATTTTTAAGGGGAAAATATATCTGCAATATTATATTTTCAATAGTATTGAGGGGTATTTAATAGAAGGATTTTAGTATAAATGGGCATAAAAAACACCGCCGGACCTTATAAACAGATCCGGCGGCTTAATAGTGGCTGGGATGGCGGGATTTGAACCCACGGATGACGGAGTCAAAGTCCGTTGCCTTACCGCTTGGCTACATCCCAGTATACAAAAATACCGCCCTACCTTTGCAGGGCGGCACTTCTGATAAATATGGGGTGGGAGATGGGACTCGAACCCACGATCTTCGGGACCACAATCCGACGCGTTAACCAACTACGCTACACCCACCATAAGTGGCACGCCACACAGGATTCGAACCTGTGACCTACCGCTTAGAAGGCGGTTGCTCTATCCAGCTGAGCTAGTGGCGCATAGCTTATCATATTTATCTCAAGCCCTCACTTTGTGAGAACAAATGGAGCGGGTGATGGGAATCGAACCCACACAACCAGCTTGGAAGGCTGGGATTCTAGCCATTGAACTACACCCGCATAAAAAATATATTTAACTGTCTTTCACAGCGCTTATATATTATAACACGCTGAAATTTATTTGTCAATAGGTTTTTTAAATTTTTTTAATAAAAATACCCCTTTACCATAAAGGGGTAATTTTATTTATATGTTATATAGATTGCTCCTCAAATAAATCTGTCAGCTTGTCTATGAATTTTTCTGCCGCCTTTGAAAATACCTGATAACGCTTCCATATAACAGAAGCGGCAGAATACATTCCGGGAGATAAGGGACGAAAACAAAGCTCGCTTCCCTCCACATTTATCAGCTTATCAAAGCATAAGGCATAGCCAAGCCCCTCGGCTACCATAAGGGAAGCATTATATACAAGGTTATAGGCGGCTACCACATTAAGCTCCTTTATGTCCTTTTTAAACCAGTTTGAAAGTGACCAATGCTGACATGTCTGGGAGGAAATAATAAGTGGCATTTCCCACAGATCCTCAGCCTTAATGGTTTCATTTTTTGCTAACGGGCTGTCCTTTCTCATAAGTACCCCCCAGGTGTCCTTCCCCGGTATTTTTATGGATTTATATACTGAGCTGTCCACATTTCCGTAAATTATGCCGAAATCAATAAGACCCCTGTCAAGGCTTTCCTGAACGAAAACTGAGTTGCCGCTTGATATGTGAAAATGTATATCCGGATAGTCCTTTGTAAGCTCCTTTGCCGCCCTTGCTATAAGTCTTATGTTGTCGGATTCTCCTGCGCCGATATATACATCCCCCATGATTATTTCACCTGAGAGGGAAATTTCCTTTTCGGTCATACGCACAAGCTCGGTTATCTCCTCTGCCCTTTTACGAAGCAGCATACCCTCCTCCGTAAGGGTGACCTTTCTGCTTCCCTTACTGCCTCTTATAAGAAGCT
Source organism: uncultured Ruminiclostridium sp. (assembly GCA_944388385.1). Lineage (GTDB taxonomy): Bacteria > Bacillota > Clostridia > Oscillospirales > Ruminococcaceae > Ruminiclostridium_E. The sequence continues at coordinate 61,237 of CALXIO010000007.1, forward strand.
GTTTGCCAAGCTCCTCCTCAAGTGCTTTAAGCTGGGTGGATAGGGTGGGCTGGGATAAATGCAAAGATTCTGCGGCGGCAGAAATGCTCTGCTCCCTTGCTACGGCTAAAAAATACTGTAATACTCTGAGTTCCATATTATCACCTCCTATTAAATATAGCATAAAATTCCATAGGTGTCAACTATACAAAGTAATTAAAAATAAGTATTTGATATAGAAAGTGAAATGTTTTATACTGATATCAGAAGATGAGGTGAATTTATGAAAGGATTTGTTAAGATTTTAGCCTTCGCCGGAATTGTGTCCGGTATATTATGCGGATGCAATAGTGAGGCTGTATCATCCCAAAAAGATGATAACAGTATTGCAAATGAAAGCACAGAATCCATAGAAGAAAACATCATTATCGAAGAAAATGGAATAAAAAAGCTAAACAACAATTTATCCTATGGATGCTTTAAGGGGGACTATGGCTTTGACCGATTCATATCCTCCGGGGGTGCTTCTACTGACAGGGAGGTTGTGGAATTTTTAATATCAGATATGGGGGTAAATTTCAGCGGATTTAGTCTTATAGGAGATATATTCGGATGCAGTACGGTATCTGTTAAAGGTGATAACGGGGGATATTATTTCGGCAGGAATTTTGACTGGCAGCCCTGTAATGCCATGGTGGTAACGGTATACCCGGATAAGGACTATAGCTCAATTTCTACCGTGAACACCGACTTTATTTTTGCTATGGGAAATGAGCTTTTATCAAAGGATGAGGCGCTTTTATTGCCTCTGTTTATGCTCCCCTTGACGGCATAAATGAAAAGGGGCTTTGCGTATCGGTGAATATGATACAGGATAATGAAAAGGCGGATATGAATACCTCAAAACCGGATATAACCACCACAACGGCAGTAAGACTGCTTCTTGATAATGCGGCTGATACTAATGAAGCGGTAAATTGCTGAAAGAATATGATATGCACTTTTCCATGGGGCTTACTGTTCATTTTGCGGTAAGCGACAATAAGGGAAACAGCGTTGTTATTGAATATATGGGTAATGAAATGTATGTTACGCCTACTCCTGCGGTAACTAACTTTTACCTTACCCCGGGGGATAAGTATGGAATCGGTACTGCCCAATCCCACAGCAGATATGAAATTCTGACAGAGGCTTTAAGGGATAAACCCACCATGACGGAAAATGAGGTTATGGGGCTTTTAGACAGGATAAGCAAGGATAATTTCAACGACAGCGCCACCACCGAATGGAGCATTGTTTATGACCAGAATAATAAAAGGGCAAGACTTTGCCACAGGGAAAATTACAAGGAAAGCTATTTATTTGAGCTATCAACAAAAGACGAATAAACAGGTATTTTAAGGAAAGGAGAAACAGCATGAGCGAGGTAATTTTAAGCTGTAAAGGGCTTACTAAAAAATACGGCGATAATACTGTACTTGATAATGTGACAGAGGAAATTTACAAGGGGGATTTTACGGTTATAATGGGCTCCTCGGGAGCAGGAAAATCCACCCTTTTATATGCCCTTAGCTGTCTTGATGAGATAACCTCAGGAGAGATATTTTATAAGGGGGAAAAAATATCCGGCTTAAAGGAGGGTAAATCCGCAGATTTAAGGGCAAGGCAGTTTGGCTTTGTATTCCAGCAGCCTCAGTTAGTATCGGATCTTACCCTTTATGAAAATACCCTGGTGGCAGTCTATACAGCAGGCTGTGATGAGGTTTTAAATAATGCGGATAAGCTGTTTTCCGATATGGGGATTGAACATTGTAAAAACCGTATGCCGGGTGAGGTTTCAGGGGGCGAGGCTCAGCGCGGGGCTATTGCAAGAGCCATGATAAAAAGCCCGGGTATTCTTTTTGCGGATGAGCCTACGGGGGCTCTTAACAAAAAAACAGTAATGAGGTTTTATCCCTTATGGATGAGCTTAACAGCAAGGGACAGACAATTATTATGGTAACCCATGATATAGCCTCCGCCGCCCACGGAAACAGAATATTATATCTTGAGGACGGAAGGATAATTTCCTGCCTTACTCTCCCCTGCTATAATTCCGATCTTGATAAAAAGGAAAGAGAAGAAAGGCTTTCTCTTCGGCTTAGCACACAAAGGTGGTAATAGAATATGGCAGTTAAAATTTTATGGAAGGCACAAATAAAAAAGCACAAGGGCACCTGTATAGGTATATTTGTGCTGATAGTTGCTATTTGTGTGGCTTTGTGTTCGGTTATTACCCTTTCCGTAAACGGGGATAGCTATATAGCAAAAGAAACCGACAGGCTGGGCTTCGGAAAACTTACGGTGTGGGTTTCAGATGTGGATGATATAGATAAGCTGAGCCTTGATATTTCCGCTGTGGATGGTATAAGGGGAATAAAAAATCAGCAGATAATATACAGCGAATATGAAACCGCCGCCGGATAATCCGACAGCGAGGGTATGCTTATTTTGGAAAGTGATGAGTATGACTATAAATTCTTCACCGATGACTTAAAGGACTATAAGGAAAAAGAGACTTTAGGAAAGGGTGAAATATATGTAGGCAGTGCCCTTAAATCCATGTATGATATTAAGGTTGGAGATAGTATCACCTTTCCGGTAGCAAGAAGTAATGTAAAGGTTACTTTTAAAGTTAAGGGGTATTTTGAGGACCCCTTAATGAGAAGCTCCATGATAGGAATGAAGAGCTTTATTATTACCCCCTCCGACTATGAAGAGATAAAGGGAATAATAGAAAGTGAGGGGCATGATGCCCTTGCAAGATATGGCTATATGGTGCATATTGACGCTGACAGTAATATTATCCCCTCAGAGCTTAACCGAAGAATAAACCAGAATACCGAAATCGGCAGGTATACTGAGTTTTCCCATTCGGCGGTTACTCTTAAGGGATATATGCTTACATTACAGAATGTGTTTACCGGACTTTTTGCCGCCTTTGTGCTGATACTTGTAATAGTGACCTTGTTTATTATTTCAAACAGCATAGGCTCATCAATAGAGCAGAAACGAAAAAACACAGGTATATTAAAATCCCTGGGTGTAAAGGGCAATAGCCTTGTGGCGGTTCAGCTTTTACTGTACCTTACCCCTGTTATCCCCGGGGTAATTATTGGGGCTTTGCTGTCGGTTTTTGCAAGCGGTGTACTAAGTATGCTGACTGTGGATGTAACGGGGGTTATAATACCCTTTGATATGCCTTGGGGTATCTCATTACCTGTGCTTATCTTAATGATGATTTTAATATCCGGGTTTATTGTTATTCGTTGCAGGAAAATCCTTAAAATAAAGCCTGTAGAGAGTATAGCTTATAAAAAGGTAAAGCCCTTACCTGCCATAAGACAGCCCCTTTTGCTTTTTATCGCATTAAGACAGCTTTTTGCAGGAAAGAGCGCCTTATTTATAGGGGTGCTTCTTACCTTTTTTGCTTCCCTTACAGGTAGAACAGACAGCTGGCTTGGAAATGACGGCAAGGGCATGATAGATGCCTTTAATCCGGCAGACCTTCATATAGCCGCCCAGCCCATGGGGGATGTGGCTATTGAGGATATAGAAAATACTATCTTACAGCATACAGAAATTACCGATAAGCATGCCCTTGCCATGCCTAATGTATCGGTAAATAACATAGACTATACCGCAAATGTAATTACCGACCCGAAAAGATTTCATATACTTAGTGGTAACACCTGTATAGCCGAAAATGAGATAGTTGTAACTGAATTTGTGGCGGCGGATATGGGACTTAGTATAGGGGATAAGGTAAATATTACAGGTTCTGTCGGAAGCAAGGAATTTATCATATCCGGCATATATCAATGTGCCAATGATATGGGGGCAAATATCGGTATGAATAAGGAGGGGTATCTTCTTGTAGGGAAAAATTCCCCTCAGATATGGTGCGAGCAGTACTTTATATCCGACACAGCAAGACAAAAGGAAATTATGGATATATTATCCGATACCTACGGTGGGATGTTTATCTTCACGAAAACTCCTGGCCGGGACTTTACGGCATACTTTCGGCTATGGATATGCTTCTTATATTCCAGTATGTTATGATAATAGTTTTTGTAATGGTCTGCGTTATGCTTACTACCGATAAGCTGATTACAAGGGAGAAAAAACAACTGAGTATATTAAGGTCTGTGGGAATGTCCCTTATTGCCCTGAGAGTATCATTTACCCTTAGATTTGTTATAATTTCCGCCTTGGGCAGTGTAATGGGAATTATACTGGGGGCTGTTTTTACTGACCCTGTTGTGGCATTTTTATTAAGGCTTTACGGTATAAGTAACTTTTCCTCTTCCCCTGATATACTGACTGTTATTTTACCCGGATTATATGTTACCCTGGTATTTTCAGTCTTTGCCTTTTTATCATCAAGAAAAATAAGGCAGGCTAAAATGACAGAGCTTACAGAGGAATAAGTATAACTTAAAGCTATGCAGATATATTAATAAATATAAGTATTTGCTATTTAAAAAACAAGGTAGTATAATAAAGACATAGGGAAAAAACTTGAAAGGAGTTTATTATGAAAGGATATTTTAAGACTTTGATTTTATTATCGGCCTTTGCAGTTTTGCTTACAGGCTGTGATGAGGCTGCAAATAGCAGCAGTGAGGAAAATTCCTCATCTGCCGCAGCTGCCACCACCACACAGGAAGATTTAAGCGGTGAAGAAAGCACCCCCTCGGAAGGTGATGAAGCATCATCCGAACAGCAAACAGGACTTTCTATAAATGTACAGTTCGGCGATGAGGGAGAGAGCTATACACTTAATCTTCTTGACAATCCCACGGCGGCGGCTATATATAATCATGTGGGTAGCTCAAGCTGGCGACTTCCTATTTATAATTTTGATGAATCTGAGGTAATGGAGTATTACGATATTCCCCAAAGATACGAAATACTGGACAATTCAGAAGCAGTAACAAGCGTTAAGGCCGGGGATGTGTATTATTCCCACCCAAACAGAATTATTCTTTATTACCGTGATACCGAAATAAACGAGGAATATACAAAGGTGGGTACCTTTGAGGCTACTGAGGAGTTTGTAAATTCGGTAATAAATAACCCTGTGCTTGAGGGCTGGGGTAACAAGATAGTTGTAATTACACAGTGAGGGAATACTATGGCTAAGAGAATAACTTTAGAAGAAATAGAGCAAAATCTTTCCGCCGCCGGCATAAAGGGGGAAAGTAAAAAGCTGCTTACTGAGCTGTGGGAAAAGGGCGAAAGCAAGGAATTGGTGAAATACCTTATTGAGAAAAGATCCCTTATACTGGATCAGATCCATATAAGAGAAAAGCAAATAAACTGTCTTGACTACTTAGTGTATTCCCTTGATAAGAATATTTTCAATCCATAAGGAGGCTTTATGAAAGTAATAGAAAATCAGAGCTTTGATAGTGAAAGAGCCCTTTACGGACAGCGTGATATTTATGTATATGAATGTGCCTTTGACGGGCCGGCGGACGGCGAAAGTGCCTTTAAGGAGGGCGGAAATATAAAGGCGGAAAAGTGCTTTTTTAATCTTCGTTATCCTTTCTGGCATGATGATAAGGTCAATATAACAGCCTGCGAAATGACTCAGCTTTGCAGGGCGGCATTGTGGTATTCAAGGGATATAACAATAACCGATACAAAAATCCACGGCATTAAGGCTTTAAGAGAATGTGAAAATGTGGAGATTTGCGACTGTGATATAATTTCCCCGGAATTTGGTTGGTCGGTAAATAATATCACCATGAAAAACAGCCATGCCGAAAGCGAATATTTCATGATGAGGTCAACTGATATTCATTTTGAAAATGTGGATTTCAAGGGGAAATATTCCTTCCAGTATATAAAAAATGCGGTTTTTGAAAACTGCCGTTTTGATACTAAGGACGCCTTCTGGCACGCTGAAATTGTGGTGGTAAAAAACAGCGTTGTTAAGGGGGAATATTTAGCCTGGTACTGCAAAAATGTCACCTTTGAAAACTGTAGTATCATAGGCACTCAGCCCCTTTGCTACTGTAAGGATTTAAGACTTATAAACTGCACCATGGAAAATACCGATTTGGCCTTTGAAAAAAGCGAGGTAACAGCGAAAATAACCACCCCGGTTATAAGCATCAAAAATCCCTATAGGGGTAAAATATGCGTTCCTGCTGTGGATGAAATTATTATGGATGATGAAAATGCAAAATGTGAGATAATCATCTGTAAAAATCGCACCTGCGCATAATATGAAGTATTTACTTAAAGGGATATTTAAGGTGATAAATTTACAGGAGGTACTATGAAAAAGGCATTACTTACTTTATTTCTTATGCTTTGCGTAGCTGTAACAGGGTGTGAGGGTAATAATTCGTCAAATATAAATTCCATGACGGAAAATACTACCATAGCAGAAAGCACTCCCCCGTCAGAGAAAACAGAAAGCATTTCTTCTGACATTACACAATGCAAGGAAGAAACCACAGACAATACTGAAATTACAAGTGAGGATAATATGAGCGAAAATGTATTTTATATAACCGCCAACGGCACCACATTTACAGCGGATCTTGAGAATAACAAAAGCGCTGAGGCTTTTAAGCAGTTACTTAAAGAAAAGCCCTTGGTGGTGGAAATGTCCGACTACGGCAATTTTGAAAAGGTGGGTAATATCGGCACTTCCCTGCCCCGTACCGATACACAGATAACCACCACCCCGGGAGATGTTATTTTATATCAGGGTAACAGCGTAACTGTTTATTATGATAAAAACTCCTGGAATTTTACTAAGCTGGGCAAAATCCGTAACGCCACTAAGGAGGGACTCTTGGAGGTTCTGGGCAAGGGCGATGTGACGGTTACCTTTTCATTGGAATAAAAAAATCCTGTGCGGTTGCACAGGATTTTTTCTTAATAAAACCCACCGTCTACCCCTAAAACCTGGCCGGTGACAAACTGAGCATCAGAAAGGTATTTTGCGGCTTGTGCCACATCCTCGGGTGTGCCGATTTTCTGTAAGGGGGTTTGCTGTTTTAATTCTTCCATGTCCTTTTCTGACAGGTGGTTATTATTCATGGGGCTGTCAATTACCCCGGGGGCTATGCAGTTTACTCTTATACCCGATGGGCCTAACTCCTTTGCAAGAGCCTTTGTAAAGCCTATTATTCCTGCCTTGGCGGTGGAATAGTGCACCTCACAGGATGCACCGTGTACACCCCACACGGAGGATATATTTATAATACAGCCGGACTGCCTTTTTATCATATAGGGTACTGCCCTTTTTGTAATATAAAACATGGCATTAAGGCTTATATTCATCATATTATGCCAGTCCTCGTCTGTAATATCGGTAAACAGCTTTATTTGTGATATGCCGGCATTGTTTATAAGTAAATCAATTTTGCCGTACTTTTTTATTATCACATCTATTACCATTTCTGCGCTTTTCTTATCGGTAATGTCCGCCTTTATCATAAGACAGCCACATTCCTTTTCAAGAATCGCTGCCCCTTGGTCATTTTTAGCGTAAATTCCGATAACGTCATCCGTTCTTGAAAAAAGCCTTGTCATGGCACTGCCTATTGCCCCTGTTGCCCCGGTTATAACTACTACCATAATTTCTCCTTTAATTAAAGCCCCTTTAAAAGGGGCTTTATATTATTCTCCTGTTACCGTAAGATTATCCCCATCGGTGGAAATGTTTATGGCTGTAATCTTACCGTCAGAATCCACAATAAGATTTGCCACCTTATCCTCAATTTCCTTGCGGACAATTCTTCTTACATCTCTGCCGCCGAACTTTCCGTCCTTTGCCTTTCTTGCTATGCAGTCATAGGCATCATCGGTAACGTTAAGCTGTATGTTCTTTTCAAGAAGGGGCTCCTTCATCTCTCCTATTGTAAGTCTTGCAATACCTGAAAGCGCCTTTTCATCAAGGGGCGAGAATACAACCACCTCGTCCACACGGCTTAAAAATTCCGGGCGTAAAAATTCGCCTAAGGCGGTCATGGCCTTATCCTTGCTCATTTCCTCCTTGGTCTTTGCAAAGCCCATTCCACTGGACTTAAAGGAAGATCCGGCATTTGAGGTCATGGCAATTACGGTATTTTCAAAGCTTACAGTCTTGCCGTGGGCATCATTTACCTTGCCCTCATCAAGTATCTGAAGAAGAATGTTCATTACATCAGGGTGAGCCTTTTCTATCTCGTCAAAGAGAATTACTGAGTAGGGCTTTCTTCTTACCTTTTCGGTAAGCTGTCCTGCCTCATCATAGCCCACATATCCCGGAGGTGAACCGATAATTCTTGATACGCTGTGCTTTTCCATAAACTCTGACATATCAAGTCTTATAAGGGGGTCTACTGTGTTGAAAAGCTCCTTGGCAAGCACCTTTACAAGCTCTGTTTTACCTACGCCGGTAGGTCCTACAAAGATAAAGGATGCAGGACGGCGTCTTGCGGAAAGCTGTACTCTTGTGCGCTTTATTGCCGCCGACACAAGCTCACAGGCCTCATCCTGGCCGACTATCTTTTCCTTTAAGGCATCCTCAAGCTTTGCCATTTTCTTAAACTCTGTTTCCATTATCTTGGAGGCAGGAATACCTGTCCAAAGCTCAATTACCTTGCATACATCGTTCTCGGTTACCTGAAGGCTGTCTATAATCGGCTTTAATTCATCTATGCGGTCATTGTTCTTTGCTATTCTGGTTTTTATCTCAGCTACCCTCTGATAGTTGATATTCTCGCTGTCCTCCATTAGCTTGCTTTCCTCTGCCTCAAGCTGCTTGTTTTCATTTAACAGCTTGTCATGCTCCGCAAGCTCCTTACTGCTTATACTTGCACAGGCGGCGGATTCATCAAGCAGGTCAATGGCCTTGTCGGGAAGGTATCTGTCGGTAATGTATCTTTCACTTAATACAGCACAGCTTCTTATTACGCTGTCGGGGTATTTCAGCTTGTGATAATCCTCATAATAGCCCTTTATTCCCTTTAAAAGCTCAACGGTTTCATCTATTGTGGGCTCGTTTATGGTAACAGGCTGGAATCTTCTTTCAAGGGCAGAATCCTTTTCGATATACTTTCTGTACTCGTTAAAGGTGGTAGCACCTATTACCTGCATTTCGCCTCTTGATAATGCGGGCTTGAAGATATTAGCCGCATTCATTGTGCCCTCGCTGTCGCCTGTACCCACAAGGTTGTGAACCTCGTCTATAAACAGGATTATGTTTCCGGCATTTCTTATTTCTTCAATAAGTGCCTTTACTCTGCCCTCAAACTGTCCTCTGAACTGAGTTCCTGCCACAAGGGCGGTAAGGTCAAGCAGATATATTTCCTTATCACGAAGCTTTGCAGGAACATCTCCGCTTACTATCTTCTGGGCAATACCCTCAGCAATAGCTGTTTTACCTACACCCGGCTCACCTATGATACAGGGATTGTTCTTTGTTCTTCTTGTAAGTATCTGGGTAACACGGTAGATTTCCTTATCTCTGCCGATTATCCTGTCAAGCTCACCCTTTTGCGCCTTTGCGGTAAGGTTTGTACAGTAGGTATCAAGGAATTTACGCTTTTTGCTTTCCTTCTTGCGCTTTTTCTTATCCCTTGATGTGATACCGGATTTTTCCTCGGTATCCTCATCTGCTGTGTCACCTGCATTATCCTGACCGCCGAAAAGTCGTCTGAAGAAGGGGGGCATAGTACCTGCACCGCCGGGTACAAAGTCATCGCTGTCCTCCTCATCATCCTCCTCGTCCTTGTCAGAATTTTCCTCGGATGCGTCGGGTAAACCCTCTGCTCCGAAAAATGAATCATAAGCCTGCTCAAAATCCTGCTCAAAATCTTCACTGATGCCCATTTTTTCAAGGTATTCTGATACCTGGGGCACTCCTAATTCCTTTGCACAAACAAGACAAAGACCCTCGTCATGCTTTTCTGTACCGTTCATTGTGGAAATAAACACCACAGCAGGTCTTTTCTTGCATCTGGAACAATATATCATATAAATCTCCTTCCCCGGCTTTATGCCGTTACTATATTATATTATAATTTTGTTATATGAATATTAACAAAATGTGTTCAGCTTATGAAATTAAGAAATTCAAAATTATATACATAGCTGAATACATAGGATTTTGAAATAGTCATTTCATTAAGGAATATAAGGCTGTTGCCTGTAGCAGATACAATAAGGTGAACTACTATAACTATCACAAATAATGAAAGCACACCCTGTAATAATCCGAACACACCTCCAAGGAACTGATTGAGTCCCCCTACAAGAGGTATCTTGTTTACTATCTTTGTGGTGGCGGTGATAACAGCCATTATAATAAGCAGTAAAATAAAAAGCACAATAAAGATTATAGTCTGCATGGGCACAAATATAATAGGCTTTGCGAAATCATCAAGGAATTGCTTTCCGGGATTTTCCGCAGACTGAAGTGCACCTAAAATAAGATTTGTAACAAATGTATCTGCAAAGTTGCTGTAAACATCCTCAGGTACACCCACAGAAGCTAAAAGCTCTGATACAGACTGAGAAGCATTGACTATACTATCCCAGCTTTCGGTGTTTTTCATGGTGGTGGTAATAACCTGTGCAAATACTATCTTTTCAAGGCCGTACTTTTCAGCATCCGCCTGGGCTACCTGAACGGTACCCACATTGATATTTGAATAATCAACGTTTGTAACTCCAAAGGCTGAAAGGTCAATATTTGCCGCCCCTGTTTTACTTATATCAACGCTTGAAAGTATAAGGGTTATCTTTCCTGCGTCATCGGGTTTTGCATCAAGTGATGATACAGACTGGCCGTTTACTGTGGTTTTTGAAAGATCAAGCTCGGAAATTCCCTCTAAAACCTCGCTGTCAACGGTATCATAGACTATCTTGTTTATTTCCTCCGTAAGAGGCTTTTCTATTACGTTATCGTATATTGCGTTTGCTATTGCGCCGCTTAAAATAAGCGCTCCCACAAAAGCAATAAGGAAGGTGCACAGGCTTAAAAGCATTTTAACAAAGCCCTGCTTATAGCCTGTCATAATTCCTCCTAAAAGCACCGCTATAAGCAGTACATCATAAAACCAGAAAAATTCAGTTCCCATTCTCATTACCCCTTTTTGTAATTATCTTTTTCTTTTTTAAATATTCTTTTCTGTCAGTTCATCATAGCCTAAAAGCACCTGCTTTGAATCAATATCCACAAAGTCGGAATATTCATCATCAAGGGTGGTTTGCTTTATTATATTAAGGCTCTGATCATAAAGAGCAAGCTGTCTGTCCATCAGCATAAGATAACCGTTGTCACACTTGTAAATACGCTTTACCTTCTCCTCTGAAACGACGGTGGCTGTAACCTCACACTTTTCATTAAAGAGGGTTATTGTGCTGTTTTTGGTGGAATTGTCTGTTACCACTATTCTTTCGCCGGGGGTACTGCTTATTTTTTCAAGGGCTCCGGTGTAGCCGTAGCTTCCTAACAGCTTGCCATCTTTTGAAATGGTGGTTATTCTGTCATCCCCGTATACTGTCAGCACATCATCTGTAAAGCAAATATCCACGCTCAGACAATCGTCTATTTCATAGCTCCAAAGCTCGGAATTTTCCTTTCCCGGCCTTATCTTCTTAATCTCGGTTTTTATACTGCCGTCTTCACTATGGGCAAGGGCTAAGTATATTTCCTTATTATCCGGAGAAAATGCCGCCTGCATTACAAGGCTGTCTACAAATTTCTGTGTATAAAGCCATTCTCCGTTGCCGTCATAGATATAGATTATGTTGGAATAACTGCCTGATGAAGTGACTATTGCCACATTCTCATTGTCGCTTAAAAATCCGCTTACTATTATCTCATCCTTTATGGACTGCTGATAAATACGGGCATTTTTATTATACAGCGAAAAATCATGACCGCCCTTGTCATAGATAAGCACACGCTTATTGTTTGAAACAGAAGTGGGTGTCACATATCCATGCTGTAAAGCATACCGCTGACCGCCGTTCGAGGCGTAGGTATACATATAGGTATCAGTTACCAATACAAAGCTGTCCCCCATCGGAAGAAGCTCATAATCTGAGCTTGACTCCAGCTTTACGGGATACCCAACAGAAGTGGTGGTGGTGTTATCTATTTTTGAAGCAATTCCCCTGAGAGGCTCAAAGATAACATCCCTGTAAACCCACAGAAGGGCTACTGCAACTATAACAACAGCAAGAATTATAAGATTTCTTATACGCTTTGCCCGTTTTTTCTTTTTTCTGTACAGGGCCATATCATTGACTTCATCAGCCATGCTATGCTCCCTTTTTACGTCAGGTACCTTCATTTTATCACCCCTGTTAATAAAAGACTTTGTTAAGATATAAGCCGCCGGGAGGTACTGTCTTTCCTGCCTTTTCTCTGTCTCCCTCATTAAGGGCGGAAATTATATCCTCCTCGGTGCGTTTTCCCTCACTTATATAGATAAGAGTACCTACTATAATTCTTACCATATTGTGAAGAAATCCGTTGCCGCTTACATATATTTCAACATATTCGCCGATTTTTTCTATTCTTATATCATATACCGTTCTGACGGTGGTTTTTAAATGCTCCTTTGCCTCTGCCTTGCAAAAAGCGGCAAAGTCGTGAGTGCCCACAAGCAATTTTGCGGCACTTCTCATTTTTTCTATATCCAATGTATAAGGATAGTTAAGTGACATATTTCTTGCAAATACATCCCTTATATCGCTGCAATGGATACGGTATAAATATTCCTTGCCCTTGCTGTCATATCTGGCATGAAAGCAATCATTTACCTCCTCGCAGGATAGTATTGCTATATCATCCGGAAGAAGGGCATTCATTGCCTTTATAAAGCCCTCGCAGGGAATATTGTTTTCAGTTCTGAAATTGAATACAAAGGCTCTTGCGTGAACTCCTGTATCGGTACGGGAACAGCCGTTTATACTGTGCTTACCGCAAAGCAGCTTTGATATGGTATCCTCCACAGTCTGCTGTATGCTTACCGCATTGTCCTGATACTGGTATCCGTGATAGGCTGAGCCGTCGTAAGCCATTGTTACCTTTAAATTTCTCATACAAATGCAATTACCGGAAGGTAAATATTAAGCAGTACCACGGCGGTTATCATTAACCCCATTACAAGTAATGCCATATAATCCTTTACCCCGGATTTAAGTATCTTCATTTTTGTTCTGCCGTCGCCCCCTCTGTAGCATCTGCATTCCATTGCAAGGGCAAGCTCAGTTGCCCTTTTAAAGGCGGATACAAAAAGAGGTATCAGCACCGGCACTAATGCCTTAGCTCTCTTTAAAAGTCCCCCGGTATCAAGGTCTGCGCCCCTTGCCTTCTGGGCTGACATTATCTTGTCGGTTTCCTCCACTAAGGTGGGAATAAACCTTAAAGCAATAGTCATCATCATAGCAAGCTCATGCACCGGAAAGCGAACCTTCTTAAGGGGTGACAAAAGCCTTTCTATAGCGTCGGTAAGCTCAATGGGGGAGGTAGTATAGGTAAGTAACGACATACCTATAATAAGGAAAATAATTCTTAGCGTCATATATATTGAGGTGTCTATGCTCTTTGCGTAAATGGTAATTATCCACCACTGAAACAAGGGCTCACCCTCACCCTTTATAAACAAAAGGTTTAATATACAGGTAAGAAGAATTATCGGTAGTATTGGCTTCAGGCTTTTGAAAATAAGACTGAAGCTAATATGTGACAGCATATATGCCATCAGTATAAACAGTCCGCATAAAAGCAGGGTGAAATAATTTCCTGCTAAAAACAGCATAACCACATAAGCTATATCAAGTATTATCTTGAATCTGCTGTCAAGTCTGTGTATTATGGACTTTCCCGGGAAATACTGTCCTATGGTTATATCCTTCAGCATATCTTTCCTTCTTTAACTAGTTGTAATATCCTTGTCTTTGCTCTTTCTACTGTGTAAATATCATTGCCTAAATCAATTCCCTTTTCTTTAAGGGATTTTGCTATCTTGGTTATCTGGGGCACATCAAGGCCTATATTCATTATTTCATCCTGACGGGCAAAAACCTTGTCGGTGGTATCATGACAGAATAATTTTCCCTTGTTCATAACAAGCACCTTATCTGCAAATCTCACTATATCCTCCATTGAGTGTGATACAAGTAAAATGGTGGTGTTATATTTCTTATGATATTCGGAAATTCTTTTAAGCACCTTTTCCCTGCCGATAGGGTCAAGTCCTGCCGCAGGCTCATCAAGTACAAGTACCTCAGGGTGCATGGCCATAACGCCTGCTAAGGCTACCCTTCTTTTCTGTCCGCCGGATAAGTCAAAGGGAGAACGGGAAAGCAATTCCTCAGACAGCCCCATATCCTGTGCCGCCTGCCTTACGCACTTGTCGATTTCTTCCTCGCTCATGCCCATATTCTTAGGGCCGTAGGCTATGTCCTTGTATACCGTTTCCTCAAAAAGCTGATGCTCTGAATACTGAAACACAAGTCCCACCTTAAAGCGTATCTTCTTTATATCAACACCCTTGCCCCATATATTCTCACCGTCAATAAGCACCTTTCCGGATGTTGGCTTTATAAGTCCGTTAAGATGCTGTATAAGTGTGGACTTGCCGCTTCCGGTGTGGCCTATAATTCCGCAGAATTCACCCTTTTCAATGGTGAGGCTTACATCATTCACCGCAACCGACTCAAAGGGAGTGCCTACGCTGTATTTGTAGGTGAGGTTTTTAAGCTCAATTAGGTTCATTATCTCTCTTCTTTCATTTTGTCTTTAAGCATATTATAAAGATATTCTGCGCATTGTTCCACATCTATTATGTCCTCGGGAACTGATAGCCCTGCCTTTTTAAGCTCATACATAAGCTCAGTTGCCTGGGGTACATCAAGGCCTACTGCCTTTAATTCTTCCACCCGGGAGAATATTTTCTTCGGAACATCATCCATTATTATCCTGCCCTTGTCAATTACCACCACACGCTGAGCCTGTGCCGCCTCCTCCATGTAATGGGTAATAAGCACAACAGTAATGCCGTAGTCCTTGTTAAGGCTCTTTATTGTTTTCATTATCTCTTTTCTGCCCTTAGGGTCAAGCATGGCGGTAGGCTCGTCCATTACTATACATCTCGGACGCATGGCAATAATGCCGGCTATTGCTACTCTTTGCTTTTGTCCGCCGGATAACTGGTGGGGAGCGTGCTCACGGTAGTCATACATATCCACCGCCTTTAATGCCTCATCCACCCTTTTTCTGATTTCCGAAGACTCTACACCCAGGTTTTCAAGGGCAAATGCCACATCCTCTTCTACTATTGTGGCTACTATCTGATTGTCGGGATTTTGAAATACCATTCCCACAGTCTGCCTTATATCATATATACGGCTTTCATCCGAGGAATCTATCCCGTCTATAAGCACCTTACCCTCTGTCGGGATAAGTATGCCGTTAAAGTGCTTTGCAAGTGTGGATTTTCCGCTTCCGTTATGGCCCAGTACAGCCACAAAGCTGCCGTTTTCCACTTCAAGGCTTACATTGTCAAGAACACGGTTCTTGCCCACTTCATCGCCGTTTTCATCCAGCACCGAATAATCAAATACAAGCTTATCTGCTTTTATTATCTTTTCCACTTTTGTCCTCTTAATCAAAATATACTATGGCAGTATTGCCGGCAGGAACTGAAAGTCCTGTCTTTTCCACCGGCAGACCTATCTCGTCACTTTCCACCCTTATTTTAAAGCGTTTTCCCACGGTCATATTAAGTAAATATGACATAACAGAGGAAGAAAGTCCGGTGGTGTAGCTGTTAAGAACTATAAACAGGGGCTTATCAGTCAGCACCTGTGTACACATATTCATAAGGTCATAAATGTTATCCTCAAGGCGCCACATTTCCCCGTTTGTGCCTCTGCCGTAGCTTGGTGGGTCAAGGATAATTCCGTCGTAGCGGTTGTTTCTTCTTATTTCTCTGCCTAAAAACTTAACCGCATCGTCAACTATCCAGCGTATGGGCTTATCGGAAAGTCCGCTTAATGCCGCATTGTTTCTTGCCCAATCCACCATGCCCTTTACCGCATCCAGATGACATACCCTTGCCCCTGCCTTAGCACAGGCTAAGGTAGCACCTCCGGTATAGGCAAACATATTAAGCACATTTATATCCTTGTTCGCATTTTTAATAAGCTGTGAACAAAGATCCCAGTTTACCGCCTGCTCAGGGAAAATTCCCGTATGCTTAAAGCCTGTTGGCTTAACCATGAATTTAAGCTCCTTATAGCTTATATTCCAGCTTTCGGGAAGGCGCTTTTTATATTCCCAGCTTCCCCCACCGCTTGATGAACGGTGATATATTGCATCCGCCTTTTGCCAAAGGGGGGATGGGTCGGGATTTTTCCATATAATCTGCGGGTCGGGTCTTACAAGGAGATATTCTCCCCACATTTCAAGTCTTTGTCCCCCGGAGGCATCTATCAGCCGATAGTCCTTCCAGTCGGAAGATCTTCTCATTTAGCAAAGCTCCTTTTCTACTACCTTTACTATTTCATCTGTCCAGTAGTTTACCTTATCGGCGTCACTGCCCTCTATCATAACACGAACAAGGGGCTCTGTGCCGCTTTCTCTTACTAAAATTCTGCCCTCGTCCTTAAGGTCAGCCTTTGCCTTTTCTATAATATCAAGAATAGCCTGTGACTTATCCCACTTGCCCTTTGAGGCTTCGGTTATCTTTACATTCTTAAGCACCTGGGGATAATCGGGAATATCTGCTACAAGCTCGGATAATCTCATCTTTGTCTTAGTCATAAGCTCCATGGTCTGGGCGGCGGTAAGCTGTCCGTCGCCGGTGGTGGCATGGTCAAGGAATATAATATGTCCTGACTGCTCGCCGCCTATTGAGTAGCCCTCTTTAAGCATTTCCTCAAGAACATAGCGGTCTCCCACCTTTGTACATACAGTATCGATCTTATTTGCCTTCATATAGGTATGAAAGCCTAAGTTACTCATTACCGTTACTACTGCGGTGTTTTTATTCAGCTTGCCTATTTCCTTAAAATAACGGGAAATAATAGCAATTAGCTTATCACCGTCAACCACATTTCCCTTTTCGTCAACCGCAAGGCATCTGTCTGCATCGCCATCAAAGGCAAAGCCCACATCACAGCCTCTTTCCTTTACCACCTCAGCCATTCTTTCGATATGGGTGGAACCGCAGTTGTCGTTTATATTAAGTCCGTTGGGCTCGTCATTTATGTATATGAATTCTGCGCCGAACTTAGTAAAAAGCTGTTTTGCTGTGGCACTTGCACTGCCGTTTGCACAGTCAAGGGCCACAAGAAGTCCCTGAAAATGTCCGGATACGGTTGACTGGATATGCTCGCTGTATTCACTTGCCGCACCGAAAATTGTCCTTACTCTGCCCACTTCCTTACCGTCGGTAAGCTTTATCTTTTCCGGGGTGTCAAGAATAAGGGCTTCTATTTCGTTTTCCACATCATCAGGTAATTTAAAGCCTGTGGCGGAGAATATTTTAATTCCGTTATATTCAACTGAATTATGGGATGCGGAAATCATCACACCTGCATCCGCCTCATAAAGTCCCACAAGATAGGCTACTGCCGGGGTGGGTACTACTCCTAAAAGCTCAACGTCTGCACCCACTGAGGTAATACCTGCAATAAGTGCCGCTTCAAGAATATCGGATGAAATTCTTGTGTCCTTGCCTATAAGTATCTTTGCGCGCTCCTTTTTAGTGCCGTGCTTTGTAAGTACCATGGCCGCCGCTCTGCCTATGTTCATCGCCATTTCACAGGTAAGCTCTGTAATTGCTACACCTCTTGCGCCGTCTGTTCCGAACAATCTACCCATTTGTTCCTCCGTTATCAATCATCTAAAAATTGTTGGCCGTCTTTATTTATGCCTAAATATTTATATGCCTCGTAGGTTGCACATCTGCCCCTTGGGGTGCGGTTTATAAAGCCTAACTGCATTAAATAGGGCTCGCATACATCCTCTAAGGTCACAGCCTCCTCGCCAAGGGCGGAGGCTAAGGTTTCAAGTCCCACAGGACCTCCGTTATAGCTTTTTATAATGGTTGACAGAAATCTTCTGTCAAGGCTGTCAAGTCCTAACTTATCTATTTCCATACGGCTAAGGGCAATATCCGACATTTCCTTTGTAATTCTGCCCTCACCCATAACCTCGGCAAAATCCCTTACTCTGCGTAAAAGTCTGTTTGCTATACGGGGTGTTCCCCTTGAACGCCTTGCTATTTCAAGTGCGCCCTCCCTTTCACAGGGGATCGAAAGTATTACTGAGGAACGCTGAACTATACTGCATAATTCCTCCTCAGAATAAAGCTCCAATCTCATTATAACCCCGAATCTGTCACGAAGGGGGGAGGTTAGCTGTCCTGCACGAGTGGTAGCGCCTATAAGGGTAAAGGGATTTAAGTCTACCCTTATTGACTGGGCGGAGGGTCCCTTTCCTATTACTATATCAAGTACCCTGTCCTCCAGCGCCGGATATAAAATTTCCTCCACCTGTCTCGAAAGGCGGTGAATTTCATCCACAAAGAGAACATCTCCGGTCTGAAGTCCCGTAAGAAGTGCCGCTAATTCCCCGGGCTTTTCTATTGCCGGGCCGGAGGTTATCTTTATATTAACTCCCAGCTCATTTGCAATAATGCCTGCAAGGGTGGTTTTACCAAGACCGGGAGGGCCGTATAACAGCACATGGTCAAGGCTTTCCTTACGCTTTTTTGCCGCTTCTATATATATTTTGAGATTTTCCTTTACCTTATCCTGGCCAATATACTCATTTAAGTATTTAGGGCGAAGACTGTACTCAATATCCGCATCCTCGGCTCTGAATTCAGGCTCTATAATCCTGTCATCCCGGTGAGCTGTTACCTCAACCTCGGAAAAATCCTTATCATCTATCATTATATGCCGTCCTTATTAAAGTAGTTAAAACTTTGCAAGATTTTTAAGTCCTGCCTTGATAAGCTCCTCTGTGGACATATCCGAAGGAAGTCCGGAAAGTGCCTTTGTTGCCTCTGCATTTGTGTAGCCAAGCACCATAAGAGCAGATATAGCCTGGGCTACATCGTTTGACTGATTTACAGGGGCTGAAAGCTGTCCTGCCTTTACATTGGATATGGTATTTCCGTTTGCTATCTTATCCTTTAATTCAAGAACAATTCTTTCTGCCACCTTTTTGCCGATACCCGGTACTGTGGTAAGAGCCTTTACATCCCCTGCCGCCACGCTGAGAGCAAAGGACTGGGGTGTCATGGTTGACAATACCGAAAGTCCCAGCTTAGGGCCTACGCTGTTTACGGATATTATCATCTTAAAGCAGTTAAGCTCCTGTAAATCCGCAAAGCCGAATAATTCCACTCCGTCCTCTCTTACGGAAAGATAGGTGTAAAGTGTAACCTCGCTTCCCGGCTCCAGCTTTGATATGGTATTCATTGTGGTGCGGCAGGCATAGCCTACGCCCCCGCATTCCACCACCGCTAAATTAAGCTCGGTGGTAATGAGCTTTCCTCTTACGCTGTATATCATATTATCCGTCCTGTCTTATCCTTAAATTTTTAAGCAACGAACCGCTGGAATGTCCGTGGCATATAGCCATGGCAAGGGCATCCGCCGTATCGTCGGGCTGTGGTACTTTTTCAAGGTGGAGTATGTTTTTGGTCATCTCCTGGACCTGCTTTTTAACCGCCTTACCGTAGCCCACCACCGCCTGCTTTACCTGAAGGGGTGTGTACTCGTAAATTTCTATATCCCTTTTTGCCGCTGACATTACAATTACTCCCCTTGCCTGGGCAACATCAATACCGGTTTTCTGGTTGGTATTAAAGTAAAGCCTTTCTATGGCAAGGCAGTCAGGCTTATATTTTTCCAGCAGAAAATTAAAGTCATCGTATATCTCGCAAAGTCTTTTTTCAAAGGGGGTGTCCTTATTTGTTGTGATAGCACCATAGCCCACAACGGCGAATTTACCGCCGGAATAATCAAGTATTCCATAGCCCACAATAGCGTAGCCCGGGTCTATGCCGATAATTCTCATAAAACCACCCTTTTTATGTTTCTGCTGAAAAATGAATATAAAACTCCATACTAAATGATTATAGCACATATCCGTTTTAATTGCAACTTTTTTATTGAAAAATCGGAATTTTGCTTAATTGTATTGAAATACGGGGCGTTTTGATATATAATGAGTATATATACCCTTGGAGGACTGAATGAAAAAGTACGGTGTATTATCATTTTTTATGGTAATTTGTCTTATGGTGTTACTTTTAACTTCCTGTGATTTAAAGGAAAAAACTCCATATACCTATACCTTTTTCTCCTTTGATACCTTTTGTACAATCAGTATATATGAGGATATTTCCCCTGATAAGGCAAAGGGTGTAATAAAGGAAATTGAGGACAGGGTCAATTTCTATGATAAAAAGCTGTCAAGGTTTGATAAGGACAGCGAGCTTTATATGGTAAATAATAATGCAGGAGAAAAAAGCATTGCTCTATCCCCGGAGCTTTTTGATATATTTCAAAAATCTGTTGAGGCCTCAATTAAAACCGAGGGGATATTTGATATTACCCTTGGAAATATAAGCGATATGTGGGATTTTAACGGCACACCGCAAAAGCCGGATGAAAATTCCCTTTCAGCACTTGCCGGCAAGGAAAATTACAAAAACATAATCCTTGATAAGGAAAATATGACTGTATTTTATGATGGGGATTTTACTGTGGATTTCGGCGGTATAGCAAAGGGCTATGTAACCGATATTATAAAGAAAATGCTTGCTGACAGCGGTATAAACAGCGCTGTGGTGGATTTCGGCGGAAATGTGCTTACCATGGGAAGTAATTACGGCGAGCAGTTTAAGGTGGGTATATCAGGGGGACAGGATAATTCCCTTGTGGATACGGTAAGTATAAATGAGGGTATATTCTCCACGTCAAATTCCTTTCAGCGTTTCGCGGAAATTGAGGGGGAAATATATTCCCACATAATAGACCCCCGTACAGCCCTTCCTGCAAAAAGCGATATACAAAGCTGTACCGTTTTGTGTGACAACGGCATTACCGCTGATGTATATTCCACCACCGCATATATCTACGGCAGCGGATATAGTGAAATACTCGATAAGGAAGGCATAGACTACATAATTGTTAAAACCGACGGCAGGGTAATAAAAAGTGCCGGACTTAAATAAAGGGGCATATATGTCAAAAAAGCAGATAATAATTTTTTCCCTTATTGCAGGGGCAATTCTTATAGCCTGCATAGCGGGGATTATTATAACACAAAACACAAAAAGGGACAGCCATGTTGCCCTTATATACAGCGACAATGTGCTTATAAGGGAAATTGAGCTAAAGCCCGATGATAATTACAGCTTTGAAATTACCTCCCCTTCGGGCGGTAAAAATGTAATTATTGTCCATGAAGGGAAAATCGGGGTGCAGTCCGCTGACTGTCCGGATAAGATCTGTGTAAATACCCCCCATGTTTCAGATGAAATAAGCCCCATTGTATGTATGCCGAACAAGCTGGTCATTAAAATAAAATAGGTGATATTATGAATGTGAAAAAGACGGTTTTTTCGGCTTTGCTTTGTACCATATCCCTTACCCTTTTTGTAATAGAGGGAATGTTTCCTCCCCTGCCCTTTATAGGGACAAGAATAGGTATTGCCTATCTTCCCATACTTTTTGTATTCTTTATAGGGGGTGTGTGGAAAATAAGGGACGCTGTTCTTATACTGCTTGTAAGGATTTTACTAAGCGGTATAATACAGGGTAATATGATGGGTATGCTTTTTTCCCTCGGGGGCGGAGTATTGGCAGCAGTTGTAATGGGACTTTTTTCCCGGTTTTTTAAAAAGGACAGCGTGGCGGTAATAATAGCCGGGGTATTTTCAGCCCTTGCCCACAATGTGGGACAGCTTATGGTGGCTGTGGTGTTTTATTCCCCCTCTGTGCTGGTGTATATATTCCATCTCGGAATAATCGCCATTATAAGCGGCGCTGTTATAGGCACGGCGGTATATTTCTTGCTTAAAGGAAAAAATAAAATTATACATAAAATAAGATACTGTGATAAAAATTATTAAGGAGAAGTTATGGAAAAGGAAAAAATCGAAAGGATAAATTATCTCGCAAGAGAATCAAATGTAAGAGAGCTTACCCCCGAGGAAAAGGAGGAGCAGACAGCACTCAGAAATGAATACCGTGAGGGCTTCCGCAGAAATTTCCTGAGTGAGCTTGACAGGGTTTATGTAGTGGATGAAAACGGAAACAAGAAAAAACTGACCTGAAGGGAGTATTATGAAAAAGGAAAACGAACTTATTAAAATGCTTTTTTCCGATGATGACCGGAAAAAAATTCTTACCGACAGCAACGGTAAGGTATTAAAGACCTCATTTAAGGAGGAGCTTATTGAATTTGCCCCCGATAGCGGCGAAAGCATAAAGGACGGGGAGGTTATAAAGGCGGTTATAGGGGATATATCCTATTGCGCTGAGGCGATAAAGGTGGTTTATGAGGGGGATATATATTACCTCTGGACACTTAAGGATATAGTGGACTCACTTAAATGCGTGGGCAGAGCCGGAAGTGTTGTAAATATGACCTATATGCTGTCAAAGGTAGAAACGGATATGGAGAGCATAGTAGAAGCTCTTGATAAAAATGACAATGCCCTTGAAAACTCCGCTGTTATTAAGAAAAATGCCCTTGACTTTTTAAAGAATGCGGAAATAGGCAGAATGATAGCAAATGCTATCTACCGCCCCTTTTCCCTTAAAAATGTGGTATTCAATTTAGGGGAAGCCCTTATGGAGATAACACAGAAGGCTAAGGTAATGACCGCCCGTCACGGGGCTGATTTGCTGTACAGCTATGATGAAAAATTAAATGATATGATGACAAAGCAAAGCAGAGAATATTTTGAGATGCTTTATTACATCATTATCAAAAAGGCTCTGCAAAGCTCCCCCAGGGAATATATTTCCGTAACCGGCGAATGTAAGGAAAAAACCGCTGTTATCTCCTTTAAGTTTATTTTCGATAAGGAAAACTGTGTTTCGGTGGTGGAAAATGACATTGAGTTTTTTGCCTGCCGTATGTATCTTGAAGAAACAGGCGGTGCCATTGATATAAAAAATCAGGGTATAAATCAGCAGATAGATATTACGGTACCTTTGCATTTCGGGTTTGCATTCAATGCGCCCCAGTTTACGGGAAAGGTCAATAAAAGGGATCATCTGAGGATATTCCTGGAAAATGCCCGTGAGAAAACTGAGTGAAATTGTTTTTTTAATTCTTTTTAATCTGTTTTCACATACTTATCATAGAGAGGGTTTATAATATAGACAGTCAGGAAACTGACTGAACTTATGGTGGTTGAATAACTCAATAATCATAATTTCCTCTCCCAACATTTTATTATGATTTGTTTTGCGAACAGCATGATTTCATTCAGTTTAACATGGTTTAAACTGAATATTTTTTTGCAATTTTTAAGGAGGTAAAAAATGTATAAAATTCTTGTTGCAGATGATGAACAGAAGATAAGAGAAGTCATCAGAGAATATGCGGAATTTGAAGGTCACAAGGTCTATGAGGCAGTTGACGGTATGCAGGCTGTGGAAATGGCCAAGGCTCAGGACTTTGATATAATAGTCCTTGATGTAATGATGCCGAGATTAGACGGCTTTTCTGCCTGCAAGAAAATAAGAAAGATAAAAAATACCCCCATACTTATGCTTTCTGCAAGAACTGAAGAATATGACAAGCTTTTCGGCTTTGAAATGGGCGTAGATGACTATGTTACCAAGCCCTTTTCACCTAAAGAGGTGCTTGCAAGAATAAATGCCATAGTAAAGAGAAATACCCAGAATAACGATACCCAGAGTGAGGTTGCAAAGTTTGAGGGTCTTGAAATAAACTTCACCGCAAGGGATGTATTTATTGACGGCGAAAAGGCAAACCTTACCCCCAAGGAATATGATCTTTTATTCTATCTTGTAAAGAACAAGAATATTGCCCTTACAAGAAACAAGCTCCTTGAGGAGGTATGGGGCTATGACTTCTTCGGCGATGACAGAACAATAGATACCCATATAAAGATGCTGAGAAATAATTTAGGCCCTTACAGAAAGTTTATAGTGACCTTAAGAGGCATGGGTTATAAGTTCCAGGTATAATAATAGCCCCGGCTTATGTCGGGGCTTAATTTGAAGGATATAAAATGAAGGAAAAATTAAACAGTATAAGAGTCAGGGTGTGGGGGATATTTGTTCTCTTTTCCTTTCTTATAATAGGCTTTCTTTATGTATTTCAGATACTTATGCTTCCGGGCTTTTATGAGTATATGAAGATAAGGGAAACCTCCCAAGCGGTAAGCAGAATAAAATACACCTGGAATCACACCCCGGAAAATCTCAATACGGTGGTAACTGAGGTATCCTCAAGGAACATGGTATATATACAGGTTTCCGACCAGAACAGAGTTTATGCCAGAAAAAGCTCCATAGATAAGAATAACAACGAAATACTTACCATTATCAGCAATCTTAACGAAAGTAAAATGGAAAAGTACGGCGTAGGAAATGATGTATACTACACCTCCACCATTCCCAGAAATAAATATGACAGCAAGGCTATTGTAATGGCCGCCCAGGTAAATAACACCGGCATAGAAAATCCCCTTTACAACACAGATAACCCGGTGTGGGTATATGTATTTAATTACCTTGAGCCCCTTGGTACCACCACATATATTATTAACAGTCAGCTTACCCTTGCTTCTGTAATAATCATTATGTGTGCCTTTTTACTTTCGGTGCTGTTTTCAAACAGTATAAGTAACCCCATTATAAAGATAGCCAAAAACGCAAAGCTTCTTCCCCACGGGGATTTTAAAATGGAGCTTCAGAAATATCAGTTCACCGAAATAAACGACCTTACCGCATCCCTTAACAGTGCTTCTGAGGAAATTGCAAAGACAGATAACCTGCAAAAGGATCTTATGGCGAATATTTCCCACGATTTGCGCACTCCCCTTACCATGATAAAGGCTTATGCGGAGATGATAAGGGATCTTTCGGGTAACAATCCCGAAAAAAGAGAACAGCATTTACAGGTAATTATAGACGAAACAGACAGGCTTACCTCCCTTGTAACGGATATTCTTGACCTGTCAAAGCTGCAAAGCGGTGTTGCTCAGATGAATTATGAGCAGGTGGATTTTTCTGAGCATCTTAAAAATCTGGTATCAAGATTTAATCTTCTTAATGAAATCAAGGATTATAAGATTGAGCTTATAGCAGAGGATGATATTTTCATCTGGTGCGATATTACAAAAATAGACCAGGTTATCTATAACTTCATAAATAACGCCATAACCTACACAGGGGATGATAAAACAGTCAAGGTAAGACTTACAAGAACCGCCCCCGACAAGGGAAAATTAGAGGTTATAGACAGCGGTATAGGTATAGATAAGGAAAACCTTAAATACGTCTGGGACAGATATTACAGAGTTAAAAAGGACGGGGAAACTCACCGCCGTGCAAAGAAAGGCAGCGGCCTCGGACTTGCTATTGTAAAGGGTGTCCTTGAAATGCACAAATTCAATTACGGTGTGGAAAGTGAAGTAAATAAGGGCAGTAACTTCTGGTTTGAGTTTAACGAAAATCCCCCTAAGGAAAACACCAAAAAGCATAAAAAAGAAAAATAATAAAAGCTGTGCTTATGTTTAAGCACAGCTTTATTTTTTATGTTATGTTAAGGCAGGGGATTTTGTTGTTGTGGGCTTTGGTGTGGTGGTTATGGGCTTTGGTGTGGTGGTTATGGGCTTTGGTGTGGTGGTAGTTGTGGGCTTTAGTGTGGTGGTTGTTATGGACTTTGGTGTGGTGGTGGTAGTTGTGGGCTTTGGTGTGGTGGTAGTTGTGGGCTTTGGTGTGGTAGTTGTTGTGGGCTTTGGTGTGGTAACGGGAGGCTCCTTTGTAGTAGCCTCGGTCTGACCTGTTTTATTAAGGTAACCTCTAAAAATTCAGAAAAAAAGTGTTGAAAAAATCGTCAGATTATGGTATAATAAAGATACTATAAT
>CALXIO010000008.1 GCA_944388385.1 uncultured Ruminiclostridium sp.
CATGGCATCCTCGTAGTTACTTACAAATCCCATTTCAATAAGTACCGACGGGAAATCCTGTTGCTTTGTTGTCCACATATAGCTGTACAGATCTCCGCGGTTTCTGTCTGCATAATCAGAATATACATAATTTGTAAAATAACTTGAAACGCTGTTGGTAAGGGCCTCCGCCAAAGGCTGTGACCAGGAGGTGTAATAATAGCACTCTGTACCTCTTGCGCTTTCAACTCCTGCCTTATTTGAGTGGATAGCGATATAAAGATCACATCCGTATTCCCTTGCAACATAGGGTCGTTGCTTTGTATCGTAGAAGGTATCCTCTGTGTGAAGCCTTACTACATTTGCACCAAGGGCGGTGAGCTTTTGTTCAAGGAGCTTTGCCACCGCAAGGTTTGCATTGGCTTCCTCAATATGACCGATTGCACCGGGATCGTGATATCCGCCCTCGGTAAGTCCGTGACCGGGGTCAATAACAATAGTCATATTGGCTATATTGTTTGTAAGTATCTCAAAGGTAAGCATGAGCTTTCCCTCGTCATTGTATCTTGCACAGTTGCCGGCATAGACACCGGGATAACGAAGCTTTAATACAAGTCTGAACTTCATCACTCCGTCAACCTCAACCTGTTGCCATTCCCCTGCACTGAATACAGTACAGTTGTCAAATGATGGTAATGAAGTAACGGAGGTCAGATTATCAAAGGTAATATAAATATACTCTGCAGTAAATGAATCAAGATAGAAATCTCCGTCATAACCGGAATAATAATCATTTCCTATGGGGGTTACTGTAAATGAGGTTTTATCCTCCAGGGCAAGCTTTATATAGGAATCTCCGCCGGTGTTTCCTATTTCCTCAACCACAAGGGCATTTGAGCCAAGTCCCACACCGTCTATAATTTCCGCATCCTCAATAAGAAATCTCTTTCCTGAGGTGGTAATGTAATATTCATCATTACCGTAATAATAGTAGTCAAGAGTTCCCATGGGAAGCTGTCCCACATTGGGAGGATTTACAGAGTCATCATTTTTGCCGTCATAGATATAAACATAGTTTTTATTGAGTCTTACAAAGGAAACCGGTGTATCCTCTGTAACTGAGGGAGAAAGTCTGCCCACCACTTCACCGCTTCCGGCTGAGCTCTGGTCGGTAATTTCATCCTCGATGACAACATCAGTCTGTGCAGGCGGTTCCTTTGCATTAACTATAACAGAAGCACCGGTATAGCTACGATAGTAGCCCATATAAGATGCGTCAATCTGAATATAGCCGAGATTTTGTTCCTGATCTACAATTCCCTCCGGCAATACATATTTACCTGTAAAGGAAGCGTATGAGGAGTTAAGATCTCCGTCATCGGAGTGGGAATTTTCATAAAGGGGTACTGTTACACCGTTTATTGTGGCGGTAACGGTAGAACCCTTATAGGCTACTGCAAGAAGTGAAACGGTAAATCCGCCGTCTGCTCTTATAACCTTACCCTCAAAAATATTTGTACCTACGGATTTAAGTACGTTGATAGTTCTTTCAATGGAGTAGGTTACAGTCTTGTCCTTGTGCTTAATCTCAAAGTAGTTCATACCTACTTCAAGGTTTTTCTCAAAGTAGAAGTTTCCTGCTTCATTAAGGGATAATTTCTCACCGTCAAAGTACACATCAAAGTTTTCATCAAATGTACCCATAAAGGCAACTGAATTTTCTGTGGTAGAATAGTTTGTGTAATAGGGTGAGGTCATTTCAAGATCCTCAAAGAGAGAATCGGGATTTATCTGATCATTGAAATATTTAATAAGTGTATCGGTAGTACCCATTGGGTTGTCCTGTAGGGTGGTAAAGGAATTCATTATACTGCCGTTATAGGATGAAAGCTCCTCTGTAACTACCATTTGTCTTAAAAGCTGGTCCTCAGCGCCCCAGCCCTCAGCATCAGTTCCCAAAAGCTCATTGTGATGAAGTATATACATATTTATACCGGCATTGGTTACCACATCATCCCACCAGGTACAAACCTTATCAAATGCGGCATTAGCATCTGTAAGTGAGCCCTCTGCATTAACGGTAATAAAATCGCAAAGGCCTTCCACTACTATCTTCTTGGTATCCGCATAGCCGTTCACATATTCCTCGTAAGATGAACTTGTTTCAGAGCCGCCCTCGGTATCGGAATTTGCCCATACATCCACCATAAGGCCTACTGCCACTGTGTTATCGGTTAGCTTAACCGTTTCGCAAAGCACCTTAAGTCTGCTGTATACAGAATCATACAGCCAGTTTGTATAGCCTACACCTGAGCCGCTTTCCATATAGTCAAGATAAGTATTATTGTTCATATCTGTGCAAAAACCTGTAAGAATAATTCCTGTACAGGGATATATAAGCACAAACCTGTGAAGCTCGCTTACAAGGTAGTTAAGGCTGTCATTATCCTCCGGGCAATTTTCAAGAGCCTTTCCGATGTCATAGTATACAAACCTGTTTACACCCACCTTATCAGCGGCACTAAGCACAGATGATAGCTTGTCCGAGGCGTCGTTCATATCTGTATTAAAATATGCACTTTCGCCGTAGGGGTTTATAAAAATACCGTTCATCTGAAGAGATGCAAGATAGGATACCGCATTGGTAACACTTCCGTCGGTATCGTCCCCCTCCAGCTCAGATATATTAAGCACAGAGCCATGCATAGACTCCGGCAGATTGATTTTATCCTGTACCTCCGGCTTTTCAACCGTTTCATTTACAGCAGTAGCTTCGCTGTTTTCGTTATCTTCGGCTGAAATACCGGGTAATATCATATTTACAGACACAACGCAAGCAAGCACGCCGGATAAAATTCGCACAAGCCTGCTTTTTGATATATTCATTTTCTTTTCCTTCCGAATCAATTATTAAGTAGGTTCTTTACTGCTGTTATTTCGGCATTAACAGCAGAGCTGACATTACTTTCCGGGCTGAAAATAAACTGATAGCTATAGAGTATAATTCCCCCGTAGCAATCGGTTGTTTCAGCACTTTCTATCTGTCTTCTGATTATAAGAGAATCGTTTATCCATTCATATCTTCCGCTTCCTGCCCAGGTATCCTCTGTGCCGATCTTATATACGGCAAGACCGGGTATTAACTCTTTACCTGTGCCGTAAAGCATAGTATCCCACTGATCAAGTACAGTATCATAGGGCTGTCCTGAGTTATTGAAGCCATAGTAAATCTGAGGCGCCATATAATCACAATAGCCCTCTTCGCTGCACCATTTTCTTACATCTGCATATAGCTGGGTTTCGTTATTATCTATGTTACCCTGTGTGCTTATGCCGAATAAAGCAGTTTTATTACTTGATTTTACAGCATCGTACATAGCCGTAACCATTTGCGAACAGTTATCCAGTCTGAACTGTGAAAGACTGCTGTAGCCGGAATTTGCAAAAGCGTTGCTGTCAAACCAGCTTTCTGTTGTGGGATAGAAATAGTCGTCGATATGTACGCCGTCAACATCATAATTTGATACTATCTCAGCTACACCGTTGGCAATAAGCTGTCTTACATCCTCATAGGCAGGATTAAGCCAGTAATAGTTATTTACCTTTCGTATCTTCTGAGATCCCTCATTGTACCACTGCTTTATTAAGTATGAGTCATCTATACTGCTCATATCTGTTGCATAACAGCATCTTAAGGGGTTTATCCAAGCCTGGAATGATAATCCTCTCTTGTGAGCCTCCTCTATCATTATGGGCAAAGGATCATAGCCCGGGTCTGTTCCTATGTAGCCTGTACAATACTTTGACCAGGGGTATAGGGAGGATTCATATATAGCATCACCGAAGGGGCGGACATGGACATAAACTGTATTAAGTCCAAGGGAAAGGGCGTTGTCATAGTATTCGCCTATGCCCCTTCTGAACTCCTCGGATGATTTTTCCGTAAGCACATTGTATAGCTCAAAGTAGGTTATCCATACACCCTTTACCTCTGAATGATTTAAAGCTGAGTATGCTGACGCACCTGCTGTTACAGGAGGTAACTCGGCAGGCTTTGTTGTGGTGGTTGTTGTTTGCGGCATTGGTACCTGACCTATTGTTTCGGTAGTGGTATTCGGTGCAGGCCTTGTCTGGGTGGGATTTTCTGTAGCTGTGCTCTGGGCAGGCTTTTCCCCTGTTGTTTCAGAGGGGTTTGTCTGTGAGGGAGTGGTTACAGCCGGTGTCTCAGGCTTTTTTGTGGTGGTGTAATCCGGTATTTCCATGGGAGGCTTTACCGTATTTGTGGTTACATCTGTACCCTTGATATTTTCGCCGTTGACATAAATATCATTTCTGCTGTTGGCGGTAGCATCAACCATAAGTACCTTACCGCATCCGGTATTAAGAATGATTCCTACTAAGCTGAGTGTAAGAGCACAAAGACAGGTCATTCTTCTGAAATTGCACATAGGTATCACTTCCATCCTGTTTTATATTTCTATCAATAAGTTTATATTCTCTTTTAAGGACAATTATCCTATTCATGCAGTCAGCGGAAAAAGTCTTTTTTTCTCACTTAAAATTAAATTTATTACCTTTGCACATTTATCATGTCGAAAATATGTATAATTCCACGAACTATTCTTGACATTTTAGCGTTTATATAGTATAATAATAACCGAAATTTTGTTTAGGAGGACAACTAAATGGAACAAACCAAAACAGGCGGTCTTACTCTTACAGAGAAGATCATTAAGGCACACATTGTTGACGGAGAAATGATCAAGGGCACTGAGATCGGTCTTCGCATTGACCAGACTCTTACCCAGGATGCTACAGGTACTATGGCTTATCTTCAGTTTGAGGCTATGGGCGTAGACAGAGTTAAGACTGAGCGTTCACTTGCATATATTGACCATAACACTCTTCAGTCAGGCTTTGAAAATGCAGACGACCACCGTTATATCGGAAGCGTTGCTAAGAAGCACGGTATTTATTTTTCCCGTCCCGGTAACGGTATCTGTCATCAGGTACACCTTGAAAGATTCGGCAAGCCCGGTAAAACACTTATCGGCTCCGACAGCCATACCCCCACAGGCGGCGGTATAGGTATGCTTGCTATGGGTGCAGGCGGACTTGACGTTGCTGTTGCTATGGGCGGCGGTGCTTATTACATAACAATGCCTAAGGTAGTAAGAGTAAATCTTACAGGAAAGCTCAATGACTGGGTATCAGCAAAGGATGTAATTTTAAAGGTTCTTCAGATTTTATCTGTTAAGGGCGGTGTAGGTAAGGTTATCGAATACTGCGGCGAGGGCGTAAAGAGCCTCAGTGTTCCTGAGCGTGCAACCATTACAAACATGGGTGCTGAGCTTGGTGCCACCACATCAATATTCCCCTCTGATGAAACCACCCTTGCATTCCTAAAGGCACAGGGTCGTGAGGAGGACTATGTAGAGCTTTCTGCTGATGCGGATGCAGTTTATGATGAAGAGGTAAATATAAACCTTTCTGAGCTTGTTCCTTTAGCGGCTTGTCCTCACAGCCCCGATAATGTAAAGACTGTTGAAGAAATCGGTGCTATAAAGATTGACCAGGTATGTATCGGCTCCTGCACAAACTCCTCATTACAGGATATGCTTAAGGTAGCTCATATATTAAAGGGCAAGACAGTTCACCCTGATGTTAGCCTTTCTATTGCTCCCGGCTCAAAGCAGGTATTCAATATGTTAGCTGATTGCGGTGCTCTTTCCACCCTTATTGCGGCAGGTGCAAGAATTCTTGAAAGTGCCTGCGGTCCTTGTATCGGTATGGGTCAGTCACCTAACTCTAAGGGTATTTCACTTCGTACCTTCAACAGAAACTTTGAAGGCAGAAGCGGTACTAAGGACGGACAGGTTTACCTTGTTTCTCCCGAAACTGCTGCTATCTCTGCTTTAACAGGCGTATTTACAGATCCCAGATTGGCAGGTGCTATGCCTCCCTACATTATGCCTGAAAAGTTCCTTATAAACGACAACATGGTAGTTCCCCCTGCAAGCGTTGAGGAAGCTCCCGATGTTGAGGTATTAAGAGGTCCCAATATCAAGCCCTTCCCTGTAAATGTACCTCTTGCAGATACCATTGAAGCGGCTGTATCACTTAAGGTAGGCGACAATATCACCACCGACCATATTATGCCTGCCGGTGCTAAGATATTACCTCTTCGTTCAAATATTCCTGCCATTTCACAATATTGCTTTACAGTATGTGATGATACCTTCCCCACAAGAGCAAAGGAAATGGGAAAGAGCATAATCATCGGCGGTACAAACTACGGCCAGGGCTCATCAAGAGAGCACGCAGCACTTGCTCCTCTTTATCTCGGTGTTAAGGCTATTATCTGTAAGTCATTTGCCCGTATCCACAGACAGAATCTTATAAACAACGGTATACTTCCTCTGTGCTTTGTAAATGAAGCAGATTATGATACTATTGACCGTGATGATGTTATCTGCCTGTCTGATATCCGTAAGGTTATTGAGAACGGCGATAAGATCATGGTCGAAAACAAGACAAAGGGTACTTCCTTTGAGGTTACCTGCGAGCTTTCCGAAAGAGGTAAGGGTATGATCCTTGCCGGCGGTCTGCTCAACTACACAAAGCAGAACGGTTAAGCTAAAGGGTGCAGAAATAAAAGCCTGTTAAAGGAAAGGAAAATATTATTATGGCAAAAATTCAGATGAACACTCCCCTCGTTGAGATGGACGGAGATGAAATGACCAGAGTTATCTGGCAGATGATTAAGGATAAGCTCCTTACTCCCTATATTGAACTTAATACAGAATACTATGATCTTGGCCTTGTTCACAGAAATGAAACCAATGATCAGGTTACTGTTGATTCTGCCAATGCTACCAAGAAGTACGGTGTAGCTGTTAAGTGCGCTACTATCACACCTAACGCACAGAGAATGACAGAATATGATTTAAAAGAAATGTGGAAATCCCCCAACGGTACCATAAGAGCAATTCTTGACGGTACTGTATTCAGAGCTCCCATTATTGTAAAGGGTATCACTCCCCTTCTTCCCGGCTGGAAAAAGCCTATCACTATTGCCCGTCACGCTTACGGCGATGTTTATAAGAACACCGAAATGAAGGTTAAGGACGGCTGCAAGGCTGAGCTTGTTGTAACAGACAAGGACGGCAACGAAACACGCCAGCTTATCCACGAATTCAAGGGTTCTGACGGTGTTATCCAGGGTCAGCACAACATTGACGCAAGTATCGCAAGCTTTGCAAGAGCCTGCTTTAACTTTGCTCTTGATACAAAGCAGGATATCTGGTTTGCTACCAAGGATACAATTTCCAAGAAGTATGACCACACCTTCAAGGATATTTTCGCTGAGATTTACGAAAATGAATACAAGGCTAAGTTTGAGGCGGCAGGCATTGAATACTTCTATACTCTTATAGATGATGCTGTTGCAAGAGTAGTACGTTCTGAGGGCGGTTATATCTGGGCTTGCAAGAACTACGACGGTGACGTTATGTCTGATATGGTTGCTACTGCATTCGGTTCTCTCGGTATGATGACT
This sequence comes from uncultured Ruminiclostridium sp., assembly GCA_944388385.1. GTDB lineage: Bacteria > Bacillota > Clostridia > Oscillospirales > Ruminococcaceae > Ruminiclostridium_E. Next base: position 7,538 of record CALXIO010000008.1, read on the forward strand.
TCTGTACTTGTATCACCTGACGGTGTATATGAATATGAGGCAGCTCACGGCACAGTAACACGCCACTACTACAAGCACTTAAAGGGTGAAGAAACCTCCACAAACTCTGTTGCTACTATCTTTGCATGGAGTGGTGCTCTTAAAAAGCGCGGTGAGCTTGATAACAATGCTGAGCTTGTTGTTTTTGCAGATAAGCTGGAAAAGGCTACTATCAAGACCATTGAAGACGGTGTTATGACCGGTGACTTATATATTATTTCACAGCTTGAAAACAAGAAGAAGGTAAACACCGAACAGTTCCTTGACGAGATTAACTTAAGACTTAAGGAAATGCTTTAATTATCATCCGGCAAAGGGGGTATTTGTCTTGTCTAAAAGCGGAAGTATTTCTAATTCTGTAATACGTCGTTTACCAAGATATTATCGTTTTTTGGGCGAGCTTGCCGAAAAGGGTATCTCTAAAATATCTTCCCGTGAATTATCCGAAAGAATGAAGCTTACAGCCTCCCAGATAAGGCAGGACTTAAACTGCTTCGGCGGTTTCGGGCAGCAGGGCTATGGCTATAATGTTATTGAGCTTCGGGATGAAATCGGTAAAATTCTGGGTGTTGACAAACACAGAAAGGCCATACTTTTAGGCGCCGGTAACCTTGGTACAGCCCTTGCCATGCACATCAACTTTGAACACAGCGGTTGTCAGCTTATAGGTGTGTTTGATTCAAATAAGAAGATTATAGGAAATCCTTTGGGCAAATATACCATACTGGATATAGATTCCCTGGAAGCCTTCTGTAAGGAGAATAAGCCGGAAATTGCGGTGCTTTGTATACCGAAATCCGCCACGGAAGAAATTGTGGAAAGGCTTATAAACCTTGATATCCGTTGCTTCTGGAATTTCTCCCACTATGATATAAACCTTAATTTCAGCGATATTGTGGTGGAGAATGTTCATCTCGGTGACAGTCTTCTGACCTTGTCCTATGGTGTAAATAACAGAAACGACTGATACTTCTCAAGAATTTCGAGATCAAAAACTGTTTTAAATATGCGGTTGACGGAAATTTTAGCTGTCAACCGCATTTTATTTTTTATATTTATCGAAAACACTTGTATTTTGACAAAAAAAATGGTATAATTATTTAGACTATGGATATGGAGTGATGCTTGTGAATCCCCGTCTTGGGTTTTTGCGTGACAAGGCTAATAAATTATCGCTGTCACCCGGTGTATATCTGATGAAGGACAGCACCGGAAAAATTATCTATGTGGGCAAAGCAAAGGCACTTAAAAACCGTGTTACCTCATATTTCCATTCAATAGAAAATCATAACAGCAAAACCGCAAAGCTGGTTGATAATATCTATGATTTTGATTTTATAGTCACCCCAACTGAGCTTGATGCTCTTGTGCTTGAATGTAGTCTTATAAAGCAGAATAACCCTAAGTACAATATTTTGCTGAAGGACGATAAGGGGTATAATTATATAAAGATAACAAATGAGGACTTTCCGAGAATTACCTATGCCCTTAACTGTAAGGACAAGGATGCGGATTATTTAGGTCCTTATACCAGCGGATATACCGCAAAGCAGGCGGTGGATGAGGCAAACAGGATATTTATGCTTCCCTCCTGCCATAAGCTATTTCCGAGGGATTTCAGAAAGGAAAGACCCTGCCTTAACTACCATATAAAGCGTTGCATGGGAGTATGCAGAGGGAAAATTACCAAGGAAGAATATAACAGCATTATACAGCAGGCTATTGATTATATTAAAAGCGGCAGTAAGGCAAGTATTGAAAGCCTTACTCAGCAGATGAATGAGGCGGCTGAAAATCTGGAATTTGAAAAGGCGGCCATGCTTCGTGACAGGATAAATGCCATTTCAAAAATGAAAGACGGACAGGATATAATGTCCGATAAAAGCTATGACTTTGATGTTATAGCCCTTGCACAGAATGTACAGCTTGCAAGCGTTGCTGTTATTAAGTACAGAGAGGGCAGAATAACCGATAAGGAGAATTTCTATATCGGTGATGAATATGAGCCCTCCCAGATGAGATCGGATTTTCTGGTGGGATATTATTCAAACCGCCCGGATGAAATTCCCTCCCATATCTTTGTAGATATGGAGCTTGAGGATAGTGAGCTTTTATGTCAGTATTTTTCTACCCTGTGCGAGCATAAGGTTTCTATTACAGTTCCAAAAAGGGGCGACGGACTTTCAAGAATATATCTTGCTAAGAATAACGCCTCAGAATATCTTTCCCTTAAAGTGGGCAGAACCGTAAAGGAAATAAATGCCCTTGAGGATTTAGCAAAGCTGCTGGGACTTAAAAAGATACCGACAATTATAGAAAGCTATGATATTTCAAATATCGGCGAGGATGCAAGAGTAGGCGGTATGGTGGTATACCGCAACGGCAGACCCTATAAAGCCGGATATAAGAAATTTGCCATAAAGAATGTTATAGGTCAGAATGACTATGCCTGTATGCAGGAGGTCATAGAAAGACGAATAAAAAGATATCTTGAGGGGGATGAGAGCTTCGCTCCCCTGCCCGACCTTATACTGCTTGACGGCGGTAAGGGTCATGTATCGGCTGTAAGCAAGGTGTTAAATGAGCTTAATGTGGATATTCCCCTTTATGGTCTTGTAAAGGATGAAAAGCACCGTACAAGGGCTATTGCGGAAAATCACGGAGAAATTCAGATAAACGGCAATAAAAAGCTGTTTGCTATGCTTACGGGAATACAGGATGAGGTACACCGCTTTTCCCTTTCATTCCAGCAGGCAAAGCACAAGCAAAGATCATATAAGCTACAGCTTACCAATGTCAAGGGTATCGGAGAAGCAAAGGCAAAGGCTCTTATAAAGCACTTTAAGACAAAGGCGGCTTTGAAGGAGGCTTCTGTTGAGGAATTATCCGCTGTGGCTAAAATAAACAATGAAAAGGCTTACGAGTTATATAACTATATAAAAGAGAACTTTTAGAAAGGATATGTAAATGAGAGTAATTACAGGCAGTGCCAGAGGCAGAAGGCTGAAGGCACCTGAGGGACTGGATGTAAGACCCACCACCGACAAGGTGAAGGAGGCTATATTCAGCGTAATTCAGTTTGAGATAGAGGGTCGTACTGTGCTTGATCTTTTTGCGGGCTGTGGACAGATAGGCATTGAGGCATTAAGCAGAGGCGCTAAGAAGGCGGTATTTGTGGACAGCAGTCAGACCTCAATTAAGTTTATAAAGGACAATATTGCTCATGTGGGCTTTGAGGGTGTAAGTGAAGTGGTAAATATGCCGAACACCGCATTTTTAAGAACCTGCAAGCAGAAGTTCGATATTGCCTTTATGGATCCCCCCTATAACAGGAAGCTGTGTCAGAAATCTCTGCCGGGAGTGGCATCCCTTATGAATGATGACGGTGTTATTGTTTGCGAGCATGAATCCGAATGTAAGCTCCCCGAAGAGGTGGGCGGATTTACGATAGCTAAGATAAAAAAGCACGGCAGAACAACGCTTACGATATACAGAAAACCTAAAGATGAAGAACAGGAATGAGAGAGGACAACAATGAAACTTGCAATTTATCCCGGTAGCTTTGACCCGGTGACCTTCGGTCATCTTGAAATAATTTCAAGAGCATCAAAGCTGTTTGATAAGCTGATTGTACTTGTATCGGTAAATCCCAACAAGCCCTCCAGCTTTTCTATCGAAGAAAGAAAAGAGCTTTTACACAAGGTGGTTGAAGCTGAAAAGCTGAACAATGTGGAGATAGACAGCAACGACGGACTTCTGATTGACTATTTTACAAAGCGTAATGCGGATGTTATAGTGAAGGGTCTTCGTGCTATATCGGATTTTGAGTATGAATTTCAGATGGCACAGGCTAACAGAAGACTTTGCTACAAGGCTGAAACCATATTTCTTACAGCAAAAAGCGAAAATACCTATCTTTCATCCAGCATGGTAAAGCAGATTGCCATGTTCGGAGGAGATATAAGCGATTTTGTACCGGAATGTGTACTTAATCAGATAACCGAAAGACTTAGAATTAAGCAGTAAATTTTTAAAGGGTAAAACCCGGAAAGGAAATAATTATGAGAGTCAGAGAAGCACTTGAAACACTGGAAAACGAGCTTGACAATGCAAAGCAGGTTCCTTTAAGCGGAGGTAAGGTTGTAGTAAACCTTGACCAGTTCAGAGATCTTTTAAGAGAGATCAAGAACAACTTTGACGATGAAACAAGAGAGGCTGAGAAGGTTGTTCGTGACAGATCAACCATTATCAACAATGCCCGCAGTGAGGCTAATGTTATCATCAAGAAGGCTGAGGAAAGAGCATCCCTTATGGTATCTGAGGAGGTTATTACAAAGCAGGCTCAGGCAAGAGCAAATGAAATGCTTACCACCGCCCAGACAAAGTCAAATGAAATCCGCAAGGCCACCAATGAATATGTGGAGAGAATGCTTGTTCGTATGGATGAGTTACTTTCAAATAACCTTGCAAATGTCAGAAAGACAAGAGAAACCCTTAAGAACAATCCATGAGTAAGGGCTACAAGACAATAAGACAACGCTGTGAAGCATCCTTTACCGAAAAGAAGTCTGAATTTATAGGATACCTCTGCCCTGTTACAACCGAACAGGAGGCTATTGATTTTTTAAATGAAATCAGAGCCATGCACCGCAAGGCCACCCATAACTGTTATGCCTATATTTTAAGGGATAACAACATAGCAAGACACAGCGATGACGGTGAGCCGGGAGGAACAGCAGGGGTACCTATATATGATGCCTTGGCTAAAAACAGCCTTACGGATATAGCCTGTGTTGTTACAAGATATTTCGGGGGCATTTTACTGGGTGCCGGCGGACTTGTAAGGGCATATTCAAAGGCTACCGTTATGGCGGTTGAAAATGCTGATATAGTAAATATGGAAATAGCCGACAGTATTAAAATTACTGTCGATTATTCTCTTTACGGTACAGTTAATTCTTTGCTTTCTGAAAATGAGGTCATGATAAGGGATAGTGTTTTCAGCGATAATGTGGTAATTTATGCTGATGTAAAGGAAGAAATAACCAAGGGACTTATCGAAAAAATTACCGATAAATGTAACGGTAAGGTGGAAACCGAGGTTTTATCAAGCGGATTCAGAGAGTTTTAAAATTATTTTTCTACAAAAAAGGACTTTTTATATTGTATTAAGTATAAAACAATGCAAATTGTTTTTTGGAGTTGAGAGCATGGGGAAAAATCCAAGAGAAATAACTGAAGAAATAGAATGTAAGACCTTGTCGTCCTATGCTTGCAAAAGCGTGGATTCTGTGGGAAGGCAAAAGCCCGAGGACCCCTGTGAGATACGCACCTGTTTTCAAAGGGATCGTGACAGAATAATCCATTGTAACGCTTTTCGCAGACTGAAGCATAAGACACAGGTTTTTCTTATTCCCAAATCCGACCATTACAGAACACGCCTTACTCATACTCTTGAGGTATCCCAGATAGCAAGAACCATAGCAAGGGCATTAAGGCTTAATGAGGATCTGACTGAGGCTATTGCCTTAGGTCACGATTTAGGTCATACCCCCTTCGGTCATGACGGCGAGGGTACCTTAAACAGTCTTGTTCCAGGTGGCTTTAAGCACTACCTTCAGAGCAAGAGAGTGGTACAGGTAATAGAAAGGGACGGCAGAGGACTTAATCTTACTGATGAGGTGGTGGACGGTATTGTTTGCCATACCACAGGTTCCAATGCCAAAACCCTTGAGGGACAGGTGGTAAAGTTCAGCGATAAGATAGCCTACATAAATCACGATATTGAGGATGCTACCAGAGGCGGAGTGCTGACTGAGGAGGACCTTCCCTCCTTTCCGGTTGAGGTGCTGGGAAAGACAAAAAGTGAGAGAATAACCTCACTTATAATGTCCGTTATAAATAACAGTACGGATGTTATACAATATGATGAGACTACAAAAAAAGCCCATGATGAGCTTAGAACATTTATGTTTACAAATGTTTATCGTGCCCCTGCCACAAATGAGGAAAAGGGCAAGGCTTGTCATATAGTGGAGTTTTTATATAAGTATTTTATCGAAAATATAAATAAGCTTCCGCCCCTTTATTTAAAGCTTGCGGATGAATATGGCAAGGAAAGGGCGGTATGCGATTTTATCAGCGGTATGACTGATGATTTTGCGGTGGATTACTTTAAGGAGATTTGTATTCCGAAAAGCTGGACAAGATAAAAAGGATGTGATTTTATGAAGCTTACACCGGAATTCCTTGAGCTTATAAAACAATCAAATCCTATTGAAGATGTTATGACGGAATATGTGGAGCTTAAAAGAGCCGGCGGAGATTATGTGTGCGTTTGCCCCTTTCACGCCGATAAAAATCCTTCCTGTCATATATATGTAAACAGTCAGAGCTTCCATTGTTTTGGCTGTGGTGCCGGCGGAGATGTTATAAATTTCCTCCGACTTATAAATAACTATGATTTTATAGATTCTGTCAAGGCTCTTGCCGACAGGGCAGGTATTATGCTTCCTGATGATGAGGACAATACCCTTGCCAAAAAACGAGCAAGGCTTTTACAGATGAATCTTGATGCGGCAAAGTATTTCAGTCAGGTGCTTTTCAGCCCCCAGGGCAAACCGGGACTTGACTATCTGTTAAGCAGAGGTTTTACTGAACATACAATAAGAAAATACGGACTTGGCTTTGCACAGGATGGCTGGATAAATCTTAAAAAGCATCTTAACAGCCTTCGTTACAGCGACGAGGAAATTGCTGAGGCTTCCCTGCTTAATAAATCCAGCAAAACCGGTAAATATTACGACTTTTTTATAAATCGTGTAATGTTCCCCTTTATTGATTTAAAGGGAAATATAATAGGCTTTACCGGGCGTACTATCGGGGATGACCCCAGAAAATACCTTAACTCAAAGGAAACTCAGGTATTTAAAAAGAATGAGTTTTTATATAGCTATAATTATGCTGTTAAGGACGGAAAGGATTTTCTTATCCTTTGTGAGGGTAACCTTGATGTTATAGCCATGTATCAGGCAGGCTTCAGAAATGCCATAGCCACCTGCGGTACTGCAATTACCGACAAGCACGCAAAGGAAATAGCCAAAAAGGGCTTTAAGCAGGTAATACTTGCCTTTGATAATGATAACGCCGGCAAAAAGGCCACCACCAAGGCCACAAATATACTGGATAAGGCCGGTATAAAAACAAAGGTACTACTTTTGCATGATGCCAATGACCCGGACGAATATATTAAGAAATTCGGTGCTGATACCTTCAGGGAGCTTCTTAACAATTCAAAATCCTCACTGCAATATGCAATAGATAATATACAGTCTGAATATGACATTTCCACACCGGAGGGCAAAAGTGATTATCTTAAGAAATCCATTGAATTTATAGCCTCCATAGAAAATGAAATAGACAGGCAGATATATATAAGCCAGGTAGCTAAACAATGTGAAGTAAATCCGGATAATATCCGGCATATGGTAGGTAAACGGCTTAATTCAAAGCAAAGACAGGAAAACACCCTAAAGGAAAAAGCACTTATCCGGACAACGGATTTTTCCGGTGATAAGATAAATAAGCAGGCTCACCTGTTCCCCACCGAAACAAAGGCAGAATATGAGATAATTGCTTTTCTTATACATTCCCCGGAAAATGCAGGCTTTGTAAATAAGCGAGTTTCCGAAAGTGATTTCTGTACTGATTTCAGCAAAAAGATATTTTATCTTATAAATTCTCTTATAGAGGAGAACGGTAATGCAGACCTGTCTGTTATAGGAATGTATTTACCGGGAAATGAGATTTCCTATATCTATAATATTATGGCAAAGGCCGATCAGATGCCTTACAGTAAGGAAAGGCTTATGACGGCAATTCACACTTTAGTTCAGGGCAAGAAAAATAAACAGGCAGTAGATCCGGCTAATATGAGCGATAAGGAATTGGAAGAATTCTTTTCAACCGGCGGATCGGAATGACAAAACGGAGATTTAACATGACAGATAGCAAAAGCAGAGTTCAGGAGCTTATAAAACAGGGCAAAAAAACAGGCGCAGTTACCACAAAGCAGATAACAGATCTTATTGAAGAGCTTGATTTTGATGCGGATCAGATAAATGAAATATTTGATGAGCTGGAAGGCCTGAATATTAAGGTAATTGATGTTGCTGAGGATGACGACATTGATGACATACTTGATATAAGCGATGCGGATGACTATGATTCATCTGAGGATTCATCTGCCATAGATGACCCGGTAAAGCTGTATCTTAAGGATATCGGCCGTATTCCCCTTCTTACCCAGGAGGAGGAAATAGAATATGCCGCAAGAGCAGCAAAGGGCGATACAAAGGCTAAGGACAAGCTTATTGAGGGTAACTTAAGACTGGTTGTAAATAATGCTAAGCGTTATGTGGGAAGAGGTATGCAATTTCTGGATTTAATTCAGGAGGGTAACCTTGGCCTTATGAGAGCTGTGGAAAAGTTTGACTACACAAAGGGCTATAAGTTTTCTACATACGCTACCTGCTGGATAAAGCAGGCTATAACAAGAGCCATAGCAGACCAGGCACGCACCATTAGAATACCTGTACATATGGCTGAAAATATAGCAAAGATAAAGAAAGTTTCTGCTCAGCTTCTTAAGGAAAACGGCAGAGAGCCTACAACAGCAGAAATTGCACAGCGTCTTGGCAAGCCTGAGGAAAAAATCCGTGAGATAATGAGAATAGCCCAGGAACCGGTTTCTCTTGAAACACCTGTAGGTGAAGAGGAGGACAGCCACCTGGTTGACTTTATCCCGGATGATGATTCCCCCTCCCCTGCTGATATTGTTGCGAAAAAACTGGACAAGGAGCAGTTAAATCAGATACTGGGTAAGTTAAATGAGCGTGAGGCAGGAGTTATAAGACTGCGTTACGGTCTTGATGACGGAAAGGAACAGACCCTTGAAGAGGTGGGAAAATTCTTTAATATCACAAGGGAACGTGTAAGACAGATTGAAAACAAAGCTATTGTAAACCTTAAGAAAAATAAGGATATATCAAAGCTTTCCAACAATTAAAAAATAACTTTTGAATAAAAGGTCAGAGTTTTGACAATATAAAATTAAAGTGAGGCAATTTGTATGTCAGACAATAAGATAAATGAGCTTATAAATCACGGTAAGAAAACCGGCAGACTTTATACACAGGAAATTACCAATGTTATTGAGGAGCTTGATTTTGATGCGGATCAGATAAATAAGCTCTATGAGGAATTTGAAAATCTGAATATTGAGGTAGTGGACAATACCCAGATGGATGATGATCTGGATAGTGTACTTAAATTTGCAGACAGCTACGACGGAGATTCAGACTATACTGTTGACGGTATTGTTATAGATGACCCGGTAAAGATCTATTTAAAGGAAATAGGTCTTATAAAGCTTCTTTCCCCGGAAGAGGAAATTGAGCTTGCTACACGTATGGCACAGGGCGATAAATCCGCTGAGGATCGTCTGAAGCTGGCTAACCTCAGACTTGTTGTAAGTATAGCAAAGAGATATGTGGGCAGAGGTATGCAGTTTTTGGATCTTATCCAGGAGGGTAACCTTGGCCTTATAAAGGCAGTAGATAAGTTTGACTACACAAAGGGATATAAGTTCTCAACCTACGCTACCTGGTGGATAAGACAGGCTATTACCCGTTCTATTGCGGATCAGGCAAGAACCATAAGAATTCCTGTTCACATGGTGGAAACCATCACAAAGGTAAAGAAGGTATCAAGTCAGCTTCTTCATGAAAACGGCCATGAGCCTACTGCCCAGGAAATTGCAGATAAAATGGGTATGACAGTAGAAAAGGTAAGAGAAATCCAGCGTATATCACAGGATCCTGTTTCCCTTGAAACACCTATCGGTGAAGAGGAGGACAGCCACTTAGGTGACTTCTTACCGGATGAAAATGCCCCTGCACCGGCAGATATGGCAACAAAAAATCTTCTTAACGAGAAGCTGAATGAGCTTATCAGTCAGTTACAGCCCAGAGAAGCCCAGGTTATCCGTCTGAGATACGGTCTTATTGACGGCCGTCCCCGTACTCTTGAGGAGGTAGGACAGCTTCTTAATGTAACAAGAGAGCGTATAAGACAGATAGAAACAAAGGCTATAGGAAAGTTAAGATCAAAGAAATACTTCCTTACATGATAAAAAATAAATAAAGAAGCTGAATTTCGGCTTCTGAGAAACAGGCGGTAGTTATGCATATAACACTTGAAACAGATTATGCCATCAGAATAGTAGACCTTCTGGCAAAGAATAAGAACAGAATGGATGCAAAAACCATTTCAGACAGCACAGGAGTACCCCAGACCTTTGCTCTTAAAATTCTGAGAAAGCTGGTGGCGGATAATATCGTAATATCCTTTAAGGGGTCAAAGGGCGGTTATGAGCTTGCGGAAAATGAAGATTTATCCGTGTATGATGTAGTACACACAATGGAAGGTGACTATGTTTTCAGCAGGTGTCTGCACGATCACTATAACTGCAACTGTACCCTGCATAACAGTTCCCTGCCCTGCGCTTACCGTTCAGCCTTTGCAAGGATTTCACAGCAGGTATGCGAGGAGCTGAAAAAGCTGAAATTTTCACAGCTGAGTAAATAACCAAAGCTCCGTTATCGGAGCTTTTTTGCTATTATCATACTTGACAATAAATTCAAATTATGGTATAATAATTAGCGGTATTTTAAGAATATAGTTCAGTAAAGGAGTTATTATGACTTACAAAGAAAGCTTTATAAAGTTTATGGTGGACAGCGGAGTTCTTACCTTCGGAGAATTTACTCTGAAAAGCGGTCGAAAGGCTCCTTACTTTATCAATACAGGCAACTACAAGACAGGTGCTCAGCTTGCAAGACTTGGTGAATTTTATGCTGAGTGCATAAAGGAAAACAACATTGAGGCTGATGTTCTTTTCGGACCTGCATATAAGGGTATTCCCCTTTCTGTAAGTGCTTGTGTTGCACTTTATAACAAATTTGGAATTGACGCTTCCTACTGCTTTGACAGAAAGGAAGTTAAGGATCACGGCGAGGGCGGTATGTTTGTAGGCAGACAGCTTGCCGACGGTGATAAGGTAGTAATCATTGAGGATGTTATGACCTCCGGCAAGGCATTAAGAGAGGTTCTTCCTAAGCTCAAGGGTGCAGCTGATGTAAATATCACAGCTATGGTTATTACCGTTGACCGTATGGAAAAGGCTCTTGACAGTGATATGAGCGCTGTTCAGTCAGCAGATAAGGAATTTGGCGTAAAGGTTTATTCCATTGTTAATATCAATGACATTATAAAGGCCATTGAAAATGGTGTTATTGAAGGCAAGGTATATCTTGAGGCTATGAAAAATTATCGTGCGGCTTACGGTGTAGAATATTGATAAAATCCCCCTTTTTAAGGGGGTTATAACGAGGTGTGGCTCAGTTTGGTAGAGCGCTGCGTTCGGGACGCAGAGGCCGTGGGTTCGAATCCCGTCACCTCGACCATATATTAAAAAGAGCGTCTGAAGGGAGAGGCTACATAAAGAAGTAGCTTCTCCCTTCGGCTTTGTAATCAGCCGGAGTGATTGAATTGTAGGGAAATTCAAATCATAAAAGGTCTATAAGCAATTTTAGAGGAAGGGACAAATTCTCGTTTTTGGAGGTTGAAATTTGGCAAAGGCATTTCTGATATGCGGTAAAATCTGTTCCGGTAAAAGTACATACGCTAAGCGTTTATGCACGGACTATAATGCAGTACTGCTGTCTGTTGATGAGATCATGCTTGCTTTATTCGGCCCTTATGCCGGAGATAAACACGATGAATACACGGAAAGAATACAAAATTACCTCTTTCAAAAATCAGTTGAGATTATCAAGAGTGGAATAAATGTAATTTTGGATTGGGGCTTTTGGTCAAGATGCAAGCGTTCTGCAGCGAGGGAGTTTTTCACAGTTCGGGATATTGAATGCGAATTTTACTATATGGATATAAGCGATGAAGTGTGGAAAGAGCGAATCGCACATAGGAATGAATTGGTCTCGAAGGGAGAGAATGCAGCCTATATCGTCGATAAAAATCTTATGGCAAAATTTGAAAGTTTATTTGAAACACCCTCTGAGAGTGAAATAGATATATGGGTTCATTGCTGAATTCTCGTTTGATGAGTTGCTGTTTTAACGCATAACCGGATTTAAAGCGAGGAGTCAAGAATATGAGCCCGGCTTTTTTATATGACAGGTTATAAAGAGAAATGAGGAAAAGGGTATGGAAAGAGAAAAGCTAAAAACCAGACTTGGTTTTATTTTGCTTAGTGCAGGCTGTGCAATAGGTGTGGGAAATGTATGGAAATCTCCCTATATGGTAGGACAATACGGCGGAGGCGCCTTTGTATTGTTCTACATATTCTTCCTTATAATTTTCGGCGTGCCTATTCTTACAATGGAATTCAGCATAGGTCGTGCCGCCGCTAAAAGTCCCATAAAAATGTATCAGCAAATAGAAAAGCCAGGACAGAAATGTCATTTCCACGGTATAATGTGCATGATCGGTAACTATATGCTGATGATATTCTATACAACCGTTGCAGGCTGGATGCTGTATTACATTTATGCAAGCATTTCGTGAATATATGCCGGCAAGGATAAAGAGGCGGTTGCCGGGATATTTAATGAAATGCTGTCTGATCCCTTAGTAATGGTGGGATGTATGGCGGTAATTGTAATACTTGGATTTCTTGTAAACAGTATAGGACTTCAGAAGGGTCTTGAAAAGGTTACAAATATAATAATGCCGGTAATGATTGTTCTTATGGTGGTGCTGGCTATTCACAGTATTACCCTTGAGGGCGGTATTGAGGGACTTAAATTCTATCTGCTTCCGGATTTACAGAAAATGATGGATGTGGGCATTGTAAATGTAATTATCGGTGCTATGACACAGGCATTCTTCACCTTAAGCCTTGGTATAGGCGCTATGGCGATTTTCGGCAGCTACATAGGTAAGGAACGGAGCCTTTTAGGAGAAAGTGTGAATGTTGCCCTTCTTGATACCTTGGTAGCTATCACAAGCGGACTTATTATTTTCCCTGCCTGCTTTGCTTACGGAGTAGAGCCGGACAGCGGTCCTTCCCTGCTGTTTATTTCCCTTCCCAATGTATTCAATCACCTGCCCGGCGGCAGAATATGGGGAACTTTATTCTTTGTATTTATGCTTTTTGCCACTTTCAGTACAGTGCTTGCGGTGTTTGAAAATATCATAAGTATGAATATGGATTTATTCGGCTGGTCAAGAAAAAAGGCCTGCTATATAAATTTAGGCGCTATGATAGTATTGTCGCTTCCCTGTGCTTTGGGATATAATCTTCTTTCCGGATTTGCACCCTTAGGGGACGGCAGTACCGTCCTTGATTTAGAGGACTTTATTGTAAGTAATATCCTGCTGCCCTTGGGAAGTATAATTATACTTGTGTTCTGTGTTATAAAGAAGGGCTGGGGTTATGATAATTTTGTAGAGGAGGCTAACACCGGCAAGGGCTTTAAAATTCAGAAATGGATTAAGCCTTATCTAAGGTTTGTACTTCCCGTACTTTTAGTTACCGTGTTTGTAATAAGCCTTATAAACTCCATTCCCGGAATTTAAATATAAAGGCGTATGAATTATCATACGCCTTTTTATTGACAACGCTTTGTTATTATGATAGAATTTATTTATTAAATATAAAAGGTGAATGAAATGTTTCGTAATAATTTTTTACGCGTTATCCTGCTTACCATAGTTCTTACAGGTATTGAAACAATAAATGCCACATTGATAGGAAACGGCCTGTTATACGGTATCATTGTGGGAATACTCGGGATGCTTGCTTTTGTTATAGTAAACATATTCCCCTCCTTTGTAAGAAGAGTAAATCTCCAGTACAGAGTATCATCTGACGGGGCTGATTTACTTACCGCCTTTGCAATAGGGATAATTCCCCAGGCAGGAATTATGGTATATATATGGACTCAAAATCAATGGGGCTTTCAGTTCTGGTGGGCTCTTATAATATATATTGCAAGCGACTTTATAGTTTTCTGGAACGGCATTATAAGAGTATATCTCACCTCCCCCATAATAGGCCTTAAATGGCGGATAATCGGACTTTTGTTCGGTATTGTGCCTATTGTAAATCTGCTTATTTTAAGAAAGATTATAAGGCTTATAAGATATGATGTAAGGGCTGAGGAGGATAGAGAAAAAAGAAATAATGACAGAAAGGCTCAACAGCTTTGCAAAACAAAATACCCTATTGTTATGGTGCATGGGGTATTTTTCAGAGATTTAAAGCATCTTAATTACTGGGGCAGAATTCCTGCACAGCTTCAGATAAACGGCGCTGAAATTTATTACGGCAATCAGCAATCCGCCCTTACGGTGGAGGACAGCGCAAAGGAAGTTTTCGCTGAGGTGGAAAAGGTAATAAAGCAAACCGGGGCGGAAAAGGTAAACATTATAGCCCACTCTAAGGGGGGCCTTGATTCCCGCTATGCAATAACTCATCTTGGCATGGATAAGTATGTGGCTTCTCTTACCACAATAAACACACCCCACAGGGGCTGTGAATTTGCGGACTGGATGCTTACGAAGGCTCCCGACAAGGTAAAAAACAAGCTCGCCGATACATATAACAGTATGTTCAGAACTCTCGGGGATAATTCCCCGGACTTTATAGGGGCGGTAAGCTGTCTTACTGCATCATATTGTAAAAGCTTTAATGAAAAGACACCAAACAGACCGGGTATATATTATCAGAGTACCGCAAGCAAAATAAACAGACCCGTCAGAAATGTATTTCCTCTTTGCTTTACAAACAGATTTGTAAAGCACTTTGACGGTGATAATGACGGTCTTGTAAGTCCCCAAAGTGCGGTATGGGGATATAATTTCCGACAGCTGAAAATAAAATCTCCGGAGGGTGTATCCCATGCAGATACCATAGATTTAACAAGACACAACCGCAAGGATTTTGACGTATGTGAATTTTATATCTCACTTGTAAGTGAGCTTAAAAATATGGGCTTATAAAAACAGATCCCTGTAAAAATACAGGGATCTTTATTTATGCTGTTTAAATCAGTCCGGCAAGCTGAAAGCCTAATATTCCTGCGGTGCAGATAATACTGCCGGTGATATTAAGGGCTGAGGGCTTTTGCTCCTTATTGAAAAGCCCTATAATAAGCACTACCACAAGTATCATAGGCTGAATAAATGAGTAGTTTGTAAGACTTTGCGCCGCTACTGCATTTTCTCCCATAAGTCCTAAGGCGTTAGGTAGCTTACATAAAACTACGATAATAACGCCCTTTATTCCCTCAGGGCTTTCCTTAGCCATTTTAAGAGGCTTTGCAAAGGGAATCATAACAAGAGCAAGAACTATAAGGGCAAAGAAAAGTGTCATGGTGGAGGATATATATTTTTCTGCCTGTACCATAATAAAGCCATAGCCGAATTTTGCCGCTAAATATACTATAAGGGGCAATACTATTTTTTTATAATGCACCGTTCCCCTGCCGGACTTTGCTATTATTACAAGTCCTGCAACGGTTATTCCGATACACAGTATCTTTAAAATATTAAAAGTGGCGGTATTCATTATTATATCGGAAAAATAGGATACGAATAGTATTATACCAAGCCATGCTTTAAGCTCAAATACGGACATTTCCTTTAATATTGCCGCACCTGTGAAAAATTCAAGATACTTGCTTAATGCAATAAGAAGTATAAATATAAATGACTGGGGGCATAAGGTAAAGCTCCTGTCTGCAAAGGGTAGCATTACCGCTAAAAAGGGCACAGTACCTGCCGCCATTAAGAAGGTAAGACGATAACCGTTAAAGCCTGCCTTGCTTACTGCGTACTTGTCATTAAGGGAGCAGATAGTATATAATGCCACTACCCCTAACATTATCAACATAAAATTCTCTCCTTAAATAAGATTTTGTCTGATTATATTTTTTGAACGGGGTTTTATACTTATAGTATAATCTTCTGATAATTCAACATATTGCGAAACAGGGCTTACTGCCTGTTTTTCCTTAAAGGAATTACCGGAAGAATAGCTGTCTGCTGTTAAAACAGTGACACTTGCTTTTTTGGAAATGTCACCGCTTATATCTAATTTCAAAGGAATTTCCCTTTCGGATATATTTACCGCCTTTGTAATAAGCTGATTGGAAGCCTTATCAACAGTACATACAGCGGTTATATGGGGAATTTTCTTTAAATTGCCCTTGTGGATAATTTTATCATTTATCCTTAATTCATAGCTGTCATTTATAAGCCTTACATATACCCTGCTTGTATCAGTCATATCACAATTTCTTTTTCCGGAAATTATCTCCTGCGACCAGCCGTTATAGTGTATGACCTTGCTTGTGTTGTTTTCTATTATCCAGTCATAGTGATTTTGATCCTCGCCGGGTAAATAATTATCCCAGAAGGAAAGATGAAGGCTGTCTGAATTTAAGGTAAAGGATAACTCTCCATTGTTTTGTTATCCCCCTTAATTTCCGTTACGCTATTGCCGTTTAAAATAATATCCCTTATATTCTCTGTTACTTTAAAACAGCCGGTGGGCTTTTGTATATCATATTCGGTGATAACATCATGACTGCATACATAATCTCCCCTGTTACCTGCAAACATGGAAAGCATATAATAGCTTGGTATACAGTAGCTTTCGTGATTGTTAAAGAGTATCATATCCGGCTCCCATGCCTTATATGCCACATTCTGAAGTAAGGGTGCATAGCTTGTCATGGGAACTTTATCCTGATTTCGTTCTATACTTGTTAAAAATGCGGCTTCTCCTAAGGCCCCGTAAAGTATACCCTCCTTACAGCCTATGGTGGAGGCATATTCTCCGCAGTATATTTTTATTTCCCCGGAAATATTATCATACATATCATGATTTGAGGCAAAGAAAACCGGATCGGAATAAAAATGCTCACCCACATATTCAGTGGGAATTCCTGCTCTTTCTGTGTGGTCGGTGGAAATATATATAAACTGAGGGAACTGCTGTTTCAGTCTTTCATAGAAATACTTATAGTGCTTATTATATTCCTCTCCCCAGTTTTCGTTTCCTATTTCAAGATACTTTAAAACCGTAAAGGGCTTTGGATGTCCGTTTTCGGCACGCCTTTTACCCCAGTAGGTGTTTTCCTCTGCGGTGGCATAGAGTATGGCATTAACTGTGTCATTGTAAAACTCCTCGGTGAGCTTTTCGTCAAAATAATCCGGGCATCTTCCCTGACAGGTCATACCGCAGTTAAATACATACATGGCATCTATTCCTGCATCCTCGCAGAATTGCAGATACTCATGAAAGCCAAGTCCGTTGGTGGTCATATAGGACCATAAAAGATAGTGGGACTTTCTTTCCCATACAGGGCCTATTGTATCCTCAAAGCGAAAGGCGGTTTCCTTAGAAAAGCCCTCCACTATACAGCCGCCGGGGAAACGGAGAAATGCTGGCTTTTAGTCAAGGAGCTTGTTTACAAGGTCCTGCCTTAAGCCGTTTTTTCTGCCCTTATAGGTATCTGTGGGGAATAAGGATGTAAAGCCTATTTTTACCTCTCCTGCAAAGAAATAAAATCTGTATTCCTTATCCTTTTCAAGGGGTACTCCGCAAAAGCCGTTGTTAAGGATATAGCCGCCCTTGAATATAACAGATAAAGCCCTTTTTCTGTTTATATTAAGGGTATCATCTGAAATAAGGGTCATATTTGAATTGCCGTTTTCCCAGCCTGCAATTCCCTCACCCTCATAGCAATCAAAGGAGGATACCCAGCCTGTGGGTGAGGTTATAAGCCTGTTATTTTTGTCATAGGTACAGCCCTTTGGGATAATTCCATCCTCAAAGGCTCTGTTTCGCAGTAATTCTGCGTATAAGCCGCCGTCCCCTGCTCTGTTTATGTCCTCAAAGAAAAGCCCGTAAAGGCTCTTTGATACATTCTTTATTTTTTCATTTGGAATAACGCTGATTTTATACATAAGTTCACCTTGCCGAAAAATGATTTTGCCTAATTGAGTATAGCATAGCAAAATAGAAAAGTCAATGTTATCCCATATCAAAATAAAAAACGGCAGAATAAATCTGCCGTGAAATTTAATCTTCGTATAAATACTCTTTTGAAGCATCATAAACATCAGTCATATATCTTATAGCCTTATCCCAATCTCCGTCCTCTACTAAAAATATCATATTAAGACCTTCGCCCTCGGGCTTTTCATTCCATACATAGATATAGGAAAATTCAATAAGATATTCTTTTCCTGTGTCGGTGGTTATTTCAAAGCCGGGGTGCGTACTGCAAAAAATCATTTCGCCGTATTCGGTGGTCTGCTGGCCTCCGCCCTCCCCCTCATAATCATAAGAGGTAATATTTCCGTCTATATCCTCAAAAAGCCTTTCAATTTCATCTAAGGCATCAGAGGAATAATGCTCCTTTATAACATCGTTAAGATATTCATAAAGCCCCTCTTTATCCTGGTTTATAACACATTGAAGCATATTGGTAGCGGCATTCTCAACGTTACTTTTATATTCGAAATAATCCCCTGCCCTGCACATTGACATAAGAGATGTAAAGATAGTAATGAAAAATATACCTATCCCCCTGATAATACCTTCAAAAACCTTTCCTAAATCCATATAAATTCCCCTATTATTTATTTATTTAAGTATACCACAAAGTAAAAAAAAAATCAAGACCCCCGAAAATCCGGAGGTCTTTAGTAATTTTTTCACCGCCTCACAGGGGGATAGGCGGTTTATTATAATTTCTTTACAAAAAGGCATCTTATTGCATTAAGCACAGCAAGTACCATTACACCAACATCTGCAAAGATTGCAAGATACATATTGGCTATACCGAAAGCGCCTAATATAAGGCAGGCGAATTTTACTACCAGAGCCATAACTATATTCTGATATACTATGCCAAGACACTTTCTTGATATTTTTATTGCCTTTGATATTTTCTTAGGATCATCGTCTATAAGCACTATATCCGCAGCCTCAATAGCCGCATCTGAGCCCATAGCACCCATGGCTATACCTATATCTGCTCTTGATAATACCGGGGCGTCATTGATACCATCGCCCACAAAAGCCAGCTTGCCGTTTTTGTTTTCAGCTAAAAGCTGTTCTACCTTACTTACCTTATCCGCAGGTAAAAGCTCACTGCATACAGTATCTATGCCTAATTCTGCGGCAACCTTGTCGGCTACCTTTTTAGCATCGCCCGTAAGCATTACCGTCTTTTCAACTCCTGCTGATTTAAGAGCCTTAATAGCCTCCTTTGAGGTGGGCTTTATAATATCGGAAATTACTATATGTCCTGCATACTTATCATTTATAGCTATGTGGATAATAGTGCCGGTACTGTGACAGTCATGGTATTCAATACCCAGATGCTTCATCAGCTTGTCATTACCTGCCGCAACCTTAACATTATCTACTAAGGCTGTAACACCGTTGCCGCTTATTTCCTCTATGTCTGATACTCTGCTTCTGTCTATCTCCTTGCCGTAAGCCCTTTGAATACTCTTGCTTATGGGGTGTGAGGAAGCACTTTCCGCAAGGGCGGCATATTCGATAAGCTGTTTTTCATTTATTGTGTTGTGGTGAACAGCATTAACTTCAAAGTTACCCTTTGTAAGTGTACCTGTTTTATCAAATACCACGGTTTTTGTCTTTGATAAAATTTCAAGGAAGTTAGAGCCCTTTACAAGTACACCCTCTTTACTTGCCCCACCTATTCCTGCAAAGAAGCTCAAAGGAATACTGATAACAAGAGCACAGGGACAGCTTATTACAAGGAATGTAAGAGCACGGTAAATCCATATTCCCCACTCCGGGTCAACGCTCATGAATGACATTCTGACAACCGGCGGAAGTATTGCAAGGGCAAGTGCCGCATAGCATACCGCCGGGGTGTATATCTTTGCAAACTTTGAAATAAAGTCCTCGGACTTTGATTTTCTGGAGCTTGCGTTTTCCACAAGGTCAAGAATCTTTGAAACGGTGGATTCACCGAATTCCTTGGTGGTTTTAATTTTAAGTACACCCGTCATACTGATACAGCCGCTTATTACCTCGTCGCCCACATCAGCCTCACGGGGAAGGCTTTCACCTGTAAGGGCGCTTGTGTTAAGGCTTGAACTACCCTCAACTATAACACCGTCAATGGGTACCTTTTCACCGGGCTGTACTACTATAATGCTTCCTATTTCTACCTCATCCGGATCTGCCTGTTCGAGCTTTCCGTCAACCTCGATATTGGCATAGTCCGGACGAACATCCATAAGCTCGGAAATATTTTTGCGGCTCTTTCCTACCGCATATCCCTGGAACCATTCGCCTATCTGATAGAACAGCATAACCGCAATAGCCTCAAGATACTCGCCGTTTTCATAAATGGCAAGTGCCATGGCACCTACTGTGGCTACCGCCATAAGGAAGTTTTCATCAAATACCCTACGATTTTTTATACCTATAGCGGCATTCTTTAATATATCATAGCCGATAACAAGGTAATCTGCAAAATAACATAAAAGTCTTATCCATCTGCCTGCTGTGGGGAACAAAATGTTATCAAGCCGGTCAAATACATCAGCGGATATAAACTGTAAAACAAGAAGTATAATTGATGCTATCATAATTCTTGTCATCATTACCCTCTGATTTTTATTCATACTCTTTTTACCAAGGAATATAAGCATTCCGGCAGATGCAAGTATGACCACAGACAACAGTATATCTATAATTATCTCCTGCATAAGACTTATCCCCTTTCTTTTGTTTTACACCCCCGGAAAAATCCGGGGGAATTTTATTAAAGCTCGATTTCGCAGTCAGGCTCAACCTTCTTGCAAGCCTTGAGCACATTCTTCATAACGTCCTTTTGGTCTGCACCATCGGCAAACTCAACGATCATCTTCTGGGTCATGAAGTTTACTGTTGCATTTGCAACACCCTCAGTCTTTCTTGTGGCATCCTCCATAAGGTTTGCACAGTTTGCGCAATCCACTTCAATTTTATAGGTCTTTTTCATAATAAGCTCCTCCTTAATGATTTTACGATTAAGCACTTGATTAATCGTTCTGATTGTAGTATAATACTTGTAAAGTGATAAGTCAATAGACTTTTTGGCTATTCTCCCTTTTGGGCTAAAACTATTTCCAAAAGGGCGAAATTCTGATGAAAAGAGGCTATGTTATGGAATTAAAGCAGTTACCACATAATCACAACGAAAATACTAACACCGAATTTATAAGAAAGCAGATAGAAAAGGTGGATAACTTTCAGATAATTGCAGACACCTTCAAACAGCTTGGCGATACCACCAGAATAAGGATATTCTGGCTTTTATGCCATTGTGAGGAATGTGTAATAAATATCTCCGCTATGCTTAATATGTCGAGTCCTGCTGTATCTCACCATTTAAGGCCACTTAAAAACAGCGGACTTATAACAAGCAGAAGAAATGGCAAGGAGGTTTATTACAGGGCCGCAGACAATGAGCAAAGCAGACTTCTTCATTTAATGATAGAACAGGTAATGGAAATTTCCTGCCCTGAGGAGTAATTATGAAAAACGAATTTATGACATTGAAAAATCAGCTGGGGGAAAATTTCAGCATAGATATTACTCCCCTTTTCCCCGGAGTTGAAGCGGCATATATAGAATTTGATACAAACAATTTTTCTGTACGGCATCAGCATGGCTCAATGGAAAATATAATTCAGATAAACTACTGTAAAGCAGGACAGATGGAATGGAAAATGAGTGATGATAACCATATCTATTTAAATCCCGGGGATTTTTCTGTCCATACAATGAACGCCTGTACTAATTCAGTTATCACTATACCTGAGGGTAAATATACAGGACTTTCTATACAGATAGATCTCAGCGAAGCAGATATTCCTGATTTTATTGAAAGGGAGCTTATACTTTCTCTGCCGGATAAATTGTGCAAAAATAATACGGTGGCCTTTTTATCAGGCAACGAGGAAACGGAAAGCATTTTTTCCGCCTTCTACAATAAGCCCGATAAATTAAGACTACCGTATCAGAGGTTGAAGGTTATTGAATTGCTGTTATATCTTCACAAGCCTGAATTACTTGACAATAACAAGCTAAATGGTGTTCAGTCGGATATTGTGGATATAATACACAGTATTCATGACTGTCTTACAAGTCAGATAAACGAAAGACCAACCATTGAAGCCCTTGCAAGGCAGTATCATATCAATCCCACCACATTAAAGTCAGCCTTTAAGGTGGTTTACGGAAACTCCATAGCCGCCCATATAAAGGAGCACAGAATGGAAAAGGCCGCAAGACTGTTAAGAGAAACGGATATGAGCATAGCTCAGATTTCTGCCGCTGTGGGCTATGACAGTCAGAGCAAGTTTACCTCATCATTTAAGGCTGCGTATAAGGTGCTTCCGAGGGAATACCGGAAAAATCACAAATAATTACTGACCCAGATATTCTATTATCTCATCGGCATTGGTGTCAGGCTTTACCTTTAAAAATACCTTTTCGATAATGCCGTTTTCGTCCACAATATAAGTAGTTCTTACAACACCCATAGATACCTTGCCGTAGTTTTTCTTTTCCTGCCATACATCAAAGCCCTTTATTGCCACAAGCTCAGGGTCGGAAAGCAGTATAAAGGGTAACTGGTACTTATCAGCAAATTTTGTATGGGATGCAACACTATCCTTGCTGATACCTATTACCTCAGCACCTAAGGCCTTTATTTTAAGGTAATTAAGTCCGAAGGCACAGGCCTGTCTTGTACAGCCCGGGGTATTGTCCTTGGGATAGAAATACACTACCACCTTTTTACCCTTGAAATCCGATAATGATACCATATTTCCGTCCTTGTCGGAAAGTGTGAAATCAGGTGCCTTATCTCCTGCATTAAGCATAATTATTCCTCCTTAATTTTCAAATAAAATATCATTTTCCCGTCTTAACTCATATCTTGTGAGCTTATCTGAATCAAGATCGGAATTATACATATTAACAGCGGTTATTCTGCTGTTATTGTAAAGCTTATAGTAATATATACCCTTATCTGCGTTCATACAGCAGGAATATGTGGTACAATAGCAGTTTCCCGGGGTGTCCTCAACACTTCCCTTTACAACGGCTACCGTATCAAGAATGTGGAAATACTGGGAAACGCTTGATATTTCGTCCCCGTCGCATTTTGAATTTGCAAGAATATAGGATACCTTTATAAATCTTGATGCCGGGGAAAAATCTCCCGGAAGTCCCACACTTCCCATGCCCTTGCCGAAGGTTTTAATTCCCGTGGCTTCGGCATATTTACTTAAAGGGGTATCCACCGATAAATTAAGATACTGACAGGCATTAGTAAGGTGAAAATCAAAGGGTGGATTATTGGTCATGGAATTCATGGGGTTATTATATATATGAACTCCGTCTGCCATATATTCGACCACAATGGATTTTTCCCTGTCTGCTATATGCCAGTGTAATGGGGTATTGGGCATATTTGGTGCAAAGGGCTCATTTATAAGAACGGTGTTTTCTATAACGCTTCTTGCCTTATCCACGCTGTCACAGGTGGATAATATATAGGGTATAAATTCAAATACCGCAAGGTTTGTTTTACCTTCAGCCGGGCTTTCGCTGTACCTTGCATTTCCCGGGAAATTAAGTCCTGCCATGCCAAGACCCTTTTCGTTTACCCCCTCTGCATAAAGGGGAAAATCATTTACACAGGACGCCATGCCGATAAAGGCATAGTGCTGACTTATTTCCTTTTCAAAGCGGAATTTAAAGGGGTAATTTCTTGGGGTTATCATTACCCCCTCCCCAAAGCCGTAGTCAATATCCATATTTCTTCCGAAATAGAAATCCTCAGTTTTAAATGCAATGCTGGTACACATAATATCACCTCATTATTATTTTAACTATATTTCCGGATTTATTTATACGCTATAAAAAAGTATAACACAAAATTTTACTTTAGTCAACAAAATCACAGTTATTTTTTATGCAACCTGCATATTAAAAAATTCACTTTCCTTGACTTATCAGTTAAAATGTGATAAAATAGTATTATACAGTAATTTAATTTTTCTACTGTAAAATTATAAGTAAAGGAAGGTATAAAATTATGAGTAAGTATGCAGGAACCCAGACAGAAAAAAATCTTATGGCTGCGTTTGCAGGTGAAAGTGAAGCAAGAAATAAGTACACCTACTTTGCATCAAAGGCTAAAAAGGAAGGTTTTGAGCAGATAGCAGCTCTTTTCTTAAAGACAGCGGAAAATGAAAAGGAACACGCAAAAATGTGGTTTAAGGAGCTTAATGACGGTATAGCCGATACAGCTACCAACCTTGCCAATGCGGCGGCCGGTGAAAACTACGAATGGACAGATATGTATGACGGCTTTGCAAAAACCGCTGAGGAGGAGGGCTTTCCTGAATTGGCGGCTAAGTTCAGACTGGTGGCTGCCATTGAAAAGCACCATGAGGAAAGATACCGTGCACTTCTTAAGAATGTAGAAACTGCTGAGGTATTTAAGAAAAGCGAGGTTAAGGTATGGGAATGTCGCAACTGCGGTCATATTGTAGTGGGCACAGAAGCACCCCAGGTTTGTCCCACCTGTGCACATCCCCAGAGCTACTTTGAAATTCATGCAGAAAATTATTGATAAGAAATATTTAAGGCTGTGGTTTTCCACAGCCTTTTTTTATATAAAATTTTGTTATCCTAATAAGGGTGTACCGCTTAAAGTAATTCTGTCAGTGGATATACCCTCTGTTTCAAAGAGGATTATTGTATTTTCTCCCTCTTTTAATAACGGTGCAGGAATATATAATCTTTTCTGGGGGCCTGTATTGCGAAATCTTCCGATATTAAAGCCGTTTACAAAGGCACAGCCATGGCCAAAGCCGTCAAAATCAAGGAATGTATCGCACTTTTCATCTACTGTGAATTTAAATTCATAAAATGCAGGAACACCCTTACTGTAGCCCATTGTAAAGTCTATTTTGGAAAGCTGAGCTTCATCTAAGGGGATAGGATATATCTCATATCCGAAGTAACGGCGGTCATTTACCCTTACTCCTCCTGCTATTCCCTTTCGCTGGTAATCAAGCCATGTACCGAAGTTTTCTCTGCTCATGTTTTCAACTAATAAATCAAGGACTCCGCCCTTTTTGGTTCCGTCCTCTAAGAATTTATTTCCCATGGTATCTCCAAAGGCGGTAAATAAATATTTACCGTTGCGATAGGCATAAACCTTATCTGAGGCATTTTCTATGCTGATGTCCTTTACGGTTTCATAATCCTTTAAAGAAAGTCTGTAAAGACAATATCCGTAATAGCAATCTATATCCTCCATTGTAAGGGGGTATGGGGATATTACCGGGGTTGAATTATACCGAAGACAGGAAAACAGGTCGGTTTTTCCGGTGCATTTTATTTCGCCGTAGCTTCTTCTTTTAATTTTAGTGGAAAGGGGAATTTCCGTGAAATCACGGTATTTTTTAATTACCTGCTTTAATTCCTCATACTTATAGGTTATCTGTCCGTCCTCGGTTAAGGGGGCATCATAATCATAGGAGGTAAGGGTATTTCGGCCGTTCATAAAGCCAAAATTAGTTCCGCCCTGGAACATATAGAAATTCATACTGCCTCTGTTTAATAAGGCATCCAATTCTGCCGCCGCCTTTTGGGGCTCGGTGATGTGGTGCTCTTCTCCCCAGTTGTCAAACCAGCCGTTCCAGAATTCCATGCACATAAGGGGCTTATTATCCCCCATTAGCTTTTTCATCTGGTCAAACTGCCAGTCTGCGCTTGAGCCGAAGTTTCCTGTCTGTAATGCTCCCTCAACATATCCTGAACGGAATATTTCTTCCTTCCAAGGGCCGTCGGAGGTTACAAAGGGAACGGTTATTCCAAGGCTTCTCATCTTATCCCTTAAAAATTCCATATAGGCGGTATCATTACCGTAATAGCCGTATTCATTTTCGATCTGGATAAGTATAAGCCTTCCGCCCTTGTCTATCTGATATGGTACTAATTTCGGGATAAGCTCATCGTAATAATCGCTTACCGCATCAAGATAGGGCTTATAGCTGCATCTTACCTTCATATTCTTATCCTTAAGAAGCCAGGCAGGAAGTCCGCCGAATTCCCATTCGGCACAGATATAGGGTGAGGGTCTCAGAATTATATAAAGCCCAAGCTCCCCGGCTATATCAAGAAATTGGCATATATCATGGTTTCCGTCCCATATAAATTCGCCCTTTTTCGGCTCGTGATAGTTCCAAGGGATATAGGTTTCAACCGTGTTACAGCCTATGTTTACCAGCTTTTCAAGTCTGTCACGCCAGTATTCCTTTACTGTACGGAAATAATGAATTGAGCCGGATATTATCTTAAAGGGCTTACCGTCAAGATAAAAATCATCCTTGATTTGAAAATTCATATATCCTCCTTTAGCTTAAATGCGATACAAAGGGATAATACCGGAAGTATTTTCTTATTCATTCTTTACTTCATCCTAAGGGGTGTATTTTATCCGGTATGTATTCTGCCATAGCATTGGTAGCCACCCTTGTAAGGTCATAGGAATACCATACATTATCACCGCCGGAGGGCTGCATCCATACCATAATGCCGCACCATCCGTTATCATAAACAGACTTATATTTGTCTGTCAGACTCATTTTACATTCTGCCTCATCGTCATTGTGGGTTTCACCTATAAGACAGGGCTTCTTTTCTGCAAGTCCGAATTCCTCGGGGCTCTTATCACAGGGGAAGCCAAACCAGGGCTTCTGCCAGTTATAGTAGTGGGTGCTGTAAAAGTCAACAAAGGCCTTGTCGCTTCCGGTAAACTCCATTAAGTATTCGTCGGAAATTTTATTGCCCTCGTACTTTGCGGAATTATACTTTACTATACCCATACCGACTGTAACTAAAATGTCGGAATTTTCGTGGATAGTCTGGGCGCACTTGCCAAAGAAATAGGATAAGTGATCCCAGCCTATTTTACCGCATTCTTCGTTTTCATATACCCAGTCGGGCTCGTTCATAATGTCAATGCCGAATATGTATTCCTGATCCTTATATCTGTTGCAGAATTCCTTTACATACTTTTCTGCAAACTGATCGGTGTATTCCTTGCTCTGAATGAGCTTCTGCCACTTGATAACGCTGCCGCTTGAAGCCTTGAAATGGTCAAAGGATAAAAGTGTAGGCATAATATATACCTTGTATTTTTCAGCTATTGCAAACAGCTTATCAAGGTCTGTCCAATGGCCCTCGTTTATATTTATAATGCCGCCCTTTGAATTAAGTCTTACTATGCTTTCGCCGTCACAGTTCACCCATATTCTGGTGCAGTTTATGTTATCCTGTGCCATACGGGCAAATTCCCTATCCCAGAATTCCTCGTCCATACCGCCTGCGAAGTCATTCCAGTAGCTCCAGGGGGTGTTTACGCCGTTTATAAATAATTCCTTGCCGTCAACCGTAAACTTGGTATCTGTAACAGATACCCTTGCGGATTTTTGTTCTTCAACAACTGTTTCTGTAGCTGATGATGTTGTGCCGGTGTTTGCCTCAGAACAGCCGGAAGCAGTTATTACCATTACCGCTGTCATTAAAAGGGATGCGATTTACAATGCTGATTTTTCATAAAAACCTCCATGAATTTAATTAAAGTATATCAATTTATTGAGAGCATTTCAATAAATTTATTTCATAAAAAATAGCACTATCTTACTGTATAATTAAACAATAAATAAGATAGTGCTAATTTTTTCTCCATTGTCCCGGGGTATATCCGGTTTTGCTTTTAAATTGTCTTGAGAAAAAGTTTTCGTTCTTGTAGCCGCATTTTTCACTTATTACTCTTATGGGAAGATTACTTGTTTTAAGTAATTCCTTGGCATATTCAATACGGGAATTGATAACATCTGCAGTAAAGGATATGCCGTATTCCTTTAAATATATAGCCTCAAAGCGGCTTATACTAAGGCCGGCATTTCTTGCGGTATCCGCAAGAAGCCATTCCCTCATTGGAAACAGCCATACCTCTCTGTGAATTTTATCTATTGCCCCCTTACTGCCGGAGATAAATTCTCCTGAACAGGACAGCTTGAATAAAAGTGCGTTAAGAAGGGATTCAACAATGTTGTTATATTTGTAACCGTATGTTACATACTCCTCCTTCATAATGCGGAAAATTGAGTAGGTTCGCTCTACATCCTTTATGACCATAGGGCGATTAAGCACAATGCCGAAACGCTCTATTTCCTTGTCCTCGGCCTTTATGTGAAGCCAGTCATCTATGTAGGAGCCGTTTATGGCCTTATACTGCTGAAGGCTTTTGGGAGCGTAAAGTACAGCTGTGCCTTCGGGTAATTCTACCCAGTCACCCTCAAAGCAGAATAAGGCAGGTGTTCTCAGTAAAAGCAGAAGATATGTGCCGAAATAATTTTCACGGTAAACATTATAACTGCCGTCGTGAAGCTCATTTACACCAATAGATACCAGTTCCATAGTATCACCTCTTGATGTAAATATAGCACATTCTTACTAAAATTGCAATAGTTAAGGATTACAATTCTGACAAGGAGTATATCCTTGGGCTATTGCTCCCTCATAGTCATTTGTGTATGCCTTGTTTTTCTCTGACATTCTGTCTACGCTGCTGCAATCGGCAAAATGAATTTTCTTTGAGCTTGTGTTAAGAACATAGGTAGTACCGCCCTCGGTGGGAGGATCGGTTTGCTGTATTGTGGTAGTTACAGCAGGCTTTTGTGTTGCCTGGGCAGGCTTTTGTGTAGTTGTCTGTGAGGTTACTGCGCCCGGGGTAAAGTTATTTGTGGGGGAAACATTGGCGGTAAGGTTTTTGCCGTCGCTTGTAAATATGATAGTTCCCTGTAAATCGGTACGGAAAAGCTTTATACCTGCGTTTTTATATCTATCAAGTATGGTTTGCGTGGGGTGACCGTAGGAATTTCCCATTCCGCAGGAAATAACTCCGTAGGTAGGCTCTGTCTTTTTAAGGAAATTACTTGAGGATGAGGTGGTACTGCCGTGATGACCTACCTTTATAACATCACACTTGATATTACTGCGAATAGAGTCCTCCTCTTCCTTTTCCGCATCTCCTGTAAATAAGAATACATTTTCGCCGTAAGTCAGCTTTAACACTATGGAATTGTTATTCTGATTTTCATTGGTAAGGCTTACAGGGGCTGCTACAAAAGCCGAAAGACTGCTCTCGTTTATAATATAATCCCCCGCCGTTACTACACGGGTCTTAGCACCGCTGTTGTCAACGGCGATAAGCATATCCTCGTATATTTTTGTATCAGCGGCCATGGCGGTAAGGTAGAAATTATTAACATTAAAGGAGCTTATTACATCCGGAAGTCCCCCTATATGGTCGCTGTGGGCATGGCTTGCTATAACATAGTCAAGAGTATCATACCCAAGGGAATATATGTAGGTGGTAACTATATCCCCCTTATCCCTCTCCCCTGCATCAATAAGCATTGTCTTACCGTCGGGAAGCTCAATAAAGGTGCTGTCCCCCTGCCCAACATCTATAAAGTGAACAGTCATATTCCCAAGGGAGGGCTCAGAGGTGGGAGCTTCTGTTATAATTTGGGTGGTTGTGTTATTAGCTACCGGTGGCGCAGTATCCGGGGTTTTTGTTGTGCTTTGGGTAGTGGTTTGGTCATCTTCTACCGGAGGCACAGTAATGGGGGTTTTAGTCGAATCATCAGCCGGCGGCTGAAAAAATTCATTGGAGGTGGAATTATTGCCTGAGCTTTCCGAATTATCATCGGAGCTGTCCTCACCCCATAGCTCATCCCGGAAATTATCACTATCGCTGCTGTTTTCATCTACAGATGATACACTTGATGATACGGTACTTTCCGATACATTTCTAAGTGCCATACATCCTAAAATACAACAAATTCCTATTATCCAGGGTAAAAATTTTTTTGAATTATTATTTGAATTTGCGTTTGTTTTTGTATTTGTTTTTGCATTTTTTGCCGACTTCTTCATCAAATTCCTCCTTTTTTAATATTCTAACATTATATAAGTACATTTGTCAGTACAAAAAAAGGAAGAATAAAATCTTCCTTTAAAATTATTCGCCGGGATAGTAGGGACAACGCTCCTCACTGCATTGGCTGTTTGTGTTGTGATAGGTGCATACCACCGGGGATTTTTCCATATAAACTCCCATATGCTCTGCCACAAAGTCAACCGCATTTTCAATGGCAGTAAAGGATGAACGCTTACAGCAACGAGGACCGCCCAGATCTCCTATGGATTTTAACGCCCTTGCCGTCATAAGGTGGGAGCGTCTGAATTCATCCACGCTTAAAGGGGTGGAGCCGGTTATAACCGATACAAAAATACCTGTTGCGATACCTGCACCGCAGGCGCCCCAAAATCCGCAGGCGCCTCCGGGAACACCGGAGCTTCTTATAAGTATCTCTGAAATGGCGCTGTCAAGGTCTATATTTCCGCCGCAGTTTTTATATGCGGTACAAAGGGATACACCCACCAGAACATGATGCTCAGGTCCGTGAAGATGACAAAAACCACATTCTGCCAGTTTAAGTAATATTTCAACGGGATTTTTTGAGGTTTCCTCCTTGCATAAGGAAAGAATAACATCAAGCCCCTTCTTGTGACATTCATTACATACAAAATGACCGTTTACACAGGCGGCATTTGTCCTGTCGGGTCTTTTGCAGATTGCACATTCCATAAATCTGCCGGTGCGGGAATATACTATTTCACCGCCGCAGAGTATACAGCCCTTTTCGTTACTCATAACAATTCCCCTTATCATAATTTTATTTTAATTATTGCTTTAATGTGCTGAATTTTTCTTACCTGATTATACCATAATACCTGTATTTTGTCAACAATTTACCCTATTTTTACACGTGACAATATACATCAAAATTTGTTTGTTTGCCGTTCATAATGTTAAATCTGACGAAATTAGTCCGATTTACTGATTTTCTATGTAATTTGTTTGACAAAATGTAAATTCTATGTTATCATATCACAGTAAAATTATTTATATTTTTGCCGTTTTGCTTTAGCTTGCTAATGTGGTATTACGGTGAACGAAAGGAAGGAATTTTAAATGAAATTCAAGAAGTTTTTATCAATGGTAGCTTGTGCAGCTATGTGCCTTAGCCTTGCTGCTTGCTCAAACGCAACTACAAGCTCAACAGACAGCGGTTCTGACAACACCGACTGGGCTTACATTCAGAACAAGGGCGAAATGATTGTAGGTATCACTCTTTATGAGCCCATGAACTACTATGACGAAAATGATGTACTTACAGGCTTTGAAACTGAATTTACTACCGCAGTTTGCGAAAAGCTGGGTGTAACTCCTAAGTTCCAGGTTATCGAATGGACACAGAAGGAATCTGAGCTTAAGTCAAAGACTATCGACGTTATCTGGAACGGTCTTACAGTAGATGAGGAAAGAAAGCAGAATATGGCATTTTCCACATCCTACATTAAGAACAGACAGGTTCTTGTTATCAAGAAGGACAACGCTGAAAAGTTCACAGATACAGCAAGCCTTGCAGGCGCTAATGTAACTGCTGAAAGCAGTTCTGCAGGTGAAAAGGCTATTCAGTCAGATGAAAACCTTTCTAAGGCTAAGTTTGTAGGTGTTTCTGCACAGAAGGATACACTTATTGAGGTTAAGTCCGGTACATCTGATGCTGCTGTAATTGACTACGTTATGGCAACAGCTTCTATCGGTGAAGGCACAGACTTTGATGATCTTATGATTCTTGAAGGTGTTGAGCTTGCTGCTGAGGAATATGCAGTAGGTGTTCGTCTTGAGGATAAGGAATTCCTCTCAAAGATCAACGGCGCTATTGATGAGCTTGTACAGGACGGCTCACTTAAGAAGCTCGCTGAAAAGTACGGTCTTGCTGACGTTTACGCATTCGACAACTGATTTTAAAGGAATTTAAGAAATGTCTTTCTGGGAAGTTACAGTCCAGCTGGCAGACGGCTTTGGTGTTACCCTTTTATTATTCGGTATAACCCTTGTGTGCGCCTTGCCTTTAGGACTTATTATCACACTTGGCTCTATGTCAAAATTCAAGCCTTTAAGATGGCTTGTTAAAACCTTTGTATGGATCATAAGAGGTACTCCTCTTATGCTCCAGGTAATTCTTGTATTCTACGGTCCGGGTCTGTTATTTGACTGGCCCGCCCTACCCCGTATGACGGCGGTTATTGTGGCCTTTATCATTAACTACTCCTGCTACTTTTCCGAAATATACCGTGCAGGTATCGAAAGTATTCCTAAGGGACAGGGTGAAGCAGGACAGGTGCTTGGTATGACTAAGGCACAGATATTCTTCAAGATATATCTGTTCCAGGTTATAAAGAGGATAGTTCCTCCCATGGGTAATGAAATAATCACCCTTGTAAAGGACACCTCCCTTGCCCGTGTTATTGCGGTAACCGAAGTTTTAAAGGCGGCACAGGATATAGTAGGACTTAAGTCCATAATCTGGCCTATTTTCTATGTAGGTGCATTCTATCTTCTGTTCTCGGGTATTCTTACCCTGCTTTTAAACTATGCCGAAAAGAAGCTCAACTACTATAACGGATAACGGAGGATATTATGGCTTTTCTTGATGTAAAGAATATTGAAAAATCCTTCGGAAAGACGGATGTATTAAAGGGTATCACCTTTTCCATGGAAAAGGGTGAGGTACTGGCTATAATAGGCTCCTCAGGAAGCGGTAAAACCACTCTTTTAAGATGTATAAACTTCCTTGAAACTGCTGACAAGGGTTCCTTTACCATTAACGGTGAAACTATCTTTGATGCACAGCAGAGCTATTCAGATAAGGAAAAAAGAGAGAAAAGACTTCACTTCGGACTGGTGTTCCAGCAGTTTAATCTTTTCCCCCAGTATACAGCCTTCAGAAATATCACCTTAGCCCCGGGGCTTATGCGTATTAAAAACAGCGACAAGAAGCTTTCTGCCAAGGAAAAATCCGCTATACAGGATGAGATAAACAATGAGGCCTTACAGCTTCTTAAATCCGTAGGGCTTACCGAAAAGAAGGACTTTTACCCATGTGAATTATCAGGCGGTCAGCAGCAGAGAGTGGCTATTGCAAGAGCCCTTGCCATGAAGCCGGATATACTTTGCTTTGATGAGCCTACCTCAGCTCTTGACCCTGAGCTTACAGGTGAAGTATTAAGGGTAATAAGAGAGCTTAAGGGCGATGACAGAACTATGATAGTAGTTACCCATGAAATGAACTTTGCCAAGAATGTGGCGGATAAGGTCATATTTATGGCAGACGGAGTAATTGAGGAATACGGCACACCGGCTGAAGTATTTGAAAACCCCAAAAGCGAAAAAACAAAGGCATTTCTTGCTAAATCCCTTGAAAAAATATGACAAAAAAATCCTCCCGAAGAAATTCGGGAGGTTGTTTTTTGTCTTTTATTCGGTAGCTTCCGGGGCGGATTCTTCTTCCTTTTTGGATTGTCTGTATTCCTCCATAAGCTGTTCGCCCTCTTTTTTAATTTCATCAATGGTATATTCGCCGTTTGCCGCTGAAATAAGTGCATCCTTTACCTTTGAAAATGTCCAGGTGCGGTATGCTCTGTTATATAAGCCGAAACACTCTCCTGCTCCTACATAGGCGTTGTTATCCCACCATACACAGGGAACGCCGATTTCCTTCATGGCGGTTACATAATACTTAGCCCAGTGAGCACGGTAAATTTCATTGTTACGGCTTCTTGCACCGAATTCGCCCATTATTACGGGAATACCCTTATCTATAAATATGGTCTTAAGGTCATTTACAAGGGTGTCTATGTCTTTGGTGTAGTTTTCCCTTGAGGCAAACCATAAATCTGCGCTACCGTCAGCAAGGGCGAAATTATAGGGCAGGTATCCGTGAACGGAAACTATTATCTTATCGTCATCTTCCGGTACTTCAAGTGCCTGTAATGCAACAGTTCCGGAATTAGCGCCGTAGGGGGGAATCATAAGATGTCTTTTTTCGTTATTTCCGCCGGTGCTTCTTACAGTTTCGATAAAGTCCTTATTGAGCTTATTTATAACTGCTCTTGTGGGCTCACTGCCGCCCATCCATTCTTCACTTGTGCCTACTACTCTTGGCTCGTTCATTCCCTCAAATATAAGGTGTTCATCATAGCCCTTGAAGTTATTTGCTATTTGTGTCCAGACCTTCTTTAATCTGTCGCTTGCCGCTTCGTAATTTTCCTCTGTGGGATAGTGCCAGGTTTCATGATGGATATTGAGAATTACAAACATATCATTATCTATGCCGTAATTTACAACCTCCTTTACCCTGTTCATCCATGCCTCGCTGATTATATAATCAGGGCCTTCTCCTGTGCTCCATTCCCAGGTAACAGGTACACGAAGAACATTAAAGCCTGCCGCCTTGATATCATCTATCATTTCCTTTGTGGTAACGGGATTTCCCCAGGAGGTTTCGATGGTTTCAGGGGAGGTATTGGATATTCCCTTATAGCCTGCATCCAAGGTGTTGCCTAAGTTCCAGCCTATCTTCATTTCCTTTACAAGCTCCATAGAGGAAATATCTCTTATTTCCTCATTAACTTCAGTTACACCTGAGGAGGTATTATCCCCTGCGCTTGATGTATCTGATGTGCCGGATGTGGTGTTTTCACTGCAACCTGTAACAAAGATTGCTGTTGTAAGTAATAATGCGATAAAAGATTTCTTTAAGTTCATATTAACCTCATGATAATTTGTCCGTTGTGTGGAATTGCTTTAAGTTGCCGATCTTCTCGTTTCTTTCGTTAAGCACCTGCTCAACATCTGACCATTCAAGTCCCTGATTTACGCAAAGCACCATAACATGATATAAAAGATCGTTTATTTCGTTTTTAAGTTCATCATTATCTCCGTTCTTGGCGGCGATAATAGTTTCGCTTGCCTCCTCGCCTATCTTCTTGCAGATTTTGTCTACACCCTTGTCAAAAAGATAGCAGGTATAGGACTTTTCTGGAGCGTTTCCGCTGTCATAGTCAGCCTTACGCTGCTTTAGTACCTCAAAAATTTCTTCGTACAGTGTCATAAAATCACCCCTTTTTTCCTTATTCTTCGTTTTTGTATAATTCATTAAAAAAGCAGGAATAGCTTCCTGTGTGACAGGCAGGGCCGGCAGGCTTTACCTTAACTAAAAGTGTATCATCATCACAGTCTGAATGGATGCTGATTACCTTTTGCATATTGCCGCTGGTAGCCCCCTTATTCCATAGCTCTTTTCTTGACCTGCTCCAAAACCAGGTATAACCGGTTTTAAGTGTAAGCTCTAAGCTCTCCTTATTCATGTATGCAAGCATTAAAACTGCCCCTGTATCTATATCGGTAACAATGGCAGGAATAAGCTCTGATTTTACAAAGTATTTGTCTAAGTTCTGTTCCATAATTTCTCCTTAAAGAGTTATTCTTACGGGAATGTCATTTTCCCTTAAATGCTCCTTCACCTGCTCCACGGTAAGCTCCTTATAATGGAAAAGGGATGCCGCTAAAGCAGCTGATGCCTCTGTCTTTTTGAATACCTCGGAAAAATGCTCTAAGGTACCACAGCCGCCGCTGGCTATTACCGGGATTTTTACTACTGAGCACACCGCATTTAAAAGCTCTATATCAAAGCCGGTTTTCATGCCGTCAGTATCCATGGAGGTAAGAAGTATCTCTCCTGCTCCCAGCTCTTCGGCTTTTTTAGCCCATTCTATGGCGTCTATATTCATATCTATTCTGCCGCCGTTTACAACAACAGTCCAGCTGTCGCCCTTTTTCTTAGCGTCAATGGCAACAACCACACATTGACTGCCGAATATCTCCGCCGCCTCTTTTATAAGGTTGGGATTTCTTACTGCCGCAGAATTTACAGATACCTTATCAGCACCGGAACGAAGCAGTTCACGAAAATCATCCACGCTTGAAATTCCGCCGCCTACAGTAAGGGGAACGAAAACCCTCTGTGCTGTTCTTCTTACCACATCCACCATTGTCTTTCTGCCCTCGTGGGTGGCTGTTATATCAAGAAAGCATATTTCATCTGCCCCCTGCTTATTGTACTCCTCAGCACATTCTACAGGGTCCCCTACTTCCTTTATTCCTACGAAATTTATACCCTTTACCACCTTGCCGTCACGGACATCAAGGCAGGGTATTATTCTTTTAGCAAGCATTTTTGCCTCCTTAAACTGCCTTAGTTATTTGTATAGTCTATGGCTTCCTTTAAATCAAGAGTACCCTGATATATGGACTTGCCGCAAATAGTACCGTAAAGTCCCAGCTTACTGCAAATACGGATATCCGCCATTGTATGTACGCCGCCGCTGGCTATTATGTTTGCCTTACAGCACTTGTTTATTTCATCAAGCTGTTTTGCATTAACACCGGACAAGGTTCCGTCCTTTGATATATCGGTGAAAATGATATATTTTACACCCACATCGCTCATTTTTACAGCAAGCTCGGTAAAGTACACATCGGAGGTTTCAAGCCAGCCCTCAGTTGCCACATAGCCGTTTTTAGCATCAATGCCTACCGCTATTCTATCCCCGTATTCCTTGACAGCCATTTTAACAAGCTCCGGGTCCTTTACAGCGGCAGAGCCGATTATTACCCTTGAAATTCCCTCTTTAAGGTACATTTCAACCGTATCTAGGGAACGTATTCCTCCACCTACTTCAACCTTAAGTCCTGTGTTTTTTGCCACATCTATAAATACATCCTTATTTTGCTGAGTGGCATCCTTAGCGCCGTCTAAATCCACCATGTGGATCCACTTGCTTCCTGCCCTTTCAAAGGATAAGGCTGTATCCATGTAGCTGTCTGCTACCTTGTGGGCGGTGGCATAGTCGCCCTTTACAAGACGGACACAGTTGCCGTCCTTTATATCTATTGCCGGTAAAATTATCACAGTATTACTCCCCCACCGTATAGTCGTTACAATAAAATTCTATCTTACCACATCCGGGACATACATAAGCCTGTACATTGTATACGTTTGGACTGTAACTGCCGTCGTTTATAGAAATCTGGGGGCCTAAAGGTAAAATTCCCTGTGTAAAAAAGCACTCATTCATTAAAATACCGCAGTTTGGACAGGTTTTCATAATATCCTCCTTATAGTTACTGTTCAGGGCTATTTTCTAAAAGCCATAAAAACAGAAGTTATTTTACAGAAGCAAATCTACGCAAAATTTTAAGACCGGTGTCCCCGCTTTTTTCCGGATGGAACTGACAGCCGTATACATTACCGCTGAACACAAGTCCCGGTACTTTCATACCATAGTCACAGTATGCCCCCACATTGTCGCTGTGGGTTACCGCCCCAAAGGAATGTACAAAGTATACATACTGTCCCTCCTCAGCCTTTGAAAGCAAGGGACATTCCTTGTTTATTTCAAGGGCATTCCAGCCGATATGGGGAATTACAAGGTTACCCTTCGGGTGCATTAGCTCAACTGTGCCGGGGATAAGTCCAAGGCCGGTTGTTTCGCCGAATTCGTAGCTTTTATCAAAAAGCATCTGCATACCAAGACAGATTCCCATAAGGGGCTTTATTTTCGCCTGCTCCCTAATGGTTTGTGTAAGGTCTGCCTCATCAAGCATTCTCATAGCATCGGGAAAAGCACCTACCCCGGGCAGAATAAGTCTGTCCGCATCTATAAGGTCCTTTTTGTCCCGTGATATTTTATTTTCAACTCCAAGGTAATCAAGGGCATTTCTTATGCTGAAAAGATTACCTGCGCCGTAGTCTATAATTACTGTCATAGTACTCCCTTCGTGGAAACCGTACTACCGTCTGAATTTTTCGCTGTTGCCTGCTTTAAGGCATAGGCACAGGCCTTGAACATGGATTCAATCTTGTGGTGGTCGTTTTTGCCGTACATATTCTTTATGTGAAGTGTAATTCCTGCATTAAAGGCAAAGGCTCTGAAAAATTCCTCGCAAAGACAATTATCAAAGCTGCCTGTTCTGTCATCGGAAAACTCAGCGTCACATACAAGAAATGGTCTGCCGCTTACATCCACGCTGCACATGGAAAGCGCTTCATCCATGGGAATAAAGGCTGTGCCGAAGCGAACTATACCGCTTTTATCTCCCAGCTCCTCGGCTAAAGCCTTACCTAATACAATACCGCAGTCCTCAACTGTGTGGTGACCGTCCACATATAAATCTCCCTTACAGGTAAGTGTTAAGC
This sequence comes from uncultured Ruminiclostridium sp., assembly GCA_944388385.1. Classification (GTDB taxonomy): domain Bacteria; phylum Bacillota; class Clostridia; order Oscillospirales; family Ruminococcaceae; genus Ruminiclostridium_E. The sequence goes on from CALXIO010000008.1 coordinate 45,971, forward strand.
CAAATCCACCGTGTACCGCAAGGGCGGTAAGCATATGATCAAAAAATCCGATGCCGGTATCTATATTAACTGTCTTTGAGCCGTAAAGGGTAAGCTCTGCTTTTATATCGGTTTCCTTTGTTTTTCTTTCAATTACACTCATAATAATTCCTTTCGGTTAAAGAATAGCTTCCAAAGCTGAAAACAGCTTGTCCATTTCTTCCTGTGTGCCTATTGTTATTCTAAGATAATCCTTTATTCTGGCCTTGTTCCAGTAGCGAACATATATGCCCTTTTCCTTAAGTTCTGAGAATATCTCCCCTGCATCCTTGGTATTATGCTTTGCAAAAAGGAAATTACTCTTGGAATCGGTAAAGGTAAAGCCTAAAGCTAAAAGCCTTTCCTTTGAATATTCCCTTACCCTTATAATTTCTGCAAGGTTTTTCTGAAAATACTCCTCATCTGCCACCGCCGCCGCACCGCAAAGCTGTGACAAGGGATTCATGGTATAGGAATTTACAGAGAACTTAACATCATTCATATACTTAATAAGCTTCTTATCCCCTATGGCATAGCCTATTCTGAGGCCTGCAAGGTTACGGGATTTAGAAAAGGTCTGTACCACCAGTAAATTGGGGTATTTCTTTGTAAGGGGAATACAGCTAAGTCCCCCAAAGTCTATATAAGCCTCATCCACAATAACAATGCTGTCAGGGTTTGCCTTTAAGATTTCCTCAAAAAATGAGGGATCCTCATATACACCTGTAGGTGCGTTGGGGTTAGGGATAACTATGCCTCCGTTGGGTATATTGTAGTCCTCTTTTATTATTCTGAAATTATCATCCAGGGGCAGGGTCTTATAGGGGATTTTATAAAGATCTGCCCATACATCATAGAATGAATAGGTAATATCCGGGAAAAGTATGGGCTTATCCGAGCCGAAAAATGTAAGAAAAGCCATTGACAATACATCATCAGAGCCTACTCCCACAAATACATTGTCACTATCTACATTATACCTTTTTGCAAGCTCATTTACAAGTACCACAGAATCGGTATCCGGGTATTTTCTGAGCTGTGAGGTATCATATTCCCTTAATATCTTCTCTACAGATGGAGAGGGGGGAAAGGGGTTTTCATTGGTATTCAGCTTTATAACATTCTGATTTTTAGGCTGTTCGCCGGGGGTATAGGGTACTACCCTTCTGACAGCATTTTCCCATGCCGCAGTATTACTCATTTATATCAGTCCTTTTTAATCTTCAAATCTTACCTTAATGGCATTTGCGTGAGCTGTGAGCTTTTCACGCTGAGCAATTCTTACTATATCCTCCTTGGCCTGACTCAGCTTTTCCTCGGTGTAGTAGATATAGCTTGACTTTTTGATAAAGCTGTCTACTGAAAGAGGTGAGAAAAATCTTGCTGTGCCGCTGGTGGGAAGAACGTGGTTAGGACCTGCGTAATAGTCGCCTAAGGGCTCAGGAGCATATTCTCCCAAGAAAAGTGAGCCGCAGTTTACAAGTCTTCCTATATATTCAAGGGGATTTTTGCAAAGCACCTCTAAGTGCTCAGGAGCGATTTCATTAGCAAGGTCAATACAATCGTTCATATTGTCACATACCATGATCGCACCGTAATTATCAAGGGAGCTGTCTATTATCTCCTTACGGGATAGCTCCTTGCTCTGTCTTTCGATTTCTGTAATAGTTCTGTCTGCAAGGGTCTTATCGGTGGTGATAAGAACGGAGCTTGCAAGCTTATCGTGTTCAGCCTGGGACATTAAATCTGCCGCTACGTATTTGGGGTTTGCTGTTTCGTCAGCTACTATAAGAATTTCGCTGGGTCCTGCTATCATATCAATATCAACAGTACCGTAAAGCAGCTTTTTAGCTGTAGCTACAAAGATATTTCCGGGGCCTACTATCTTTGATACCTTGGGAATTTCAGCTGTGCCGTATGCAAGGGCGGCAACCGCCTGTGCACCGCCGCACATATAAACCTTATCCACACCGCAAAGAGCAGCCGCCACAAGTATATCCTTATTGGGTGTGCCGTCCTTTAAGGGAGGTGTTACCATAATAATTTCCCCTACCCCTGCTATCTTTGCAGGAACGGCATTCATAAGTACAGATGAGGGATATGCCGCTGTGCCGCCGGGTACATATAAGCCTACCCTGTCAAGGCCTCTTATTCTCTGACCTAAAATACAGCCGCTTTCGTCGGTGGTCATAAAGCCGTTCAGCTTTTGCTTCTTGTGGAATTCTGTGATATTTTCAAGGGCATTAAGCATTGAGTTTACAAACTCATGGTCAGCCTCTGTAAGAGCGTCATTTATAACATCATCGGGAACTCTGTAATACTGACAATCTGCACAGTCGAACTTAGCAGTATATTCCTTTACCGCTTCATCCCCTCTTGCTCTTACATCCTCAATTATTGCCTTTACTGTCTTTTCTACCTCGGCATTTACCTCGCCGCTTCTTTTGTTCATATAGGAAAGAAATTCTCTCTGTTCTTCCTTTGTTTTAAGAACTCGTATCATTTATATATATCCTTTCTTAAAGATTATTTTCCATCTGTGAAATAAGGGTTTCTATCTTTTCCTTTTTAAGCTTCATGCTTACGGGGTTTACTATAACTCTTGCGGAAATGGGGGAAACATCCTCAAATACCTCAAGGCCGTTTTCCTTTAAGGTGGTGCCTGTTTCCACTATATCAACAATACCGTCAGACAGTCCCAGTAAGGGGGCAAGCTCAACTGAGCCCTCTATCTTTACTATATCCACATCCATACCCTTTGCTTCAAAAAAGCGCCTTGTAACATTGGGGTATTTTGTGGCTATGGTCTTTACTCCTATGCCCTCATAGAAGTTATGTCCTTTTTTTCCTGCAAGGGCAAATCTGCATCTGCCAAAGCCAAGGTCGCATATCTCGAAAAATCTGCCGCCGTGCTCGTCTATTGTATCCTTGCCAACTACCCCCATATCGCATACACCATGCTCAACATAGGTAATAACATCGGCAGCCTTTGCAAGCACTACCTCAATATCTGCCCCGGGAATTTCAAGGATAAGCTTTCTTCCCTTGTCACGAAGAAGTGTTACATCATAGCCTATCTTCTCGAAAAGTCCCACGGTGTCCTTTTCAAGTCTGCCCTTTGTGAGGGCAATTCTTATTGTCTTTCTTTCGCTCATTTATTCTGCCCTCCGATAAAGTCAATTTCCTCTGTATTCTCAGCCACTATTACAAGCTTCTTTATATTCTTTGCCGTGGCATAGCTCTTTGCCTTTTCTTCATTTTCGCAGGTGCAAAATTCCGCCTTAAGTCCGCTGTCAATAAGCTGTTTACAATGCTTTATGCCTTGGGATAAATATCCGTCCCTTGCAAATACAAGCACATCTATATTGTTATTCTTTGCCTTTTCGCCGTTTTTAAGTGCAACATTGGTCATGGCATTTATGTTTGCCGCAAAGCCCACCGCCGGCTGATTTTCAGCTCCGAAGCTGCCGATAAGGGTATCATATCTTCCTCCGGAAATAATAGGCTGGCCGTATTCTCCGATATAGCCTCTGAAAATAATTCCGGTATAATATTCCGCCTTATTTACAAGGCCAAGGTCAACTGTTATTCTGTCCTTGTCCTCTAATTCACAAAGTACATCGTATAGCTTTTTAAGGTGGTTAAGTCTGTCGGTAAGGGGTGTGCCTGCAAAGAGCTTTTCAGCCTTGCTGAATACCTCTTCTCCGCCGAAAAGTCCGGAAAGGTCAAGAAGCATTCTTGCATATTCGCCGTCAGCCCCCACATTATCAAGATAACGCTTTAATTCAGGGCGGTTTTTGGATTCGATAAGGCTTCTTATTATCTCCTCATCATCGGTAAGGGATAGCTTATTTAAAAGGTGTTTATAAAAGCTGTTATCACCTATTTCAAGTCTTACCTCACTTGATGCACAGGAATTAAGCACCTTTGCCGCAAGGCTTAACGCCTCTAAGTCGGAACGCTTTTCCTCGCCGCCTATTATCTCAATACCGCTTTGGGTTATCTCATCATCCCTGCCTGCCATTTTAGGATTGGCACGGTAGATATTCTGGGAATAAAACAGCTTTAAGGGGCGTTCCTCGTTTTTAAGTCTGGTGGCAACAATTCTTGCAATAGGCATTGTTGAATCCGGACGGATAACCATAAGTCTGCCCTTTGAGTCAATAAGCTTATACATTATCTCCTGACGGAAGGAACGTGCCTTCATATTAAATACATCATAAAATTCAAGGGCAGGGGTAATAACCTCGCTGTAGCCGTGGGAGGTGAATATATCCCTCAGCTTCTGCTCCTCTTTGCGCCTTACTATACATTCATCAAATAATAGATCCCGTGTGCCCTCCGGGGTTATAAGATCAAAGCTCTTCATAAAATATCCTCTCTTTGTTCTTCACTTTATCGTGCTAATATGCTACTATGATAACATGATAAACTGATTTTGTCAATAGACAGACAATTTTGCCTGTATTTTTTGGCATAAGGCACAAAAATTTATAACAGTCAAAATATTATCTGTAAATAATATCAATCAGAATAAGGTCATCTGGGATGACATGGGAAGGTCATCAAACACATTCATTTCATAAAGCTTTGTAATGACTGTGCCGTTTATACCTGCCTGCGCCTGAATATCCTCAATACAGGTATAATCCCCTTCTTCGATTGACTCTTTCAGCTTGATTGCCGCATTTTCGCCGCAGCCCTCAACCGCCATAAAGGGAAGCCTCAGATTTCCGTCCTCAATAACATAGCTTGTGGCATTGGATTTAAGATAGTGTACCGGCAGGAATGTGATACCTCTTAACATCATTTCCTTAATAATGATAAGGGCATCCACCATAGCCTCCTCCTTGGGAGTTCTTTCCTTTTTGTCCTTTCCCATAATGGAATCTATCTTGTTTCTTACACTTGCAAGGCCACCTAAAACAGTATTTACATCAATGTTTTCTGTGTGCTTTGTAAGTAATGCAGAATAAAATTCCACCGGGTAATATACCTTAAACCAGCATAGCTTAACTGCACCCATTACATATGCCGCCGCATGAGCCTTAGGGAACATATACTTGATTTTTTTACAGCTTTCCACATACCACTCGGGAACATTGTTGTCCTTGAAGGCCTTATATATATCATCATCGAACATCTTTTTGGCTTTACCCTTACGGGTGATTTCCATTATCTTAAATGCCATTTTAGGCTGTAAGCCCTTGTGCATAAGATATACCATAATATCGTCACGGCATCCTATAACCTCAGAAATGGTACAGGTGCCGTTTTTGATAAGCTCTTGGGCATTTCCTAACCATACATCCGTACCGTGGGAAAGTCCTGATATCTGTAACAGGTCGGAGAATTTTTTAGGCTGAGCGTCCTTTAGCATCTGGATAGTAAAGGGTGTGCCGAATTCCGGGATACCATAGGTACCGCTGGAAACTCCCAATTCATCCTCGGATATGCCTAAGGGCTCTGTGGAGGTAAACAGCTTCATTACCTTTTCATCGCTTGTGGGTACATCGGCTATTTTTATTCCTGTAAGGTTTTCAAGATGCTTATAGAGGGTGGGAACATCGTGACCCAGCTCATCAAGCTTCAGAATAGTATCGTGAAGGGCATGGAAGTCAAAGTGAGTAGTTATCATGTCACTTTCGGTTTTATCCGCAGGATGCTGTACCGCTGTAAAATCATATACATCAAAATCCGCAGGAACAACAACCATGCCCCCGGGATGCTGTGAGGTGGTACGCTTAACACCTGTACAGCCGGTGGAAAGTCTTTTCAGCTCCGCCTGATTTAAGGTAAGGTTTTTGGATTCTGCCCATTTTAAAACATAGCCTATGGCTGTCTTTTCCTGTACGGCGGAAATAGTTCCTGCCTTAAACACGTGATCCTTACCGAATAATTCTTCTGTGTATCTATGTACCTTGCCCTGTACTTCACCGGAAAAGTTAAGGTCAATATCCGGGGATTTATCACCGTCAAAGCCAAGGAAGGTTTCAAAGGGTATATCGTGGCCGTCTCTTATAAGGGGTGTGCCGCAATTGGGACAATCCTTGGCAGGAAGGTCATAGCCTGAGCCTACTGTTCCTGCCGGTACAAATTCATTGTAGCGACAGTTGGGGCAACGATAATGGGGCGGCAAGGGATTAACCTCTGAAATACCTGCCATTATAGCTACTACCGATGAGCCTACCGAACCACGGGAGCCTACAAGGTAGCCGTTTGCCTCTGAATAGGCAACTAACTTCTGGGCGATCATATAAAGCACCGCAAAGCCGTGGCCTATAATAGAGTCAAGCTCCTTTTTAAGACGGGACTGAACAACATCCGGAAGGTCATCTCCGTACCAGGCATGGGCTCTTTCCCAGCAAAGTCTTTGCAGATCCTCGTTTGCGCCTTCAATATAGGGAGTATATGTGCCCTTAGGTATAGGTCTTACCACCTCGACCATATCGGCAATCTTTTGTGTATTTGTAACTACTACTTCATATGCCTTTTCCTTGCCTAAGTAAGCAAATTCCTCCAGCATTTCTTCGGTTGTGCGCATATAAAGGGGGGCTTGCTCAAAGGCATCGCCATAGCCTTGTCCTGCCTGTAATACCTCACGGAATATAGCATCCTCGGGGTCCTTGAAATGAACGTCACAGGTAGCCACAACAGGTTTTCCAAGCTTATCTCCAAGGGCAACTATTTTGCGGTTTATTTCCCGTAATTCTTCCTCGTTTGCCACCTTGTTTGTTCTTACAAGGAATTTATTATTGCCTATTGGCTGAATTTCAAGGTAGTCATAGAATGAGGCTATTTCCTCAATCTTTTCCTTAGACTCCTTATTTAAAATTGCCCGGTAAAGCTCCCCTGCCTCACAGGCACTGCCTATAATAAGACCCTCCCTGTGCTTTTCAAGGTATGACTTTGGTACTCTGGGCTTTTTATAGAAATAATCAAGGTTGGAAGCGGAAATAATACGGTAGAGATTTTTAAGTCCTACCTTGTTTTTAACAAGTATGATCTGATGATAGGATTTCTCCTTCTTTACATCCACTTCCCCGTAGGCTCTGTTAAAGTCGTCAAGGGTTTCAAGCTTTGCACTTTCCCTTGTATCTGCCACCATCTGCTTATAGATAAGATACAGCATTTCTGCATCGGCTACTGCTCTGTGGTGGTTAAAGTCGCCTAAGTTATAATACTTTGCTATTGTATCCAGCTTGTGATTTTTAAGTCCCTTAAGGTGGGCTCTTGCTATTTGTAAAGTATCAACATAGGAATTGGTAAACTCTGTACCCATACGAAAAGCGGCACTTTTTATAAAGCTCACATCAAACTTGGCGTTGTGAGCGCATACAGGACTATCTCCGCAAAATTCCATAAAGCTCTTAACAGCCTCAGCCTCAAGAGGGGCATCTGCCACCATATCATCAGTAATGCCGGTAAGCCTTGTTATTTCTGAGGGGATAGGCTTTTCCGGATTTACAAAGGTGGAAAATCTGTCTGTTATCTCAAGATTTTTTATCTTAATTGCGCCTATTTCGGTGATACGCTCATTTGCAGGGGTAAGGCCGGTGGTTTCTATATCGAATACTATAAGCTCCCCGTCAACAGTTACACCGTCACAGCCCTCTACTATGGCATTACCGTCATTTACAAAGTATGCCTCCATGCCGTAGATAACCTTGAAATCCGGGTCCTCCTTGTTTATATCTTCTACGGTATTCATAGCCTCGGGAAATGCCTGGGCATTTCCGTGGTCGGTTATGGCTATTGCCCTTTGACCCCAGCTGTGAGCCTGCTTTATAAGGGACTGTGCAGAGGAAAGTCCGTCCATATCGGACATCTGTGTATGAAGGTGTAATTCCACCCTCTTTTCAGGGGCATTGTCCTTCTTTTTCTTTAAGGATACCTCCATTATGGATTGGGGCTCTAATATGTAGGATTTTGCAAAGTCATCATACTTATAATTGCCGTTTATAAGAAGTGTATTTCCCACCTTTACAAAATTGTAAAGATCTATCTTTGCGCTATTCACAAAGAATTTAAGCACAATAGATGAGGTGCGGTCGGAAATATAGGCGGTAATAATTGTGGACTTGCCGTTTTTGGTTTCCTTGCTTTCTACAAAGAAAACCTCGCCCCATACAGTAAGATTTTCCTTAGCGGAAAATAATTCATTCATAGCAACAGGAGCATCATTTATAGGTGCGCCCATTATAAGCCTTGCCTTTTCGGTAAATATATCGCTGTCGGAAATAAGGCTCATTTCCTCGGGATTTTCAAAGGGCAGATTTCTTCCTGCAAAGGAGGTCTGTACAGTACCTGTTGTTGCATTTCCTCCGGAAATATTCAGCTTTACATCCTTTTTAAGCTGTACTGTCATTATGGCATTGGGGGTAAAGCACATTTCCTTGGTGAAATTATCCGTTTCATATTTGCCCTTTGCAATAATTATTGCGCCGTCATCAAAAAAGTCATACTTTTCCAGCTTTTCCGTAAGGGCAAAAAGCTTTATATCTATTCTTCCGGTGTCATCACATAAATTACCGGAAACAATGGTATAAACACCCTTTGAGGTGTCCCTTCTTTCCACATTCTGAAGCTGACCCCATACAGTAAGGTTTTTGCCTTCCTTGGTTAAGGTGTTAAGTGATATTGGGGCATCATTTATCTGAAAGCCGTAATATACTGTGGCATTTTCTTCAAACTTGTCCGACTTAAAGCCTAAAGCAACTGTTTCAGGCTCATCATATACCTCAGGTCTGCCGCCTCTTGATTTTTTCGGCGCAGGCTCTGAAAAGCTGTTAAACTCAGGTAAGGGCTCTTTTCTTAAAGCCTCTATGTAGCTTTCATCCGGCTCAGGGTAGCTTACACTGTCATCCGCTGTAAATTTTACTGTTATTCTTTTTGAGAATGTGCCGTATACAAAGTTTTCTATCTGCTTTTCAATATTATCCTCAATCAGTAACTGCATACCGCCGTGCTTTAAGGTAAACTCAAAGGTATCTCCGTCATCGTCAATTTCCGCATCGTTAAGGTAGCCGTTTATAACTCCCTTTGTCTGCTTTAAAAGCTTGATAATATCTCTTATATATTCCTTATCGAACAGAGTAATATCATATCTGGGATAAAGCAATACCATAGGTACACTAAGATAAGCGGCAAGCACCTTTCCTACCTCAATAAGCTCCTCAGCCGAAATAAGCTCTCCTGCTTCTATAAGAATATTAAGTGAGCCGTTTTTTCTTATTTTAATCTGCTTTATTTCAGAATTACCTATATTTTCAGCAAAACTGATGTCGCTGAAATATTCCTTAAATAAAGTAGCCATTTTTAAAACATCCCTTCATTAAAGCCGTTTTATTTCCCTTAGTAATTCCGGAAGGAGGTTCTCCTCCTTCACATTATTTTTTATTATTACGCCCTTTTTGAATATAACTCCGACACCCTTTCCGCCGGCTATACCTATATCCGCATTTGAGGCTTCTCCCGGGCCGTTTACCACACAGCCCATAACTGCTATCTTGATATTTTTATTTATATCCCTTGTACATTCCTCTACCTTTTTTGCAAGGGAGATAAGATCTATCTGTGTTCTGCCGCAGGTGGGACAGCTTACTATCTCAACGCCTGTTCCCTTGCCTGTTGCCTTTAGTATATCCTTTGCGGCATATACCTCCTCCACAGGGTCAGCAGTAAGGGAAACTCTTATGGTATCCCCTATGCCGTCGCATAAAAGCGAGCCTATTCCAACAGAGGATTTTATTATTCCCATACGGGTAGTGCCTGCCTCTGTTACACCAAGGTGAAGCGGATAGGGGTATTTTTCATGTATCATACGATAGGAATCTATCATAAGTCTTACATCAGAGGATTTTACAGACAGCACAATATCATCAAAATCATATTTTCTGAGTAATGCAATATGTCTTTCTGCACTTTCGCAAAGTGCCAAAGCGGTAGGTCTGCCGTATTTTGCCAGAATATCCTTTTCAACAGAGCCGCTGTTTACACCTATTCGGATAGGGATATTTTTAGCCCTGCATATATCCGCTACTGCCTTTACCCTGTCCTCGCCGCCTATATTACCGGGATTTATTCTTATCTTGTCAACGCCCATTTCTGCACATTTTAATGCTATGCGGTAATCAAAGTGAATGTCCGCCACAACAGGGATATTTACCGCTTCCTTTAAGGCAGGAATAAGCCTTGCGTCCTCTATTGTGGGAACAGCGGTACGGATAATTTCACAGCCTGCCTTTTCAAGCCTTTTAGCCTGCTTGATATTTCCCTTTACATCACTTGCCGGAACATTAAGCATAGACTGGATATATATTTTATTTCCTCCAAGGGTGAGATTATTTATTTTAATTTTCTTTTTGCTCATATTATCCACCTGAAAACAGTCTTATAATATCATTGAAGCTAACCACTAACATAAGAAGCATAAGAAGTACAATGCCGATAAAATGCACCATGCCCTCATGCTCAGCCTTAATGGGCTTTCTTCTTATTGCCTCGATAATAAGGAAAACAAGTCTAGCACCGTCCATGGCAGGGATAGGAAGGAGATTGAATATTCCCACATTTACCGCTAAAAGTGCGGCTAAGGTCATCAGAGATTCCCAACCAAAGGAGGCAACTGTGCTTACACTCTGGATAACACCGATAGGACCGGAAATTTCATTAAGTCCGTAGGTACCGCTTATGAGATTTAAAAAGGAAATCCACACAAGTCTGGCGTCAGAAATAAAATCAGCACCGGCGGAAGATAATACATTAAAGAAATTCTTTTCCTCTCCAAGTACACGAAAATCAAGGAACAGGCTGTTTTTCTCAGAAACATAGTCCTTCTTGTACTGCTCTATATGGGAAAGCAGCTTATCTGCAAATTCCGGGTTTTCTTCCTTCAGCTTATCAAATTCTGCTGTTGTCTTATTTGTGTCTATGTCAAAATAAGCGCTTACATCGGCAGCAAAGCCCTCGCTTTCCCCTACCAGCTTTTTATATTCCGAAATAAGCACCGCATAGGAATGGGAGGCGAATTTTACATTTTCAAGGGTAATTTTCTGACCGTCTCTTATTACCTCAAAATCATAGGTAAAATATTGTGAGCCTATACCCCTTGACTGGGAATTTCCAAGCTGAAAGGAAATATCCATGGTATTAAAAATGCTCATGCCGTTTATGGATACTATCTTATTCCCTGGCTGAAGCACAGCGGAGCTTATGGCACCGTCGTGAAAGCTGGCTACTGTTGTTGTGGCTACTGCATTTGCACAAAGTACACTTACTACGCAGAAAATAAAGCCCAGTACAAAGTTCATTATTGCACCTGCGGCAATAACTATCATTCTTTGCCATACGGGTTTATTACGAAAGCTGTTGGGATCATCCGATTCAAGATCCTCATCCAGCATAACAGAGCCGCCTATGGGAAGTGCTTTAAGGCAGTAGGTAGTGCCGTTACGGTCCTTTTGTAATATCTTAGGGCCCATGCCTATGGCAAATTCCTTTACATTCATCTTAAAGAGCTTCGCTGTAAAGAAATGGCCGAATTCGTGAATAAGAATTATAAGGAAAAATATTAAAATTGCCAGTAAAATGCTTAAAATATCCAAAATCTGTATCCTTTCATATTCTTGATAAAATATACTCTCTTGTTGCTTTTTCTGTATCAAGTATATTATCAAGTGTGGGTTTAATGTTATGTTCTACATCCGAAAGAGCCGATATAACAAGCTCCCCTATTTTATAAAATGGAATCTTATCCTGAAGGAAAAGTCCCACCGCCGTTTCATTGGCGCTGTTAAGTACGGTACAGGCAGTACCTCCTTGCTTTATAGCCTTTTTGGCCGCAGAAAGACAAACAAAGGTGTCATAGTCGGGCTTTCCGAAGGTGAGAGTGCCTATTTCGGACAGGGACAGCTTTTTCTTGTCTGAGGTAAATCTTCCGGGATAGCTTAAAGCAAAGGCTATTGGTATGTGCATATCCGGTACACCCATCTGACCGATAATTGCTCCGTCCTCAAATTCCACAGCAGAATGAAGAATACTTTGCCTGTGGATAAGTATTTCTATTTTCTCCGGGGGAACATCAAAAAGCCATACCGCCTCAATAAGCTCCAGCCCCTTATTCATCATTGTAGCGCTGTCTATGGTGATTTTATTTCCCATTGTCCAGTTGGGGTGATTTAATGCCTGAGTCTTGGTGACGGTCTTTAACTGCTCCCTTGTATATCCGTAAAAAGGACCGCCTGAGGCTGTCAGCAGTATTTTTTCTATGGCATTTCCCCTGTTTCCCATAAGGGACTGGAAAATAGCACTATGCTCGCTGTCTATCGGGATAATGGGTAACTGCTTTTCTTTAGCAAGGGCGGTTACAATTTCACCGCCGGTAACTAAGGTTTCCTTATTAGCAAGGGCTACCCGGTTTCCGCTTTCAATGGCTTTTAATGTGGGGCGAAGTCCTATCATGCCCACCACCGCATTTACTACCATATCACAGGGTATAGCGGCAATCTCGCAAAGTCCCTCTACACCGGATAAAACCTTAATATCCGTATCGGAAAGTCTTTGCTTTATATCAGAGTAATACCTGTCATCTCCTACACAGACAGCCTTTGGCGAAAACTCCCTTGCCTGCTGTTCAAGAAGCCTTGTATTACAGTTTGCACAAAGTGCAACAGGCTTTATATCCTGAGCCTTACATATATCAAGCGTCTGTGTACCGATAGAACCGGTACTGCCGAGAAGCACTATATCCCGAACTCTGTTATACAAGCCTTTCACCTCACTATGAAACAATGCCGAAGAAATTTCACTTCGGCATTGGATAATTTTAAACTAACTGCTCTATAGGGAAAAATACGCAGAAAATCATATACGCAAAGGGTGCCACAAAAAGCACGCTGTCAAATCTGTCAAGCACACCGCCGTGACCGGGAAGAATATTGCCGAAGTCCTTTACTGCACATTCTCTTTTTACAAGGGAGGCAGAAAGATCTCCCACCACACCTAAAACAGAAAGCACAAGGGCAAGCAATATTAAATATATCCAGTTTACACGGAAAGTATTCACCCCGTTATTTATCATTCTGTCGATAAACTCATAGGCAAAGCAAAGTATCGCCGCCGCCACACCTGAAGTAACAATACCGCCTACAAAGCCCTCCCAGGTCTTTTTGGGACTTATTGAGGGGCACATTTTATGCTTTCCGAGGAAGGTTCCCACAAAATAAGCTCCTGCATCCCCTATCCATGCGCTTATCATGATGTAAACCACAAGGAAGGTGGCGTGTTCAGGGAAAGCCGTTCTTGTGAACGCTATTGTGCTTAATGACAAGGGAATGGCAATAGATATAAAGGCTATAAGTGCCACCTGTTCAAACCTTGCCTTTTCGTGGCAGAAAATAAGCACCACAAAGAGTATTATCACAAAGGCATAATATATCATTCTTGCATAGGAACGCAAGGGCTCCAGCCAGAATATAAAGGGGGTGATGGCTACAAAGATAAGGCTTAAAACCGATATGGCTTTATTCTTTACATACTTTGTAACAACCAGCATTTCATATACCGCCATAGTGGATATAAGTGCCATTGTTATATAGTAAACAAGCTCGTTGTTAAGTGCGACCACCAATATACCCAGAGGTATGGCAATAGCCGCAGATATTATTCGTTGTGCCATAATTATCCTTTCAGATGCAGGAATTACACTCCGCCGAAGCGACGATTTCTCTTAGCATATTCCCTGCAGGCAAATGTTAAGTCCTCCATGGTAAAATCAGGCCACAGAACATCCATAAATACAAATTCCGCATAGGCACACTGCCAGATAAGAAAATTGGAAAGTCTCATCTCACCGCTGGGTCTTACCATAAGATCCACATTGGGTATGCCCTTTGTATAAAGATAATTTTCAAACTGCTGTTCTGATATAGAGTCTATATCCCCGATAATTCCCTCTTTATAGTCCTTAGCTATATTCTTAGCCGCATTTACGATTTCATCCCTGCCGCCGTAATTTAATGCCACAAGTAAATTAAAACCGTCATTGTTTAAAGAGGTCTGCTCAATCTCTATAAGCCTGTTTTTTATATTATCCGGGAAAACAGACTTATCTCCGGGGAAGATTATTCTTACATTTTCCTTGGAAAATGCCTTAATATCATCAAGATACTGTATAAGCAGCTTCATAATGGCTTCCACCTCTTCACGGGGTCTTTTCCAGTTTTCGGTGGAAAAGGCATAGAAGGTGGCATTTTTTATGCCGAGCTTACGGCAATCCTGGACTGTCCTCTTAAAAACCTTAGCCCCCTGTGTGTGGCCGGCGGTTCTGGGAAGTCGTCTTTTCTTCGCCCATCTGCCGTTTCCGTCCATTATGATACCTATATGAACCGGTAACTGCTCTTTTGTTAATTCAAAGTCAGACATTATACTGTCATGATTTCCTTTTCTTTAGCCTGGCAAACCTGGTCTACCTTATCACAATACTTGTCGGTAAGGTTCTGAACATCCTTTTCACAGCCCTTTAAATCATCCTCTGTGATTTCGGAATTCTTCTTCATAGCCTTTAACTTATCCATAGCATCTCTGCGGACGTTACGAACAGCTACCTTGCTGTCCTCACCCATCTTCTTAACCTGCTTTGCAAGCTCCTTTCTTCTTTCCTCTGTCAGCTGAGGGAAAGCAATACGGATAGCCTTACCGTCATTTGTAGGGGTAATGCCTATATCGCTTGCTAAGATAGCCTTTTCAATGGGCTTTAATGTGGAGGCATCCCAAGGTGTGATAACAAGAATTCTTGCTTCTGCTACTGCAATAGCTGCCATGGCGTTGATCTGAGTGGGAACTCCGTAATAATCAACTAAAACCTTATCAAGAACGGCAGGGTTAGCACGGCCTGCACGGATAGATGCTAATTCGTTTTCAAGTGCTGCTACACACTTTTCCATTTTTTCCTTAGCGGTATTGATTGTCTGCTTCATAATACTTTTCCTTTCAAATTAAATAAATCAGCTTACTACTGTACCTACCTGCTCGCCCATAACAGCATCATAGATGTTATCGGGTCTGTTAAGGTCAAATACAAGTATGGGGGTTCTGTTTTCATTGCACATAGCAGCAGCGGCGCTGTCCATAACCTTTAAGCTATGTACAAGTATTTCCTGATGTGACAGATGATCAAATTTGACTGCATCCTCAAACTTATGGGGATCCTTATCATAGATACCGTCAACCATTGTGGCTTTAAGAAGAATATCCGCATTTATTTCTGCGGCTCTTAAAGCGGCGGCGCTGTCGGTGGAGAAGAAGGGACTTCCCGTACCGCAACCGAAAATAACTATTCTGCCCTTTTCAAAGTGACGGATAGCTCTCTGTCTTATATAGGGCTCTGCTATTTGCTTCATATCAATAGCAGTCTGTACTCTGACCTCACAGCCAAGCCCCTCAAGTACATCTGCAACAGCCAGTGCATTCATGGTGGTAGCAAGCATACCTATATGGTCGGCTCTTACTCTGTCCATAGATTCGCTGGAGCGACCTCTCCAGTAGTTGCCGCCTCCTACTACGATACCGATCTGTACTCCGGCATCTGCACACTTCTTAATACTCTTGCATATTTCGGTAACCACAGGAATATCAAGTCCCATTTTCTTGTCACCGGCAAGAGCCTCACCGCTGAGCTTTAAAAGCACGCGCTTATACTTTGGCTGTCTTTCTGCCACAAACATCATCCTTTCAGATTTATTTTGATCAATATTCAAGTACACGAATTCTGCCTAAAAGTGAAGCAGATCCGTCACAAAGAGTCTTAATATTCAAAGCACACTGCTTTTCGCTCATGGGCTCGGTTATAAATGCAAGCTCGTTTTCGGGAGCACCCTTTCTTGTAAGATAAGTAACCTCTCCGAAAATGCTCTCTATTTTCTTCTTGTCGCTGTCAAGGACACGAAGGTAATTTGCAACTGTGATATTTTCTGTATCCTCAATGAAATCCTGGTCGCTGTCCTCCCAGTAAAGGGACTTACTGGACTTATCCATTTTAACTGCAATAACTATATCAGCTACCACTGCGCTGGCGGTGGGGAGCTTACCTGCACCCTTGCCGTAGAATACAACATCACCTGTGGAGTCGCCTCTTACAAGAATTGCATTGAATACGTCATTTACTCCTGCAAGCTGGCTGTCCTCATGGATAAATGCAGGGCATACCATAATAGCCACCTTGTCGTCTTCCTGCTTTGCCGCCCAACCAATGAGCTTTATTGAGCCGCCGAAGTTTTCGCAATATGCCACATCCTCGGGGGTTATCTTTGTAATACCCTCTGTATGGATATTATCCGGATATACGTGCTTGCCAAAAGCAAGGGAGGTTAAAATACAGATCTTACGGCAGGTGTCAAGGCCGTCCACATCAGCAGAAGGATTACGCTCTGCATAGCCCAGCTCCTGTGCGATTTTAAGTGCTGTATCAAAGGACATATTGTCCCTTATCATCTTAGTGAGAATGAAGTTTGTAGTGCCGTTTAAAATACCTGCTATTTCATCTATGGTATTTGCGGATAAGCACTGGTGAAGGGGTCTTATAATGGGAATACCGCCGCCTACACTTGCTTCAAAGAAGAAGTTGACGCCCTTTTCTCTTGCTATTGCAAGAAGCTCTGCGCCCTTTCTTGCTACCAGCTCCTTATTTGAGGTTACTACGCTCTTTCCTGCAAGAAGTGAGGACTTAACATAATTATAGGAGGGGTCAATACCGCCTATTACCTCAACTACTACCGATACCTCAGGATCGTTTAATATAGTGTCAAAATCCTTAATAAACTTGTCCTTATAGGGGCTGTCTGGGAAATCTCTTAAATCAAGGATATACTTGATTTCAAGCTCCTGTCCTGCCTTCTTTTCAAGGTTAGCCTTGTTTTTATAAAGGACCTCTACTGTTCCGGAGCCGACTACACCGTATCCGAGAACTGCTATTTTAGCCATAAAAATGACCTCCGTTTTCCATTGTTCATTTATACGAATTTAAGTATAACATATTTTCGTAAAAGTTACAAGTATTTTTGAGTAATTTTAGAAAGAAATTTTACAAAGTCTATACCCTTGTTCCTTTTTATGTAATTTGTGTTAAGGGGGAAATTACCGGGAAAATTATATCCCGGTGGGTTTTCAATTTATTCGACAAAATTTTGACGGATTTATATGCCATAATATATATGGGATTTAGACATATTACCGATTTTGTCGAAATTACTTGAAATTTATACAAAAAGCTATGGAAGTATTTTTATAGGTATAATATAATATTTATAAGCAGTTTTCGATAAAATGCGACAGGTAATGGCCTGTATCACTATAATTTTATTTTTTAATTATCAATTTCAAATTTTTTCTAAATTTTACCAGCAAACCTCTTGAAATAATTACCAAATTATGTTATATTATAGATGCAATAAAACTATGGAGGTAAGAAAATGTCACAAACAATCAAAATTCTAATCGGCGATGATTCCCTGGAGCTTGGGATAGCATGGGCCACCGGATTTAAGGAGGCCGGCTTTTATGCTATTACAAGGCCAAAGAGAGGTAGAGTTTTACTGGACAAGGCTTTAAGCGAACTGCCATCCGCTGTAATCCTTGACGCTAAGACTCCCGAGCTTGATGCGGCGGAGATTATCCGTTCAATCCGTCAGGATGCTGACTACTCCCCTGTTATCGTGGTAACTGCCAACTACGATTCCCCTAAGGTGGAAAAGGAGGTAATGGATGCAGGTGCGGATTATTATATGGTTCGCCCATTTGATGCGTCCTTCCTTGTAAACAAGGTTATTGAGCTTATGAAGGAAAAGGATCTTCACAAGGCTCAAAAGGAGGAGGAAGAAAAGGCACAGGAGGAAAAGGAAGCTCCCGGCATTGAGCTTATCGTTACCGAGATAATTCATCAGATAGGTATTCCTGCCCATATAAAGGGCTATCAGTATCTGCGGACTGCAATTATCCTTACGGCAGAAGACCCGGATATGATAAACCGTGTAACTAAGGTGCTTTATCCTACTGTGGCTATGGCATATAACACCACTCCCTCAAGGGTGGAAAGGGCTATAAGACACGCTATTGAAACCGCCTGGGACAGAGGGGATGTTGATACCCTTGAAAGCTATTTCGGGTATACTATACATACCTCAAGAGGAAAGCCCACAAATTCAGAATTTATCGCACTTATAGCGGATAAATTAAGGCTTAAATACAGAAGCTACTATGAACAGGAGAAAAATACCACCGATGATGCAATAAAGCAGCCGGTGGGCCTGAGATAAAAAAACAGATCCCGGTTTTAAAACCGGGATCATTTTTTATTATCAGTCGCCTGTAGAATCTCTCAGCACAAGGCTGTGAGGTAAGGTATAAAGATTATGGTCGGGATTGGGGGATTTCATATTTTCGATCAGCTTTTCTATTACCAGCTTACCCTGAGCATAACAGGGCTGTTCCACCGTTGATAAGTGGGGTACGAACATATGGGAATAGGAAATGTTGTCAAATCCCATAAATACCAGATCCTTGCCTATTCTGTAACCCTTTGATAAGGCATAGTTCATAGCGCCTATGGCGATAATATCGGAAATGGAAAATATGGCTGTTGGGGGACTGGGAAGATTCATAAGATGCTCACAGCCTCTCATACCCTGCTCTGTTTCATATCCGCCGTAGTATACATAATCCTCAACAAAGGGAATGTTGTTATCCTTAAGTGCCAGCTTATAGCCTATCTCACGGTCAATACTTGACTGGCTTCTTTGAATGGTGGTAATAAGACCTATCTTGCGGTGTCCCTTTCTTATAAGGTAATTTACCGCATCACGGCCTGCCTTTACATTATCAATGGTAACTGTAAGTACATTACAGTTATCCAGTCTTTCAAGGCACATAGCAATATTATGCTTCTGGGCAAGCTGATTTATGGTGTTTGCATCCAGCTTAGGACCTAAAAGCACCGCTCCGTCAACTGCTCTTGAAAACAGCATACCTAAAAGGTGCATTTCGTGATTGGGGTCATCGTGGGTGGTGGCAATAAGCACATCATAATTCTGTGCAAAGGCTGCCGCCTCCATGCCCCTTATAACATCAGAATAAAAGCTCTGCTCTGTGGAGGCTATAATAGCAAGAATACGCCTTGTTTCGCTTTTTCTTAAATCTCTTCCAAGGAAGTTAGGACTGTATCCGAGCTTTTCTACTGCGGCATTAACCGCCCTTACAGCTTCTTCAGATACATTGGATTTTTTATTAAGCACTCTGGATACCGTAGCTACCGAAACATTTGCTTCCTTTGCTACATCCTTGATTGTAACACTCATTTTCCAACCCCCTGTATATAATTTAACTATATTTAAATTATACTAAATCGTGAAAACCTTTTCAATATAACATTTTAACAAATTTCCCAAAGGCTTTTTATAACATTCATCCATATTTTTATGACATTACTTATATTATTTAACTTAACGTTTATTAAATAATAAATTAAAGCAATTTTTTGTAATAATTTTATCATTTTATTTATATCATTTTCTTGTTATCGTTTACAATTATACATAATGATAAAAATCAATCAATAATGGCATTTAATTTGTTATTTTTTTTGTACAAAAAGTTGCTTTACAAATGAGTGAATTTAAGTTAAAATAAAAGAAAGTAATAAAATCAAGTTATTAACTAATTTTCTGTTGCGAAAAGAGGTTTGGTTATGAAAAAGAAGTCAGTTACCATGAGTGATATTGCAAAGACCATGGATATAAGCACAGTTACGGTATCCAAGGCTTTAGGTGATAAGGAGGGTGTCAGCGAGGAGTTAAGAGAAAAGATAAAGCAGAAGGCCAATGAAATGGGCTACCGCTTCAGCTACACCTCAAAGGCTACAAAGGAGGGCTTTACCTTCAACATAAGCATTGTTGTGGCAAAGCACTTTATAAATGATGCCAGCGCCTTTTACTGGGTTATGTACCGTCATATAGTTGAGCTTTTACAAAAGCAGAATTATTACGGTATTCTTGATGTGGTTTCCGACCAGGATATGAATTCCCTTAATATGCCTAACTCCGTTGCAGACAAAAAGGTTGACGGTGTTGTGGTATTAGGTCAGTTCAGAGATGATTATGTGGCTCAGCTTAAAAAGCTTGATATACCTGTTGTATTTCTTGACTTCTATACAAGCGACAGCACAACCGATACTATCTTATCAGACGGATTTTTCGGCTCATATATGCTTACAAACCACCTTATAAATTCTGGTCACAGAAATATAGGATTTTTAGGTACAATTACCTCCACCTCCAGTATTCAGGACAGATATCTGGGATATTATAAGGCTTTACTTGAAAAGAACATTCCTTTAAGAGAGGAATGGGTGGTTAAGGACAGAGGTCCTGACGGTAATATATTTACCCACTTTGACCTTCCCTTACAGATGCCCACCGCCTTTGTATGCAACTGTGATGAGACCGCCTATGCCCTTTTAAATCAGCTCAGAAGCGAGGGCTATGTGGTGCCGGATGATATTTCTATTGTGGGATATGATAATCATATTTATTCCACAATTTCCAATCCCAGAATTACCACCATTGATGTTGACAGCAAGCATATGTCACAGGAGGCTGTTGAAACCATAATCCGTAAGATAAGGGACAGAAATTACACCAAGGGCAGAACTCTTGTTACAGGTAAGATAATCTTCCGTGACAGCGTAAAAACCATATAAGACAAGAAGTGACAGAATGAAAATTATAGATACCCATGCCCATTATGACGATGAGCAGTTTGATACAGACAGAGATGAGCTGCTTTCAAGGATTTTATCCGATAATGTGCTTGCCATAATAGATATAGGCTGTGATTTAAAATCCTGCCGTTTTGCGGTGGACTTAGCGGCAAAATATAACAATGTTTTTGCGGCTGTGGGCTTTCACCCGGAAAATATAAACTCTGCCGGGGATAATTACATAGAGGAAATAAAATCCCTTGCACAGAATAAAAAAGTTGTAGCCATAGGCGAGATAGGGCTTGACTATCACTATGAGGGCTATGACAGAGAAAGACAGATAGAGATATTTGAAAATCAGATAAAACTTGCAAATGAGCTTTCCCTGCCGGTGATAATTCATTCAAGGGATGCTACTGCCGATACTATGGAGGTGCTTAAAAGAACTCCTCCGCAAAAGGCGGTAATGCACTGCTATTCCGGTAGTGCCGAAACCGCAAGGGAGCTTATTAAAATGGGGCTTTATATCAGCTTTACAGGGGTGCTTACCTTTAAGAATTCCAAAAAGGCGGTAAGTGCCTGTGAGGTTATCCCTTTTGACCGGCTTATGACGGAAACAGACAGCCCCTATATGGCGCCTGTTCCCTACCGGGGCAAGCGTTGTGACAGCTCATACACTATCGAAACTGCAAAAAAGATAGCCGAAATAAAGGGAATAGAGCCGGAAAAGGCTGTGGAAATACTTAATAATAACGCTATACAGTTTTTTGACCTTGATATTTCATTCTGATGCTTGAAATATCAATTAAAATATGGTAAAATCTTATTGATGGTTTTTACCATATTATTTTTTAAGCGAAAGGAACAAATATGGAAGCAGACGCCCGAAAACCGAAAAAGGCGAAAAAGATTTTACTTTCTCCCCTGATAGGACTTAATCACGGACTGGATAAGTTACTGACAAAGGCATTAGGAGATAGCTATTATTCAAAAAATGATACTACACAGGATGATATTATGTCCATGGTAGATGCCTCTACCGAATACGGCAATATCGAGGACGAATCCGCACAGATGA
This sequence comes from uncultured Ruminiclostridium sp., assembly GCA_944388385.1. GTDB lineage: Bacteria > Bacillota > Clostridia > Oscillospirales > Ruminococcaceae > Ruminiclostridium_E. The sequence continues at coordinate 67,816 of CALXIO010000008.1, forward strand.
TAAACAATATTTTTGAGTTCGGCGACCTTGTGGTATCGGATATTATGACACACCGTACAAATATTGTGGGTGTGGATATCAATTCAACTCTTGATGATGTTGTTTATATTGCTCTTGACAAGGGTTTTTCAAGAATTCCCCTGTATGAGGATTCAATAGACAACATTGTGGGAATGATAATCGTAAAGGATTTACTTTGTCTTGTGGGTAACAGCGACAAGGATAATCTGAATATTTCCGATTTTAAGCGTGAGGTTGTTTATATGCCGGAATCCTGTAGCTGTTCGGATGCCTTTAAGCTGCTCACCACCGAAAAATCCGGTCTTGGTGTAGTGGTTGATGAATACGGCGGTACAGCAGGTATTGTTACCCTGGAGGATCTGATTGAATCCATTATGGGTGATATTGAGGATGAGTATGATGATGAGCCGGAGCAGATAATCGACCTTGAAAACGGCGCTTATAAGGTGGATGGTGTTACCGACCCTGAAACGGTGCTGGAGCTGTTTGGCTATGAGCTAGAGGAAAATCATGAATATGATACCATAGCCGGCTTTGTAACGGATCTTCTGGGATATATTCCTGAGGAGGGGGCTCACCCTAAGGTAAGATATAATGATATAATCTTCAAGGTAATTGAAGTAAAGGATAACTGTATATCAAAGCTGATTGTCCGGCCCTGCAAGGAATCCGAAATGGATATGGAGCAGGGACAGATACACCGTTCTTATCATAAGGACGAGGATGACGAATAATAAAAAAGGCTGCATTTTAAATGCAGCCTTATTTTTATGCAAGATTTATATAGTAATGAAGAAGTATCATGGCAAGGACTATATTGAATATAAAGCTTACCGTGATGTAGGGTATCTTCATTCTTTTTGTAAGTACAAAGCCGGAGGCTATGCCCACCCATATACAGGACACCATAGTGGCAATAAGTATAACCGATGCGGACACATTAAGGGGTAGCTCTACCTTCAGGATATTTGAATATATTACACTTACAACGCTGTTTGCAAAGGGCAATATTGCAAGAGGTAATGTGGCTAATATCCAGCGTATTCTGTTTGCATGGGCAAAGGAAAATATTATAGCCGCTATAATAAGTGTGATTACTACACATTCTACTGCCATATAGGTCACCTGCCTTTTTTGTATTATTTTGGTTGTTACTTTGCTAACTTGAAGATTGCGATTTCATCAGGATAAGCGCCGGAACCGCAGATAGCTCCTGCAAAGGCTTCTACCTTTGCTTCATCTGCGCTGTAGAAATCTGTCATTCTGCTGTCGGTATCAGCAGGAGAAGGAAATTCTACTGCTTCAAAAATCTTTGCCTTAATATTTGCGGGAGCTGCTCCCTCGCCTGCCATTGTGTTAAAGGTTTCTATTGCCTTTGCATTGTCAGCACAGATAATAAGTGCCACATAATCTCCCTTTGCGACAATGTTCTTGCCGTCAATCTTATACATTTCGTCGGGGGTATAATCCTTGAAGGTTTCTGTCTGGCTGTCTACCCTGCTTTGAAGGATAGCTGTAAGCTCAGAAGCATAGGCATTACTGCCTGCTGAAGTGCCGTTGCTTGTTGTGGTTGCGGAACCTGCACAGCCTACTGCACAGATTACAAGGGCTATTAAAGCCGCTACTGTAAGGATAAATTTGATTTGTCTCATTTTGTTATTCCCTTTCTTTTAGTTTGTTGTATCTGAAGTCTTGCTTTCAAGAAGACTTAACATAACCTTATAGGTATTGCCCATGAAGTGTATACCGTCCATTTCGGCAAATTCATCAACAAAGTATCCCTCATCATCGGATAATACCTCATTAAGATCAATTATCTCTGCCTTGGTGTTTTCTACCATAGCCTTTAACTGAGTGTTATAGTCTGTAATAGCATCAATGGTAAGGTAATTTTCTTCGTCTGCTTCCGCTTCCTTTGTTACAGGGGGAATTGTCAGAACATATATATTTGCATCGGTCATATCATCAATGCTTGAAATAAGATCTTCCATACCGCTTACAAGATATTCGGTTTCAGCATAGCCCACCGCATTTGTACCTAACATTATAAATATCTTTTTAGGTCTGGCAGTTTCAATAGTCTGCTGAAGTGTCTTGTCGTTTACGGTGGCCTCAAGGGCTGTTGTGGGAGCAAGTCCCTGTAAAGCAAATACCTTACTGCTGTCTAAAAATCCGTAAAGGCTAAGACCGGTTGAAATACTGTCGCCTATAAATAAGGCATCATCAAAGTATTCAGTATCATAGATTGTGCTTACATCTGTTGTGTCGTCACTTTCTGTATCTGAGCTTTCATCCTGTGATGAAACCACATCAGATGATGTTGGGGCGGAAGAAGTGGTAACCGATGAAGCGGGCTCAGTGGTGGCCGGTGCTTCAGTTTCGGATGTAACAGGTGTAAAGGGTGCTACTACCGAAATACCTGTATCTGTGCCGTTTATAACATTGTACGCTAAAAATCCCACAGCACAGACTGCTGTAATAATAGTCAGATTAAGAAATATAAATGACGGTGCTATGCCGAAGCGATTGCTTTTTCTTTTTTTAGTCCCCATAATGCTTTTAACCTTTCGTTATATAATATCCTATTATACCGCAAATGTTTAAGAAAATCAATATAAATCAGCTTAACTCTTTGCAGGCTTTCTTATAATTGAATGTGCCGGGAATTTATCATCGGATAAATACCACATTTTTTCTGTAGCCTTATTGGCTATTCTTGTTTCATTTCCCTTGGAATCAAATAAAACAGAGGGATTTATCCTTACAGGCATTTTGCCTCCCGGGGATAATACCTCAAGCTCATCATCAAGGGTGAAATAGTTTCTCTGGGTGAAATTTACCCTTCCCTCATCGCAGGAATCAATAGCTCCCACAAAGTCATACTCTCTTATGTAGCCACTGTTTTCGTAATACTGGGCGGCATCATCATGATTTAAATAAAATCCGGTGCAATACTGTCTGTGGCTTACCTTGTATACCTTACCAATAGCCCATGAGGGTACTTTTTCGCCCTTCTTTATTGCATCAAGGGCAGCACGGTAGGCATTAGTCACCACCGCCACATAATAGGCGGATTTTGCTCTGCCCTCGATTTTGTAGCTTGTAACTCCTGCATCCCTTAGCTTATCAAGATGCTCAATCATGCACATATCCTTTGCATTAAGGATATATGAGCCGCCGTTTTCTTCCCCTATCTCATAATACTGACCGGGGCGCTTTTCTTCGACCAGGTGATATTTCCAGCGGCAGGGCTGGGCACATTCGCCCTTGTTTGCGTTTCTTCCCACCATAAACTGGGATAAAAGACACCTGCCGGAAAAGGATACGCACATAGCCCCGTGGACAAATACCTCAATATCCATATCAGCAGGTATTTTATCACGGATACGCTTTATATTTTCTATATCCACTTCCCTTGCAAGGACTATTCTCTTAGCACCCATTTTATAAAGCTCATTGGCGGTAACATAGTTTACTATGCCTGCCTGGGTGGATACATGGATTTCAAGATCGGGTACAATGCTCTTTATAAGGGCAATAGAGCCTATGTCACTTACTATTGCCGCATCAATACCGCATTGTACCGCATTTTTTATAAAGTCCGGGAGCTGTTCTATCTCATCATTTGAGGGGACTGTGTTACAGGTAAGATATACCTTTACCCCCTTTGAGTGGGCATAGTCACAGCCCTTTTTCAAGGTATCAAAATCGAACTTTGCCGCTGAGGCTCTCATGCCGAACATGGTGCTTCCTAAATATACCGCATCACATCCGTAATCCACAGCGGAACAAAGGCACTCCATATCTCCTGCCGGAGAGAGTAATTCCATTTTATCTCCTTTCGGGATTTAATCTGCAATTACAGAATCAAGTCCGCAGATACGCAGATTTTCCTCGTGTTCTTCTATAGTTTCTGCAAAATACATTTCTGTGGTTTCAGGGTCGGCACAGAAGTAATAATAGCTGGTTTCCGGAGGATAAAGCACAGCCTTGATAGCATCAAGTCCGGGGTTACAGATAGGTCCTACCGGTATGCCGTCACAAATATAGCTGTTATAGGCATTAAAGCAATCCTCATAGTCCTTAAGCTCTCCCTGTGGAATATGAATCTTTACATTATCGTCTATATAGAATACGGTAACGTCAGATTCAAGGTGAGGATAAGCTTCGGGAATTGCCATACGGTTAAAGAATACAGAGGCAACATTACCCATATTTGCCTTGTTGTCCGCCTCACGCTGAACTATTGACGCTAAGGTGATGGTTTCATCAAGGGTTAAACCAAGCTCGTTCATACGGTTATAAAGACGGGAGGTTATCTTGTTATTGAAGTTCTGGTAAATCTTATCCAAAGCATCAAGGGCAAATTCGGTGGTATCTATTTCCTTATTTTCCTCTAAGGCAGGAAGAATATAGAATTCATAGGTATCAGGGAAAATATAGCCCTCCATCTGATAATACTTAAGAGGCTCATCGTCAAGTCTCTTCTGGAACTTATAGGTCTGCTCAAGCTCCATGCAGGCATTTCTGAAGTCATCTGCACGGCAAACAAGATTTTCCTCCATAAGAATACTTATATCCTCGATGGTCATACCTTCGGTTATCTGAATGGTAACTGTTTCATTGATTGTGGATATGGTCTGGAGCGTCATTAAAAGGGTACTGTATGACATGGTGGTATCAACAGTAAAGGTGCCGTTGATAAAGTCATTTTCGGATTCGCTGGCAGATACATATACCTTGAAGAAATCAGGCATGGTTATAATACCCAGCGCCGCTAATCTGTCAGCAATATCATCGGTGGAATCATCCTCGCTGATATGTATCTGAGCCTGGCAGTAGGTCTTTCCTATACCTGTAAAGTCAAGGGCTGACTTTATTATATATACAGATAAAAATGCAGATACCGAAACTATGAGTACAGATAAAAGCACACCCACAAGAATATGGCTGAAGGTACGTCTGTGGCGGTTATGCGCCTTTATTTTCTTTTGGCGTTCCTTCTTTTCTCTGAGGTACTCCTGATATTCTTCCTCGGTAATTTCATCATCGGATTTTTCCTGTACCGGTTCTTCCTTCTTTACCGCTTCCCTTTTTCTTACGGGAATATCATCAAAGGCAGAGGCAACATCAGAGGGTCTTTTAATGCTGTCCATCATTCTGGTTTTGGAAACATCCTCATCCTCATTCGCTGTAGCTTCTGTCCTTTTGGGAAGCTCCACAACGGAGGTTTTATCAAGGTCTTTCTTTGCCTCTTTTACTTCTTCAGTTTCCTTTGTATCTGATTCATTTAAGATATCGTCAATATTTTTGTTTTCCATTTGCCCTTCCTTTCGTCAGTCTGTTATTAAAAATCGGGTGGGTAAATCGTAACTGTCTGTGGGAATATATGGTAATATAAACTCCTTATAGCAAAGTCCTGCCGTAATTCCCTTATAGTCCTTTATAAATCTGTCATAATATCCCCCGCCGTAGCCTATACGGTAGTTATCCCTTGTAAAGGCAAGTCCCGGTACTATACACAGGCTGTTTATAAGCTCTGTATCATTTACCGCTATATTGTCCTTACCCGGAGCCGGGATATTATATTTATCCGGCTTTAGCTCATCTAAAGAGGAGATATAATAAAAGGTCATTTTATTATCCTCGCATCTTGGCAGGGCTACCTTAATTTTCTTATCCAAGCAATATTCAATAAGCCTTACCGTATCCACTTCAAAGTCTGTTGAAATATAGGTAAGAATAACATAAACATTATCTGTAATACCGCTTTTTATAAGGTTATCAAAAACTGCCCTGTCTGACTTAGCCTTACTGCCGGATGCTGCATAGTCCCTTCTTTTTTGGATAAGCTCTTTTCTGAAGGCTTTTTTATCGGTTATCTGCATTGAAGTGAATTTCTTACTGCCTTGCTCTTTGCTTCTCCTGCAACTGCGGCACTTAAAGCAAGTCCGAATTCCACAGCGGCGCCGGGTCCCTTGCCGGTGATAATTTTACCGTCAACGCAAACAAGCTCAGCCTTTACATCGGCATCAAGAAGGAATTTTTCAAAGCCCGGGAAGCAGGTTGCCTCCTTGCCCTTTAAAAGTCCCTTTTTGCCTAAAATAGAGGGTGCGGCACAAATAGCGCCGATATATTTATCATTTGCTATGCAAAAATCAATAGCTTCATTTACTACCGGGCTTTTTTCAAGGTTTAATGTGCCGGGCATACCTCCCGGTAATACTATCATATCCACCTTGTCGGATAAAATTACATCGCTGTCGATTATATCCGGGGCAATTTCAATTCCGTGGGAGCCGGTTATTGTTCCTCCCCCTATACCCACAGTCACCACCTCAACCTCGCTTCTGCGAAGAATATCAATGGGGGCAATAGCCTCGGTTTCTTCAAATCCGTTTGCTAAAAATACATAGATCATAGCTTTTTCCTTTCAGCCGTTATATACGGCGCTGTATTTTTCCACCATAAAGCAGGGTCTGTAGGAGCGCTTTGCCTTTCTCAGGTTCTCCTCACCCATATCCTCTTCACGGTTGATGTATTTAAAATCCTTGCCGAATTTATTGGCCATTAAATAGTTTATCATGGGATAGGTACCGTCATAGTCGGTAAATGCCTTTTCCACATGGGTGACAAAGGTGTCGCTGTTAAGCCTCTCCCCATAGGAAAATGCCTGTATGATACCATCTACCCTGAGTATTCCTCCCACAAGCCCCAGCTTGAAGAAATTATCCAGTCCGCAGGCAACTGCGCACATTTCCTCGGACTTATCCGGGTTTGCCTCGCAGTTATTTCTGCCGCACCATTCACGGCTCATGGCCTTACATTCATCTATATTGTCCGGGGTGATTTCCTCAAAGGACCAGTTAAGGGCCTTGAAGCGGTTTATATAATTTCTCTTGGAGTGTAGCTTTTTGCCGCTTAAGGTAGCAAGCGACTCTGAGGTATAAACATAGTCAAAATATCCCTCGTCACTTGAAAATGTGAATTTGCCCGGGAATTTTTCCTCCAGTAGCTTTTTTGCAGATACATCCATACTGCAAAATTCAAGGGAAATATTATTTGCCCTGCAATACTGAAGTAAGGCATCCATAAGCTCATTTACATCCCCCTTTCCGGCGGGGTAAACAAACTTATTTCCGTGCTTTGTAATATAAAAATCCTGAAAACGGGCACAGGTAACATTATATATTTTTCGCCATACGAAATTATTTACAAAGCTGTATTCACAGCCCCTGTAATCGGATATGGCAAGTAATGGGTCAATCCATTCCTTATCGGTAAGTTCTATTTCTTTAAATTCTAACACAAAATCATCCTTTAAATTTACATGATCTCATCTATTATATCTCTGAGACTTTTTTGTATCTCCTCTATTGGCAGGGGCTTACCGTCCTTTGAGCAAGGCAGGATAGTCCAGCCGCATTTTTCCGCCGCATATAATGCCGCATTTCTGCAGGAGATAAGAAAAGCTATATTTTTTTCGTGTATGTCCTTTTTGCTTTCATCCCCATCATATCTGCTGCTTAGCATTTTCTGGGAAATTTCAATGGGCATATCAAGGAAAATCACCTTACTTGGCTTTGGCAGAGCAAACTTGTTAAACTCAAAGTCATAAAGCCATTCTATATAGCTGTCCCATTTGCTTTTATCAAGCTTTGTCATCTGATAGATAATATTTGAGGTGGTATATCTGGCGGTTATTATGGGAGTGCCGGAAAGATAGCTTTCCTTCCAGCCTGTGCGGTAGCTTATATATCTGTCTATTGCATAAAAGCCTGATGCGGTAAAGCAGCCGGTTTCACCCTTTTCCTCAGTGAATTCTCCTGCAAGATACTGCTTTATTATTTCACCGCTGGGGCTGTCATAATGCGGAAAGCTGATAAATTCAGCATTTGTATATTTTTCCTTTAACAGCTCTAACTGGGTACTTTTTCCGCAACCGTCAAGACCCTCTATTACTATCAGCTTGCCGTCCTTCACCTTATTTTCCGCCTTTCCTTTTGTACATAACTTTTCAATTTACTATTGTACCACAAAATCCCCTTCAAGTCAACTAAAAAAAAAAATACCCTTACCTTTTTTACAAGGTAAGGGTATGATCAGCATACCGAACGCTCCACATTGATAACCGCAAAATATCTGCTGTCACGCTTTGATACTTCTTCCCGTATCATTTCTGCAAGCTCTATATCCTTATAGCGAAAACCAAAGGGCACCACAAGGTCAAAAATAAGATTTTCATGGGATATGCCCTTTGTCATGCGAAAATCATGGATAGATAATTCCGGGTCTATTTCGGAAATTACCCCAAGGACTATATCCTTTGCCGCATCAACCTCCTTGTCACCGCTGACAATGGGGTCCATGTGAATGGAAACTATGCCCTTGTATTTTATTTTAAGGTCATCCTCTATGGTATCTATAAGCTCATGGGCATTGGAAAAATCCATGGTGCTGGGGACTTCCGCATGAAGGGAAATTACTATATTTCCTACCCCGTAGTCATGTACCATAAGGTCATGAACACCGATAACACCGGGGTACTGAAGAACTGTGTTTCTTATTTCGTTTACCAGCTCATCATCCGGTCTTGCACCAAGTAAGGGAGTCAGGCTGTCCTTGAAGGTGTTAAAGCCGGTCCAGAGGATAAATGCCGCCACAATAATACCTGCATAGGCATCAAGATCCACGCTTGTAAAGAAGGCTATAAGCATGGTTATAATAACCACCGAGGTGGAAATGCAGTCGGAAAGCGAATCCACCGACGCCGCCTTCATGGCTGTGGAGTCAATTATTTTTCCCAGCTTTCTGTTAAATAAAGCCATCCATAGCTTTACTAAAACAGAGACTATAAGAATACATAGGGTAAGCAGGCTGAACTGGGCAGGCTGGGGGGCAATGATCTTTTCTATTGAGCCCTTGCCAAGCTCAAAGCCCATCATCATAATAATAAAGGAAATTATAAGGCCGGAAACATATTCCATTCTGCCGTGGCCGAAGGGGTGTTCCTTATCGGCAGGCATAGCCGCCATACGAAAACCCACAAAGGTCATTATGGATGAGCCTGCATCGGACAGGTTATTAAAGGCATCCGCCATAACGGAAATAGCGCCGGACAAAAGTCCGGCGATGAGCTTTCCTAAGAATAAAAGAATGTTAAGTACAATGCCGGTAAAGGAGCCTAAGTAACCATATTGTGTTCTTACCTTAGGGTCTGTGACATTGTCCCTGTCCTTTATAAAAAGTCTGACTAAAAGCTTTGTCATATCTGCACCTGATTAAAATCAGTCCTTTTCACCCATGAGAAGTACCATAACAGCCTTCTGAGCGTGAAGACGATTTTCAGCCTCGTCAAAAATTTCCTTTGCGTGCTGTTCAAATACCTTTGTGGTAATTTCCTCTTCTCTGTGGGCAGGAAGACAATGCTGTACCATGGCATCGGGCTTTGCTACTGCCATAACCTCATCATTTATCTGATAGCCCTTGAAGGCAATTCTTCTCTTTTCTGCTTCGCTTTCCTGTCCCATGGATGCCCATACATCTGTGAATAATACATCTGCATCCTTTGCAGCCTCAACAGGATCGTTTACTATCTTGAAGTTGGGGAACTGCTTTGCAAAATCAAGGGTGGACTGAGCAGGATAATAGCCCTCGGGACAAGCAAGAGTTACATCCATACCCATTTTAAGGCAGCCTACTGTAAGGGAGTTTGCCATATTGTTACCGTCACCGATATAGCACATTTTAAGGCCGTCCAGCTTGTTCTTGTATTCTCTTATGGTCATAAGGTCTGCAAGCACCTGGCAGGGGTGTGATAAGTCGGTAAGTCCGTTTATAATGGGAATATCGCCGTATTCGGCAAGGTTTTCTACCTCTTCTTGGGCGAAGGTTCTTATCATGATACCGTCAATATATCTTGAAAGAACACGGGCTGTATCCTGTACAGGCTCGCCTCTGCCTATCTGTAATTCGCTGGAGGATAAGAAAAGAGCATTACCGCCAAGCTGATACATACCTGTTTCAAAGGAAACACGAGTTCTGGTGGAGGCCTTTTCAAAGATCATACCTAAGGTCTTGCCTGCAAGGTGATTATGGGGAATACCGTGCTTTAATTCATATTTAAGCTGATCTGCAAGATTTAAAATCTCTGTGATTTCTTCTGTGGAAAGATCCATCATTTTAAGTAAGTGCTTCATAATTTATATCCTTTCTTTATGACAAAAGCTCATTTATTATTCCAAGACCCTTGTCTATTTCTTCATAGGTTATTGTAAGGGGAGGTAAAAGTCTTACCTTTTCCTTTGCGGTAAGTAAAAGCAGTCCCTTATCAAGGGCATTTTTAACAACGTCCTTTGCCTGCTTTGTTTTAAGCTCTATGCCTATCATAAGTCCAAGTCCGCTGACAGACTGAACCTCATCCATAGCAAGCAGCTTTTCCTTTATATATTCACCTTTTTTGGTGACCTCGGCTAAAAATTCATCATTTCCTGCGTATTTAAGCACCGCAAGACCTCCTGCACAGGCTATGGGATTTCCGCCGAAGGTGGAGCCGTGAGTACCGGGAGTAAGTACATTTTTGCACTTTTCTCCTGCAAGGCAAGCCCCCATGGGAATACCCCCTGCTATACCCTTTGCAAGGGTGATTATATCCGCCTTTTTGCCGTAATGCTCCCCTGCTAAGAATTTACCTGTTCTGCCTACTCCTGTTTGCACCTCATCGGAAATAGTCAGTATATCCTTGCTTTCGCAAATGTCGAATATTGAGTCTACAAATTCCTTATCAAGGGTCATTACACCGCCCTCGCCCTGTACATATTCAAACATAACAGCGCAAACGGTGTCGTCACACTTTGCCTTTAAATCCTCTATATCGTTGGCATTTACATAGATAAAGCCCTCAACAAAGGGGAAGAAATAATTATGGAACACATCCTGGCCGGTGGCTGAAAGGGTTGCCATAGTTCTTCCGTGGAAGGAATTTACAAGTGTGATTATATTGTGTCTGCCCTTGCCGTATTTATCAAAGCTGTATTTTCTTGCTATCTTTATTGCACATTCATTTGCCTCTGCACCGGAGTTACAGAAAAACATATTTTCCATACCGGTAACCTTAGCAAGACCCTCTGCAAAATCCGCCTGAACTTTTGTGTAATAATAGTTTGAGGTGTGCTGAATTGAGCGTACCTGCTCACATACCGCATCTGCCCAGTCCTTATTGCAATATCCAAGGGAATTTGTACCGATACCGCTTCCAAAGTCGATATACTCCTTGCCGTTTTCATCAACGGCCTGTTCGCCCTCGCCCTTATCAAGGACAAGATCATATCTGCCGTAGGACCCCATAACATGGGAGTTGAATTTTTCTATAGTATCCATTGTATGTCCTTTCAATTATACTATCATAGTTCCGGCACCCTCATTGGTAAGAAGCTCAATTAAAATTGAGTGAGGAATTCTGCCGTCAATTATATTCGCCTTTTTAACACCGCGACGCACCGCCTCAACACAGCAGTCTATTTTCGGTATCATACCGCCGGAAACTATTCCCTGCTTTTTAAGATAGGGTACTTCGCTTACTCCTACTGTGTGGATAAGTGTGGTATCATCGTCCTTATCCTCAAGGAGTCCCTTTATATCTGTAAGAAGAATAAGGTTTTCCGCCTTCATTTCTGCGGCTATACGGGCTGCGGCTGTATCTGCGTTGATATTGTATACAGTTCCGTCCTTGCCTGCGGCTACTGTGGATATAACCGGTATATAGCCCATATTTAAAACATCGTTTATAATCTTTACATTAACCTTTGTGATCTCACCCACAAGGCCAAGCTCAGGGTCAAGCTGTTCAGCCTCGATCATGTGGTCATCAAGTCCGCAAAGTCCGATAGCCTCGCCCTTATGGGTATGTAAAAGGGCAACCAAGTCCTTGTTTACCTTACCGCAAAGCACCATCTGAACTATATCAATGGTTTCCTGGTCGGTATAGCGAAGGCCGTTTACAAACTTACTTTCCTTGCCGGTTTTTTCAAGCATGGCATTTATTTCAGGACCGCCGCCGTGTACAAGAACTATTCTTATACCGCAAAGGGAAAGTAAAACTATATCAGACATAACCGCCTGCTTTAATCTTTCGTTGGTCATGGCATTTCCGCCGTACTTTACAACTACTGTTTTGTTTGCATATTCCTGAATATAGGGCAAGGCATCACTTAAAATACTTGCCCTGTGTTCGTTATCAATAATCATATAAACTCTCCTTAGCTTCTGTATTCCGCATTTATCTTTACATATTCATAAGTAAGGTCACAGCCCCAGGCTATTGCATTGTCATTACCGCTGTGAAGGTCGATTATTATCTTAATTTCATCCTCGGAAAGCACCTTAAACGCCTCATCCTCGGAAAATTCCACACCGGCACCCTTTTCGCAAACCTTTACGCTGCCTGCCCTTGAGGATAAAATAACCTCAACACCGTTTATGTCAAAATCCCCCTCTGCATAACCGATAGCACAGAGAATTCTGCCCCAGTTAGCGTCAGCCGCAAACATTGCCGCCTTTAAAAGACTGCTGTTTATAACAGATAAGGCAACACTCTTTGCTACCTTTTCGGTGGGTGCATTGTTTACAACACATTCAAGTAATTTTGTAGCGCCCTCGCCGTCCCTTGCGGTTTCTCTTGCAAGATTCATCATAACCGCATAAAGACCGTTTACAAAGGTAAGGTAATGTTCATCTTCGCAGGTAATAGGATCATTTCCCGCAAGACCGGATGCCATTATACATACCATATCATTTGTGGAGGTATCACCGTCAACGCTTACCATGTTATAGGTCTTGGCGGTAACTGTTCGCAGAGCCTTTTCAAGCATGGCGCTGTTTATATCTGCATCGGTGGTGATAAAAGCAAGCATGGTGGCCATGTTGGGATTTATCATACCGCTTCCCTTACTGATACCGCCTATATGACAAACCTTTCCGTCAAGCTCAAAGCTTATAGCAAGCTCCTTCTTTCTTGTGTCGGTGGTCATAATAGCTTCACAGGCTAAGGTACTGCTCTTGCTGTCAAGGGAAGAAATAAGAGCAGATATGTTATTCTTAACCGGGTCAATGGACAGCTTCTGTCCTATTACACCGGTGGATGCAACTATAATATCATTTTCGGAAAGCTTTAAGCCCTCAGCACAAAGCCTGCACATTTCTGTTGCAATCTCAATGCCGTTATCATTACAGGTGTTTGCATTTCCGCTGTTTACTATTACCGCCTGGGCATAGCCGTCGGCTAAATGCTCCTTTGTTACTGTAATGGGAGCGCCCTTTACCTTATTCTGAGTATAAAGTGCCGCCGCTGTGCATTTCTTCTCACAGGCAATTACAGCAAGATCTCTTTTCTTGTTTCCCGGCTTTATCTCGGCATTAACACCACCGGCAACAAAGCCCTTGGCCGCACATACGCCGCCCTGGCAAAGGGGGTAATTTTCAAATTCGATCATCTTTTGTTCTCCTTATACAAGTCCTGTGGTTTCATCTATGCCCATCATTATATTAAGGCATTGTACTGCGGCACCGCTGGCGCCCTTGCCTAAGTTGTCAAGTCTTGAGCAAAGAACTACCCTTTCATCATTACCGCATACGAATATTTCCATGTTGTTTTTACAGCTTAAAGTGTTGCCTGCTAAAAATCCGTCTGCAAGAACACCCTCGCCCATTATCGGCATAACCTTAACTAACTTTGCATCTGCATAATGTTCACATAATGCACCGTGTATGTCCGAAAGGCTGTATTTTTTATCAAGAAGTCTTGTGATAATGGGTACTGTTACCACCATACCGCTGAAAAAGTCGCAGATAAGGGGGTTAAATACCGGCTTATAGTCAAGACCGCATATCTTCATCATTTCCGGAAGGTGCTTATGCTCCTGGGGTAAGGCATACTGACGGGGGCTGAAATATTCCTGTGGCTTATCCTCGGATTCATATACCGCTATGGCCTTTTTTCCTGCACCGGAATAACCGGATATTGCATGGGCTACCACCGGATAATCAGCAGGGATAATTCCCTTTGATACAAGGGGATACACAAGAGAAGCAAATCCGCTGGCATAACAGCCCGGTACTGCTACTCTGTTTGATGTGCGTATCTTTTCTCTGTGTGCCGCTGATAACTCAGGAAAGCCGTAAGCCCAGTCATCAAGGGTGCGGTGGGCTGTGGAGGCATCTATAATTCTTACCCTGTCATTTTCCACAAGGGAAACTGCCTCTCTTGCGGCGGCATCCGGCAGACAAAGGAAGGTAAAATCAGAATTGTTTATAAACCTTCTTCGCTCCTCGGTGTCCTTACGCTTATCCTCGGATATTTTCATTATTTCCACATCGGTGCGGCCCTCAAATCTTTCAAGTATCTTAAGACCTGTGGTGCCCTCCTGACCGTCAATAAAAATCTTTACGCTCATAATATCTCCTTAATCTGCGGTGATAAATTTAGTCATGCCGCAGCCTCTTTCTTCATTGGGTCGTCTCATAAAGCCTAACTTTTCATAAAAGGGCTCCTTGTCCTTTGCGGACATGAGATTTACCATTATTGTTTCTCCCGGCTCTACCGTTTCAAGTGCCTTTTCTATAAGGCGGTTAAGCATACCGCTTCCTACTCCGCACCTTTGATATTCCGGTCTTACTATCACATCGGAAATAAAAAACTGATAACCGCCGTCACCTACTATTCTGGCTGAGCCTATCTCCTTTTCACCGTCAAGGGCGGTTATGGCAAAGCGGGAATTGTTCCTTGCACATTCAAGCTGTCTTGGGGATAACTCATACCAGCCTACGCTTCTGCGAAAGGAATTTATATCACTGGGCAGGCGAAATTCATAGGTTATATTCAAAAGTTAATACCATCCAATCTCTCTTCAAGCTCTTCTATCTGTTCTCTTACTGCATTTGGAGCAGGGCCACCCTTAACCCCTCTTTGCATTACGCAGGTGTCAAGGCTTATGGCATCATATACATCATTATCAAAGCTGTCGCAAAGCTTCTTATATTCTTCAAGGGGTAACTGC
>CALXIO010000009.1 GCA_944388385.1 uncultured Ruminiclostridium sp.
AGCCCGGTGCAATACCGAACTCATTCACAAGCAATTTAATATTTAATTTTGTCTAAACTTTGGGGTTCACTTCAAAAACAGCGGTCGTTTTTATTTATCAGTCGTCATTGTCATCATCGTCATCGTCATCATCTGAGGAATCATCATCGTCATCATCGGAAGAATCATCATCGTCATCATCGGAAGAATCATCGTCATTATCATCATCATTGTCATCATCATCTACTACGGGAGCAGGCTTTCTTGTTGTAGTTGTTGAAGGACGATCATCGTCATCGTCATCGTCATCATCGTCATCATCATCTACTACGGGAGCAGGCTTTCTTGTTGTAGTTGTTGAAGGACGGTCATCGTCGTCATCGTCATCATCGTTGATGTCGT
The DNA here is from genome assembly GCA_944388385.1 of uncultured Ruminiclostridium sp. Taxonomy (GTDB): domain Bacteria; phylum Bacillota; class Clostridia; order Oscillospirales; family Ruminococcaceae; genus Ruminiclostridium_E. Next base: position 382 of record CALXIO010000009.1, read on the forward strand.
CATCGTCATCGTCGTCGCTGATATCGTCATCGTCATCATCGTCGCTGATATCGTCATCGTCATCATCGTCGCTGATATCGTCATCGTCATCGTCGTCGCTGATGTCGTCATCGTCATCGTCGTCGCTGATATCGTCATCGTCATCATCGTCGCTGATATCGTCATCGTCATCATCGTCGCTGATGTCGTCGTTATCATCATCGTCGCTGATGTCGTCGTTATCATCATCGTCGCTGATGTCGTCGTTATCATCGTCATCATCGTCATCATCTACTGATGAAACAGGTGCTGAGGTTTCGTTCTTATCGTCATCGTCATCATCGTCATCATCAGATGAATTATTGTTTGCATCAGCTACAGGAACATTTTCAACATTTACCTGAACATTGTTGTCCTTGCTCTTTACAAGCTCTGTGATTTCTTCCTTCAGATCCTCTACAAAGTCATCATCAGTTTCAGGAACCTTTGAGTTTTCATCGAAGGAAACTACTATCTGAGCATTTTCCTTGATAAAGCCTGCTGATTCGATGCGGTTTATAAGTGTCTTTACTACATCGTCACAATCCTCTCCAATGTAGCCTGTGTAACCCTCAAGTACCGTTGCACCGTCTTCATTAAGTGCTGTCAGTGCTGTTACATCAGCGTCATCATCGTAGGAAACCTTTATATCAGGATTTACACTAAGTGTGAATGAACCTACTGTTTTGTTGTCGTTGCCGCTTGTTGCGGGTGAACTGATGTCGATAGTTGCGTTTGTGCAACCTGTGAAAAGTGCTGCCGCGGTTATAACCGCTGTCGCTAAGTAAAATAATTTTCTCATAAATTTATCCTCCTTGGTTCGGGCGGGTAGACGTTTTGTTTTTTTCAAGGTTGTTGTTTAACCTTTATGTCACAGTATACGGAGCGTTTTTTTAAAAAACGGGGTCGGATCAAAAAATTTTTTAAATTTTTTTAAAATTTTTTTAATCGTCATAATCCGTATCATCATCTGAGCTGTCATCATCATTATCATCATCCGATGAATAGTCTGAGTTATCGTCGTCATCATCTGATGAATAGTCGGAATTATCGTCATCATCATCTGATATTACCGGCGCCGGGGTTGTGGTAGTGGTGGGTCTTGGTGTTGGCTTTGTTGTGGTGATTTTTGTAGTGGTGGTTGTAGCCTTAGTGGTAGTAGTTGCCGGGCGGTCATTATCATCATCATTATCATCATCAGTTGTCACCGGCTTTGGTGCTGTTGTGGTAGTGGGTCTTGGTGTGGTGGCTGTGGTGGTGACGGTGGTTTCTGCTTTAGTTGTAGTTGTGGCTGTGGTTTTATCTGTTGTTGTGGTAGCTGCCGGGGTGGTAGTTTCCTTAGTTTGCCCCTTATCATCATCTGATGAATTTACGGGAGTTGTGGCAGGGGCTGTTTCGGGGGCTGTTTCGGATATGGTAGTTTCCTTATCCTCTGCTGTAACTATGCTTCTTATTTCATTTCCATCTTTATCATAAAGTGCCAGTCTTACTGACAGCTTGCCCTCAAAAAATACCTCCATAATATTATAGATATGCTCTGCCGGGGTATCGTCGTCACAATCTACGCTCAAATTGACGCCGTCACCGGATTTTAAAAAGCCCAGCTCTATGGCATATTCCATAAGCTCGTCTGCTACTGTGTCCAGCTTTTTGCCGGAATACACCACATTATTACAAAGGCTGATGCCGTCCTCGTTGTCGCCTCTTAAATCAAGAACATTTTCATCCTTATCTATATCAATGCTTACATCCGGATTTATGCTTAAATGTACGGTTGCATAGGTGCCGGGTACCACATCAATTTTATTACCACTGTTCAGAAGTATTACCGCAACAAATACAAAGCAGGCGGCAATAGTTGCTATGGCGGCTGTCCAGCTCATAAACAGAGCCTTTTTGTTTTTCTGTGCTACGGGAATTATTTCCTCAACTGTCATACCCTCGGTAAGACCGTTATTTCTGACGGTAAGAAATCTTCCCTCTTCGTCAAGCACAATAGCCTTGTCTTCTTTACATTCCATTACAAGATATTTCATGCTTATCCCCCTTTAAGTACACCCTTAATATGGTGTCTTATTATTTCAAAACCGTTAGTCTGAATTATCATCATAGCCAGCAAATATTTCCTGTGCCGTTCAAGGGTCTTTTTCTCTACCCCGGCACCCTGAGATAATGCGGCTAAGGGGAGCTTGCCTGTTCTTTCGATTTCCGCTAAAATCTCCTTGTTCTCAGTGGCATATCTTACTGTCCTTGTGCAGGCGGCAAGAGTTCTGTCCTGCTTCGGGGAATTTTCGGAAATTGAAAATAAGTCCAGTCCGTATTTTTCAAGGGTCTTGGCAAGGTGCAAAACCTCCTGCTTTGCCGCCGCTAAGTCCTCCTTTTCACGGGCTGTATTGTCCTCGTCCTTAATGGTTTCATAAAGGGGTCTTTCGTCCTCCCCTTCCTCATCTATGGATACATAAATATGACGGTTTTCCTTACGGGCATTGTCAACAAGCCTGCTGTATATTACCTTAGCGGCGTAATTTATAAACGCACCCTTGCTTTCCTCATATCCGGTTATGGCCTCATGAAAGGCGATAAGTCCTATGCTGTACTCATCATCCTGCTCACTGCAGCCTGTACCCATAAACTTTGAAACCTCGCTTTTTATAAAAGGTATGTAGTCCTTTATCAGGCTGTCCGCCGCATTGTTGTCGGTCTTTGCCTGTAAGACTCTCTGTACAAGTGTCATTATTTCACTCCCTGTCATAGTATACGAATATATATCTTTAAAATCGGGGTCTCCCGGAATTTTTTCTTAAATTTCTTAATTTTAAAACATACTATAATAGTAGGTTATTCCCTATAATTATAGTATACCTTATAATTACTTTACTTTCAATATACTATTGTGTAAATTTTATGTAAAGTCGGCGATTGTGTGAAATAAACTTTCACCCTGATTTCATTCCCCGTTATTACTAAGTTCATATATGAAGGCTATAATATGAATGTAACCTGATGAAGGGTTAATGAACAAGCATTTACCTTGTGATATAAGGAGCCTACGATTTTGGCAACAGCCATCTTCCTGCTCCGACTAAGTACGACGGCTGACAGCCGATAACATATAACCTCTCCATTTTAAAAACCGCCTTATTTAAGGCGGTTTTTATTTTTAAAAAATCCCCCTTATAAAAGGGGGATTTTTCAAGAGATGATGTGTAAATATATATTACATTATGGCATCTGTTGCTGTGTAGCCCTCAAGAGAACCACCCTTTACCTGGATGCAAAGGTAGGTAATACCGCAGTCAGCGGCTGCTGAAAACTGTCTTTTGCCGGCAGGAGCTACCTTAACAATATCACCTGCATTAAGCTCAACTGTTTCATCATCAATTACTGCACTGCCCTTGCCCTCTAAGATAATGTAAATTTCTTCATTCTGCTTGTGGGAGTGTACAAAGGGTACACCTGCACCGGCAGGAAGATTGTTTACGCTTATCTCTGCACCTGTAAGGCCTAAAATGTCGTGAAGCTCTGTTCTTGCTTCCTTGGTTATGCTTACCTTAGAATAATTACTCATCTTAAATACCTCCGTTTGGTTGTAACGGTTTTTGTTACAACTATATATTAGCACATTTTTGTTGTAATGTCAATAGTTACAACAAAAAAATTTGTAAAAAAATAGTCCCTTTTAAAAAGGGACTATAAATTTCAGTAATTATACCTGGCTGTTGTTGTCAAGGAAGTTCATAACATCATCAACAGTTGTAAATGCAAGTGCTGTACAGGTATCTGCACAACCATAGTAAATACAAATTCTGCCTGTGTCAGCGTCAACAAGGTTAGCGCAGGGGAATGTAACTGCATCGGTATCACCGATAAGCTCATAATCCATCTGGGGACTGATAAGGTAGGAAGCGCCTCTCTTAAGAACCTTCCAGGGCTCGTCCTTGTCAAGCAATGCAGCAGAGAAGCTGTAGACATAACCGTTGCATGAGGTAAGAACGCCGTGATAGAAGATAAGCCAGCCGCGGTCTGTTTCAATAGGAATAGGACCTGCGCCCATCTTTGTGGATTCCCAGCCCTTTGAGGGACCCATTACGTGTCTGTGTTCGCCCCAATATGTAAGGTCGGGTGACTGGCTGATGAACATATCGCCGAAGGGTGTGTGACCGCTGTCAGAAGGACGGCTCATCATAACATACTTGCCGTTGATCTTTCTGGGGAACATAACACCGTTTCTGTTAAAGGGAAGGTATGCGTTTTCAAGCTGTGTGAATTCCTTGAAATCGTAAGTATATGCAATACCGATTGTGGGCTTCCAGCCGTAAGCGTTGCACCATGTAACTACATATCTGTCTTCAATCTTGCAAACTCTGGGGTCGTAGCCGTACTGCCACTGAGCAACCTCAGGAATATCACATTTGAAGTGAATTCTCTCCTCGTTAATATCCCAGTTGAAGCCGTCCTTGGAAAAGCCAACGTGAAGCTCCATGTTTCTTTCTCTGTCGTCTACTCTGAATACACCTGCGAACTTGTAGTCGCCGTTCTCAAAGGGAACAACTGAGCTGTTGAAGATTGAGTTAGAGGGCTCTCTGTAGCCGTTAGCCTTCTTAACCATGATCTGATCTCTCTTGATGATGGGGTTAGCGCTGTAACGCCATACTACATCTCTGCAGCCCTCGGGCTTTTCCTGCCAGGGAATGTTGGGTAAAGATGTACCATTGATTACTTTTACGTTCATTTCCGTATTCTCCTTGAATATGATTTTTCCGTTAAGGGTTTTTACCCCTTTGTATAAAGTATAACATATAAATTTATAAATTGCAATAGATTTATTGAAAAATCTTACTTAAATTTTCAGCTTAAATTTACTTAAAAAATGAATAACTACTTTATAAAGTGCTGATAATTACAAATTTAAGTAAATAATGTGATAAATTTTCACAGAAATGTAAAAAGGAATTAAAAAAAACCTTTTTTAAGCAGTATGAACATTTATACAAAATTTATTGACATATTGCACAAAAACTATTACATTATTTGACAATCATTATACTTTATGGTAAGATTAAAATGAATAAATGGGTTATTCCCGGAAAGGCTATACAAATGAATTATTACAACAAAAACATTGAGTGTGCACCTCGATCTGAGATAGAGGCTTTACAGTCCTATCGCCTTATAAACACAGTAAGACGTGTTTATGAAAATGTTGCACCCTACCGCAAGAAGATGGATGAGACAAGTGTTCGCCCGGAGGATATTAAATCTATTGCGGACTTAAGCAAGCTCCCCTTCACCACAAAGCAGGATCTGAGAGATAACTACCCCTACGGTATGTTTGCAGTACCAAGCAGTGAGGTAGTAAGAATTCACGCTTCTTCAGGAACTACCGGAAAGCAGACTGTAGTAGGCTACACCGCAAAGGATGTAGATATTTGGGCAGAATGTGCCGCAAGAGCCCTTGTGGGGGTTGGTGCTACAAAGGATGACTTTGTTCATGTATCCTACGGCTACGGACTTTTCACAGGCGGTCTCGGTATGCACTACGGAGCTGAAAAGCTGGGGGCTACTGCCATTCCCGCATCTGCCGGTAACAGCGTAAGACAGCTGGAAATGTTCAGAGATTTCGGCTCTACCGTTATCTGTATGACACCCTCTTATGCAATAAGCCTTATAGAAATGATGCAGGAGAAGGGCTTTAAGAAATCCGACTTTAAATTAAGAGCCGGTATGTTCGGCGCTGAGCCCTGGACTGAGGAAATGAGAAAGCAGATAGAGGAGGGTCTGGGACTGAAGGCCTATGACCTTTACGGACTTTCTGAAATTATGGGTCCCTCTGTATCCTGTGAGTGTCTTTGCCAATGCGGTATGCATATCTGTGAGGATCACTTTATTCCTGAGGTTATAGACCCTGATACCCTTGAGGTATTACCTGCCGGTCAGCAGGGTGAGCTTGTATTCACCTGTGTAACTAAGGAAGCACTTCCCCTTATAAGATACAGGACCCGTGATATTGCTACCCTTGTATATGATAAGTGTGAATGCGGCCGTACATTGGTAAGAATGTTAAAGCCCCAGGGCAGAACAGACGATATGCTTATTATAAGAGGTGTAAATGTATTCCCCTCTCAGATAGAATCCGCCCTTTTATCTGTGGATCAAAAGGCTACTAACTATCTTCTGGTGGTAGACAGAGTAAACAATCTTGACACCCTTGAAATTCAGCTTGAATTAAGGCCGGATATGTTCAGCGACGGCGTAGGCGCTATTGAGGGCTATACAAAGAAGGTAAAGGCAGCTATTGACTCTGCTATCGGTGTAGGTATCAATGTAAAGCTGATTGAGCCTAAGACCCTTGCCCGTTCTTCCGGTAAGGCAGTAAGAGTTCAGGATAACAGAGCAATCAAGAATAAATTTGAAAAGAAATAAAGGAGGTACAGTATGCTTATAGATCAAATTTCCGTATTTGTAGAAAATAAGCCCGGCAGACTGGCGGGCATAATGGAGGTATTAAGACAAAGCGGTGTGGATCTTCGTGCCATTACCGTAGCTGATACCGCAGATTTCGGCATTTTAAGAATTATAGTAAATGACACCGACAAGGCTATAGAGGCTCTTAAAAATGACGGCTGTACCGCCGCCGTTACTAAGGTAATAGCCTTCCGTATTCCGGATGTTATGGGCGCTCTTTATAACGTTATCGAAAAGATAACCGCCGCTGATATAAATATCGAATATATGTATTCGGTAATGGGTAAAATGGAGGGCAGAGCCGATATTATTATCCGTGTACAGGACAGCGAAAAGGCTATGGCTATTTTGAAGGAAAACGGCGTTATGCTTATTTCCGGGGATGAGCTTTGTAAGTAAATAAAAAAATCAGCCGACGGGTAACCGTCGGCTTTTTTATTATGCAAAAATAAAAGACCCCGATTATTACCGGGGTCAGTGTGGAGGCGCCACCCAGATTTGAACTGGGGATCAGGGTGTTGCAGACCCGTGCCTTACCACTTGGCTATAGCGCCTAAAAAAATGGAGCGGATTACGAGGCTCGAACTCGCTACCTCCACCTTGGCAAGGTGGCGCTCTACCAGATGAGCTAAATCCGCATTAAAAGAAACGCAAGTGCGTTTCTTATTTGTATGGTGCCTCCGGTCGGAATCGAACCAACGACACGAGGATTTTCAGTCCTCTGCTCTACCGACTGAGCTACAGAGGCATTCGCTTATGATGTGAACTATAAGCGGGTGGGAAAACCCTTAGCCTATCCCAATTATCAAGGGCTAAGGAAATTGGTGGAAACTATAGGGCTCGAACCTATGACCCCCTGCTTGTAAGGCAGGTGCTCTCCCAGCTGAGCTAAGCTTCCGTATCTCCGTTTAATTCACTATCATTCAAGCGACTATTACATTATACACACATTTTATGTATTTGTCAATAGTTTTTCTGAAATTTTTTTAAATTTCTTTAAAAAATTTTATTCCCAGCTTTTCCACACCTCAGGGCAATAGCCTACTGTGGCCTGTTTGCCGTTTCTTACTATGGGGGTGCGGTATAGCTCCGGGCTTTCTAACAGCTTTTCTATTTTGCTGTCTGTATCGGAAAGGTATCTGAGGGTGCTTTCAAGATAAGCATCGCTGTCTGTTTTTATCAGCTTTTCTATATCCCCTACTGCGACGATAACGCTTTTAAGTTCACCCTTGCTCAGTCCCTTGGAGTTTATATCCACCATCTGGAAATTTATTCTGCGTTCCTTAAAGTAGCGCTGTGCCTTTTTGGTGTCAAAGCATTTATTCTTACCGAAAATCTGTATGTTCATATTACCTCATCTTCTGCCATAAAAATTTTACCTGGAATTTTTCCCTGCCCTTATCCACGTTCATTATTTTAATAGAGCCGGCAACGGCTATAAAAAGCATACCCACCGCCATAGGAAGATTATCTATGTAGAAAAAGCAGAAAAACACCGTAGTGCCGTAGCTTATGGCTATTCTTATCCAGTGGGGCTTTATTTTAATTATAAGGGAGAAGAACAGGAAAACCGACGCTAAGAACAATGCGGCTGTCCAATCCGGGAAAAAGCCCATAAGCACTCCAAAGGTAACTGCTATGGCCTTACCACCCTTGAAGCGGTCGAATATGGGAAAAATATGACCTAATACCGGGGCTATCATTACAAGGGGGAGATAAAATCCGCTGTAATCACTGCTGTGAAGAAAAAGAAACACCGGCAGAAAGCCCTTTGCAAGGTCGCATATCAATGTGGCGGCGCCGCAGAAAAAGCCTCCGTACCGGTAGGCATTTGCAGAGCCGTAATTTTTATCCGGGCTGTCGGATATTATATCCTTGTGGAAAATCTTTGCCCATATTGCCGCAAACAATATACTTCCCAGTAAATAGCCGCTCAATATATAAAATATTGCGTTCAGCATCAAATAGATCCTTTCGGTTTAAATTATGGTCAATGCCTTTGAAAGATTAGTAAGGTTAAGACAGCCGTCCTTTGTGATAACCACCATATCCTCTATTCTTACACCGTATTTTCCGGGAATATATGCACCCGGCTCAATAGTCAGTATCATGCCCTCCTTTAAGGTCATGTTACTGGAGGGAGATGCCACGGGATTTTCATGTATTTCAAGGCCTACACCGTGTCCTAAGCTATGGCCGAAAAATTCCCCATAGCCCCAGGCACTTAATGTAGCTCTTGCAACGCTGTCCACCAGCTTGCCGCTTACCTCAGCCTTTGCCGCCGCATGGGCATCCATATTTGCAGATGATACAGCAGAGTAAAGTCTTTTCATGTGGTCGTCTGCATGGCCTATGGCAAGGGTTCTTGTGGTGTCTGAATGGTATCCGCAATATACAGCCCCAAAGTCAAGGGTGAGAAAATCTCCGTCACAAAGCAGTCTGTCTGTGGGTACTGCGTGGGGTGAAGCGGAATTTTCGCCGGATGCGGCTATTGTATCAAAGGATACACCCTCTGAGCCGAATTCGGACATATAAAAGTCCAGTAATGCCGCCACGTGCTTTTCGGAAATGCCGGGGCGTATATCCTGTAACAGGCGGTTATATGCCTTTTCGGCTATTCTCTGGGCGGTAACTATCTTCTGTATTTCATCTGAGGATTTTATTACCCTCATTTTGTTAAGGGTCTTTGAAAGAAAATCAGAATCATCAAAGGTGATAAATGAAAACTTTTCCTTGTAGTCAGCAAGCTGTGATAAGGTCACATTGTCGCTTTCCACGGAAAGGGTGGTAACAGAATGCTTTACAAGAAGGTCTGTCAGCTGTTCACGGAAATTTTCAAGCAATATTACCTCACAGTCGGTAACATATTTCTTTGCCTTATGAAAATATCTGAAGTCTATTAAAAGATAGCTTTTTTCCTTTGTGATAAGCACCACACCGGCAGATGACTTAAAGCCTGTCACATATCTGCGGCTTATATCGGAGGTGATAAGTGCTCCCTTTTTTTCGTCATCAATAAGGTTAGTTATCTGTTCTATCTTTGTCATGTTATCTCTCCCCAAAATTTTTATTTATGCCTTTATGCCAAGGGCATACACAAGCGCAAGAAAATAGCTCTGTTCACCAAAGCCGGCAATAGTGCCCTTACATACAGGAGAAATTACCGAATGATGACGAAATTCCTCCCTTGAATGTACATTGGATATATGTACCTCTATTACAGGTAGCTTTATTGCCGCTATGGCATCTCTTATGGCATAGCTGTAATGGGTATATGCTCCGGCATTGAAAATAATGCTGTCATATACTCCCCTTGCATTATGAAGGGCATCAATAAGCGCCCCCTCGTGATTTGACTGGTAGAAATCTATCTCTGCCCCGTTCTTTTCGGCATAAGCCTTTAAACGGGAATTGATTTCCTCTAAAGAGGTATCTCCGTATACACCCGGCTCACGCTCTCCCAAAAGATTTAAGTTAGGGCCGTTCATTACAAGTATCTTCATAGTATTATCCTTTCAGAAAACTATCATAGCATTTCTTCATTACCGCCGCATCCTCTGCCTGTGTGCCGGCAGATTCGCATATAACCGTACAATTAAGATTTTTTCTTGCGAAAAGCTCCATAAGAGACTCATAGTCAGGGCCGTACAGGTTATCCTCAAAGGTAAGGTGCATTTTTTCTCCGCCCTCGGTGTACATTATCTTTGAGAAATGTACGTGCATATTGGAAAGCCTGTCAAAGCCAAGATCATTTTCTATTTTATCAAGCAAAGCCTCATAATCGGCTATGGTTTTAATTGAGCCGTGGGTTCTGGCATTAAGATGACCGAAATCCACACAGGGAAGCATATTGTCATCTATTTTGCAAAGCTTGGTAACCTCATCAAGAGTGCCAAGCTGATTTATTTTTCCCATGGTTTCAGGGCAAAGTATAGCCTTAGTGCCCTCAGCCTTCATTACTTCTACTGTTCTTTTAAGGGTATCAGTAGCAAGGGCTAATGCCTGCTCTCTTGTCATTTTTGCACAGGAGCCGGAATGTACTACCACCTTTGTAGCCCCCACCATATCCGCTGCTCTCATGGCCTCCATTATATAGTCCACGCTTTTAAGCCGGGTTTCCTCCTTTTCGCTTGAAAGGGAAATAAAATAGGGTGCGTGAAGGGTTATCTCTATATCGTTTTCCTTTGCAAGGCCGGGAAGGTTTTCATAGGTTGCCGCAGAAATTCTCACTCCCCTGCCGCACTCTATTTCATAGAGGTTTAAATCCATGCCGGAAAGATATGAAGGCAGGTCCGCAGGGAATTTTTTCTTTGCAAAGCTCTCGGAATTTCCTCCGGGGCCGAATCTTACAGCCATACTTCCTCCTTATTTTCTTTCAAGCTTGGAATAATCCCTGTGGAAGAAAAGACTTTCCGCCCACCGCTTAAGCCTGAAAAGACAATTATCCTCAATGTGAAAGGGCTCTACAAGTATTGTTATAGTGCCCTTTAAATTTCCTGCTATTATATCCGTGAATATCTGGTCGCCGATAACGGCGGTGTTTTTTGCCGGTACTCCCATTAGCTTTACCGCCTTTGAAATACCGAAGGTAAGAGGCTTACAGCCAAAATAACAGTAGGGCAGCCCCAGCTTTTTTGCAAGGGGTGCTACTCTTTTTTCGGTGTTATTTGAAACTACTCTCATGGGTATGCCAAGCTCTCTCATTTTGTCAAGCCACTCCATAACACCCTTTTCAGGTTCGGGGTGCTTGTGCATGGAAAGAGTATTGTCCATATCAAGTATAAGTGCCTTTATACCATGCTTATCCAGAAATTCTTTATCTATACTTAAGACGCTTTTGATCCATATTTTAGGTCTGAATAACATAAATCACCTTTACAAAATAAAAAAGGCGGATAGGTAGCCCTTAACCCGCCTTTTATTCTTCGTAGTAAGTAACAATTACTTAAACTTGCGTTTACGAGCAGCCTCGGACTTTTTCTTACGCTTTACCGAAGGTTTTTCGTAGTGTTCTCTTTTACGAACCTCAGCGAGAACGCCGTCTCTTGCGCAAGATCTCTTAAAACGCTTGAGCGCAGTGTCTAAAGATTCATTTTTCCCTAAACGAACTTCTGCCATCTATATCCCTCCCTTTGCCTAACGGCATAGGTTAATCTCATACAAATTATTATAAAAATGTACGTTAGTATTATACAACATAAAAATCAATATGTCAATAGTTTTTCAGTAAAAAAACGGAATTTTTATTACCGAAAGGTTAAAAATCTTAAATCCATACCTATAAAAATGCCGTCATATCCGTAATAAGGTCATTCTTTTAGTCAAGAAGCTGTGATATATCTATTTCTTCGCCGTCCTGCCAAAGTCTTTCAAGATCGTAAAATTCCCTTGTGTCATTACAGAAAATATGGAATATTACATCATAATAATCAAGGGCTATCCAGGTAGCACTCTGCTTTCCCTCTACCCCCTTAGGCTCTGCACCTGCTTCAGATAACTTAAAGTCCACCTCATCAGCCAGGGACTTTACCTGGGTGGTACTGGTACCGCTTGCAATTACGAAATAATTTGCAAGAACAGTAAGGTCTGATATTTTTATTACCTTTATATTCTGCGCCTTTTTGCTGTCAAGAGCCTTTACGCCGATTTTCAACATTTCAAGATCTGTCATATCTTTATCTTTTTCCTTTCATCCTCATTATTACGCTTTAAAAATAAACGGGTGTAATAGTTATATCCCCTTATTGTACAGGGAGGTAGCAAGCCGCATTTACCAAGGGTTTCCTCTACTGAATATTTTAACGCAAGATACATGGCATTGTCAAGGTCATCAAATGCCGCCTTGCGGTATTTTTCCACATCCTTGTAGCTTCTGTCCTGGCTTGTAAGATCTCCGAGATATACTATCTTTTCGGTAACGGACATTTTATCCCTGCCGGCGGTGTGGTATCTTACCGCATTAAGCACATCCGTATCGGTAATGCCAAGCTGATTTTTTATAAAGCAGGCCCCCGCAGGACCGTGCCATAATGCCGGAGTCTGGGTTTCCTCATAGCTTATATCCATACCTGACTGAATGGCCATTACCTTCATACTGGAGTGGGGCTCCTCCTTTTTTATATCATGAAGAAGTCCGGCCAAGTATGCCTTATCTATATCCGCATTATGCTTTTTAGCAAGCTGTGCGGAAATTTCCGCCACATTCATACTGTGGGTAAACCTCTTTTTTGAAAGGGTTTTTTTCAGTATTTCTATATACTCTGCGTATCTTTCCTCTAACTCATTCATAAAGCCTGTTTTCCTTTATATATTCTGCAACACTTAAGGGTACAAGGTCTGTTATATCCTCCCCTTGCTTTGCCTTTTCTCTTACCTCTGTACTGCTTACTTCAGTAACGCTTAAATTAAGCACCTTTATTCTGCCAAGCTCTGCGGCATATTCGCACATATCCGGATATTCTGAGGACTCTCTTGCAGCGGCAACCACCTTACATTCACTTAAAAGGGCTTCATAGCGGTACCACTTTTCAAAGTAAAACAGCATATCTCCGCCTATGATAAGATAAAATACCGCATCCTTGGGGTACTGCTTTTTAAGCTCCCTTATGGTAAGGATAGTGTAGCTTGTTCCCCCTAAGTGCTTTTCAATATCGCTTATTATAAACTTCCCCTTTTCCGTCTCCGGCTCAAAGGCAAGCCTGCACATTTCGGCACGGTGGGAAAAATCTATAAGTCCCTCGTTTGATTTGTGGGGGGACTGATATGTGGGGATAATAAGCATTTTATCCAGCTTTAAGTCGGCAAATGCCTCTCTTACCATATTCACATGACCGTTATGGATGGGGTTAAATGCTCCCCCGAATACGCCTATCTTAATCATCTAAATCAATTACTCTCTTCTTGGGATTTTTATTCTGTCTGTAAAGCACTATCTTACTGCCTATTACACATACCACCATGCTTTTTGTAAGGGCTGCTAATTCCTCCGCTAATTCCTTTGCGGTGTAGTCGCAGTTTTCAAGTACCTTTATCTTTATCATTTCCCTTGCTTCAAGGGCATTGGAAAGCTGATTTACCTGCTCGTCTGAAGTGCCGTTCTTTCCTATCTGAAAAATTGTGTCATAGCCTGACGCTATGGCTCTGAGCTTTGCTCTTTGTTTACTTGTAATAGTCATAATTTCTCCTGTCATCTGAAAAAGAAATACCACACTAAAATCACTATGCCTATCTGTGCGACTATAATAATGGGTATTCCTATCATAAATCTTTTGTGCTTTGTCTTATGTCGGAAAAGCTGCATTGATATGTACATAGCTACACTGCCCCCAAGGGCGGATACTATGAAAAGTGTCTTTTCCGGTATGCGCCATTTATTATGCTGTGCCTTATATTTATCCACCGCCGGTAAAATAAATCCCGTAAGGCTTATTATAAGTAGATAGATAAGTAAGGCAAAAAGCAATATCTTCTCCATTATTTTGAAAGCTCCTTTACAAGGGCTTTAAGGGCTCTTGAACGGTGGCTTATGGCGTTCTTTTCTTCACTTGTAAGGCAAGCCATACTGGTTTCATAGTCCACCATAAATATAGGGTCATAGCCAAAACCGTTTTCGCCTATTGGCTCATAGCCTATGTAGCCCTCAACCTCACCGGTAACGCAGATTTCCCTTTCGTCATCCAGTATAAGGTAAAGTGCGCAGATAAACTTAGCGCCTCTGAGCTCTGTGTCCACACCCTGAAGCTCATCAAGTACCTTATTTATTCTGTCAAGGTCGGTGGCATTTTCTCCTGCATATCTGGCAGAATATACCCCCGGCGCACCCTCTAAAAATTCAATGGCAAGTCCGCTGTCATCTGCAAGCACAGGCTTTTTTACAATGTCATAAATGGCCTTTGCCTTGATGTGGGCATTTTCGCTGAAGGTTTCCCCGTCCTCGGGGATCTCAATATTTATTCCTGCCTCCTTTAAGGATACAGGCTCATAGCCAAGGGGAGAAAGCATTTCCTTAAATTCTCTTATCTTGCCCTGATTATTTGACGCTATAATAAGCTCCATTTATATTTCCTTTCTTATTCGCTGAACAATACTTCAACATAGTCTTCCGGTACGAAGTTCTGAAGATCGTCTATCTTCTCACCTACACCCACAAGCTTTACAGGAATATCAAGCTCCTGCTTTATAGGTATTATTATACCACCTTTCGCCGTTCCGTCAAGCTTTGTCAGTACAATTCCGGTAATATCCGCCGCTTCCTTAAAGAGTCTTGCCTGATTTACCGCATTTTGTCCCGTGGTGGCATCCAGCACAAGAAGTACCTCAATACTGCTGTCCGGCAGCTTGTTATTTACTATTCTTGCTATCTTTTTAAGCTCGTCCATAAGGTTTTTCTTATTGTGAAGTCTGCCGGCGGTATCGCAGATTATTACATCCGCATTTCTTGCAACTCCTGCATTTATGGCATCAAATACCACCGCCGCCGGGTCTGAGCCCTCGGCGTGCTTTACTATATCCACCCCTGCACGCTGTGTCCATACCTCAAGCTGATCAATAGCCGCCGCACGGAAGGTATCTGCCGCCGCTACTATGACCTTCTTGCCCTCGTTTTTAAGATTATATGCTAACTTTCCTATGGTGGTGGTCTTTCCTGCGCCGTTTACACCTATAACCATGATAACAGAGGGTTTAGTATCAATATTAAGGGTATTGTCACCGCTTAAAATTTCCGCTATGATATTTTTAAGCATTCCCTTAACCTCAGCAGGGTCGGTAGCGCCGGTGCGCTTTACCTCTTTTCTTAATTCCTCGCATATCTTTTCGCTGGTGACAGCCCCTATATCGGATAATATAAGGGTTTCCTCCAGCTCCTCAAAAAAGTCCTCGTCGATTTTGGTAAAGCTGTGGATAACTGCCCCGATTTTTTCTGCAAGGGCATCCTTTGTGTTTTTAAGTCCGTTTTTTAATTTCTCAAAAAAGCCCATATTTATCCCTTTCTTCAGTCAAGCTCTATATCAAGGTCATCTGTTATTTCCTGTCTTAAAAGACTGGAAACACCCTTTTCCTGCATAAATACACCGTAAAGCACATCGCACATTTCGATGGTGCCTCGTCTGTGGGTAATTACCATAAGCTGTGTATTTCTTGAAAAACGCTTTAAGTAGGTGGCATATTTCTGTACATTTACATCATCAAGCGCCGCATCCACCTCATCAAGCATACAGAAGGGTGTGGGTCTGTGAAGAAGTATGGCAAGATATATAGTAAGCGCTACCATTGACTTTTCGCCGCCGGATAAGAGGGAAAGATTTTTTATTACCTTTCCCGGGGGCGCCGCATATATCTCCACCTCAGAGGATAATACATCCTCCGGGTCGGAAAGATGAAGCCTTGCCTCACCGCCGCCGAATATCTCTGAAAACAGCACTCCGAAATGCTCATTTATGGCATTGAAGCTTTCGGTAAATCTTTGCTTTATGTCTGCTGTAAGGTCATTTATCAGCTTTTCAAGCTCCCTTTTGGAGGTTTCAACGTCACTTAGCTGAGTGGATAACTCACCGTAACGGCTGTTTACCTCCTCTAACTCCTCTATTGAGCTGTAATTTACATTACCAAGGGCGGCTATCTTACGCTTGATTTCGGAAAGCTCGGATTTTGCTTCGATTATATCCTCCACCGGCTGTGCCTTTTGCTTTGCCTCGGATCTTGTTATTTCATATTTATCCCAAAGGCCGGAAACTATCTTATCCACCTGCTCTGTGGCGAAATTTTTTCTTTCCTCCTGCCTTGCAAGATCACTCGAATACTTTTCCTTTGAGGTGGTAAGCTCCAGCACAGAAGCATTGTTCTGTGTCATTTTCTGCTCTATGGCATCAGTTTCGGAAATGTTTGCCTCTATGAGCTTTTTATTCTCACCTAAGGCTATGTTAAGCTCCTCCTGTGCCTTGTTCTGGCTTTCTATTTCAGCCTTATAGCCCTCTATCAGTTTGTTTTGCTCCTCTATCTGCTGTTCCTGAAGGGCTGTACCGCTGTCAATTTCTCCAAGGGAATTATTAAGCTCTGTTATTCTTTCCTTTAAATGCTCTATATCCTTATCAAGGTTTAAATTATCAAAGTTAAGCTCAGCAATCTTATCGGCAAGCTCTTTTCTTGAATCCTCTGCATTATCAAGGCTTTCTCTGTGCTTGCTTAATTTCTCCTCGTTTGCGCTTATGGTATTATTAAGCTCCTCCAGTTCACGGGCCAACTGCTCTACCCTGTCATTATCCGCCTTTTCACCGGCTTCTATGCTGTCGCATAAATCCTCAGCATCATCTCTTTGCTGTCTTAACTGGGTAAGCAATTCCTTAATGCCCTTTACTGTGGCATCAAGCTGTGCTATAACTAGCTTTGCATTGGCGACGGTTTCGGAAAAGCCCTCCATTTCAATGGACATCTTTGTAACCTCGGCAGATAAGGGGGCAATAGCCTCATTTTTCTCCTTTATCTTGTCGGAAAGCTTTTTATTCTCATCGGAAATGGACTGTAATTCCTGCTTACGGGTGATTATACCTGCATCATTTTTTACACTACCGCCGGTAAATGATCCCCCCGCATTTATTACCTGTCCGTCAAGGGTAACTATTCTGAATTTATAGCCGTATTTCTTAGCTATAACAGAGGCTGAATCTATATCATCCACCACAGCTGTTCTGCCAAGGACTGAATTTATAATTCCGTCAAAACGGCTGTCGTTGGTTACAAGCTCGCTTGCAATTCCCTCAAAGCCCTCTTCATCAGAAAGACCCTCTACGCTTAAAGTTCTTCCGGTAACGCTTGTAAGGGGTAAAAAGGTGGCACGACCTAAGTTGCCCTCCTTTAAGTATCTCATACTGCGCTTTGCCGCTTCTTCGTTTTGGGTAACTATATTCTGTACCGCCGCACCAAGGGCAATTTCAATAGCAACTGCGTATCTTTTTTCAACGGAAATAATATCCGCTACAGTACCAAGTATTCCCCCAAGGCGACCCTGCTTTGAGGCGGCCATGATATTTTTTACGCTGGCGGCATAGCCTGCCATACTGTCAACTATACCCTGTAATACATCAAGTCGCTGTTTGCCCTGCTGATACTTAGCGTTAAGGCTGTCTATTTCTGCTTTGGCATTTTTAAGCCTTTCCTCCTTGCCGGAAAACAGCTTTGTATAGCCTGCCAGCTTGTTTTCAGCCTCCTGCTTGCTGTCCTGTGCCTCTTTCAGCTTTCCCTCGGCCTCAGACAGTAAGGACTTTTGCTCGGTGATTTTCTTACTGCTTTCCTCAGCCTGCTTTTTAGCCGCTTCAAGTCTTGAGGTGTTATCAAGCAGCTTTCCCTCTGCCTGCTGTTTTTCCAAGGTAAGTCTTGTCTGCTTTAAAAACAGATCGGTCTGCTCCTTATTAAGGGCGGCATTAGCATCGCTAAGCTCCTTATTATCCTTGTCAAAATCCGCAAGCTGTTGCTGAAGGCGGGATATTTCCGACTTATTGCTTTCTATCTTTGCAGTTTTGGTTTCTATCTCGGAATTTGCGTTAGCTATATCGGAAAGAATATTATCCTTGCCGCTTTTACGGGTATCTATTTCCCCTTTAAGTCTTTCTATTTCGCTGTTTGCATGGCTGATATTGTTATTTAATACCGCCACCGCGGACTTTATGTCAGACTGCCTTTCCTTTGTGGCCTCGTCCCCTGCCTGTAACTGTTCAAGGGCGGCCTTAAGGGTGAGCTTTTTATTGTTAAGCTCCTCGTTTGCGTTGTTCAGCTTTTCTATATCCCTGTCAAGGTTTTCACATTCGCCCTTGCTTAAAAGGATTTTATCCTCAGTTTCGGAAATTGTCTTATCAAGCTGTGACAATTCATAAACGCTTACTGTTATATCCAGCTCTTCCTGTCTTTGAAGCAATACCTTTGCCTTTTTAGCCTTTTCGGACTGCTTTTCAAGAACAGGTATTCTGTCCTCTAATTCCTTTGCTATATCTCTTATGCGAAGAAGATTATCCTCGGTTTTTGAAAGGCGGTTTTCTGCATCCTTTTTCTGGGCTAAGAACTTAGAAACACCTGCCGCTTCTTCAAATACCTCTCTTCTTTTAGCACCGCCGGATTCCACTATTTCAGACACCTTGCCCTGACCGATAACAGAATATCCGTCTCTGCCAAGACCTGTGCCCATGAACATTTCGTTTATATTTTTAAGAAGCGCCTTGTTTCCGTTTATGCGGTATTCACTTTCACCGCTGCGGTACAGCTTACGGGAAATAACTACCTCATCCCCGTAGCCCCTTAACGTTCCGTCGGAATTGTCTATTGTAAGGGTGACTTTGGCAAAACCCATGGACTTTCTGCGCATTGTACCATGGAAAATAACATCCTCCATTTTATCTCCACGCAGACTTTTAGCACCCTGCTCACCCATTACCCAGCGCAGGGCATCACTTATATTACTTTTGCCGTTGCCGTTGCTTCCTACAACGGCGGTCATCTTTGTATCAAAATTAAGTATTGTCTTATCGGGGAATGACTTAAAGCCATATATCTCCATTGACTTAAAAAACATCAGTTCAACCTCTTTGCACGAAATAATGTGCCCTTTTCTTCCTTTATTTTAAAGGTCACACCCATTTTTAAAAGAAATTCCCGGTTACAGCCCTTTTGTCCTATGAGCTTGCTTATATTTCTTTTATCGGTGTAAAATTCATACTTTCCCTTTTCTTTTACCTGGCTTAAAATAAGCTCAAGCATTCTTCTGCTTCCCACTATCTCACAGAATGCCGGGTGATATACTCCTCCGGTCATATTCTTTTCCACATCCTCACTTGCGTGAAGTCCCAGTCTTATTACCCTGATACCGGCATTTTCAAACATATCTGTAAGCCTTGCACAAAGTGTTACCGTGGTGTCAAAATCAAAGCTTTCATATATATCCTGCTGTCTTAATAAATCAAGCTCGGTATCCTTTAAAATTACCGTGGGGTATATTCTTACCGTGTCACAGGAAAGCTCTATGAATTTCTCTGCGGTAGCTATGCAGTATTCCGGTTTGTCCATATACAGTCCCGTCATCATCTGAAGCCCTAACTCAAAGCCATACTCCTTTATAAGCAGGGAGGCATTTACAACATCCCTTGCGGTATGGCCTCTTTTGTTTGCGGCAAGGACAGTATCATTCATGCTCTGTGCCCCAAGCTCAATAGCGCTCATGCCGTAATGCCTTAGTATATCCAATACTTCCCTGTCAATGGCATCCGGCCTTGTGGAACAGCGTATGCCGGAAAAAACCTCCGGGTAGTCAGTGATATATTTATTTGCCACCTCTAAAAGAGAGCACATATAATCTCTTTCAATGGCGGTAAAACTGCCTCCGAAAAAGGCTATCTGGGCTATGGTGTCTATACTTTTAAGATGCTCCCATTGGGCTGACAAAAGGCTGTCAAGCTCCTTTGGGGTAATAGCGGTGCTGTGTCCGCTTATGGTGCGCTGATTACAAAAGCTGCACATATTGGGACAGCCCCTATGGGGGATAAATACCGAAATATTAGTCTGTTTCATAGCCCATAAGCTCTATAGCTTCCTTAGCCGCATTCTGCTCGGCTTCCTTTTTGCTCTTGCCCTTACCTGTGCCTATTACCTGTCCGTTTAAAAGTACATTGGCGGTAAATATCTTATTATGCGCCTGCCCCTGCTCATCGGATATAACATAGCTTACCTTTTCCTCGGGGTTTTGCTGAATTATTTCCTGTAATACGGTTTTATAATCTCCCAGCAGGAATTTTCCCTCACGGAGCTTTTCTAATGGGGGTATAAAGGGAAGAATAAAGCTTCTTGCAGATTCAATTCCGCCGTCAAGATAAATAGCGGCTATAAGTGCCTCAAAGGCATCTGCAAGGATGGAGTGACGATCTCTGCCCCCTGTCATCTCCTCCCCCTTTCCCAGAAAAATATACTTTCCTAAATCTATTTTTCTTGCAAAGGGATAAAGAGCATTTTCACATACCACACCGGCACGGATCTTTGTAAGCTGACCCTCCGGCAGATTTGTGAGATTTTCAAAAAGATAGTCGGATACCACTATACCAAGGACGCTGTCGCCTAAAAATTCAAGTCGCTCGTTGCTTCTTATATGCTTGCCGTTGGTGTAGGAGGAATGGGTAAGCGCCTCCTGTAAAAGCTTAGGGTCCTTAAAGGTGTAGCCTATTTTGCTTTCAAGCTCTGTCATAATAACTCCTTTTAAATCACAATATGCCCTCCCGTAAAAACGGGAGAGCCTTTTTCTTATTCACTTGCCTTTGCAAGCTCACTTTCAATGGCGGATATAACATCCTTTTCGCAAAATTCCTTTGCCTGACGAATAGCATTCTTGAATGCTAAAGCATCACTGCTTCCGTGAGCCTTAATTACGGGATGTGCCGTACCTAAAAGGGGTGAGCCGCCGGTTTCACGGTAGTCCATCTGCTTTGTAAGCTCCTTTATACCCTTCTTTGTAAAGAGTGCGCCTAACTTTGTTATGGTACTCTTAAAGAAAAGTCGCTTTAAGGCGGTCTTCATAAACTTGCCCATGCCCTCTACTGTCTTTAGGTACACATTTCCGGTAAAGCCGTCTGTTACAATAACATCAACAGCACCTAATGCCGCATCTCTTGCCTCCACATTGCCCACAAAGTTAAGTCCGCTTTCCTTTAACAGCTTATGGGTTTCAAGCTCTAACTCTCTGCCCTTTTCTTCCTCTGCGCCTACATTCAAAAGTCCTACCTTGGGATTTTTAACTCCCATGATCTTATTCATATAAACGCTTCCCATAACAGCAAACTGCTTTAACATATCCGGACGGCAATCCACATTTGCGCCGCCGTCAAGCAAAATGTACATATTATCAGGACCGGGCATAATGGGAGTAAGGGAGGGTCTTTTTACGCCCTTTATTCTCTTTACTATAAGTGTGCCGCCCATTACAAGAGCCGCTGTACTGCCTGCGCTTACCATGGCATCCGCTTCACCGTTTGCCACCATATCCATGGCAACACCCATGGAACTGCCTCTTTTTTCCTTAAGGATTTCCTTGGGGTTATCCTCTATTTCAATAACACCCTGTGCCGCTTTAAATTCAATTCCGGTTTTGGGGAGCTGAAGTCTTTTAAAGCATTCCTCCAGCTTTGCTGTGTCGCCTGTAAGCACCACATCAACGCCATACTCTGCTACTGCCTGTACCGCACCCTTTACAACCTCATCAGGGGCATTATCGCCGCCGAAGGCATCTACTGCAATTCTCATAACTGTCCTTTCTGAAGCTGACTGTCAAGAGCCTGTCTTAAATCCGCAAGGCCTCTTTCGGAAATGATTTTATACCTCAGCTTCTTATCCTTTATTCTTTCGGGTAATGGTGGTAAAATACCCATATTTGAGCCCATAGGCTGAAAATTCTCATTGGGTGTTGCTATATATGCGGATAAAGCCCCTATCATGGAGGTTTCGGGTAATATAAGCGGAGCAAGTCCCCTTATTTCCCGTGCAAGATTTATTCCTGCAATAATGCCTGAGGCGGCACTTTCCACATAGCCCTCAACTCCTGTTATCTGTCCTGCAAAATATACTCCCTTGCTGTCTTTCAGCTTAAAGGAGCTTAAAAGCAGCTTGGGGGAATTAAGGAAGGTGTTTCTGTGCATTACACCATAGCGCATAAATTCCGCATTGGCAAGTCCCGGTATAAGGGAAAATACCCTTTTTTGCTCCGGAAATTTAAGATTGGTCTGAAAGCCCACTATATTATAAAGCGTGCCCTCGTTGTTTTCCTTTCTTAGCTGTACCGCCGCATAAGGCCGTCTGCCTGTTCTCGGGTCTGTCAGTCCCACAGGCTTCATACAGCCGTAACGAACACTTTCTATACCCCTTTTTGCAAGCACCTCCACCGGCATACAGCCCTCATACACCGTCAGATCCTCAAAGGTCTTAAGGGGTACTGTTTCGGCATTTACAAGCTCATTATAAAACAGCTCGTACTCCTCTTTATTCATGGGGCAATTTATATAGTCCGCTTCCCCCTTGTCATATCTTGTGGCAAAAAAGGCAACCGACATATCAATGCTTTCTGCGGTGATTATGGGAGCTGCCGCATCATAAAAGCTAAGGCTTTTGCCAAAGCGTTCCTGTATTGCCGCGGCAAGGTTGTCTGAGGTTAAAGGTCCTGTTGCTATAACCGTATTTTCATCGGGTATAGCGGTTATCTCCTTTTCCTCTATTGTGATATTGGGGTGATTTTTAAGCTTCTCGGTAATATAGAGAGAAAACTCATCTCTGTTTACCGCCAATGCCCCCCCTGCCGCTACCCTTGTTTTTTCCGCCGCTTCCATTGTAATGGAATTCATATACCGCATTTCTTCCTTCAGCATACCGCAGGCGCTGGCGGTGTCGGCGGATTTAAGGGAATTACTGCATACAAGCTCTGCAAATAAGGGGGATTTATGAGCCGGGGAATATTTCACCGGCTTCATCTCATAAAGAGTGACCTTAAAGCCACGGTTTGCAAGTTGCCATGCCGCTTCACTTCCGGCAAGACCTGCACCGATGACTCTTACTTCCTTATCCATACCGTACCTTACTTTGAACTGTCCTCGCCCTGGGGTCTTACATAGCCGCAGCCTTCTTTAGCACAGTAGACCTGTCCGGTTTTGCCTGCCTTCTTAAATAAGGTGGCGCCGCACTGAGGACAAATATCTGGGATAGGTGTATCCCATGTCATATAGTTACAATCCTTATAGTTTTCACAGCCGAAGAAGGGCTTGCCCTTCTTTGACTTCTTAGCAAGCATCTTAGAGCCGCAAACGGGACAATTTCCCCCTGCCTCGTTTACTATCCTCTTTGTAAACTTACACTGGGGAAAGCCTGAGCAAGCAAGGAATTTTCCGTAGGGGCCTATTTTTATTACCATGGGCTTGCCGCACTTTTCACAAACCATATCGGTAGGCTCATCCGGGATTTTTACCCTTTTGCCCTCTAAGTCCTTTTCCGCCTTAACAAGCATTTTGTCAAAGCCGCCGTAGAACTTCTTCAGTACATCCACCCAGTTTGCCTTTCCGGCTTCGATTTTATCAAGGTCGGTTTCCATCTGGGCGGTAAACTTAGCATCAACTATCTTTTCAAAATGATCTATCATAAGGTCTGTAATAACAGTACCAAGGGATGTTGCCTTTAACTGCTTACCGTCACGCTCAACATAATGTCTGTCAAGTATGGTGGCGATAGTGGGCGCATAGGTGGAGGGTCTGCCTATACCGTTTTCTTCAAGTGCCTTAATAAGGCTTGCTTCTGTATATCTCGGAGGGGGCTGGGTAAAGTGCTGATTGCCGCTTAATTCCTTTACCTTCAGCTTTTCTCCCACGGTAAGACCCGGTAATGCTCCGTCCTCCTCTTCCTCACTGTCCTTGCTTTCCTCGTAAAGGGCGGTAAAGCCGTCAAACTTTACTGTATAGCCGTTTGCCTTGAAAAGACAGTCGTTACACATAATGTCAACCGACTTTGTATCAAGGGTGGCATTTTCCATCTGGCTTGCCATAAATCTCTCCCATATGAGCTTATACAGCTTATACTGGTCAGAGGTAAGTGCTCCCTTTACCTTATCCGGGGTAAGGGAAATAATTGAGGGGCGGATAGCCTCATGGGCGTCCTGTGCGTTGCTCTTTGACTTATATACTCTTGGCTTTGAGGGGAGGTAGCTTTTGCCGTAGGTTTCCTCAATCAGCTTTGCCGCTGCCGCCTTAGCCTCGTCAGATACTCTCAGTGAGTCGGTTCTCATGTAGGTGATAAGACCTACCGCACCCATGCCGGGTACCTCCACACCTTCATATAACTCCTGTGCCGCCTTCATGGTTCTTCTTGCATTAAAGGACAGCTTTCTTGATGCCTCCTGCTGAAGTGTTGAAGTGGTAAAGGGGGGCGCAGGTGTCTTTTTACGGGTGGAATTTTTGATATTGGTGATTACAAATTCACCGTTTTCCAAAAGCTTTAATACCTTGTTGGTTTCTTCCTCTGTCAAGGGACGGAACTTTTCTCCTGCAACCTCAGCCAGCTTTGCTGTAAAGGGCTTTTTTCCTGCGGAGGATAAAAACTTAGCATCAATGCTCCAGTATTCCTGGGCATCAAACTGCTCTATTTCCTTTTCCCTGTCCACTATAAGCCTTACCGCAACAGACTGAACTCTGCCGGCGGATAAGCCTCTTCTTACCTTCTTCCAAAGGAAGGGGCTTAGCTTATACCCCACTATTCTGTCAAGTATTCTTCTTGCCTGCTGAGCGTTGATAAGATCCATATCAAGGGCTCTGGGGTGGCTCATACCTGTTTTGATACCTGTCTGGGTAATTTCGCTGAAGGTTACTCTGACGGTGTCCTGTTCATTTATTCCGAGTACATGGGCAAGATGCCATGAAATAGCCTCTCCCTCTCTATCAGGGTCGGTTGCAAGATATACAGTATCTGCACTTTTGGCTTCCTTCTTAAGCTCCTTTATCAAGGCCGCCTTATCCCTTTTATTTTCATAAAGGGGAGTAAAGTCATGCTCTATATCTACACCTAACTTAGACTTGGGAAGATCTCTTATATGACCTACTGAGGCTACCACCTTATAGTTTTTGCCAAGATACTTACCTATTGTCTTTGCTTTTGCCGGGGACTCTACTATTACAAGATCTGACATTGTTATTTCCTTTCTTATTGTTTATTTTATCTTTATTCTTGTTATCATTTTCCGGGGTGGGTCATTTCCCACATGATTATCGATGCCGCCACAGAGGCATTAAGGCTTTCTGCCCCCTCCATGGGGATATATACAGAATGATCGCTCAGAGCTATTGCCTCTTTAGTAAGGCCGTTGCCCTCGTTTCCTATCATTACTGCACAGCCTTTTTCAAACTGAAATTCTCCCAGCCTGTCAGCATCTTCATTAAGCTCAGCGGCATATATGGTAATACCCTTTTCCTTTAAAAGCCTTACCGCCGGGGCTAACTGTTCAATATATATATTCACCCTGAAAACAGAACCCATGGTGCTTCTTATGGTTTTCGGGGAAAACACATCTGCACAGTCCGGGGTGAGTATTATATTTCTTACCCCAAGGGCATCACAGGTTCTTATTATAGTACCGATATTTCCTGAATCCTGGAGATTTTCCAGAATTATAAACCGGTCACCACTATCTATTTTACTTAATTTTAAGATTTTGTCAAGTGACCTTACCCCCACAAATATGCCCTGTGGGGTCTTAGTGTCCGATAAAAATCCCGCTATATCCTCATTTACGGTAATTATCTTGCAAAATTGCCGTAATAATTCCACCGCTTCCGGGTATTTTTCGGCGGACCTTGGGGTTACAAAGGCATACTCCGATAATTCACAGCCGCTTATTGCCGCCTCCTTGCAAAGCCTTGCTCCCTCCAGTAAAAACATACCCTTTTCCCGTCTTGCCTTTTTATCGGTAAGCAGTGCTCTGTATTCCTTTATAATGGGATTTTTTCTTGATGTAAGCTCCATACTGCCTCCTTATTTCTTGACAATATTGCCATTGTGTGTTAAAATCTTAAAAAAAGAAAGGACAAGACTAAATGATATTTTCTGAATTATCCCTTATAACCGATGCAACCGGACTTCAGTTTGATGAAGAAAACGCCATACTCTACGGCAATAAGAACGGTGTGCCTGTTATGGTTTTTGATAATGAAAACCGCCGCAGGATAGATATAGTATGCGGTGCTGTTTTAAGTGACGAATGTATACCCGAAATAAGAAGAATGACCTTTTCATTTCCTAAAAAGACCCTTATCGGCATTGAAAATGAAAACGGCTGCGTTAAAATATATTGCAACGGATTTTATCTTATGCAGGAAAACCTGCCTTTACTCATTACATTTTTAGATAAGCTGACAAGCTACGCTAAGGCAAATGCCTCATCCTATACTACCCTTACCTCCTCTGATGTTTTAAGGCTTGGGGCCTACGAGGTAAAGAAAATGGTGGCGGATGACAAGCCCAAAAAGAACAGGAAAAAGGGCAAGCCCTTTGATATAAAATCCACCCTTAAGGGGGTTTTGGGCGGGCTTATCGGTACTCTTGTGGGATCAAGCATATTTGTGCTTTTTATACTGGCATCGGATATTTTAGGCTGGATGGGTGGCGTTGTTATGGCCGCCGCTGTTATATCCCTTTATTCTGCCTTTTCCCATAAGATGAAAGCCCCGGATGTTATAATTTCATCTGCCATGGTGCTTTTCGGCTGGCTTTTTTCAAATGTATTTGCTTATCTGTTCAGAATATTCCTCAAAGCCCGGGAGGATAACCCGGGAGTGAATATTTTCGGTATCCTTGAAAATATCAACTACTTCATGACAAAATATTATGAGCAGACAAATCTCTTTTCAAATAACCTTATGGTAAGCGTGGTATTTGTGGTAGCAGGCGCTATCGGCAGCTACTGGTTTTATTACCGCCATAACCGTAAGGATATGTATTAAGGGTTATATAAATTAACACGCCCATATATGCTATGGGCGTGTTTTTTTGCATTAAAGTGCAGCCTTTGCCTTTTCAACAAGGGCTGTGAAAGCTGCAGGGTCGCTGATAGCGATCTCTGAAAGCATCTTTCTGTTAAGGCTGATACCTGCCTTCTTAAGACCGTTGATAAATGTAGAATAGTTTGTGCCGTTCATCTTGCAAGCGGCAGAAATTCTTGTGATCCAGAGGCGACGGAAATCTCTCTTCTTTAAACGTCTGCTGATATAAGCATATTGACCTGACTTCCATACTGCTTCCTTAGCGGTTTTGAAGAGTCTGCTCTTACCGCCCCAGTAGCCCTTTGCGAGCTTTAATGTTTTATTTCTTCTCTTACGAGTTGCTAATGCACCTTTAATACGAGCCATCTTTTAATTCCTCCTATATAATATTGCGTCTTGCTTTATGGTTTATTTGTAAGGGATAAGCTTCTTAACCTCTGCAACGTTTGTCTTGTCGCAATATCCGGCTACACGGTTGATACGCTTTCTCTTTGTAGCCTTCTGAGTTAATCTGTGACGACGGTTAGTCTTCTGGTACTTGATCTTGCCGTTCTTAGAGATGTTAAAACGCTTCTTAGCACCGCTGTGGGTTTTGATTTTGATCTTCTTTGCCATAATGGGCCCTCCTTATCTTATTTAGCCGATTTTACTCAGCTTCCTTCTTTGCCTTCTTGGTAGGTGTGTTGCTCTTGGGAGAAACTACTGTCATGTAAAATCTGCCCTCCAGCTTAGCCGGCTTTTCAGCGGCTCCGTACTCAGATACAGCATCCAAAAGTCTTTGCATAAGATTTTCATGCAAATCAAAGTGAGAAAGCTCTCTTATTCTTCTTACACGCAGCTTCAGTCTTACCTTGTCACCGTTCTTTAAGAACTTGATTATCTGGTTGACCTTTGTGTTGAAATCGTTGGTGTCAATGGTAAGTGACATCTGGATTTCCTTAAGCTCAGCCTGCTTCTGATTCTTTCTTGCTTCCTTTTCCTTTTTGGACTGTTCAAATCTGTACTTGCCGTAGTCCATGATACGACATACAGGGGGATTACCCTGGGGAGCAATCAGAACAAGGTCAAGATCTGCCTCGATTGCTTTTTCAAGAGCCTCTGCTGAGGACATAATTCCGAGCTGTTCGTTATCTGCACCGATAACTCTTACTTCCTTCTCGTCTATCTCCTCATTGATGAGCTGTTCTTTTGCGCTGATACTAAGCACCGCCTTTCAGAAAACAAATGGGTTTTTTATGCAAAACAAAAAGCGTGAAAACCGCATACGCAGATTCACACGCCACAAATATACCAAGCGACTTATCGCCGGAAATTTCTGTAATTACCACATTGAGCAGTCATATGACGCAAATGGGTGAGAGTGCTTCTCTGCTTTTGTTTTACAATTTCATTTACCGTATGATTATACAACATTATATGCTGTTTGTCAAGGGGTTTTTAAAAAATTTTTTTCTTACAGCTCCTGGCCGTAATTCTTTATAAAGTCATGGTAGAATACTATTCCTCTTTCAAGGGATTCCACGTTGATATTTTCATTTATCGCATGGGCTGAATTAAGCTGTTTTCCTGTCATCATAAGAGGTACAAATCTCAGTACGCAGTCGCATATCTTTGTATAATGACGGGAGTCTGTTCCTGCAAGCATTACATAGGGTATCTGGGGTATCTCACCGAAGGTTTCCCTTATGCGCTTGCCCACATACTTATAGGCATAGCAGTTCATATCAGCCATGGGAGGTACATCAAAGCCGGCTAACATCTCCATAGAGATACCCAGCTTTTTACATATCTTGCCTAACTTTTTATATGAGGGAACAAGGGGCTCATGTACCATAAAACGGCAGTTTGCGGTAACGCTGGCGGTTTCCGGGATAACGTTGGCACCACGGCTTCCCTCTGCCATGGTAAATATACAGGTGGTCTTTACCACCGCCCCTGCAGGGCCTCCTATCTTGTGCATGATATAGGGGGCGATTGGCCATAACAACCATAGATTTCCGTAAAGGAAACGATGACGGAAATGGTGCATATAGGGTGCCATAGCCTTATACTGTACCCTTGCAGGCTTTGTTATACGCTTTTTAAAGGGATTGCGGTATTCCACCGTATACATCAGCTTACTTAACTTCGCAAAAGGGTTTTTATTAAAGGGTACGCTTGCATGACCGCCGGGACTTTTGGCGGTGAATTTAATATTGGCTCTGCCCTTTTCAAGTATTCCTATCATGGCGGTATGGGCTACCATTCTGCCCTTGTCCTTATCCTCATAGGACTGAACAGAGCCGCCCTCGTCCATAACAAGATCAAAGCGTATGCCCTTTTCGTAGAGATATTCTACTGTCTTTACTGCACCGTCGCCGGTGATTTCCTCATTGTTGGAGCTTGCCACATAAACGTCGCAAACGGGGGTAAAGCCCTCCTTTATAAGCTCCTCCACACTTTCAAGTATGGCACAAAGTGCGCCCTTTGTATCAATAGTGCCTCTGCCCCATATTTTGCCCTCGGCTATCTCTCCGGAAAAGGCATCATATTTCCATTGGCCGTCAGCCGGAACAACGTCCTGATGGGACATAAGAAGTATGGGATTTCTGCTGCTGTCCTTACCCTTCCAGCGAAACAATAACGCTCCGTCTATATCCGTTCTTTCGCATACCCTGTGGATATTGGGATATAACTGCTCCAGCAGATCGTGGAATTTATATATCTGGGTATTGTCCTTCTGCCCTCTTATGCTGACTGTGGGAACCTGAATTATTTTTGATAAATGCTCCGCATGGGTCTTATAATCTATTCCGTCGGTTTCCATATCAAAATGCTTGTCATCATGAAAGGTCTTTTTCATGAACACGGCTCTTAATGCCGCTATACCAAGCAAGATAATCAGAATACCAAGTATTGCCGCTAATACAAGCAGTATAATAATATACCATTCCAAAGCCATTTCTCTCCTTTTGCGTTAAACATAAAACTGATATTAACGCTCTGTTCATATTGTATCACATACGGCGGTTTATTGCAAGAAAAAATCCCAAGAAAATTTTCTCGGGATGCAATTATTTTATTAAGTTTAAATTTCGTCGCCCTTAATTTCCTCCGGTGTCAGCTCCACCGGTTTTTCCTCCTTCGGTACTGACCTTTCATGGATAGCAAACAGCTTTCCTAAGAAAAGTGAAAGAATCAGTCCCACTATAATGGGAAGATAGAAGGTGAGAAATCTCCAGATAAAGGTGGAAATTCCCACATAGGAATTAGTGGCTGTCTTGAATATATCCTTAAAGAAAAGGGAGTAGCTTCCCTCAGCCGCACCGAGTGCACCCGGAAGGGGCATAAATGCGGAAATCATAAGCACAAATGCCTGACAGGATATAATGGTAAAATAATCCGTGCCGGAAAGTCCGAAGCCTATGTATATGACATAGGAAATAGAGAAGTACACCGTAAGCTGTATAAAGGTATATATCAGCATACGGATAAGAAGCCAGGGCTTAGAACGGATAAAGACAAAGTTATCGTGATAATCGTCTATTATCTTGTTAAGCTCCTCCTTCTTTTCCTCATAGTCATAGTGCTTTCTGAAAAGCCTGAACTTATTAAGGAATTTAAGACAGACATTAGCCGCCTTTTTTACCGGGG
The DNA here is from genome assembly GCA_944388385.1 of uncultured Ruminiclostridium sp. GTDB lineage: Bacteria > Bacillota > Clostridia > Oscillospirales > Ruminococcaceae > Ruminiclostridium_E. Next base: position 31,032 of record CALXIO010000009.1, read on the forward strand.
CTTTAAAGAATGCCAGCATCAGCAGAAGGATTATTACTACTGTATTTATTATAAAGCCGAATACCACCAAAGCCATAAGTGGGGCAAATTCGGTGACAAAGCGGTTAAACTGTGCAAAAAGTATCACCGCCGAATATACCGTCAGTACAAACTGATATACTATGAATTTACTCAGTAATGCGGTCATGCCATGGGATAGAGGTACACCGAACTTTGTGAAGTAGTAGGCCTGCATTGGCTGTCCGCCGGATGAGGAGGGGGTGATACAGTTAAAATACTGTCCCAGTATTGCTATCACCAGGGTTTTCCAGAAGGGAGTGCCCTTTTTAATGGTATTAAGTGCCGCATGAACACCCAGCGCCTCCATAAGCCAGTATACCACCATAAGAAATACGGTGATAATCAAAAAGCCTGCGTTTATCTTGCTTATGGAATTAACAAGATTTTCAAAGCCGTCCACAAAGTACACATAGAAAATCATAAACACAAAGGCTATGGCGCATATTATGAGATTCAGCTTGTTGGATTTTTTCTTCATTTTACGCCTTTCTCTTTTTCTTGTCGGGTAATGAGTTATAAACCTTAGTGTAATATTCATCCCACATCTTCATTATATTTTCCTTTGAATAGAACTTATTTCCGTTGTGGGAGCGTTCGGATGCCATTTTGTAATATTCCTTGTCGGCTCTTAGCCTGTCTATACAGGAAATAAAGCCCTCCACATCCTTTTCCTTTAAATAAAAGTCAAAGAGTATTCCCTCATAGATAGGTAAATCCCTTAAAAGCACCGGCAGATGAACGCACATACTTTCAAGGATGGTCATGGGGAATAATTCCTCAAAGGATGCAAGGAACATAACATCCGCTATATTGAATACCTCGTTCATATATTCCCTGTCAACTATGCCAAGGAATTTGACATTTGCAGGGGGATTTTCAAGTACCTTCTGTATCTCCTTGTAGCCGTCGGTTATAGCACCGAAGGAAAAACCGCCTGCCCATACAAAGGTAATATCCGGTCGGCTTTCCGCTACCTTAAGAAAATCAAATATGCCCTTTCTCACCTGAAGCTGGCCGGCACTCATAACAACAAAGGCATTTTCATCAATGCCGTATTTTTGCCTTAGCTTAGCCTTTTCTTCGGCTGATACCGGGTGGAAGGTATCGCTTGATACGAAATTGGGGATATAGGTTATTTTTTCTCTTGGTACATTGTACTGCTTATTAAGTACATCTATAAAGTAAGAGTTTACCGTAACTAAATGATCCATGCTGCGGTAAAACCTTATCATATACTTATAAAATATCTTTCTTATGGGGCCCGGAAGATTAAGACTGCTGTCCACGGTTTCAGGTACCATGTGTACATATCCTACGGAAGTTCCCTTTGAAGTAAGAAAGGGCTTAAGCAGGAAAAATTGCAGGTCTATGGTGTGATAATGAACGATAGGTGTGCGTTTGAGCTTGTTTTCGTATACGGTATATTTGTCGCTCATTTCCTTTATAAGTCCCACCTGCTCGATATAGGCAGAGCCTACACCCTGACCCTTTACCTTAGTGGCACTTGATTTCATATTTATCTCAATAGGCATATATACTTTACGCTGAAAGCGTATCCCCCTTGTATAATGTATTTTAAAGTGTAGTATATAATTATACACTTAAACAGGGCTTTTGTCAATCAGCTTTAAGGGATATGAGGGTAAATATGGCAGAAATAACAAATATAGCGACATTATTCTATTTTTCACTGTGGAGTTGATATAGACATATTATACAATTTGTAATTACATTTATTAAGAGAAGTCCGGATAAAATAAACCCTTCTTTTTAAAAGGAGGGCATTTTTATTCCTTATATCCGAATTTCAAGGCAAAATCAGGAAGGGCGCATTTAAATTCCTTTCCCTTAAGATAGGAAAGTATTCCGCTGTCGGAGGTGAAGTCAAATTTCAGCCGGTAGCTGCAAAGAGCCTGGTATTTATAGCCGTATTGCTTATTTATACGGTTATTGCCGTATTTTCCGTCACCTAACAGGGGGTGTCCCATATATGCCATGTGGGCTCTTATCTGGTGGGTTCTGCCGGTAAGCAAATCCACCTCTAAAAGGGAATTTTCCCCGTCACAAGAAAGAACTTTGTACTTTGTTTTAATGGTAAGGTTAACCTTTGTATTTCTGTCGGAAATTATAACCTTGTTTTTACTGCTGTCCTTATAAAGATAGGCTGTAAGGGTGGCCGATGCAGGCTCTACCCTGCCGTAAACGGCGCACAGATACAGCTTTGTTATTTCCCTGTGCTTTATCTTCTGACTCATTATGCGAAGGGCTTCTGCATTTTTTGCCGCTATCACTATACCGCTTGTATTTCTGTCTATACGGTTACATAGTGCAGGGGCAAAGGATTTTTCCTTTTCAGGGTCATACTCCCCCTTTTTATAAAGATAGGACAGTATGCGGTTTATAAGGGTATCCTGCTCATTGTCATTGTCCTCGTGAACTACCAGTCCCACCGGCTTATCAATAAGCAGGATGTTTTCATCCTCATAGACAATATTCAATTCAGAGGAAATATCCTCAATGGCAACTTCCCTTTGTCGCTCCTGTAAAAGCTCCTCCGGGATATAGAGCTTGATTATATCATTTTCCGTAAGCCTTTTGGATACCTCACATTTTTTGCCGTTTAGCTTTATGCAGTTTTTCCGCATAAATTTGCATATATGCCCCTGGGACAGCAAGGGGTAGCTTTTAAGCAGAAATCTATCTAAACGCTGACCGCCGTCATTTGCCCCTATTATAATTTCCCTCATCTCTGGATACGCTTAAAACCGCAATCCTCTAAGTACAGGGTGGCCTTATTGAAATAATCTCCTGAGCTCTGGCATTTGTCAGCTATGGCATCAAGACCGGAAAGGGCTGTTTCCCAGTCGGATTTTGTTTTGCCCGGCTCTGCTTCAAACCATATCTGATTTTCCCATATACCGAACTTTAAATCAATTATATAAACCTGGTTTTCCATTTCTTATCCTTTCAATTAAAGCTTGCCGCCCTTAGCGCCGCCCAGCTTACCGCCTGAAAATCCCTCTAATATATTACTGTCAAAGCTGAAGGTAAGGGATTTATTTATTCTTTCACGCTTAAGGCTTAACATTATTATCTCATCTAAAAGTGCGCTGTACTTTACCCCCACAGGCTCCCAAAGATAAAAGGCAAGGCTTCCGGGGATTGTGTTTATTTCGTTTAAGTACACCTTGTCAGTGTCCATATCTATCATAAAGTCAATTCTTGCCACACCGCTGCATCCAAGACATCTGAATGCCTTTACGGCTAAAGTGCGGATTTCCTCTCTTCTTTCGGGGGTTATATCCGCAGGTACCTTTCTTTTAAGGGTAGCCATACCGCTTGACTTTCCGCCGCCGATATACTTATCCTCAAAGCTGAGTATTTCATCATTACCCATAGGCTGTTCACATTCTGAGGCATGGGCGGTTTCATAGTCACCTGCCACAGAGCAGTTTATTTCCTTTAAGTTGGTGATAGCCTTTTCGCAAAGCACCTTAGAAGCATAGAAAAAGGCGGTTTCAAGGGCATCAAGTAAGCCCTCTCTGTCATGGGCTATGGTGATACCTACACTTGAGCCTAAGTTTATGGGCTTTACTATAACAGGATAGCCCACCTTGGTTTCTATTCTTGCTATTTCTCTTTCGTTGTTCTCGTTATAGTCAATTGTATGAACAGTAACACAGTCAAGCACGGGAATGTCATTATCCTTGAAAACGGTTTTCATTACATACTTATCCATTCCCACAGCGGAGGAAATTACATCACAGCCTGCATAGGGTATGCCTATTGTCTGGAAATATCCCTGCAATACGCCGTCCTCAACATTAGTACCATGAACAACAGGTAAAGCCACATCTATTACACAGTGAACATTGTTGCCAAGCTTCTTAGCGGGGAAATAGTCCAGCTCAAAGTCATTTCCGTTTTTAATAAGGATTACCCTTTTACTCTGGGATAAAAGGGAGGGTATGTTGCTGTATGAGGGGATCTTGCCTATTTTCTCTCCTACATACATTTCCCCTGCCTTTGTGATATATACAGGGGTAACCTCATACTTTTCCTTATCAATATTGTTGCAAGCCTGAATAGCGGAAATAATTGAAACCTCATGCTCAACACTCTTTCCGCCGAAAAATACGCCTACTCTAATCTTCATTGTTCTATCCTTTCCAAGTCACAGCTTATCAATAATTATCGGGAAGATCGTTTTCAAGAAGCACTATCTTCTTTTTGCCCATGGGATCTAAGCTCTCTGCCTTTGCAAGGGCATCCTTGAGATTTTCTGCCACATAGGTTTTTTCATCGGGATAGCCTGCCTGTTTAAGTCCGTCGGTAATAGGCACAGCCTGTCGCTTTCCGACTGCAATTACAAAATCGCATACAGCCGCCGCCTGCTCGCCAAAGCGCTTATTAAGCTCATATTCCTTTTCCCCAAGCTCAATCATACCGGGAGTAACCAGCACCTTATAGCCCTCAAATACCGCAAGGGTATCAAGGGCCGCCTTAGCACCGGTGGGGTTTGAGTTAAAGGCATCGTCTATAATGACAGAGGATTTTCCCTTGATTATCTGTAATCTGTGGGGTACACATTCAAGCCTTCTTACCGGAAGCACCAGTTTTTCAAGCTCCACACCGAGGCTGTTTGCCATGGCTATTGCACCCACAATATTCTGTACATTGTGACTGCCTATAAGGGGAGTGGAAAATTCCACCGCCTTATGGCCATGATGGAGTGTAAAGGCTGTACCCTTTTCGCTGACGGAAATATTATCCGCATAATATTGATTTCCCTCTTTAAGTCCGTAGGTGACTATGTTTTTATTACAGGGATTGTTTTTTATATACTCATTATCATAATTAAGCACCACAAAGCCATCCCCCACAGCATTAGCAAGCTCGAACTTTGTTTTTATTATATTTTCAATACTGCCAAAGCTCTCTAAATGCTGAGGACCTATTGAGGTAATAATTCCGTGCTTAGGATTTACAATATCGCATATTTCCTTTATTTCCCCTACACCCTTTGCGCCCATTTCACAAAGGAATATATCGTAGGTGGCATTAAGACTGCCTCTTACTGTCTTTACAACACCCATTGTGGTGTTATAGCTTTCCGGTGTCATAAGTACATTGTACTTTGCGCTGAGCAGCTTTTCAAGGTAAAACTTTGTACTGGTCTTGCCGTAGCTTCCTGTAAGTCCCACAACAGTAAGATTGGGAAGCTCCCTTATTATCCTTTTTGCATCATTTATATAATGCCTGTTTATCATAGCTTCAACAGGCTTATTTACCACATTTGCAATAATAACGCCAAAAAGATTAAGGACATTAAAAGCACTTATCAACAGGGGCATATGATTATTTCCGTACATTAAAGCCACTATTAAAGCGGAAATAACAGCATAAATAATACCCCAGCTAACACACATTCTTATTACTCTGGGGGTATATACCAGCTTTTTCTTTACCGGCTTTTTCCGAGGGAGAATAGCCGCCATAAGAGAAATAACACCTGCAACTATCATATGAACAGGATTTTCCGAAGAAAACAATACCGAGGCTGTAAAAATATAGCCGGCGGAAATAATAAAGGGTATAGTTCTTATAAGAACATCCCCTATATTTATTCCCATCCATTTTATCTGTTCCTTGGCATGGTAGGAATTAAGCTGGAACATATGCATATAGTGGATGAAATTTATAACCGATGCCAAAACCGTCAGCACCAGAAATACTATAAGGCAAATCAAATACATAATTTTCTCCCTTTAGTTATTATCAAGTAAAAATGAGGTCAGCACCCTTGAATAGGTATACCAGCCGTCAAGGAAGGAATAATGGCCTGCGTTTTCGATTATGACTGTTCCTGCATCGGGTAAGAGCTTTTCCATAAGCTTTGCATCCGATACCGGGGTAGCGTCGTCCTTTTCTCCCCAGATAAGCAGTACCGACTGCTTTATACCGGGCAGGAGCTTGCGAAGATCCTCATTTACCACCCTAACTAAGGTCTGCCTCATAACAGGGGATGCCGCAAGATAATCCGCACTTCCTCTTTTTCTTCTCATGTTGTCCACCGCATTGGGGAAAGCCTTTTTAAGGGGAGGCAGGCTCATAAACCACTTGCCGATTTTATAGCCCCTTAATTTAAGCCATGAACCAAAACTCTGCTTTGGCTTTATTCCTGCGCTGTCGGTAAGTACAATCTTTGTTGGGTTAAATATGGGACTATTTCCGCTGGTGGATTTTATAATCACCCTTCCGCCGAAGCTGTGACCCAGCATAACATCGGGTTTAAGGTTTATACAGTAGCAGAATTTCTTTACAAACTGTACATAATCATCCACACACCAAGGACAGGGAGGCTCATCGCTTTCCCCGAAGCCCGGCATATCAGGGGCTACTACCCTGTATTTATCCGATAATAATTCTATAATATTATTAAACAGCTTTATGTTAGAACCCCAGCCGTGAAGTAAAAGCACAGAGGGGGCATTTTCCCGTTTATTGTCAAAGTAATTTATTCTGACGGAATCTATATTTATCTCCATCTTTATCTCCTTCTTAAAAAAAGCATACATATATATTATATGATTTTTTCCTTACTTTGTCAAGGTAAACAGGGCTATACCTGTCATATAATGTCACAAAAACAGCCTTATTTCTTGTCTTGCTTGTCATTATGGGGAAATTGCCCTCATATATCTTAAATAAATACTCCGGCTTTATGCCGGAGATAAGCTAACGGAGGAATAATTATGTTTATAATGACCATAACCAAGCGAAGGATACTCAGGCTTGCGGTATTTTTACTGGTGCTTCTTACCGGGGTGGCAATAGGGGTGTTTGCTATTCTCACCTCCATTAAAACCACCGCAGAGGGGGTAATGCTTCCCATATATTCAGTTGAAAGGCAGGATAATAAAATAAGCCTTACCTTTGACTGTGCCTGGGGGGATAGCAATACAGCAAAAATCCTTGATATGCTGACTAAGGAAAATATAAAGGCTACCTTCTTTGTAACCGGGGAATTTTGCGATAAATATCCGGATACGGTCAGGGCCATGGCAAATGGCGGTCATGATGTGGCAAATCACTCAGATAAGCATATTCACCCGGTGGGGGCAAATGTGAACGACCTTATAGCCGATACCAAGGAATGTTCCCGCAAAATAGAAATGCTTACCGGGGTATACCCTACCCTTTACCGCACCCCCTACGGGGAATTTGACGATAAGGTTATCACCACAATTTCCGGCATGGGGTACAGCGTTATTCAATGGAATATAGACTCAATAGACTGGGATAAGCCCACCCCACAGCAGATAATCGACCGCACCACAAAAAATATCCCCCAGGGGTCAATTTTGCTTTTCCATAATGACCTTGAAAACACCGAGGAGGCCCTTCCCGGCATTATAGCAAGCCTTAAAAGTCAGGGCTTTGAATTTGTTCCGGTGTCTGAGCTTATCTATACCGAAAATTATATTATAGATTCAAATGGCAGACAACACCTTACCGATGATATGGCGGCTATAATTTTCAGTCAGAACAGGGCGGTAAACAGCGCCTTTACCTCCCTTGCGGAAAATCTTTCGGTGGCTGAGATCGAACAGCTTGACAAGTACGGTATGAATCCCACCTTGGCTAAAAGAACAGCGGAATTTCTCACCCGTGAGGAAATTGCCGCCATACAGACCCTGTCCTATGAGGAGCTGAAGGTACTGTTTGTAAAGCTGAAGGGGGCGGTATATGACAGAGTTCAGCAGAATGCCGGCTTTGATGAAAACTACAACGATGAGCCATATTTCACCGAAACCACCCCACCTGCCACCACCCCAACGCCTATAATTTCCATGGATAAGGATGAGGGGGTACCTTCAAAAACAGAATAAAAAAATCCCCTGCCGTAGCAGGGGATTTTATTCTGATAAAATTATCGACAAAATGAATTATAAATAAAAAGGACACCCGAAGGTGTCCTTTGGTATCACGATTAAACAGTAGCGCCCTTGTTTACAAATACGGGGTAGCTTTCTGTTCCGGCAAGTGAACGGTACTCACTGATAATAACATTCTTATCGGTAACTACAAAGTTCATCTCTGCCTTTTTGCCTACTACTGTATCCTGCATAAGGATGCAGTTTTTAACCTTTGCGCCCTTTTCGACCTTAACGCCTCTGAACAATACGCAGTTTTCAACCTCGCCCTCAATGATACAGCCGTCAGCAATAAGAGAATTCTTTACATTACTGTCAAGACCGTAGGTTGTGGGAGCGTCATCTCTTACCTTTGTGTAGATAGGAGAATCAGCAAGGAAGATCTGATCACGGAGAGTCTTATCCATGAGCTTCATATTGCTCTTGAAGTAGGTATCCATGCTGTCAATCTGGAAGAAGGGCTTATCGAACTTGTAAGCCATAACCTTAAGCTCGCTTAACTTGTGCTGTAACAGGTCAACCTCAAAGCTGTAGAGGTTTCTGCTTTCTGCATCTCTTACCACATTAAGCATAAAGTCCTTGCCTACAACAAACATATTAAGGCTTACATTATGCTCGCCGCTGATTTCGGGACGAACAAGAAGATCATAAACCTGATTGTTCTCGTTTATGGAAAGAACAGTCTTGGTCATTGTCTGCTCTGTGGTGAAATTGCCCTTGCCGTAAACTACTGTAATATCTGCCCCTGTTTCTATATGATAGTCAACTATGGGACGGTAGTCAATATTTGCAATTACGTCAGCATCTGAAAGAATAAGATATTCTGCGTTGCTGTCCTGGATAAAGCGCTTGATGTGTGCAAGTGCTTCAAGTCTGCCTCTGTATACTCCGTGGCTGTTGCCGTAGGGAGGTAAAAGGTGAAGACCACCTGTCTTTCTTGAAAGATCCCATTCATCACCTGCACCGATATGATCGATAAGTGAAAGGTAATTATCCTTTGTAACTATACCCACATTGTCAATATCGGAATTAACCATATTTGAAAGTGGGAAATCAACAAGTCTGTATCTGCCGCCGAAGGGCACACTTGCCATCGCTCTTATTTTTGTAAGGTCTGTAACGGTCTGTTCGTGCATATTAGCAAAGATAAGACCGAGAACTTTTGCCATATTAGCCATTGACTTTTACTCCTCTCAAACGTTCTTTGAAATCATAGCCTTGGGTTCTATCTGTGCATTATCGCTTACGGTAATACCGTGGCCGATAACCGCAACGCCCCATGTATCCTTATCCTGGATAGTCTCGGGACGAGCACCTATGTAGGCATTTTCGCCTACTACACAGTCCTCACCGACAATGGCATATTCAACAACAGCACCCTTCTTAATGGTGGTGTTGGGCATGATGATACTGTCACGGACAATAGCGCCCTCTTCAATTACAACTCCTGCAAAGAGAACTGAGAAGTCTACAAGACCCTCTATATTACAGCCCTCAGAAATCATGGAGTTTTCAATCTTGCTGTGAACACCTGCATAGTGAGGAGGCATTACGGGGTTACGGGAGTAAATTCTCCAGCTCTTATCGTGAAGGTCAAGAGGAACATTAGGATCAAGAAGGTCCATATTAGCCTCCCACAGGGAGTCAATAGTACCAACGTCCTTCCAGTAGCCGTCAAAGTGATAAGCTACCAGCTTGTTGCCGCTGTTTAACATCATGGGGATGATGTTCTTACCGAAGTCCTTGCTTGCGCCCTCATCATTTTCATTATCGATAAGGTGCTTTTTAAGAATGGGCCATGAGAAGATATATACACCCATTGAAGCAAGATTTGACTTAGGCTCAGCAGGCTTCTCTGCGAATTCGTAAATTACGTTGTTTTCGTCTGCGCTCATGATACCGAAACGTGAAGCCTCCTCCCAGGGTACTTCAAGTACGGCAATAGTAGCATCTGCATTGTTCTTCTTGTGGAAGTCAAGCATCTTTGCATAGTTCATCTTATAGATGTGGTCGCCGGATAATACTGCAATATAGTCCGGGTTGTATCTGTCAATAAAGCTGATGTTCTGGTAAATAGCGTTTGCAGTACCCTCATACCAGGACTTGCCCTGAATCGACTCATAAGGAGGAAGTACGTGTACACCGCCGTGTACTCTGTCAAGACCCCAGGGGTGACCGTTTCCTATATACTCATTAAGTACAAGGGGCTGATACTGTGTCAGCACACCTACTGTATCAATTCCTGAATTGACACAGTTTGACAGCGGAAAGTCAATAATTCTGTACTTGCCGCCGAAAGGTACCGCAGGCTTAGCCATTTCCTGAGTCAGTGCATAAAGTCTGCTTCCCTGACCGCCTGCCAGCAACATTGCTACGCATTCTTTCTTTACGTGTTTCATTGGTTTTGGTTCCTCCGTGAATTATTTTTAACCTTTGTCGACTTTATTCGCCGATGAGGATTTTGCCGTTTTTGTGGTTTTCTTTGCCGCTGTTGTTTTCTTAGCCTCGGTGGTCTTTGGCTTTGCGGCTCTCTTGGGCTTCTTGTCAGCCTCGGGACTGCGACGATTAACAGGCTTTAAGTAGATAGCCGACATAGCGGGTATCTTCATGCTGATAGAGTATTCAAGTCCGTGCATACCCTCGCACTTTGCCTTGAAGGTTCTGCCGGAAAGTCCGCTGCCGCCGTACTTCTTAGCATCGGTGGAGAATACCTCCTTGTAGTCTGCATAATAGGGTACGCCGAAGCTGTAAACCTCATGCTCCCGAGGGAAGAAATTGCATACTGAAATTATTTCCTCTCCGTCGGTGTCTATTCTTCTGAATACAATTACGCTGTTCTTGTTATCGTCACTTACTATCCAGCTAAAGCCACTCCAGTCAAAGTCAACCTCCCATAAGGGCTTGTTGTCCTTGTAGAAGTTATTCAGATCCCTTACAAATTCGTGATAACGGTTATGCTCCGGGAACTGGAGAATATCCCAGTCAAGACCTGTCTTATAGTTCCATTCCTTGAACTGAGCAAATTCCTGACCCATAAAGGTCAGCTTCTTGCCGGGGTGTGCCATCATATATGATAAGAAGGTACGCAGAGAATCAAAACGCTTTTCTCTGGGACCGCTCATCTTATCAAGCATTGAGCATTTTCCGTATACTACCTCATCATGGGAAATGGGGAGTATGAAGTTTTCGGAAAAGGCATAGTAGAAGGAGAATGTGAGCTTGTCGTGGTGGTACTGTCTGTACTCGGGATTCATTGACATATAGCAAAGCATATCATTCATCCAGCCCATGTTCCACTTGAAGTTAAATCCAAGACCGCCTATATCCGCAGGCTTTGTTACCATGGGCCATGCGGTGGATTCCTCAGCTATCATAAGAAGACCGGGATGTCTTGCAAAAAGCATGGTATTAAGATTACGCAGGAAGTCAACCGCCTCAAGGTTTTCATTTGAGCCGTACTTGTTTCTTGTCCATGCGCCGCCCTGTCTGTCATAGTCAAGGTAAAGCATTGATGCAACCGCATCAACACGCAGACCGTCTATATGATACTGGCTTATCCAGTAATCCGCATTTGAAATAAGGAAGGACTGTACCTCAGGCTTGCCCCAGTCAAATACTCTTGTACCCCAGTTTCTGTGCTCCATCTTGTTGGGGTCGGTGTATTCGTAACAGCATTCGCCGTCAAACTCATAAAGTCCTGCCGCATCCTTGGGGAAGTGTGCAGGTACCCAGTCAAGAATAACACCTACATTGTTCTGATGACATATATCCACAAACTCCATAAAGTCATCCGGAGTGCCGAATCTGGAGGTGGGGGCAAAGTAGCCTATCTGCTGATAACCCCATGAGCCGTCAAAGGGGAACTCTGCTATAGGCATCATCTCAATATGGGTATAGCCCATTTTATGAACATAGGGAATAAGCTTGTCCGCTAACTGACGATAGCTGAAAAGCTCATCCTCGTCAGTCTTTGTAAACCATGAATTAAGGTGTACCTCATAGATATTCATGGGGCTGCGGTAAACATCCTTTGTTTCCTTCTGCTTCATCCAGTCCTTGTCCTTCCAGCTGTAGCCACCTAACTGATAGAGCTTTGTAGCTGTGTTGGGTCTGGTTTCCATGTGATAGCCATAAGGATCTGCCTTCAGCTTTATCTGTCCGTGACCGGTGCGGATGCTGTACTTGTAGTTATCAAACTTCTTAAGTCCGGGAATAAATAACTCCCATATACCGCCGTCACTTATCTTATTCATGTAGTTTTTCTCACGGTCCCAGTGGTTGAAATCGCCCACAATAGATATATCAGCCGTATGGGGTGCCCATACTCTGAACACTACTCCGTCCTTGCCGTTCTTAGCTGTAAAGTGAGAGCCGAAAAACTTGTACGCTTCTGCGTTTTTGCCGTTATGAAATAGGTGAAGAGGTACCTCGTACTCCTTCGGAACTGTAATAGCCATAATAAACTACCCCTTTTTTATATACTGTATAAATGATACCACAAAAACACAGTATATTCAATAGTTTTGTTGCAATTTTATGAATAATGCCTTAATTTTTCGACAAATTTCGTTTATTTGCACAATTATTTGGGATTTTCTCATTTCCAATTCTTAATGAAGTCGTAAAGCTCCATAGCCATTTCTTCCTGCTCGGGAAGCTTCGGATGACCGGGTGTGGCAGCGCCGTTTCTTCTGAACTTAAAGCGCCTTACATTGTCGCAGTTAAGCTCCAGAACTATCTTATCAAGGGTGTCATCCCATATAGGCTCGTGCATAAGCACGGTGGTGATAATAATAAACTTAGTATTATCCCCGTACTTGCCTCTTAAATCATTTACCATATTCTTATATACTGTGCGCCACTTTTCGTTGTAAGCCTCCTCGTGGATGAGCTTGGGGTCGGGGTGGGCATCATTCTGACCTAAGGCTATAATTACATAGTCAGGGGTAAAGCGGGAGAAATCCCAGGGGGTTACACCAAACTCCGGCACATAGGACAGCTTATCATAAACAGACTCCATACCGATATATTGGGGGGGATTGAAAAATCCTGCGCCGTTTATAAGGGAGATACCGCCCTGTGCATTACAATGGATACGGGCATTAAGCTTTCTTGCAAGGGAAAGTGAATAGGAAAACCATGCGTTATCATACTGAGATTCATGGGCAGGGTCAATATGCTCTGTGTAGTATATAGCCTCCACAACCTCACCTGCCGAAACGCTGTCGCCGTATACCTCAAGATTCATATCATACTTGTGATTTAAGGGCATTACCTTTGCATTTTCATCTATCACAAGACCGCAGAAGCGGAAATAGTGATGTGTACCTGCTGTGCGCTTGAAAATAGTAAGCTCATGCTCGCCCTCGGAAAGATCCGAAGCAATTTCAATATAAACAGGCACATCGGTGGGGTTAAGCTGCATACAATACTGAACATTGTCAATTACAGCTCCTATCCAGGTTTTCTTGTACATAAGCATGGGCTGTATCATCATGCCTACGGAGGTTCCGGTAAACTTCACCTTGATCATGCTTCCTGCAAATACAAAAAGGGGCTTTTCCTTATCGGACAGGTCTATTCTGCCTATGTAGTCAAAGGCGCTGTCTGAAGGAGAGATTATTATCTTGTTATTCATTCCTCTATTCCTTTCTTAATAAAGAATATTTTACTAATTTTATTCTATCATAATATTTTAGTATTTTCAACTGGATTTTGTAAAATTTTATTCAGATTTATGTGAAGGATATTGACAGAATGTAAAATTAGTGGTATATTTTATTTGTAATGTGCCCTTACGGGCATTTATAAGGCAAATATTTTTTTAAAGCAAAGGACAGATATATGTTAATTTTATTGCATATTTTCGTCAACGGAGGTAACTATGAATAAGAAACTTTTAGCTGTTATCTGCGCTATGGCTATGGCACTTTCCTTAGCCGGCTGTGAGCAGACAGGCACATCATCAAATGCTGACAGCGGCACAACATCATCAGCAGAAAGCAGTACAACTGAAAGCAGTGCAGAAGAATCAAAGGAAGAATCATCCGCTGAAAGTGAGGACGGTGAGTACGTGAAGTATGAGCTGGGCGGAGAAATAACTCCCACTATGGTTAAAAATTCAAGACTTAACGAGGGCAACAAGGTAAGACTTGCAAATGTATTCAAGAAGTTTGCGGCAGGCGAAGAGGTTACTGTTGCATTTATCGGCGGCTCTATTACACAGGGCGTAAGCGCAGGTAATGACGACTGCTACGCTAAGCTCACATACAACTGGTTTACAGAAAAATATCCCGATGCAAAGATAAACTATGTAAATGCAGGTATCGGTGCTACAGGCTCCTATATCGGCGTACACAGAGTACAGGATGAGGTTATTTCACAGAAGCCTGACCTTGTATTTGTGGAATTTTCCGTAAACGATACAGAGGTGAACACCGCTCGTGATAAGGAATCCTACGACAGCCTTCTTATCACCCTCTGGGAAAGCGAAACCAAGCCTGCGGTAGTTACACTTGCAACTACACAGGACACAGGTGTCAGCTTCCAGGCTCATCACCTTGAAATAGTACAGAAGTATGATATTCCCATGATTTCCTACAGAAATGCTATTCTTGATGTAATAGACAAGGGGGACATTGTATGGAAGGATATTTCAGATGATAATATTCACCCCAACAAGGCAGGTCATAAGGTATTCTCACAGCTTATCACCAACTACTTAGAAGAAGTTAGCGCAAATGCCGACAGCATTACAGGTGAAGAAAGCAACCTTTCTGAGCACGCTACTGCGGCAGGCTATGTGGGAGGCAGATTTATAAAGCCCGGTGATGAGGGTGTTACTCTTGACGGCATGATAGAGAGAGATAACGCATTCGGCGGCTTTAACGGTAACTGGATAGCAAAGACCTCTGACGGTGACTTCAAGGGTGCTTCCATGACCTTTGATGTTAAGGATTGCAGTAATATCGGTATTGTTTTCGGTATGACAACAGCCAACAGCTGTACCTTTGATGTTCTTGTGGACGGCGAAAAGGTAAAGACCATAAACACCGACTTTTCCGGCGGCTGGGGCAGTTATGCTGAATGTGCTGATATTATCCGCTTTGATGAAAAGGGCGACCACACAGTACAGATTGTTCCCAACAACACAAATGATACTGCATTACTTTATATTGTAAGACTTGCAGTAGCATAATAAAATAAAATATATCAAGGGAGGGTAAAACCCTCCCTTTTTTTATTCTGTAAGATTTAAAAGTGCGTTTCCTATGGCATCCCCTAAATATTTTCCGCAGTTCCTTGCCTCCTTGGTGGTGTTTCCCAAAGCACCTACCTCTATTAAAATCGACCCGGTGGTAAGATCCTGATTATAAAACCTATAATCAAACATCATAGGCCTTAGTAATGTGGGATATTGCTTTGATATACTGCTTTGAAGATACCCTGCAAAGGAAAGGTTTTCCTTATAGTAGGGCAATGTTCCACTGCCGTCATCACAACCGCATATTATCATGGCCTGGGCGGTTTTCTCCCCATCTATTTCCGTTACCGGGGCTATTCTGACACCATCATTTTCTATGCCGTCACGGTGTATATCAAGAACCACCTTTATTGAGGGGTACTCCTTTAAAAGCTCCTGCACCCTTTCCCTGCTTCTTGAATAGGAATTGTTATAAAGCGGATCATCATATACAGTACCGTCATGGACTGTGCATATCCCCTTGTCCGCTAAGCTCTGGGCAATTACCGCCCCTACCCCCACCACGCTGTTTGAGGGGGACAGGCTTCTTCCCGTGTAGGAGGGGTCATAATGTCCGTCGGCGGTTTGCTCATAGCTTTCGCTGGTGTGGGTGTGCATAATAAGAACCTGGGGAGCATTTCCCTTTTCTATTACTATATCCGGCTTTTTTGAGGCGTAAAGATAAACCTCCTCATTTGCCGTATCGGTAAAGTTATTTATCTGCCCGTACTCTAAATCCACCTTGTTTTCCCCTGTTATTTCCCCGAAATACTTTTGCTGTATTATTCCTATGCGGTCAGTATATTCCTTCTGCTTTTGCTCTCCCCTTATATTAAGGGAAATAAGACAGCTGTTTATCTCATAGCCGGAACTAATATCGCTGACGGTATTTTTATCCGAAATCACAGACGAGGGGGATTCGGTTACGACAGGGGCTGTAACCATGGTAGAATCTGAAACGGGCGGCAAAGTAGTTTCCGGGGGAACTGTATTCGGTGTGGATGAAATTTCCCTGTCGGTATAAAAGCCTGCTATAACCGATTTTGCACAAAGCTGTGCTATTTCATATACCCCGGTTTTAACCTCGGCTTCAATATTGCTTCCCATAGCCCTTGTATTCACCCCTACACCGCTTAAAAATATAAAGGATGATATTGATAATAGTAATGCCAGACTTAATTTCAGTAAAAAATTTCTGTTTTTCATAACCTGTCCTTTCCGGTTTTCCTTTTTTTACAGATTATGAAAGTAAGGGGCATTTTAGAACTATTTATAATTCATAAGCATTCTTATATCATCAACAGTCAATGCCGGGCTTAAGGCAAGGTTTATGGCGGTGGATATAATGTAGGAATACCTTCTTACAGAAAGGTCAATATCCCGTCCGGTAACATAAAAAAGCTGTTTATTCGCCTTATATTCAAGGGAGGTGGGAACTCCTACGGCTATTACCGGAACTCCGATATTATCCTTATCAAGGCGCTTTCTCGGATTTCCTGCCCCACTTCCCGGGGCTATGCCGGTATCGGTTATCTGTATGCTTTTGCAAAGGGAATGGGGACTTTCACAGCTAAGGCTGTCTATTGCTATTACAAAGGCGGCATTTATTGCCCTTACAAAGGCCTTTACCTGGGTGGTGCTTTCTATACCGGAGTTTGCGCTTACATTGGTTCTCATTACGCTTACATCCCCTATCCCAAAGGAATTTTTCCCCTGCTCTATAAACTGTGAGGTGGAAAGTATTCTGCCGGCGGTTTTCCAGCCTAAGCTGTCCGCCATTATTTCAGGATTGCCAAGTCCTGCAACCAGGCACTTCCCCACCGGAAATAAGCTCCTTAATATGACAGTAAGCGCCCTTACAGCGTCATTTATATCGGTTACCGGCTCAATTTCCACCGTGTAATACCGCCCCTGGGCTCTGCCGGTAAGCATTTGCCCCTCCTTTGTCATTATGGTTTCGGTGTAATTTATGCCAAACAGGGATTTTTGGCGGTGTATAGCCTCATTACAACCGCATTTGGCGGTTATCTCCACTGCCATATCGGTGCGTTTTGTAAAATACATAAAATTCCTCCTTTATTTTTATATTATTTTGTTCGGATTTTTTGAAAAAATAACAAAAAACCTCTTGCATTTTTTCTCAGTTCGTGTTATAATAATTTGTACTTTGAGAAAAAATTTAAATTGTGATACAATCACACGCATAAAAGGAGGTGCCGTAAGTGCCTAACATTAAATCTGCAAAGAAGAGAGTACAGGTAGCAGCAATCAGACAGGCTCGTAACAAGGCTGACAAGACAGCTCTTAAGACAATCCTTAAGAAGGCTGACGCTGATACAAACGCTGATTCTATCAAGGCAGCAGTTAAGGCTGTTGATAAGGCTGCAGCTAAGGGTATTATCCACAAGAACTGCGCAGCAAGAAAGAAGTCTCAGCTCGCTAAGAAGTTAAACGCTGTATCTTAAGTTAATGAAAAATTACGCCCTATCGTAAGATAGGGCTGTTTTTCGTTTACGGAGCAAAAAATATCCCCTGCCGTAGCAGGGGATAACAGAGCAATATTAAATTACTTAATCATGGAAGCTACTTCGTCAGCGAAGTTTTCTTCCTTCTTCTGAATGCCTTCGCCCTTTTCAAAACGAACGAAATCAACAACCTTTATGTTGCCGCCTACAGATGCAATATACTTAGCAACTGTCATGTTGGGGTCCTTAACATAGGGCTGGTCAAGTAAGCAGATTTCCTCTGCGAACTTTCTCATTCTGCCTTCAACGATCTTCTCAAGAACGTTCTGGGGCTTGGGCTTGGAGGATTCTTCATTTTCTTTCTTAACCAGGTTGAGCTGAACTTCCTTTTCTGCATCAATTACAGAAGCGGGAACATCAGACTGAGCGATGAACTGGGGTGCACTTGCTGTGATCTGAAGTAAAAGATCCTTAGCGCAAGCCTTTACAGCATCACTTGTAACATCGTCAGCTTCAAGCTTGATCATAGAACCGATGATAGAACCGCCGCCGTTGTGTGTGTATGCGAAAAGATCGCCTGTCATTCTCTTGAAACGACGAATCTGGATGTTTTCGCTGATTGTAGCAATTCTTTCTGTAAGAATATCACCGATTGTTTCGTTCATGCCTGCAGGAGTGATAGCCTTTAATGCTTCAACATCTGCAACATCATTTTCAATGATTGTGTTTGCAACAAGCTCAACAAATTCAATAAATCTGTCTGACTTTGCAGCGAAGTCTGTTTCGCTGTTGATTTCTACAACAACGCCAACCTTCTTAGCCTCGTCAACCTTTGTATATACTAAGCCTTCTGCAGCAATTCTGCCGGACTTCTTAGCTGCCTTTGCAAGACCCTTTTCACGAAGGTACTTGATAGCGGCATCAACATCGCCGTTTGTTTCCTCAAGTGCTCTCTTGCAGTCCATCATACCGCAGTTTGTAAGTTCCTTTAACTGCTTTACGTCCTGTGCTGAAATAGCCATTGTAATTTCTCCTTTTTAATAAATATTTTCGCTTATCTTATTATTCAGCTGCTTCCTCAGCCTCATCAGCCTCAGCCTTTTCAATAACCTCAGCCTCTTCTGTTGTACCCTGTCTAGCTTCGATA
This sequence comes from uncultured Ruminiclostridium sp., assembly GCA_944388385.1. Classification (GTDB taxonomy): domain Bacteria; phylum Bacillota; class Clostridia; order Oscillospirales; family Ruminococcaceae; genus Ruminiclostridium_E. The sequence goes on from CALXIO010000009.1 coordinate 49,884, forward strand.
ATAGCATCAGCCATAGCGCCTGCAATAAGCTTTACAGCACGGATAGCATCATCGTTACCGGGGATAACATAGTCGATCTCATCGGGATCGCAGTTTGTATCTACGATAGCTACAACGGGAATACCAAGCTTCTTAGCTTCTAATACAGAGATCTTTTCCTTGCGGGGGTCAACTACGAATAAAGCGCCGGGGAGCTTCTTCATGTTCTTGATACCGCCCAGGAACTTCTCAAGCTTTTCAATCTCAAGATTTAACTTAACAACTTCCTTCTTGGGGAGAAGATCGAATGTACCGTCTGTTTCCATTGTGTGGAGCTGTTCAAGTCTGTTGATTCTCTTCTGGATGGTCTTGAAGTTTGTCATCATACCGCCAAGCCATCTTGCGTTTACATAGTGAGCGTTTGCTCTGATAGCCTCTTCCTTAATGGAATCAGCTGCCTGCTTCTTGGTACCTACGAAAAGAATTTCGCCGCCGTTAGCTGCAACCTCGTGAATGAAGTTGTAAGCCTCGTCAAGCTTCTTTACTGTCTTCTGGAGATCGATAATGTAAATACCGTTTCTCTCTGTGAAAATGTAGGGTGCCATTTTGGGGTTCCATCTTCTTGTCTGGTGACCGAAGTGTACACCGGCTTCAAGAAGCTGCTTCATTGATACTACTGCCATGGTAGTGTCCTCCTTAAAATTTGGTTTTATTCCTCCGTGGCGCTTGCATACCGAAGCCATAAGGCACCGACCGGTACTATACGCCCGTGTGGATTTGCTGTGTCGCACAGCGAATTTATTATACCATATCCGGGTAAAAAAATCAATAAATTGAAATTCGTCTATTTCAACAAATTTTTAAAAAATCCGCCTCGCTTTTTTGTGCGAATAGGTAAATCACAGCTTACAAGCACCGTATCCTCACCTATTATCTCAATTTCGCTCCAGCTGATGTAAAAATCATCCTCTCTGCCAAGCAGTCCGAAAAAGCGATTTTTCCCGAATACTATTATCCGGTTTATCCTTGCAGTACAGCTGTCAAACTCTATATCATCAACAAAGCCTATTCTGCACCCGGATTTTATACTTATGACTTCCTTACACCGTAAATCGCAAAAATGACATATCATATTATTCACCGCATTTCTTTTTGGTAAATACTATGTATGTCATTTAAATACTATTCTTGTTCTTTCTTGTCCTTTTCAAGCTTAGCCTGTTCCCTTGCCTTTAAATTGGCACGATAGTCAAGATAATTCTGAAGTATCACCGCCGCCGCAACAGCGTCAATTACCTTCTTTCTTTCCTTGCCTCGCTTGTTTACATCATTCATCATATTATGGGCGGTAACCGTGGTGGAACGCTCATCCCACATGACCACCGGTACATCTATATAGTTTGCCAGCATATCCGCAAACATTCTGCATTTTTCGCTTCTGGGTCCGAAGGTGCCGTTCATATTGATGGGATTTCCCACCACCACCATGCCTACCTCATACTCTACTGCCGCTGCTGCCACCTTTTCAACGCATATCTGAAAATTCCTTTCGTCAATTACCCCTAAGGGTGAGGCTAAGGTTTCAAGTCTGTCACAGCAGGCAAGTCCTGTGTGGGCATCTCCGTAGTCCACTGCCATTATCTTCATAAAATCGTCCTCTATATCATATTCTTGCATACAAAGTCAAAGCCGAAGGTCCTCATATATTCATACATATGGGGTATCAGCTTTTTTTCGTTATACATCTGCATAAATTCATCTAAAGTGACAAATCTTGCATCGGATACCTCCTCCGCCTGCAAATGTATGTCGCTTAGCTTTATATTCTTTTCAAACTTGTAGCAATCAATAAAAAAGGTGCTTCCCTTTGCTGTACCCATAAGGGTAAGCTCGTTATCTCCGGCATCAATGCCTATCTCCTCTTTTATCTCACGCTTAACAGCCTCAAGGCTGTTTTCACCGGCCTTAACTGCACCGCCGGTACATTCCCACAAGCCGCCGAAGTTCTTATCCGGGTGTCGCCTGGTCACAAGCAACTTTCCACCGCTTACAAGCCATGCTTCACTTATTATATGGTAATCCCCTTTTTTAAGCCGGATACCTCTTTTATGCAATCTGCCTGTGGGGTTTCTATCGCTGTCGTATATATCCCAGTACTCTGCCACAGTATCACCTCATTGTGAAAATTTATCAGCCTGCCTTATATGCCTTTAATGCCTGTGCTAACTGATCGGGACAGGATGTGCCCTTGGCACCGCAGGTAATTCCCTCAAGTCTTTCTATTACCTCGTCAATATCCATACCCTTAACAAGGCTTGAAATTCCCTTTAAATTACCGTTACAGCCTCCTATTACCTGAAGGTCGGTAACCTTATTGTCCTCAATTTCGATTATCATCTTTCTTGAACATACGCCTCTTGGTGTGTATTCAAAGGTCATTTTAAACATCCTTTCCTTTATATATGTATTATACCCTTGCCGCCTTGGCTACCGCATCGGCTACTGCCTGTGCTACGGATTTATCAAGGGGGCTTGGAATTATATATTCGGGATTTAACTTATCCTCTGTAACAATATCCGCAATAGCATAAGCGGCGGCTATCTTCATTTCCTCGGTAATGTCCTTAGCCCCTACACTTAATGCGCCCTTGAATATTCCGGGGAATACAAGTACATTGTTTATCTGATTGGGGAAATCGCTTCTGCCTGTACCCACAATATATGCCCCTGCCGCCTTTGCCTTGTCCGGCATTATCTCAGGGGTAGGGTTAGCCATGGCAAAGATAATGGACTTATCCGCCATGCTCTTTACCATTTCCTCGTTTACAAGGTCAGGCTTTGATACACCGATAAACACATCCGCACCCTGCATAGCCCTTGCAAGGTCGCCCGTGATATCGTTCTTGTTTGACTTCTGCGCCATTTCGGCATGGGCGGGATTTTCGTAGGTGTCGTTACGATTTATTATACCGCAAAGATCCACCATTATAAGGTCCTTTATGCCCATATTAAGAAGGAATGTGCCTATTGCAATTCCTGCCGCACCTGCGCCGTTTATAACTACCGTTATATCCTCCATTTTCTTTCCTGCACAGCGTACCGCATTGATAAGTGCCGCACCTACCACCACCGCTGTACCATGCTGGTCATCATGGAATACGGGAATATCCAGCTTTTCCTTAAGTCTGCGCTCTATCTCAAAGCATCTGGGAGCTGAAATATCCTCGATATTGATTCCTCCGAAGCTGTCTGCTATAAGCTCGATGGTTCTTACTATCTCGTCCACATCCTTGGACTTTATACAAAGGGGGAATGCGTCCACATCCGCAAATTCCTTGAATAAACAGCATTTGCCCTCCATTACCGGCATACCTGCAAGTCCCCCTATATCACCAAGACCAAGTACCGCTGTACCATCTGTGATAACCGCCACAAGATTTTTTCTTCTGGTGAGCTTATAGGATAACTCCGGGTTGTCCTTTATTTCAAGGCAAGCCTGGGCAACACCGGGGGTATAGCAAAGGGATAAATCCTCTCTTGTGTTCACCGGGGCTCTTGAAATAACCTCTATCTTGCCCTGCCATTCATAATGCTTTTCAAGTGCCTGCTGTTTGATGTCCATTTTTATCGCTCCTTAGTTTATATCAAGTATTCTCTTTAAAGATTCCTCCGGGGTGTAATTTGTTCCTATGGCTATGGGATAGTGATTATAAAAGCCATGGAAGTCAGATCCGCCGGTGGTGATAAGGTTTTTCTCCTTGGCATAGGAAATAAGCATCTCTCTGTATTCCTCGTCTGCGCTCTGGTGCCATACCTCAACGCCGTCCAGCTTGTTTTTCTCGGTAAGATCCTTTAAAAGCTCGAAATTATCAAATACCGCCGGGTGGGCAAGTACCGCCTTACCGCCTGCGCTGTGAATAAGCTCCACCACAAAATGTACCTCGGGATAGTCCTGCATATCGGTGCTTACCTCCTCCGCACAAAGACCGGTTACGGGATTGAATAATTCCTCATAAACCTGTCCGTAAAGATCGGTGGTATAGCCGTAGTCCATAAGGGCGTGCATTATATGACACTTAAAGATAACCTTACTGCCTGTGGCATAACGAAGTATGCTTTCAAGGGTGATGGGGTATCTTTCCAGTACCTTCATGGCCATTTGCTTGCCCCTCTTTTTACGAAGGTCACAGGTACGCATACAAAGACCCTCCAGTCTGTCGGGCTTTTTGGGGTTGTAGCAGATAATATGCGCCTTTGACTTTCTTTCGCTGTCATAGGTGGAAAACTCTACCGCAGGAATAACCTTCACCTTATAGCGTTCTCCTAAAACAGCGGCTCTTGAGGATGACGCAAGTGTGTCATGGTCGGTTATGGCAAAATAATCAATGCCGTAACGCTTTGCCTGTGCAATAGTTTCCTCGATACCCAGTGAGCCGTCAGATAAGGTTGTGTGACAGTGTAAATCAGCCTTCATAGATTTCCCTTTCTCCGATGTACAAGTACATGGTAAAAAATATATATCCTTATGACTATGTCACAAAGAATAACGCCCAAAGGCATACATTACTGTATGCCTCTGAGCGTATAAATCAACGAATAACCTTTCCCTTTGCTTTGGTGACGGAATGAATTTCCTCCCCCTGGCCGCCTCTGTCAACAAAGACAGCCTCCTCGTTTTCATCATCCTCATACATAAGCTCAGGATTGCGCTCGCCTCTTTCCTCGTAATAGGGATTTACTATATACTTCTGTATTACGGGATAGCAGATAAACACAGTAGCAAAGCACATCCATGCAAGGGGGAAGAAAACCACCACAAATATGGAAAAGGGCAGGAACAAAGCGATAAGGGTAACTATTGCCAGGTTTATGATAAGGGCAATAAAGTTTCTCTTAACGCCTAAAAATACCAGCAGCAGAGCATTTTTTAAAATTGCTCTTATATTGAGATTTAACGCTACTATTTCAAGGTAAATATAAAAATGCATCATCAATAAAACTGCGCCGAAGCCTATAACGACACAGAGTAATGCGAAATAACCCTCCGGGAGATTTTCTGAAAACAGAAGTCCGTACAGGGATATAGTAATAGATACGATGGCAATAACATCAAATATGCCTATACATACCGACTGCTTGAAATTTTTCTTGAAGGCGGTGAAAAACTCCTGGAAAATAAAGCAGGGCTTTTCAAGTACAAACTGCCTCATGACATGGGTCATAGCCGCCATAGCCGGTCCGAAGGTAACCAAGGGTAATGAAAAAAGTATAAAAAGCAGATTAAGCTGGATAAGCTTCCAGAATTTTCTGCCGAATATCTCAAAGAATTTAAAAAAGGGCTTTTTCTTAGGGCCGTTTTTGGATACGCCCTTACCTGCGCTCTGATAATCAAATAATTTCAAGGCCAAGTGTCACAACTCCTTATGAAAACGGGTCACCCCGTAAATATTATCCGTAAAAACCGAATAGGCAATAGCCAACGAATATTATATAACACAAATATAAACCATATATAAACTATTCTTCTTCGACCAAAACGGAAATATTACTATAATATTATACATTATCCCACATCATTTTTCAAGAGGAAAGTTTTAATATTGTATAAAAAGCCGAAAATAGGGGGGTAAATTTCTACTGCTCCTAAAATCTATTGATTGAATAAGGGAAAAGTGATATACTATACTGTGAGTAACAGCGTGTAAAGGATCTTTGATATATGGACTATATTACAATCGGAAATGTTAAAATAGAAAAAACCGCCTCCTTAGGTCCTATGGCGTCGGTGGCAGATTTTGCCATGAGAACTATATGTAAAAAATACGGCGCCGCCATGCTGACAGGTGAAATGGCAAGTGCCAAGGGGCTTTGCTATAACGACCGCAAAACCGCCCAACTGCTTACAGTCACCGAAAATGAACGGCCTATGGCGATACAGCTTTTCGGAAGTGAGCCTCAGTTTATGGCAGATGCCTGTAAAATTGCAGAAAAATACAATCCGGATTTTATAGATATAAACTGCGGATGTCCTGTTCATAAGGTGGTTGCCACCGGGGCAGGAAGTGCTCTTATGAAGGATGTAAGGCAGATAGGTCAGATAGTTTCCGCCATGAAAAAGGCAACGGATATTCCAATTACCGTGAAAATCCGTAAGGGCTGGGATGAGGAAAATGTTACCTGTGTAGAGGCCGCCCGTGTAGCCCAGGAGTGCGGGGCTTGTGCGGTTACCGTTCATGCAAGAACAAGAAATCAGATGTATATGGGTAATGCGGACCTTGATATTATAGCTAAGGTAAAGGCCGCTGTCAGTATTCCCGTTATAGGTAACGGGGATGTGACCGATTCTCTTTCAGCTAAGAGGATGTATGACTATACCGGGTGCGATCTTGTTATGGTGGGCAGAGGCGCTCTGGGAAATCCCTTTGTATTCAGGGAAATAAAGCATTATTTTGAAACCGGGGAAATACTCCCTGCCCCCACCTTTGAAGAAAGGCTTGCCGTAATGCAGGAGCATATAGAGTTACTGTGTGCTTCAAAAGGAGAATATATCGGCATGAAGGAAGCCAGAAAGCACACCGCCTGGTATTTAAAGGGCAGACCAAATGCGGCTAAGTACCGTAATATGTGCGGCAGTCTTAATACCCTTGAGGATTTTTATCAGCTTATAGCGACCATAAAAACAGATATGGAAAGGACTTGATATTATGAAGGAAATGGCTCATAAATTAAGCAGCGTTACCGCCTTTGACATTAAGGAGGACTATCTTGTAAAGAATTTTATCCTTATGGCATCAAATGATGTATATACCGCTGTTGAGGCATATACTGCGGTAACAAGGCGACTTTTGGAGCTTGATCTTACTTTGTCGGATTATCTTTGCGACCTGCTTAAATATTCCGAATCCAAGCTGGTGGAGGAATATATAAAGAAGGAAACAAACGAAAGACTTTACGCCATTGAGTATGATGTAAGCATCATAAGGGATATGGCGAAATTTTCCGCCCATAAGGTAAAGGACTATCTCTTTGAAAAGTTCAACGAGAATTTCATATTCTCCCTGCCGGAATATAAAAGCGGCGGCTTTGACTATGACGCAAAATTCTTTATACGTCATGTATGTGAAAATGGCAGTGGCATATATGCCAGATACAAGGCCTTTGTTTATGATGAGGGTAAGCTCTTGCCTATTGAAAATCCGGATCATGTAAGACTGTCTGAGCTTAAAAAGTACGAGGTACAGAGAAAGCAGATTGTGGATAATACAAGGGCATTTATAGGGGGACACCCTGCGGATAATGTGCTTTTGTACGGTGACAGAGGTACAGGTAAGTCAACCACCGTTAAGGCCTTGCTTGGGGAATATTCCAACCTTCGCATTGTCCAGGTGGATAAAAAGGATGTGGCCTGTCTTCCCTCACTTTACAGACAGCTAAGCAACAATCCCCTTAAATTCATTATCTTTATAGACGACCTTTCCTTCGGGGAAAATGACGAGGGCTTCGGCGTGCTCAAAAAGGTGCTGGAGGGCTCTGTTTGCGGCAGACCGGATAATATTCTTATTTACGCCACCACAAACCGTCGTCACCTTATCAAGGAAACCGAAAGCAGCAGAATGGGTGATAATGTACATAAGGCAGACGAAATAGACGAAAGTATGTCACTTTCAGACAGATTCGGCTTATTTGTTACCTTCCTTGCACCGGATAAGCTCACTTACCTTGAAATTGTCCGCAGTATGGTTCTTGACAGAGGCATTATTATTGATGTTGAAAAGCTGGACAGATGTGCAGAACGCTTTGCATTAAAGCGTAACGGCCGTTCCCCCAGAATAGCAAGACAGTTTGTGGATTCCCTTCAGTCAAAGCTCGCCCTTGGTATTGACCCTGAGGCAAAGTAAGGTACGGCTATGAAAAATATGATAAAAAGAACCCTTGCCGCTTTACTGTGCGGATGCTGTCTAATATCATTTTCCGGCTGTGATAAGATAATGCTTATCCCGGGACAGTTACCCTCAGACAGCACGGCAGAAAGCAGCAAAACAGAAAACAGCTCCTCAATAGTTAAAAGCTATCCTGTTACCGTAAACGGAGTTGAAATAACTGAAAAGCCGGAAAAGGCGGTTTCCCTTACCCCCTCCCTTACGGAAATAATCTGTGAGCTGGGGTATAAGTCCACCCTTGTGGGGGTGTGTGACTACTGCGATTATCCTGAGGATACAAAGAATATTGCCCCGGTGGGTAAAAATACCTCCCCGGATATTGATAAGATAGTAAGCCTGAAGCCTGATATAGTTCTTACCTCCACTGCCCTTGTGGAAAAGGACAGGCTTACCCTTGAATCAAATAACATTACGGTGCTTACAATAGAAGCCCCCTCGGATAAGGAAGGCTTTTTGCGTATCTATAATGCGGTAGCCCTTGCCTTTGAGGGACTTACCACCGCTGATGTGACAGCGGACAAGACCCTTAATGTAATAGAGGCTGAAATGGATAAGGCAAAATCCACCGGAGATCACAGCTTTATTTACATTACCGCCGCTGTATCCGTGGCAGGGGGAGATACCTTTGAAAGCTCTGTGTTATCCCTTTACGGGGAAAACTGCGCCGAAAATGAAAAGGGATATAATTTCCCCACAGAAGCCCTTATAGATAAAAACCCGGATTTTGTGCTTGTGAATGATGAATTTACAATAGAGCAGATAAAATCCCATGAGATATACGGCAAGCTGGAGGCTGTTATAAATGACCGCATTATAACAGTTGATGCGGCCTATTTTGAAAGACCCTCCGGCAGAATAACGCAGCTTTTAAGCCTTGTTACGGAAAAAATAAATACCCTGTTTTCATCCGATACAACGACCGATACCACCGCTGAAGTAACCACGACCCCTGCGGAAACTGAGCAAACCATAGAAAGTGAAGGATAAATTTCAATTTTTTATTGACTTTTCGTCAAAAAAAGGTATAATTAAATGTGTATGTGCGATAGGTTAATACCGTACAAAAAATTTATATAAACGGAAGGACATTTGATTATGAAATGGACAGGACTTAATGACCTGAGAGAAAGCTATCTTTCTTTCTTTGAATCAAAGGGACATTTAAGAATGGCATCTGCTCCCTTAGTACCCCAGGGAGATAATTCCATACTGCTTATAAATGCAGGTATGACTCCCCTTAAAAAATATTTCCAGGGTATTGAGGAGCCCCCCCGTCACAGGGTTACCACCTGTCAGAAGTGTATAAGAACTCCTGATATTGAAAACGTTGGTAAGACAGCAAGACACGGTACTTACTTTGAAATGCTGGGTAACTTCTCCTTCGGAGATTACTTTAAGCATGAGGCTACCGCATGGGCATGGGAGTATCTTACAAAGGTACTGGAAATCCCCCCTGAGCGTCTTTGGATAACTATTTACGAGCAGGATGATGAAGCGGGCGATATATGGGCTGATGAAGTTGGTATTCCCCGTGAAAGAATAGTTAAGTTAGGCAAGAAGGATAATTTCTGGGAGCATGGCAGCGGTCCTTGCGGCCCCTGTTCTGAAATTCACTTTGACAGAGGTGAAAAGTACGGCCCCTTTGAGAGCTTTGAGCAGGCAGGCGACTGTGACAGACTTATTGAGATATGGAATCTGGTATTCACTCAGTTTGACAATGACGGCAAGGGTAACTACACACAGCTTGCCACAAAGAATATAGATACAGGTATGGGTCTTGAGCGTCTTGCCTGTGTAATGCAGGATGTTGACAACCTGTTTGAGGTTGATACCATTCAGAATATCATGAAGAGGATCTGCTCAATAGCAAATGTAAGCTACAATCAGGATGAGATAAAGGATATTTCTATCCGTGTTATCACCGACCATATCCGTTCCACCACATTTATGGTAGGCGACGGAATTCGTCCTTCAAATGAGGGCAGAGGCTATGTATTAAGAAGACTTTTAAGACGTGCCGCAAGACACGGAAGACTTCTCGGTGTAAACAGACCCTTCTTATATGAGGTATGCGATACTGTTATAAATGAAAACCTTACCGCTTACCCTGAGCTTAACGAAAAGAGAGAATATATAAAGAAGGTTATCCGTACAGAGGAAGAGAGCTTTGCAAAGACAGTTGATAAGGGTATGCAGATATTAGGCGAATTTATCGACCGTCTTACAAAGGACTGGGACGGTACCTCTCCCCTTACATTAAGCGGTGAGGAGGTATTCAAGCTCCACGATACCTACGGATTCCCCATTGACCTTACAAAGGAAATTCTTGCTGAAAAGAATATCGGCGTTGACGAGGATGGCTTCTACAAGCTCATGGGCGAGCAGAAGGCCAAGGCAAGATCAAACCAGGCCTTCAAGGGTGGCTGGGATGAGGCTACTGCAACAGCGCTTAATTCCTATACCACAAAGTTTGTAGGCTATGAAACCTTAGAAGCAGACAGCAAGATTCTTGCTATGATAAAAGACGGTGCTGTGGTTGAAAGCGTTGATGAGGGCGACAGCGTTACTGTGCTTATTGATGTTACCCCCTTCTATGCAGAAAGCGGCGGTCAGGTAGGTGACTGCGGTACAATTACTGCCGGGGATAATGTTATGGTGGTAACCGACACTAAGAAAACCGGTGCAGGACAGTTTATCTGCAGCTGTGTGGTTCAGTACGGCAGCTTTTATGTAAATGATGAGGTTAAGGCAGAGGTAGACAAGGCTAAGCGTATGGCTACCGCAAGAAACCACACCTGCGCTCACCTTTTACAGGCGGCTTTAAGAAAGGTGCTGGGCGACCATGTACACCAGGCAGGTTCCTATGTTGACCCTGAAAGATGCCGTTTTGACTTCAGTCACTTCAGCGCGGTTACTCCTGAGGAATTAAAGGAAATAGAAAGACTTGTAAATGAGTCTATTCTTACAGGTATTCCTGTTGTAACCGAGGAATTGCCCATTGAGGAGGCAAGAAAGAAGGGTGCTATGGCTCTCTTCGGTGAAAAGTACGGAGATATTGTAAGGGTAGTACAGGCAGGAGATGTTTCAACAGAATTCTGCGGCGGTACTCACCTTGACAATACAGCTAAGGCAGGCTTATTTAAGATTATTTCCGAAACCTCCGTTGCATCCGGTGTAAGAAGAATTGAGGCTGTAACAGGCTTTGGAGTGCTGGATGCCTATGACAGTGTAAATGATATATTAAATCAGGCGGCGGCTAAATTAAAGGCCTCCGGTGCATCTGCGCTACTTCCTAAGTGTGACAGCGTAATGCAGGAGCTTCACAACATGACAGCCGAAATAGATAAGCTCAATGCGGCTATTTCAAAGAGCCAGTTATCCGATATTGCAGTATCCGGTGAAGTAAACGGCATTAAGCTTATGAGCACTGAATTAAAGGGCGTTATGGGTGATGCTTTAAGAAAGGCCGGAGATGATATAAAGAGCAACAATTCTTCCTTTATTGCTTTACTTGCAGGTACTGACGGTGTTAAGGGCAATTTCCTTTGTATATGCAGTCCTGAGGCTGTGGCAAAGGGTGCTAATGCAGGTAAGATAGTTAAGGAGATCGCCGCTGTTGCAGGCGGTAAGGGTGGTGGAAAGCCCGACAGCGCCATGGCAGGTATTGCTGACCTTTCAAAGACAGCGGAAGCTATTGCGGCACTTGAAAATGTTGTTAAGGCTATGATAGGCTAAGGAGGAAATACAATGGATTGCATTTTCTGTAAGATAATCAAGGGTGAAATTCCCTCAGAAAAGGTTTACGAAACCGAAAACCTGGTTGCCTTCAAGGATATAAGCCCCATGGCGCCTGTGCATATACTTATTATCCCTAAGACTCATATCGGCGGTGCTGATGAGCTTAACGAGGATAATGCGGCGGTTGTAAGCGAAATAATGCTTGCCGCAAGACATATTGCAGAGGCCTTCAACCTTGATAACGGCTGGAGAGTTGTTACCAATGTAAAGGAAGACGGCGGACAGACTGTAAGGCATCTTCACTTCCACCTTTTAGGCGGAAAGAAGCTCAATACTGAGCTTGCATAATAAAATTATGAGGCGAAAATTTGCCGTAATCGGATTTTCATATTTCCTGGGTATGATTTTTGCCTCTGTTTTTCTGTCATTTCCCCAAATCGGACTTGGCTTTACCGCTGTAATTTTAATTATATCCATAATATCCCTTGCTTTTGGCAAAAATAAAAACATCGGCATTATTGCCCTTATTATGGGTGCAGGCTGTCTTGTGTTTACGGTTGCCCACACAAAGGGGTCTGAAGCGGCTGAAATCACCGACCGGGAAATATATCCCCTTAATGCAACGGTTGTGGGCGGACGGTCCTTTGATGAGGATAAATTTTCCTATACCATAAGTGCAGATGTGTACGGCAATAAGCAAAATATTCTTCTTTATACCGATGATATACTGGGTATAGGGGATAAGATAGAGGTTAATGCAAGGCTTAAAAAAATAGTTGATACCGCCTCATTTTGTGCAAGGCGGTACTATAATGCGGATGGAATTTATATCAATGCCTATCCCACAGAGGAAATAAAAATTATAGAAAAGGGCAACAGTCCTCTTGACTGTATAGATGATATAAGGGAATATGTGGCTACCCGGATAAGCATTAAAACCGACGGAGATACCGGGGCACTTATAAGGGCAATATTCTTAGGGGATAAAACCGCCCTTTCCTTTAAGCAGAGCTTTGATATACGCTCCTGCGGGGCTGTGCATTTTACTGCGGTATCAGGACTTCATTTAACTATTATCTGCTCCATGCTGTCGGTAATATTAAGGCTTATGACAGCAGGACGCCTTCCCCTTACAAGAAGTATATCCATACTGGTGCTTATACTTCTTATGACCTTCTTCTACGGCTTTAATCCCTCGGTTATGAGAAGCGCTGTTATGCTTGCCATGTGCAACATAGGGGAAATTTTCTTCAGAAAAACCGACTGTCTTAATTCCCTTGGCTTTGCGGTACTGCTAATATGTATAATAAATCCCACCGCCTGCCTTGATTCCGGTATGCTTTTTACTGCGGCGGCAACAGCAGGCTGTGGAGTTGCAGGACCTAAATTAGCTTCAAGGCTTAAGGCAAGGTTTACCTCCCTTCCGGATAAAGCCACCGAAACGGTATGCTGTTCGGTTTGTGCCTGTGCCCTTACCGCCCCTGTAAGCGCTATGCTTTTCGGCAGCTTTTCCGTGTGGTTGGTGCCGGTATCATTTTTAGTAATGCCCTTTATGGGAACGGCATTGCTTTTTACTCTGATATTTGCCCTTACCGGAGGGATTTTTGATATACTTATACTGCTTTCAAGTGTGGCTTGCTATATTTCCGGAGGAATATTCTCCCTGTTCTCGGGATTTTTCCTCGGGGGAATTTCCTTTGACACAAGATTCGGTGTTACTGTCACCCTGCTAAGCGGAATTATAGCCTACTTTATTTCCCTTTTATTAAAGGTAAGGAAGTATGATATAGGCTTATTTTATACCATATTCGCCCTTTGCTCATGTGTAGTTTCCTTCGGAAAAATCAAGGATAATGCTGTATATCTGTACAGCGACGGAGATATGGGGGCTATGCTTTGCGTAAGTGAAGGGCATAAGGCAGGAGTTATCACCGGAAATAAAGGCTCTGCTGAGGCGCTTTACAATATGCTGAGAGAATATCATGTAAATAGCCTTGATGTACTTGTTATTTATGCCCGTGGAGAAAATTCCGGGAGATATATAAACACCCTCTTTTCACCCTTTACGGATGTTATATTATGCGGTGATGACTGCAAGTGGCTTATTACAGATACACCCACCGTAACAGAATATTCCTCTCCCCTTTTTAATGGGGATGAAAAGGGATTTTACTGTAATATAGAGGGAAATAATATATTTATTGCAAATGAGGAAAAGTATGACCAATTTGCAGATGCAAATATTACATACAGCACTAAAGCATACAGCAATGGTATAACCCTCAGCACCTCACGGTATGCAAATGAGGACTGTATAAATCTTTACTATAATGACTGTATTATAAAATTTGACAAGGACGGGTATATGATACCCTCCTTTAATTTCACCAACAGATAGGAGGGATAATATGAAGATAACCGAAAAGGATCTTATAGCCTCTCTTAAACAGGGGGATATAAGGGGAGTATATTTTTTCTACGGACCGGAGGCATTTCTTACCTCTGCCTATACTGAAAAGGTTGTAAATAAGCTCCTCGGAGAATACAGGGACGATATGAACTATATCCCTCTAAGCTATGACACACCTCTTGATATTATCCTTGACAGTATAGAAAGTATGTCCCTTTTTTCAGAAAATAAGGCGGTGGTATTAAAGGACTACAGCCCGGACAGGTTATCTGAGGAAGAGCTTGATTTATTTATAAAGGGGCTTGCAGAAATCCCTTCCGATACTGTGGTTATCTTTTCCATAACCTCCTCTAAGGTAGATTATTCCGGCAAGGCAAAGGCAAACAGTAAGGCATTGCTTAAAGCCCTTACCGGGGATAAAAATTCCATAGTGTGTAAGTTTGATACCATGTTTGCATCAGATATAGGACGGCTGATTGAAAAAAAGGCTAAAAAACGGGGCTGTTATATTTCCTCAGAGGATGCTAAGTATATAGCAGAATGTACCCTTTGCAATATGTCGGTTTCATCTGCTGAAACAGATAAGCTGTGCGATTATGTGGGGAAAGGCAATATTACAAGGGATATTATAGACAGGCTTATAATAAAGCAAACGGATATAAAGGTCTATGAGCTTGCAAATGCAATAAACAGACGGAACAACAAGGCGGCATTTTTAATATTAGATGAGCTTTTTTCCCAGAGGGCTGACCCCCTTGCTGTTATAGCCTCCCTTAATTATGCCTATCTTGATTTATATTATGCCTTTCTGGCACTAAGCAGAAATATTTCATCCTCACAGGTGGCAAAGGACTTTAACTATGCCGCCAACAGGAAATTTGTTATAGAAAACAGTATGAAAAGTGTACGGGGACTTTCAAGGGATTTTATAAGTAAATGTATCAAAACCCTCAGTGATGCGGATATTACCCTTAAAACCACCCCTGCAAATAAAATCATAATGGTGGAAAAAACAGTGGCACAGCTCCTGGAATATAATAAAGCAAAATGATAAAAACCCAAAAGGCTGTTATAGTTGAGGGAAAATACGATAAAATAAGGCTGTCACAGGTTATTGAGGGACTTATAATAACCACAGAGGGCTTTCGTATTTTTAAGGATGAGAAAAAAAGACAGCTTATAAGAAATCTTGCAGAAACCTGTGGTATTATAATAATCACCGACAGCGACAAAGCAGGCTTTGTTATAAGAAATCATATAAAGGGTATAGTAGATAAGGGGGATATTACCAATATCTATATACCCCGTATAAAGGGCAAGGAAAAAAGAAAGGAAAAGCCCGGCTGTGAGGGTATCTTGGGAGTTGAGGGGATAGATAATGCTACCCTTGAATTTCTTATAAAAAGAGAGCTTACAGGAATAGCCGAACCTAAGCCCCCCTTTCTTGATAAGGCAAGGTTTTTTGATGACGGCCTTACCGGAAAAAAGGACAGCGCAATATTAAGGCGGAAATTACTTAGTATACTTTCCCTGCCGGAATATCTGTCCTGTGATTCCATGATAAAAACAATAAACAGGGTATTTTCAGAAGATGAATATACCGAGGCACTTAAAAAAATATCGGAACAACTGAAAGGATAATTTATGGTATTTTCAACTCCAGTATTTTTGTATCTGTTTTTGCCTTTGACATTACTTATATACTACATTTCCCCTAAAAAGGCAAAAAATCTTATCATACTGCTAAGCGGTCTGCTTTTCTATTCATGGGGTGAGCCTATCTATGTAATAGTAATGATAATCTCCACCATGATAGACTACTGTGCAGGACTTGTTATGAACAAATTTGAAGATAACAAGACAATGAGGCGGGTATGCCTTATAGTATCGGTAGTGATGAACTTAGGACTGCTTGGTATATTCAAGTACAACGGCTTTATAGCGGAAAATATAAATGCCATAGCCGGACAGACGCTTATTGATATAAACAATATGTACTTCTTCGGCATTGAATATCTTCCTATGAACACCTTACCCATAGGTATCAGCTTCTTTACCTTCCAGTCAATGTCCTATACCATTGACCTGTACTTAGGTAATGTAAAGGTGCAGAAAAATCCCATAAGCTTTGCCGCCTTTGTTACCCTGTTTCCTCAGATAGTGGCAGGTCCTATTGTCCGCTATGATGATGTGGCAAGGGAGCTTGACGAC
The DNA here is from genome assembly GCA_944388385.1 of uncultured Ruminiclostridium sp. Lineage (GTDB taxonomy): Bacteria > Bacillota > Clostridia > Oscillospirales > Ruminococcaceae > Ruminiclostridium_E. Next base: position 66,162 of record CALXIO010000009.1, read on the forward strand.
AGAAGCATTACTTTGGATCTTATCTATGACGGTATTATTACCTTTATTATAGGCCTTTCAAAGAAGGTGCTTATTGCAAACAGCATAGGCGCTGTATGGACAAGTATAAAGGCCATGGAATACAGCACTATGCCGGCACTTACGGCATGGATAGGTATTCTTGCCTTTACTTTCCAGATATACTTTGACTTTTCGGGATATTCTGATATGGCGGTTGGTCTTGGTAAAATGATGGGCTTTCATTTCCCAAAAAACTTCGACTACCCCTATATGTCAAAGAGCATTTCCGAATTCTGGAGAAGGTGGCACATGACCCTTGGGGCATGGTTTCGTTCCTATGTGTATATCCCCATGGGAGGCAACAGAAAGGGTCTTCCCCGTACAATAATAAACCTTGCCGTGGTGTGGTTTTTAACCGGTGTATGGCATGGGGCTAGCTGGAACTTTATTTTATGGGGATCTCTTTACGGTGTTGTAATAATCCTGGAAAAGCTGTTTTTAGGAAAGCTCCTTGAAAAGGCTCCGGCGGTGATATGCCATATCTACACAATGCTGCTTGTAATACTGGGCTGGGTACTGTTTGATACCGCAGATTTACCCGGGGCAGGCGGATATATTGCCGCTATGTTCGGTGCAGGAGGCTCCTTTGCGGATTCTCAGGCTGTTTATCTTCTTACCTGTAACGCTGTTATGTTTGTTATCTGTATTATCGGCTGTACAGATATTCCTAAGAGGATTGTGGAGTTTATCCGTAAAAAATCAGAGGTTACCCTCGGATATATTGCAATCCCTGTATGCGCCGCTATGTTTTTACTTTGTACCGCATACCTTGTGGATTCCACCTATAACCCCTTCCTTTACTTTAATTTCTGACGAAAGGAGAATATAAATGGAAAAGCACCAGAAAATATATAAGCTCACTCTTATTATACTGTTGGTGGCTATAACCTTAGTCCTTCCGGTAATTACCATAATAAGAAGCCTTAATATGCCGGAAAAGCCCTTCAGCGAAACCGAAAACCGCTATTTGCAGACCTTTCCGGAAATCAGCTTTGACACTATCACCGATAAAAGCTTTATGACCGACTTTGAAAAATATTTCTCCGACAGATTTGTATTAAGGGAGGAATGGATAAATATAAAGAACAACTCCGACAGACTTCTCGGACAAAAGGAAATTAAGGGAGTATTTACCGAACAGGGCAGAATGATGGAGGCTTGGAAGGGCTATGACAGTAACCTTGTAAACAGAAGCCTTGCCGCTATGCAGAGCTTTGCGGATAAATACAGCGATAAGAAAATGTACTTTATGCTTGCCCCCACCTCCCAGGAAATATATAAGGATACACTTCCTAAAAACTGCGGTGCCGCAAGTCAGAAGGATTTTATAAAGCTTTGCTATGACAGTGTTCCCGGTATGAAGGGCATAGATATATACAGCTCCCTTAATATAGCAAAGGACAGATATATCTACTACCGCACAGACCACCATTGGACCAGCCTCGGTGCTTATCTTGCATATCATGCGGCAGGGGTGGATATGGGATATACTCCCCTTTCTATTGATAAATTCAACATTGAGCATGCCTCAGATTCCTTCAGGGGAACATTATACTCAGATACCCTTGATAACAGCATTACCCCGGATACCATTGATTTTTACATTCCCTCCGGGGGAGAAACAGCTATCCGTATGGAAATACAAAACGGTGAGAACACAAATGTATATGATTCCCTTTATTTCAGGGATTTTCTCACAAAGAAGGACAAATATTCTGCATTTTTAGGCTTTAACGTGCCTAAGATAGATATTATAAGCCAGGCCACAAAGGGAAATGACAACGGCTCTCTTATTATCTTCAAGGACAGCTACGCTCACAGCCTTATTCCCTTCCTTGTAAATAATTACAGCAAGATAACAGTCCTTGATATGAGATATATAAATGTTCCCTTAGAACAGCTTGGTGTTAATATGGATGAATATGATTCGGTATTGTTTATGTACAATGTTATCACATTTTCTGAGGATACTAACATTCCTAAGCTGAATTTCCTTGCAAAATAAGGTCTTAAACCCCGGATAACACCGGGGTTTTATAGTCAGTTCAACGAATTTTGAGGACAATATCTATATAATGTGAACAAAAGTAACAAAAATTAAGATTAAGTTTACAATGAGTTAAAAAATAAATTGACTTATGGAATTATTTATTATATAATTAAGCTAGGAAAATAGGTAAGTTTACTTATCTGTGTAAACAAGTAATATGATTCAAAGGGAGGGGCATATATGACCCACTACGGATTTGAATACTGGTTGTTTACATTCTGTATTTACTGTATGCTTGGCTGGATACAGGAGTCCGTTATAGAATCTCTGCACCATAGACGCCCCATAAACAGGGGATTTTTGCAGGGTCCCTACATTCCGATTTACGGTGTGGGAGGACTTTTGCTTTTGTTTATCTGCCAGCCCTTCAGAGAAAACGGCTTTGGAGTGTTCATAGTGGCCATGCTTTCCTGCACCACCCTTGAATATTTCACAGGCTGGCTTATGGAAACTGTATTCCACAAGCAATTCTGGGATTACAGTATGTTCAAGCTGGTTTATAAAAACAGAATATCTCTTATTTCGTCACTTTTCTGGGGCGTAATGGGATTGTTTGTTACATATGTTGTTACAGATGCTACTGTATTTGTACTTGATTCCCTGCCCTATAAGTTTATCTGTGTTGTGGCTGTGGTTGTATCCCTTGTGATGACCATTGATTTCTTCAGCACCACAAAAAAGCTGATTTCCGGCCGCAATGTGGATGAGGGCGAAAGAAGAATACAGCTTGACGGCGGTGTAAGAAGCATTATGACACGTATCAGAGGAAGATTTTTCTCTGATGATGATTCAGACGACAGCGAGGACTGATTATTTTGCACGGTAAATTAAAGAATGTAATACTCACCGAGGATGATAAAAAGTTTGTAAGCACAGCAAGAAAAATTCTTGCAAATAAAAAAGTACAGCTTATGAAAAAATTTACTCAGCATGGAGATATTTCCTGCTATGAGCATTGCATTATGGTAAGTCTTTACGCCTATATGTATGCAAAGAAGCTGAAAATGAAGGTAAATGTGGAAAGCCTTGTAAAGGGTGCTTTGCTTCATGACTTTTTCCTTTATGACTGGCATGACAAGGCCTTTACCCCCGACGGGCTTCACGGCTTTTCTCACCCATATACAGCTGAGCGTAATGCCAGCCGTACCTTCAGACTTTCCCTTCGTGAAAGGAACATAATAAGCGACCATATGTGGCCTCTTACCCTTACCCATGTTCCTGTATCAAGGGAGGCATGGCTTGTGTGTATGGCGGATAAGTATTGTTCCTTAAAGGAAACACTTTTAAAAAATCCATATTGATTATAAGAGCGATATTTTATATCGCTCTTTTTTATTTACAAATGCTATAAAATGTGGTATACTGATAGGTAGACTTAAAAAAGGAGGCGGCAATATGAATAATCTTTCAAAGCGTATAGTATGCGGACTTGTTGTTGCCGCTGTTCTTTGTTCGACTGTTGCTTGTAATCAAATAGAGGAAAATCCGAATTCTACTACTACCTCAACAGAAAACACCTCCGTACCCCAAACTACCATTACAGATACACCCTTTACCACTGATATAAACACCACTCCCCCACAAAGTGATACAGATATACCTGAGTCGGAAACTACCGAAAATACAGAAACAGAAAATACCGAATCAGAAAGCACAAAAACAGAAAGCCTTCCGGAAGATACCGATAAAACCCCGGCTGATACAACCCTTGAAAGCCCCGTTGATACTGAATCATCTCCTATACCTACAAATCCCCCTGATACAAATGTACCCTCCACCACAGAAGCTACCACCACTACCCCACCACCTACCACACCAAAGCCTACCACCACACCCTCTCCTCAGCCTGCCAATCCCTCAGCGCCCTATATAATCACCCCGGTGGCAAAGGGTACAGATGTACTTTCCAATGACAGAGCCATGGTGGATGTGTCAAATTCCTCTGAGGGGTATATAATGGTAAGGCTGAGTAATGCCATGGAGGGCACATATAAGATAGTGCTTCAGACCCCTGTGGGGGCAAAATACACCTTCCAGCTTAATTCCCGTGGAGATTATGAGGTGATACCCATAACCGAGGGAAACGGCACATATACCGTTTATGTGCTGAAGCAAACCTCTGCTAACAAGGGTACGGTATCCTTTAAGACGGATTTTTCAGTCACCCTTAATGACAGCATTAAGGTATTTTTAACCCCCAATCAGTATTGTATGTATAATTCATATTCAGACTGCGTAGCCCTTGCAAGCAATATCTGTACAGATAATATGGATACACTTCAGAAGGTGGATGCGGTTTATAATTACGTTATAAATAATATTGATTATAAAAGCACCCCGGAAAATGCCGCAAACGGCTATGTTCCAAACCCTGATACGGTGCTTTATAACAAATACGGTATATGCTTTGATTATGCCTCACTTATGACTGCAATGCTTAGAAGTCAGAAAATTCCCACTAAGGTGGTAGTAGGCTATGCAGGGGATATATATCATGCCTGGATAAGCGTATATGTAGAGGGCAGCGGCTGGATAGACGGTATAATCTACTTTAACGGCAACAGCTGGAACAGAATGGATCCCACCTTTGCTTCCGGCAGTGTGGATGATGAAAATGAATATCATAGTATGATAGAATATATAAAGAATGACAGCAACTATACAGAGCTGTATTATTATTAAAAGGGAGGATATATTATGAGCAAAAAACAGCTTTCAAATTCCGGGCTGGCGCTGGTAAGCTCACAGCTGGGAACGGTAATAGAATCCGGGGTCAGCATAACAGACGGTATGCTTATATTATCCCAGGATGAGGAAAATGACAGCTACCGTAGGCTTTTATTAGAGCTTCTTCAGTATATGGACAAGGGCAGCTCCTTTACGGATGCAATAATCAAGTCGGAAAAATTCCCCCCTTATTTTGTGGAAATGGTAAAGGTGGGAGAGAAAACCGGCAGACTTGATACGGTGCTTTTATCCCTTTCTGAATATTACAGCCGTATGGATGAATTTTCCGGTACGGTAAAAAGCGGTGTTACCTATGCAGGTATACTTACCCTTACGGTATTTGCGGTAACCTTTGTACTGGCTACCTATGTACTTCCTATTTTTGCGGATGTATTTTCACAGCTTGGTCTTACCTTGTCTGACAGCGCATTATGGATAATGACAGCAGGAACTGCAACAAGTAAAATAGTTATCTGGGCTGTTGGTATATTGGCAGGTATTATTGTACTTGGTGTTATTTTATATAACCTTGTACCCCCGGTAAAAAGGCTTATGCTGAATATAGCTTCCCACACAAAAACCGCAAAGGCTATGTATACCGCAAGATTTGCAAATGCCTTTTCTATGGCGCTTTCCAGCGGACTTGATATAGACCAGTCAATAGAGCTTTGTGAGAAATTGCTTACCGGTCCCAAAATGCGTCAGCAGATGGAAAAATGCCGTAACTCCATGAAGGAGGGCAAGTCCTTTACTGAGGCTCTGGAGGAAACCAAAATATTCCCCTCCCTTTATATAAGGATGATTACCTTAGGCTTCAGCACAGGCAGACTGGATCTTGTTATGAAGGATATAGCAAAGAAAACCGGAGATAAGGTAAATGATATGATAAATGTACTGGCGTCCCGGTTTGAGCCTGCCATGGTAATAATAATGGCGATAGCGGTGGGCTTTATACTTATATCGGTTATGCTTCCCCTGCTTGGTATTATGACGGTGGTGGGTTAAGCTATGAAAAGTATTTATAAAAATAAGGGCGATGTAATTAAAAAAATAATTATAGGGCTTTTGGTTATTATTCTCATGAGTGTGGCGGTGTGGTTTGCTGTTACAGCTGCCGCCGATGCTCACAGAGAGCAAAGTCTTAAAATATTGGAAAACGGCATCAGGCGTTCTGCCCTTGAATGTTACGCCAATGAGGGGATTTACCCTGAAAGCATAGATTATCTTATAGAAAACTACGGGCTTTATATAAATGAGGATGAGTATATAGTTCATTACAGCCCCATAGCATCAAATATAATGCCGGATATAAGGGTAATAGAAAAATAGGAGGTTAGCTATGAACAGACCTGCGGGTATAAATAATAAAAGTAAATACAGCGTAGACTCTGTTTTTGTGCTGACTGTTTTTGCGCTGTTTGTATGTACGCTTCTTGCAGGGGTGCTTTGCTTTGCAGGAATATATAAAAGGACAGGAGAAAATACAACCGAGAGATTTTCCTTTGCTACAGCCCATTCAATAGTATTGCAAAAGCTCCATGCCTACGATAAAAAAGGGGGCATTGAGGTTAAGAATATAGAGGACACCCCGGTTTTGTGTCTTTATGAGAATATAGCCGGAGAGGAATTTGTCACCTATTTATACAGCGACGGCAACAGTCTTTGTGAATTGTTTATCGAAAAGGAAAGACCCTTTGATAAATCCTCGAGTGTTCCCCTTTTTGAGGCAAAGGAATTTGATATAGTAATGGAGAAAAACAAGGTCACATTTACCTTTACCATAGGAAATGAAACCTCAAGACCCTCTGTATGCTATATAAAATGCTATGGCGAGGGGGATTATTATGAAGAATAGAATAAAATCCCGCTCCGGGGCATTACTTCTTGAAATATTGCTTATGGTGGGTATATTTGTTATCTGCTGTGGCATTGGAATGAATTCCGTTGTTATTGCAAATAAGGATCAGCAAAGGGCACAGCGTATGTCTGAGGCGGTTATAGTAAGCGAAAATATAGCTGAATCCTTTAAGGCAGGGGATGATGTTCTTTCAGGCTGTGAAGAAAAAAACGGCGTATATGAAAAAAGAGAGGAAACCCCTGTAGGAGTGCTTATTATAAGCCTTAAGCCCTATACCGGGGAAAATGATACTCAGTATCTCACTATTTCTATACGGGATGAAAGCAACAGTCTTACTGAGCTTACCTGTGCAAGAATTGGCGGAGGTGAGCAGTATGAATAAAAACCGCACCGCCATGGGAGCAGGGGTAGCCTCAATAATAATTGTGTTTGTTGCCCTTGTTATAAGTATATTTTCTTCCCTGTTACTGCTGACGGTAAGACAGGATTTAAACAGCGCAGAGCAAAGCGCAAAATCAAGCAGAGAATATTATACCGCCGATACAAGGGCGACTGAAACCATGTCATATATAATAAATGTCTATAATGAGGATATAGCCTTTGAGCAGACCCTTGCGGAAAATGATATTAAAATAACACAGGCAAGAGGTTATTGCTACGCTGAATATTATGTGGGTATAAATGATAATACCGAGCTTTACTGTAAGCTGAGGCTGGAGGGCGGCAAGGTATATAAGGAAAACTGGCAGACAGTACACATCGGGGACTATGTTTCAGAGGATTCACTTCCTATCTGGGACGGAGTTACTGATATAGTTTAGAAAGGAGCTTATTATGGAGCTGTTGGAAATTCTTAAAAAAGCGGTGGAGAAAAACGCATCGGATATATTTATTATATCCGGACTTCCTGTATCATATAAGATATACGGACAGCTAACCCCTGAAAATGAGGAGATAATTCTCCCGGGTACGGCAAAGGACTTGGTAGAGGAAATGTATAAGCTGGCAAGCAGGGATATTTCCGACTATGAAAAAGCAGGAGATGATGACTTTTCTGTATCTATAAAGGGTCTTAGCCGTTTTCGTATAAGTGCATATAAGCAAAGGGGCAGTATGGCGGCGGTTATAAGAGTTGTGGCATTTGATATACCGGATTATGCTTCTCTTAATATTGAATCCTCAATTATTACCGAAACCGCCGAAAAAACAAAGGGTCTTGTGCTGGTTACAGGTCCTGCCGGCGGCGGTAAATCCACCACCCTTGCCTGCATGATAGATGAGATAAATAAAAACCGCAACGGTCATATAATCACCCTTGAGGACCCTATTGAATATCTTCATAAAAATAAAAAGAGTATCATAAGCCAAAGAGAAATAAGCAGTGATACAGAAAGCTACATAACCGCATTAAGGGCTTGTTTAAGACAATCCCCGGATGTAATACTCTTAGGCGAAATGCGTGACTATGAAACCATAAGCACCGCCCTTACCGCCGCTGAAACAGGTCATCTGGTTATTTCCACACTTCACTCTGTGGGGGCACAGAATACCATTGACAGAATTATAGATATATTCCCCTCCAATCAGCAACAGCAGGTAAGAATACAGTTAGCACAGCTTTTGCATACCGTTGTATCTCAGCAGTTAGTTCCCTGTGAGGACGGAAAGCTAAGACCTGCCTTTGAAATAATGAAGTGCAACAACGCTATAAGAAATATGATAAGAGAATCAAAGACTCATCAGATAGACACGGTTATTTCCTCCTGCGGCGAGGAGGGTATGATAACCATGGACAGCTATCTTTTCAATATGTACAAGAAGGGTACGATATCAAAAAATACCCTTTTGAAATACGCTATGCACCAGGATATAATGAGCAGAAAGCTGTAATAAAAAATCCCCCTTCAAGGGGGATTTTTCTATAGATAAAAGATATGGAAGGCTATTTGATATAAGTATTTGATATTCTTTAAAAATCGTGTTATACTTTATTTGTAAGTAAAAATCGTAACGGTATTTTATAAAGGAGGATTTAATATGAATGATTTTATTTTCCACAATCCGGATAAGGTATATTTCGGAAAAAATCAGCTTTGCCATTTAGGTGAGGAATTGCTGAAGTTCGGCAAGAGAGTGCTTTTGGTGTACGGCGGCGGCTCCATAAAGAAATACGGCCTTTATGATGAAATTATAAAGATCGCAAAGGATAATGACATTGAGCTTTTTGAGCTGTCCGGGGTTGAGCCTAACCCAAGACACACCACCGCCAATAAGGGGGCTCGTATCTGCAAGGAGCATAATATAGATGTTATCTTAGCGGCAGGCGGCGGCTCTACCATTGACTGTGCAAAGGGTGTTGCGGCGGCGACATTAAGGGATGACTGCGATGTATGGCCCCTTGTTTCAGGGGGTGTATGGGTAACTGAGGCTTTGCCTGTTATAGCTATACTTACCAATGCGGCAACCGGCTCAGAAATGGACGGCTGGTCGGTTATTTCCAATATGGACACTAACGAAAAGATAGGCATGGGAGGAAGCGCACTTATTCCCAAGGTAGCCTTTGAAAATCCCGAATACAGCTACACTCTCCCCCGTTACCAGACAGCCTGCGGTGCCTTTGATATATTTAACCACGTAATAGATAACTATTACCTTGCAGGGGATGCAACCTTTGATTTGCTTCTTGATATGCAGGAGGCAGTTATGCGTTGTGTGGTAAAGTGGACACCTGTGGCTATGGCTGAGCCGGAAAATTACGAGGCAAGGGCTAACCTTATGTGGGCATCCTCAATGGCGCTTAACACTATCCTTGACGGCGGTACTGTTCACGGCTGTGCCTGTCATGCCATGGAGCATGAATTATCCGCCTACTATGACATTACCCACGGTCACGGCCTTGCAATAGTTACCCCAAGATGGCTTAAATATATTTTAAGCGAGGAAACCGCCCCTGCTATTTACCGCTTTGGTACTAAGGTATTCGGCATAGAAGAAGGGCTTTCTCCCATGGAGGGCGCAAACAAGGCAATAGACGCCCTTTATGACTTCTGCGAAAATACCCTTGAACTGAAAATGCACCTTTCTGATCTTAACATTGACGAAACCCACTTTGAGGCTATGGCAAACCATGCCTGCGGCGGCGGTCCTATTTCAGGACTTAAGGAATTATTCCCGGCTGATCTTGTTGAAATATATAAGATGTGTCTTTGATTTTATAACGGTTAAAATATTACAGCTCCCAAATTATTTCGGGAGCTTTTTCTTTTAATTTAGTGAATATTTTCCTTATTTCTGCGGAAAATTGTTACTCTTATTTTACCGAAATATAACGATACTGTGATAGCGATTTACAAAAGCACAGGTTACAATGAAAGGGTAGAAACAAAAAGGAGGTTTATTTAAATGAACAAATGGATTCTTAAGACAACAGCATTTACCCTTGCGGCAACAATGGTTGCAGGTCAGATAGGGGCAGTAAGTGCTGAAGCAGGTTCTGTGGTTACTGAGCAAGAGCTGAAGATTGCAGTTCTTTCGGATACTCATTACCTGTCACCCACACTTATTAAGGACACAGCAGACTTTACCACTCATCTTAACAGCGACAGAAAGATGTTTGCTGAAAGTGAAGCATTTCTTAATGCCTTACTTGACACAGTTAAGAAGGATAACCCGGATGTGCTTTTAATTTCCGGCGACCTTACAAAGGACGGCGAAAAGGAAAGCCATGAGGGTCTTGCAGAAATTCTTGAAAAATTTGAACAGCAGACCGGTGCGGAGGTTTATATTACCCCCGGTAACCACGACTTAAACAACTCAAACGGCGTAAACTTCAACACAGAGGACGGTGTTGCAGTACCGGCAGGAAGAACCACCCCTGAAATTTACAAGGAAATTTACGGAGAGCTGGTTTACAATGACGAAACTGTAATTGATACCTTCACTCCTGCCAAGGGCAAGCAGGCAGGCTGTCTTTCCTATGTGGCAAGACCTGAGGAGGGCTTTACTATCATCTCCATTGACTCTGCACGTTACAGCGCAGATAACACAGAATCCGGCAAGGATGAGCATGAAACCTCCGGTCAGATAAGTGCCGAGCTTGAACAGTGGGTTGAGGATAAGATTGCCGAGGCAAAGGACAGAGGAGATACTGTTATCGGCTTACAGCACCACGGCTATATTCCCCACTTTGGCATGGAGCCTGATTTACTTCCCATGTATCTTGTAAATGACTATGAAAGACTTACGGTAGAATTTGCAGATGCAGGTATGCAGTATTTTTTCACAGGTCATATGCACGCAAATGATATAGCGTCACTTACCACCGAAAAGGGAAATACAATATATGATATTGAAACCGGTTCAGTAGTAACCTACCCCTCCCCTGCCCGTGGTGTTACAATTACCCGCAGCTTTGACAAGGGTGTGGTTACTGAGGATATGGATGTAAAGACCTATACAGGTATTGATGCAGGAACCTTTGTAAATCCCGTAACAGGTACTGAGCAGACTATAAGCGATATTACAGCCTATGGTGAAGCCCACGGATTTTCAAACGATATGCTTAACACCACAGTAAACGGATTTTTACACGGATACTATGACAGCATCGCCGCACAGGGCTCTGAAGTGGTTGTAACAGCACTTTTAAATGACCTTCTTGCGGATTCACTTCCCGGGGATAAGGAATACTCAATTAAGCAGCTGCTTACAGCTATGCTTCCCTTACTGCTTGATGATAAGCCTACCGAGGGCAAGGAGTTACAGCTTTACTTTGATAAGGGCGCTGTTCAGATAGACTGGAAGGGCGAAAACGGTATTCAGCTGGAGATTACACCCCAGGGTATTTCCGATTCACTTGAGGTATTATTTGCAAAGGCTGATGAGCTTATGGAGGATAAGACTATCCTTGATAGCTGTGTTAAGAACCTTGTGGAGGATATTACAGCCATTGAGGTGGCAAAGGACGGGGATAAGGCAAAAACCCTGCTTGACTATGTAAACTATATTTACCAGAGTCATTTAGGCGGTCTTGATTGTGAAGAACAACCCCTGTGGGTCACAGACACAAGAGCTAAGATTGAAAGCGAAGAAATCCTTGATACATTGGTTCAAGTGCTTATTGCAAATGTGACTGAAATCATTAACACATTACTTGATGAAATTACAGTAGCAGAGTTTACAGGTCTTATGGGACTTGATGTAGGTTATCTTTCGACAACCGGCATGGGCAAATTTGTGGCTGACCCTGAGCGTGAGGCATTACTTACCTTTAAAAACGCCAATGCAGAGGGTATGCTGGCATTCGCATTACTTAACTTTATGGATTCAGAGAATAGAGTTACCCTTGATGACGGTACAATGATGTATGCCTTTAAGCCTGACTTCACATTAAAGGTACTGCTTGACAATGCAGGTGAGCTTCTTGGCTCCATGGGTGCGGACATTGATATAAATATCGAAGCACTTCTTACAGGTCTTGTGGTAGGCACACCTGAAAAGCCCGGACTTCTTGATGATGAGTTAAAGGGCACAGTAAACGGCTTTCTTAAAAATGTAGTTGATTCAATGGGCGTTGATGATAACTATACAGAGGACAACAACACAAAGATCAAATATCAGTGGAAGCTGAGAACCGATATAACAAAGTTAGATGAGGCAAAGGCAAAGGCAGAGGGTCTTGATCTTACTATCTACACAGCAGAATCTGTTCTTGCGGTACAGAAGGCTCTTGATACTGTAAAGGCACTTTCTCCCACAGCAACACAGGAAGAAATCGACAATGCCACAGCACTTCTTAATGAGGCTATAACAGGCCTTGAATTAAAGCCTGAGGAAACCACTAAGCCTGAAGAAACCACCAAGCCTGAAGAAACCACCAAGCCTGAAGAAACCGAGCCTGTTTTACCCGGTACTTCTGATAACGATACAGACAATGCACCCACCGGTGTACCTGTTGTGGTTGCTCCCTTAGCCCTTGCAGGAATTACATTATCAGTGGCAGGACTTACTCTTAAAAAGAGAAAGTAAGATAAACCCATAAAAAAATTCCCCCTTTTTAAAAGGGGGAAATTTTTATCCCCGGAAAAATCCGGGGATTTATTTTTAATATAGCTTCGCTCCTGCCGGGATATGGTCATCCACCATAAGAAGGTGGAGCTTTTCTTCACCTTCCTCGGTATGTACCGCTGAAAGAAGCATACCGAAGGATTCAATTTCCATCATGGCTCTGGGAGGCAGGTTTGTAATGGCAATAAGTGTCTTACCTACAAGCTGCTCCGGCTCATAGAAGGCATGAATTCCGCTTAATATAGTTCTGTCTGTGCCTGTGCCGTCGTCAAGAGTAAACTGTAACAGCTTCTTTGACTTAGGTACTGCCACACATTCCTTTACCTTTACAGCTCTGAAATCTGACTTAGAGAAGGTTTCAAAATCCACCATATCCGCAAATAAGGGCTCGATTTCAACCTTTGAAAAATCAATAACCTCCGGCTTTGCAGGTTCTTCTGTGGCTGTATTTTCCTGGGGTACTGCCACGGGGGTGTTATCCTTCTTGCCGCTGTCAATGGGCTTCATTGTGGGGAAAAGTTTTCCCAACAATTCGTACATCGTCATATTCATTCAAATCCTTTGTTTTGCTTACTTTCC
>CALXIO010000010.1 GCA_944388385.1 uncultured Ruminiclostridium sp.
TTTTCATCCCCTTGCGGCTCAATAGGGCCGAAGCGGTTGCGTTTAATAGTCATTTTTTCATTTACAGGCAATTTGACTGTGATTACGTCCTCAATCAAAATAATACCTCCGTTTCGTGTGCATATAAGTAAAGTATACCCTTATATCATAATTTTGTCAAGGTAATTTCACGTATAAAAGTATGATTTTAAAACAAATGCCGTAAAGTATATCCCTTTACGGCAATTATTTTTAATTATACAAGAAATTCCGGCGGGATGCCAAGGGCATCTGATATTTTCATGGCATTAAGTATGGGAATAGAGGTGAGCTTTGTTCGGCCAAGCTCATAGTTTTCTATTGTCTTAAAGGCAATTTCCGTTTTCTCTGCCAATTCCCTTCTTGATATTGAGGCCTTGCTTCTGAAATGGGTTATTCTGTTGCATACCATATCTACCTTAACGGATTTTATGGTATAGCCGTTTTCCTCCTTTTTGCCCACCACATCTTCAATATATAAATCCACCGCCTTCATAAGCTGAATAACATTCAGCTTATAGTTTGCCTTTGCAAACTTTTCAAGATTTATATTGCTTTTGAAGTAGTCGGTGTATTTCTTTCCCTCCATTATCCTGCAATGAGTCATATCGTCGTTTAAAAATGCCACATCCACATAAAGCCATTCTATATATTGCTTTATGAATTCCACCGTGTTTGCTATTTTCCTTTTACAATCTGCACAATAATCCTCAATATAGGATATAAGCTCATTTTCATATATACCCTGACTGAATATTTTTGTATCTGTGTGTCCGCAGGGTCTGTGGCATATCTCAACAGATCCCCCCATAAATACATCATCCTGAAGTCCGAAAAGCTGTAATACATTCACTTCATCATATTCATTGTCAGCGACCTTTTCTTTAAATTCTTTCTTGTCCATTTATTCTACACACTCCTTAAAAGGAAATAAAAAAAGGACGCACAAACAAATGTGCGTCCTTGCATAACTTGATTATACCCTTTTTTTGCTGAAAAGTCAAGACTTTCACCGCAAATAAGATATTGATTTATATTATCAGTCGGGAAGATCCTCGGAAATCTCTGCAAACTTAGTCAAAAGTGTTGACAGCTGCTTTGTATCCTCTTCACCTAAAATCTCACATATTCTTTCAAATCTTGAACGAATACCCCCATATCTTGATTCAATCATATTTATACCCTTTTCTGTAAGACGGATATAAGTAACTCTTCTGTTATCTCTTTTTACCACACGCTCAACATATCCGTTGTCCTCTAACTTATTGATTGTCTGGGAGAGATTAGGACGGGTAAAATTAAGATAACTGTTGACAGCGCTTAAAGAGTAGGTGTTATCCTCACTGGGATTTTCTTGTACTAACTGTAAAACAGCCCAGAATATACCGGTCTCGCTTGAATTAAAACCGCGTAGGGGCTGTTTGTTTTTGTGCTGAGTGTTGATTTTGCCCATAGCAGTTATAAGTTTTATAATACTCTGTTCCATTTTTCATAGTCCTCCTGGAAATTGCGATTGCTAAAAATAGCTTGTTTTAATTACAATTATATGTTATACTATCTTTATTAACCAAATTTTAATAAAATCGAAATTTTTCAGAAAGAGGATAATATGAAAAGGGAAAATTTTGATATTGCAGTTATCGGCGCAGGGGCTTCAGGACTTATGGCGGCTTTGACTGCAAAACAGCATACAAACGGCTCTGTAATCGCTATTGAGCGACTTTCAAGAGTGGGTAAAAAAATTCTTTCCACCGGTAACGGACGATGCAATCTGTCCAATATTTCGGTAAATGAAAATTTTTACGGGGGAGAAAAAAATTTTTTAAATTTTTTAGATAAAAATATATTTTCTGCCGTTGAACTATTCAGCACAATGTCACTTGCCTGTAAAACCGACTCTGAAGGGAGAATTTATCCTTACAGCAATCAGGCGTCATCTGTGCTTGATGCCCTCAGATTTGCGGTATCAAATGCCGGGGTTGAGCTATTATGCGATACCCTTATAAAAGATATAAAGAAAACAAAGTCCGGATTTATTCTTGCGGCAGATGATACGGAAATATTTGCCAAAAGAGTAATTATAGCCTGCGGCGGCAAGGCCGCCCCCTCCATGGGTACAGACGGAATTGGATATGAGCTTGCAAAAGCCCTGGGTCACAGCGTAACAAGGCTATACCCCTGCCTTGCCCCACTCAGAACCGATGTAAATTCAGTAAAGGCATTAAAGGGGCTTCGTATTTATGCAAGGGCAAGCCTTATTCAAAACGGCGAAATTAAAGACAGCCAGACAGGGGATGTTCAGTTTACGGACGGGGCAATTTCCGGTATATGTATATTCAATATGTCCGATATGGCATCCCTTGGCAAAAACGAAATATCCCTTGATATTGCCCCTGATTATGATAAAAAACAGCTTTTTGATATGATATATAATGCAAGGGCTTTAAGAGAAAATCTTGAAGCCGTAGAACTCCTTACCGGGCTTTTTCATAAGAGATTTTCTCAGAGTATTCTTAAAGCCTGCAATATTTCCCCGGGGATTATATGCGGCGAAATATCGGA
The DNA here is from genome assembly GCA_944388385.1 of uncultured Ruminiclostridium sp. Lineage (GTDB taxonomy): Bacteria > Bacillota > Clostridia > Oscillospirales > Ruminococcaceae > Ruminiclostridium_E. Next base: position 2,581 of record CALXIO010000010.1, read on the forward strand.
TAAGGATATTTCTGTTATCTGTAAAAAAATCAAGGACTGGAGATTTAATGTTACAGGCCTTTCTGACTGGAGCTTAGCTCAGGTAACAGGCGGCGGTATACCCTTATGCGAAATTAAGGACGGACTTCAGTCGGCTATATGCGATGGACTGTATTTCTGCGGAGAAATACTTAATATACAAGGAAAATGCGGAGGTTATAATCTTGACTGGGCATGGAAAAGCGGATATACCGCCGGTAAAAATGCCGCCCAGTCATTAAACTGACTATGATAAGATATTCTGATATAAAAGCGCCCCTTGACTATAACAATGACTGGCTTTTAAATTATATCTCAGGAAAGCTGAAAATTAAACCCGGGGATATAAAAGAGCTTACTTTACTTAAAAGCTCGGTGGACGCAAGGAAAAAGGACAATATTGTTTTTGTGCTGACAGTAGCTTTTTCCCATAGGGATGAAATAAATGTCCTTGCACGAAACAGGCATAACAAAAACATAAGCAGTTACACTAAAAAATCCTACCGGATTGAAAATAAGGCATTTTTGCCGTACAGACCTGTTGTGGTGGGCTTTGGCCCTGCGGGTATGTTTGCCGCATTGTATCTTGTTAAAAGCGGAGTATGTCCCATTGTACTTGAAAGAGGTCTTGATGTGGACAGCCGTACAAAAAAGGTACAGCAATACTGGGATAGCGGCATACTTGATGAGGAATGTAATGTGCAGTTCGGTGAGGGCGGTGCAGGAACATTTTCTGACGGAAAGCTGAACACCGGAGTAAAGGACCCTATATGCCGTACAGTAATTGAGGAGCTGGCACTTCACGGAGCTCCCGAAAAGATACTCTATGAAGCAAAGCCCCATATAGGCACAGATCAGCTTTGCTGTACGGTAAAAAATATCCGTAAGGATATTATTTCCCTTGGAGGTGAAGTGATTTTCGGTGCTAAGTTTACCGGCTTTACCGAAAAGGAAGGAAAAATCACCTCTGTAAGCTATGTTAAGGATAACGTTACCCAAACTATTGATACTAAGGCTGTTATACTTGCCACAGGACACAGCGCAAGGGATGTTTTTGATATTATGCTTGACAGAAATATAGCCATGGAGCATAAAAATTTCTCTGTTGGGGTAAGAATTGAGCATACTCAAAAAGAGCTTGATATAAGTATGTACGGAAAATTTGCCGATCATCCAAGGCTTCCCCCTGCTGACTATAAGTTAGCGGTTCATGATGACACCGGCAGAGGAATATACAGCTTTTGTATGTGTCCCGGCGGATTTGTGGTAGCATCCTCCGATAGAAATGACAGCATAGTCACAAACGGCATGAGCAGGTTTGCAAGGGATGGTATTAACGCCAATAGCGCCCTTCTGGTCAGCGTTACTGAAAATGATCTTGACAAAAATGATATTATGTCAGGTATCAGGCTTCAGGAAAGGATAGAAAAAACCGCCTTTATAAAAGGCGGAAAAAATCACTATGCACCCTGTTGTCTGGCAGGTGATTTTTTAGAAAGAAAGGAAAGTAAAGAATTTGGCAATATAATCCCCACATATAAGCCCGGTACCACCTTTGCCCTGCCGGACAGCTATCTTCCGGAATTTGTATGTGAGGGGCTGAGGTTTGCTATTCCTCAGTTCGGAAAGAAAATAAGCTGTTTTAATAATCCTTATGCTGTTCTTACAGGTCCTGAAACAAGAAGCTCATCCCCTTTAAGAATTATAAGGGATAACAGCTTTAATTCCATATCCCTTAAAGGTCTTTACCCCTGCGGTGAGGGGGCAGGCTATGCCGGAGGAATAGTTACTGCTGCGGCAGACGGTATAAAGTGCGCCATGGCAGTTTTAGATAAATAATCAACTGCAAAGTCGCTCCATTTCCTTTTTAAGTCGCTTTATGATGCGTTTTTCAAGTCTTGAAATATAGCTTTGAGAAATGCCTATCATATCAGCGACTTCTTTTTGTGTCTTTTCCGGTCTGCCATTTAATCCAAAACGCATTTCCATTATCATCTTTTCCCGGTCGTTAAGGCTGTCAACCGCTATTTTAAGCATACTTAGTTCAGCCTCATTTTCTATGTTCTTATTTACCTCGTCATCATCTGTGCCCAGTATATCCGAAAGCAAAAGCTCGTTTCCGTCCCAGTCCACATTAAGCGGCTCATCTATGGAAATTTCCATTTTCTGATTTACGGTTTTTCTTATATACATAAGTATTTCATTTTCAATACATCTTGAGGCATAGGTGGCAAGCTTTATGTTTTTATCTGCGCTGAAGGTATTAACCGCCTTAATAAGCCCTATTGTGCCTATTGAGATAAGATCCTCAAGGCCTATTTTTGTAGACTCAAATTTCTTTGCTATATAAACCACCAGTCTTAAATTATGAACAATCAGCTTTTCCCTTGCCTTTTCATAGTCAGTGGACAGCTGTTCTATTGTCAATGCCTCCTCCTCTTTTGATAATGGGGGCGGAAGTGAATCGGTGCCGTTTATGTAGTCTATTCTTTCGGGGGTAATTAAACCCAGCCTTTTTATAAGGTCAACAATTATTCTATTAATCATAAAACCACCTTCTATACCAGTATTTTGGGATTGAATACCGCATCATATTCTTTAATATTATGGGGCGAAATTCCGATAAGTGCATTTACTATGTAGCTTTCATGGTCGCTGTTTTCCGATACAATGATTTTATCCGCCTTAAAGGCATATACCATTCCCTCACCGCCGACTGTCGAAAATGGTATAATGCGAACCTTATCCTTTATTATTGCTGTATTGTCTGTGGCATTGTATTTAAGTGAATTCGGTAGAATATCGTAACAGCTTTCCTTATTGCAAACTATAACCGGAAGTCCGGTTATATAGTCAGTAAGGGAATTTCCCGTATCGCTCATGGCAGTAAGGGATACGGTGGTATTTCCCTTAAGAATACTGATACAATATTTTTTGTCTGCTGAATGGTTTTTATCAAGGGCTTTTCTTATTACTCTGAGCAGAAAATAAGACAGCACCGTAGATATAATAAGGGTAAGAATATCAATGTCAAAATAAACCGTTCCGTTATTATAGAGCATATTAAGTGGAGATGCAAAAAGCCACAGACACAGCATAAGTCCTGCAAAGACAAAGTTAGTACCAAGTAAAAACATAAAGTATGTAACAAGTCTTGATTTTTTGCAGGGATAGAAAAGAACAAAGGAGGTTACAACGCAAAGTAACACCTTTACCCCGGCTGAAATAAGTCCGTTATCGTCAGGTAAGAAAATAACAAGGGATGACATCCCCCCTATAAGACAGGCTATCAGCTTTCTTATAAAGGGTATAGCGGTGTGGGTTAAAACCGATACAGCTAGAATTATAAAGTAGGTAATATAAAAGTTTATAAGTATAAGTACATCAAGGTAAATCACCATAGCCTCGCCCCTTATATATAATAACACATTCTGTTTGCAAAGGTTGTCTTTTAATGTCGAACAGCTAAAAAACTTATCGCAAAATCCGACAAAAAAATTGCCCGGCTTAAAACCGGGCAATATCGTTATTATTAAGCTTAGTTTGTAGCTTCTGTTGTTTTATTGTTTTCAGCCTTTGCTACCTTTTTATCGTGTATCATTCTTGCAAGGTAAACTATCGGTGTATCAAGCAGGCTTGTGAAGATATAAATTACATAGCTTGATAAGAAAATGGAAATAAGGGTTGCTACATCATAAGTTCCTGCAAAGGCGAATAAGGTAAACAATGCAGTATTAAGTATCTGGCTTATGAGTGTGGAGCCGTTATTTCTGAGCCACAGGAATTTTCTCTTGTTGCCGAACTTCTTTGTGGTAAATTCCCACCACTTATGATAAAGCCATACATCGAATAACTGGCTTATTGCGTATACAACAAGGGATGCGATTATCATTCTGGGGGTGTTTGAAAATACTGTCTTTATTGATTCCATTGCAAAGTCACCCTCAGCAGGGGCATATAAAAGCCAGCTTTGTGACAATACAAGGAAGAATATTGAGGAAAATACACCGGTAAGTACCGCCTTGTTTGCGGCCTTTTTGCCCTCACATTCCGATAAAATATCGGTTATAAGGAATGTTACCGCAAAAAGCACATTGCCTAAAGTCTGTTCCATGCCAAAGGCATTGATAAGGATAATAACCTCAATGTTTGCAAGCACCGTTGCAAGGGCGGACAGGCAGTAAAGTCCTGTTTTTCCGAAAAACGCATATCCCACAAGGGACATACCGTAAATAAATACAACTGAACCTATAAGTAATAATTCATTCATAATATCAATCTCCTACTCCGAAATCTAAATTGCTTATCAGTATATCCACTCTTGCGTTGTCCTTATAGATTGGATATAGCTTTTCCATAAAGGTATCAATAACCGCCTTGTCAGGCTTTATCTGTGAGGTATTGTCACACATGATATTGATACAGATACGCTCAAACAGTTTAAGTCCCAGCTCAATATCGTTTTTCATGCTTTCGTAGGTCTGACCTGTGACCCCGAATAAGAAATTGGCTTCATCAAACTGCTTTGCAATAATTTTTGGGTCCTTTTCCTCTATTCCCTTTTTAAGGACATTCTCACGAAAGTCATAGTCAAAGGTTTCAAGACCCAGCTTCATTTTCAGAATAAAGCCGTCAAATTCTTCTCTCAGCGCCTTTATTCTGTCCTTGTAGAGATAGTGAGCTTCAAAATGAATTATCACTATGTTTTTTTCACGGCATATTCTTTTGATTTCCTCTATGGTGTTTTTATCCAGCTCAAAAACCGAGCCTGAATTTATCACCTCAAGGTCGCCGTAAAGACTTCTGACATGACTTAAAACCTCTTTATTAAGCCTGAAGTTTTCGTCAGCGTCAGAACAGCTGTCTGTATAATAATCACAGAAGGTGCATTTTTTATACACACAGCCCTTTCCCCTGAGTAATACTATCTCACGGGGATTTTTTTCCTTGATTACACTGTACCTTTCCATAAATTTCGGCATAAAAAATACCCTTACAAAGAAGGGTAAAAAATTTCATAGGTATCCTTATGCCTTTCCTCCTTAGTTTTGTTTCGGATGACCCAAAAGGGCGGTGTTTTGTTTCACCGTATATCATCCAGGCAGGATGGTTACGAACTGCCGAAGGATATTTTAGCATAAGAATATCGATTTGTCAATATTTATTCTATTTTTATCCAAGCTCAGCTACAGTTACACCGGCTTCACCCTCACCGTATGCACCGTCACGGAAGCTCTTTACATGGGGATTTTTACGAAGGTAATTCTGTACAGCGGTACGCAAAGCACCTGTGCCCTTGCCGTGGATAATGGTTATAACACTGATACCGCTTACAAGACAGTTATCAATAAATCTGTCCACCTCAAATACACCCTCATCACCCAGCATGCCTCTTATATCAAGCTCCATTCCTGCCTTACGGGTTATCTTTCCGGAATATGCCTTGCCCTGCTTAGGCGGTTGCTTTTTAGGCTGCTCCTTCTTTTCCACAAGGCGGAGATTTTCAAGCTTGGTTTTGGTTTTCATGGAGCCTATCTGTACAAAGCAAACATTCTTCGCATCAGGAAGCCTTACAAGTGTACCCTCCTTGTCAAGATCAGCAAGCCTTACAGTATCTCCCACCTTTAAGGGTCTTGGCAGTACATAATGATCCAGCTTTTTCTGAGCAACAGGGTTTGCGGTTTCATACATACTGTTCACAGCAGAGTTCACCCGTGAACGAGCACCCTTTACCCTCTGGGAAAAGTCTGCGCTTTCCTTTTCATGGCGGAGCTTTTCAAGATCCTCCATAAGAAGATCTCCTTGAAAACGCACTTCCTCAATTATACTCTGAGCCTGTTGTCTTACAGCCTGTAATTCCTTTTCCTTATCCTGTTCAAGCTGTGTTCTTTCCTGTTCAAGTCTTGTTTTAAGCTCTTCTATTTTTCTTTCGTCCGCCTTTGCCTTGTCCTTTAGCCTATCAAGCTCAATACGGGATTTTTCAAGGACTTCAACTACCTCCTCAAAGCGCTTGTCCTCGTTGCTTACAAGCTCATTTGCTTCATCTATAATTTCAGCAGGAATACCGAGCTTTTGTGAAATCGCAAAGGCATTTGATTTACCGGGCATACCAACAATAAATCTGTAGGTGGGCTGTAATGTCTTTATATCAAACTCGCAGGAGGCATTTTCAACACCGTCTGTACGAATAGCATACATTTTTACCTCCTGGTAATGGGTGGTAGCCATTACCTTACAGCCTCTTATTTGCATTTCATGAAGAATAGCCACCGCTAAGGCAGAGCCCTCCACAGGGTCGGTACCTGAGCATAATTCATCAAGGAGTACAAGGGAATTTTCCCCGGCTGTTTTCATTATCCTTACTATGTTTGTAATATGGGATGAAAATGTAGACAGGCTTTGTTCAATGCTCTGTTCGTCACCTATATCAACATATACCCGGTCAAAAATTCCTATTTCGCTTTCATCCCCTGCAGGTATCATCATACCGCACATGGCCATAAGCACAAGAAGTCCGGCTGTCTTTAAGGATACAGTCTTACCGCCGGTATTAGGGCCTGTAACTATAAGGGAATTATATTCCTGACCGAGAGAAATTGATATTGGTACAACCTTATCCTTATCAATAAGGGGGTGTCTTGCCTTGTTTAATTTAAATCCGGGAGTGTCCTTTATAACAGGGGTTACCGCCCTCATTAACGCACCTAAATCCGCCTTTGCAAAGTAGGTTTCTATTATGATTATATTTTCATAGTCGGAAATAAGCTGACCGCTGAAAGCCCCTACGCTTTCGGACATTTCCTTTATTATTCTTTCTATTTCCTCTATTTCACGGGATTTTAAAAGCCTTATATCGTTGTTTGCTTCCACTACGCTCATAGGCTCAATAAAAAGTGTAGCCCCCGATGAGGAGGAATCATGCACAAGACCCTTAACCTCACTTCTGTACTCTGTTTTTACAGGCACAACAAATCTGCCGTCACGCATGGTAACGATATTTTCCTGTAAATACTTCTGGGTGGTTTTGCTTTTTATAAGCCTGTCTAATTCTTCTCTGACAGACATACTTTTTCTTCTTATCGCCCGTCTTATGGAAGCTAATTCCGGGCTTGCGCTGTCGGATAATTCATCCTCTGATATAATAGAGTCGGTTATCTGCTTTTCAAGGTGCTTGTTTTCCCTCAGTCGCTCAAAATAAGGGGTAAGAGTTCCCCCGATATTTGCACACTGGGAAAACCAATCACAAAGTCCTGTTACCTCTCTTAATACCTGTCCGATATCCATAAGCTCACGAAGGGATAAGGAGGAGCCCTGGGCGGCTCTTTTTGTGCTGTCGGAAATATCCTTTATATCCCCGAATGAGGGTGTACCGAATTTTGCAGATAAGGTAAAGGCATCATCGGTTTTTTGTATTTCTTCTTTTACTATGTCAATATCAAAGCAGGGCTCGATTTTCAGTATTTCCTCCTTGCAGGCCTTTGAATGTGCCCTTGCCGCAAGTAAGGAAAGCACCTTATCAAGCTCTAATTTTCTATATTCTTTTTTCATTTTTCCTCCGGAGTAAATGCAGTTATGCTTTTATAATAGGTAAGTGTGTCAAAGCCTCTGCCTAACTGTGTAAGTAAATAATATTCACTTATGGCGCCGAATACATTAAGGGACTGCTGTGAAATGGTGAAGGAATACATTTTATTGACATCCGAATATGCCACATAGCGAAGGGTGTGTAAAACAGTAGGTGTCATTAAAAAGATATAGTCCTCATAGGATGAGGGGGATTCCTCATAGCAGTCTGAGCATATAATAGAGCCTGTTTTAGGAAGAAAGTACATTTCATCACTTTGATAACAGGCACATTCTCTGCAGGCCCTCAGATCCGGCATAAAGCCTATATGGGTAATAAAGCGAAATTCAAATACCGCCTTGATAAAATCAAGAGCCAGCTTGCCCTTAGCAAGCTGAAAAAAGGTCATACATACAAAGCGTAATATATCGCTGTGATCCTCCTCAGATGTGGTACAGTAGCGTATAACCTCAGAAAAATAAACCGCCAAGGATAAGGCTTCTATTGAGGAAGACAGATTATGAAAGGAGCAGATAGGCTCACCGCTGTTTATGGTATATCTGCCCTTGTTTTTACTTAAGGTGAACTGTGAATAGGTATATAATGAGGATATGCCGGCATTTTTACTGCCTAATTTTTTAGCACCGTGGGAGGTAACCTCTATAAGCCCCAGCTTATCTGTAAGTATATCAAGAAAGCAGTTATTTTCCCCTACAGTTCTTTGACCTATCACAACGCCATTAAGGGTAATAAGATGTGAGGTACCGGTCATTATTCTGCCTTCAGTCCGAAATCTGCAATAGCGGATTCCTTATTGCGCCAGTCTTCCTTTACCTTTACCCATATCTGAAGATTTACCTTGCAATCAAAATAATCCTCAATATCCGCCCTTGCCATAGAGCCTATTTTTTTAAGCATAGCACCCTGCTTTCCTATAATCATGCCCTTGTGGGTGGCCTTTTCGCAGACTATTACCACACCGAGATCCACTATCTCTGTGCCGTCGGATTTTTTCCTTGTTTCCATGGATTCCACATAAACCGCAACACCATGGGGAATTTCCTCCTGCATTGTGCGTAATATCTTTTCTCTCACAAGCTCAGACAGCCAAACCTTTTCGGTCTGGTCGGTGGGTAGGTCATCATCAAAATAATGGGGAGATTCCTTTGCGTATCCGCTTAAAGCAGGCATAATCATTTCTGTATTTATGCGGTTTTTAACGCTTATGGGAATTATCTCCTTGAAATTATATATGTCATTATACTCTGTTATTATCTTTAAAACAGAGGACTTGTCCTTTAATAAATCCACCTTGTTTATTAAAAGAATAACATCGGTTTTGCTGTTCTTAAAGTTCTCTATAAGGTTTAATTCTATAGGGGAAATTTTCTTTGTGGCATCCACCATAAGAATAATAACATCCACATCGGTAATGCTTTCACGAATAGACTTTACCATCTGATCCGAAAGCTTATTTCTTGCTTTGTGCATACCGGGGGTATCTATGAACACATACTGAGTTTCCCCTTGTGTCAGCACACCGTTTATTCTTGTACGGGTGGTCTGGGGCTTTTCGCTGACTATTGCTACCTTTTCCCCCACAAGTAAATTAGTAAGGGAGGATTTTCCTGCATTGGGTCTGCCTGTTATGGCAATAAAAGCTGATTTTGTCATTTATTTCATCTTTCCTTTTATATTTCTCTTTTTTCCTTTGGTAATAAACAGATAGGACAGCACTATATAGGTTAAAAGAAGTGCAAGATTTCCTATATCATAGAAAAAGAATTTAAATATCTCATACAGCACATCAGGGTCACCAAAAAGTATAACCGCTATTACAACAGATGATATAGCAGATAAGAATACCGCACCGGCGGCCACATCCTTGCCTATTTTGGCAAGGGGCGAATATCCCGGGGACAGCTTATCTATAACCACCTCAATAGCGGTATTCAGCATTTCGGTACATATAACCATAAGGCAGGTAAGTATAAGCAAAATATACTCTGCCTTTGTAAGCTCATAAAATTGTGCTATAAAAAGAACAAACAAGGTGGCTACTATGTGTATACGCATATTGGTTTCATGAATTACACAGAACTTAATGCCCCTTGCGGCAAACTTAAAGCTGTTTGCCAGCTTTTTAAGCAGTTTCATAATTACTCCCTTGTGATATTGAGCTTTCCTAAAATTCTGTCCTGAAGCTCAAGCATTACCTTTTCACCTCTGGGGTCATCCTCATGGTCATAGCCAAGTAAATGAAGGGATGAGTGGGTTGCTAAAAATCCCACCTCACGCATAAGTGAATGACCGTACTCTATAGCCTGGGCATGAGCCTTTTCCATGGAAATTACTATATCCCCCAGCATATAAGCGCCGTTTTCAGGGTTTATATCATAATCATCATAAGCCCCTAAGGGGAAGGAAATTACATCGGTTACCTTGTTTTTATCCCTATATTCCTTATTAAGTCTTTTTATACGCTCGTTGTCCACAAGGGTAACAGATACCTCTGCCTTATCCCCGTCAAACTCTGTTTCAATGAGTGTTTGCTGAACGCACTTGCGTATAATAGTACGAAGTCCCTTAGGTACTTCTATAGCCTTCTGATTATTTCTGAAAGACATATAAACTCTCATATTTATTCTCCCTTAGCCCTTTGAATTATTCCTGTAATTTTCGTACGCCTTAACTATATCCTGTACAAGTCTGTGACGCACAACATCCTTTTCCGAAAAACGGTTTATAGCAATACCGTCAATGTTTTTAAGTATCCTTGTGGCTTCCACAAGTCCTGAACGCTTTGAATCCGGCAGGTCTATCTGGGTAACGTCGCCGGTAATAACCATTTTACTGTTAAAGCCAAGTCGGGTAAGAAACATCTTCATCTGCTCAGGCGTGGTATTCTGTGCCTCATCAAGGATTATAAAGCTGTCATCAAGGGTTCGTCCTCTCATGTAAGCAAGAGGTGCCACCTCAATAACCCCTCTTTCCATGTTCCTCTGAAACATTTCTGAGCCCATCATATCAAAAAGTGCATCGTAAAGAGGTCTTAAATAGGGGTCAACCTTGTTCTGAAGATCACCGGGTAAAAATCCCAGCTTTTCTCCTGCCTCAACAGCAGGACGGGTAAGAATTATCCTTTGTACCTCGTGATTTTTAAATGCCCTTACCGCAAGAGCCACCGCAAGGTAGGTTTTACCTGTACCGGCAGGACCTACACCGAAGGTAATGGTATTTTTCTTTATGCTTTCGCAGTATTTACTCTGACCTACGGTTTTGGGCTTTATGGGCTTTCCTGTGTGGCTTACACAGATACAGGCATTACTGAGGCTGTCTAATTCCTTCCCCTCGCCGTCATTGGCCATTGAAATAGCATATCTTACATTCTGGTCGGTTATCTGCTCACCCTTGGCAAGCATACCCTTTAAAAGCTCCATAACCTCAGATGCCTTATCCACAGCAGTTTCCTCGCCTTTTATCTTTATAAGTCCGTCACGGCTGTATATGGATACCTTATATTCCTTCTGGATTATGTTTATATTCTCGTCGAAATCTCCGAACAAAGCATGAAGATCACTCAGTTCGGCAACAGATATTGCTTTTTCTGTCATTTAGCGTTTCCTTTCAGATTTATGTGCTATACGCAATTATTCTATTTTAGTATAACACAAAAATCTGTTATTTTCAATATGTCAGGAAAAATAAGTTACCGGTTCTTTAACTCCTATTTGCTTTTGAACGGTAAATTTTACTTCGGCGGTGATTTTATCGTCATCACTTGAAATTTTTGGGGTTACTTCTATTATTTTACAGTCAGATAAAAAATTATCCTTATAGTCGGTTATCTGTTTATTAAGCTGATTTATAAGGTCATGTTCTGTATAGGTAATTGTTCTTTCCTCACAGACTGTATATATTCCCTCTTTATATGAAAACGGGGTATCAAGACCGAAAAGCTTTATAGGATAAATATCCTCCCTGTAGGTAAAATCAGGAATACTGTCGCTGTCAAAGTTATCCCCCGGTAGGGGTAATGAATATCCGCTTAGCATAAAATATGTGCTTTTATATATTTTATCTGTTGGGATTGTTTTAGTCTGTGTTTTATAGGCGGTGAATATCTCGGTAATTTCGCATTGGGCGGTAATTTCCGCATTGGAATGAACATAAATAATATGTCCCCCGTTATCGTCTATTGCACCTCCCACTAAAAGCTGACCCTTATGTATGCCGTTTCCCACAGCAGAATAAAATGTACCTCTCTTTATTTTCGCATCAACTATAAAGCCGTCCACATCCGATACTATATTGCAGGGCTCATCATAGGCTATAGGCTCATTTATTTCAGGGGCGGATATTTCGGACACCTCTATTCTTACTGTACTTCCGTGACGCTGTACAGAAGCCCATGATAAGCTATCCAGCTCCTGCATAAGTATATACTTTGCGCCGTTTGTATCAAATCCGAAACGATATGCCCCCGGCATTATGCCATAGTCCGCCATTATTCTGAGAATTTCTCCGTCTGATATTGTTGTATTTCCTATTATCTCAATATTCCATATAAACTGGGATAATATAAGAAAAACAAGGGCACAGGCAAAGCCTCCTGTAATAAGTCCTATTCTGTGACTTAATTCCCTTGCTTTAAAATATATTCCTTCCCTTTTTATTATCCTCATGGATACTCCGTATTTTTTAGCTTCCCTTCTTACATGGGGATAATAAAATACTCCCACCTTGGCTGTTATAAGGGATTTTTCACTTCTTATATCATATACCCTGATACCCTCATCATACAGCCTTGATACCAGCTCTTCAAAAAATCCACCGAAGGCCTTGAATTTTACAGCCCCTGCTAAATTTCTTTTACCTGTACGCCTTTTCTTCATTATTCTTCCCTTTCCTCAAATGTTACAGAATGAATTTTGCCGTATATCATTACGCTGTCATAGGCATAGTTTTTCATACTGAGTTCAAGGCCTGTTATCACAATATTGTTTTTGGCAAGCACAAGCTCAATTAGATCATCCTCAAACCGCTTAACCTTAATACAATGCTCCACAGACAGCCTTGTATCATCATCTACGCTTATATATGAATGGCGCCGTACAAATGACCTTGATCTTTCAAAAAGACTTGCAAGCTTATTTACATTCATTTTTTCTCACTCCCTTCATATAATCTATATGCAAGTACATTTACGATTAGAAAAGAGAAATTTATGAAATATGCAGTAAAACGAACAGTAAAACAGCTTATTGCCCTTTTAATTTGCTTTATGGCAGGGTATCTTCTGATTATAGAAAATAAATCCGTTTCCGATACAGTAAAAAGCTCCATAGAGGTATGCCTTGAGGTGCTTATACCCTCCATGTGCGGATTTATGATATTATCCACCTTTATTTTAAAAAGCAAAATTATAACCTGTCTTTTAAAGCCTTTGGAAAAATTCCTTATAAAGACAGGACTTAACAGCGAAATTCTGACGGCATTTATTTTAAGCCAGATCGGAGGTTATCCTGTTGGGGTAAAGCTATGTAATGAGCTTATATTATCAGGATATAAGGAAAGCTACATAAAAAGGCTGCTATACCCCATGTATGCCTCCGGTCCTGCCTTTGTAACCGGTATTGCAGGTATGCTTATATATAACAGCACAATGGCAGGAATGATAATATTTATGTCCTATCTTATTTCAAATGTGATTATAATGCTTTTGTTTTCACTTAAATATAAAAATGAATGTAAGCCTTTGGGAATAGCAATTAAAAGCGATTTGTCCCCGGCGGTAGTAAATTACAGTGTCATATCCTCATTTAAAGCACTTTTTGTGGTGTGCAGTTATGTTATAGCCTTTAATATAGGAATAAGGCTTGTGTGTTCGGTTTTACCTCATGATATAGTAAACGCTCAATGGATGGGATATTTAAAGGCATTTGTTGAAATAAGCAACGTTAAGGCCTTTTTACCGGGAACGCCTCTTTTTGTTACCGCATTTTTTATATCCTTTGGGGGGATTTGTGTAATATTTCAGATTTTTTCATTAGCGAAGTTAAGACTTAACATTAAGAAATTTATAGGTATGAGAATATTCACATCCTTATTATCAACCTTGATATGTTATATAGCTGAAATAATAACCGGCTTTGAATATTCCGCCCAGACAGCGGTAATGTATCCGGCTTTTGTACCACAGAATATTCCTGTTTTGCTATGTCTTACCATAATGTCGGGGTTTCTAATGAAAGAATCTGAAAAAATTTATAAAAATAATAAAAATTTTTTCAAAAAAGTATAGATTTTATGAAAATAATATGCTATAATGAATATGCAAAAGCGAAATTTATGACAATCGCTTATGAGGTAATATAATTTGGTGGTGAATTACAATGAAGAAAAAGTTATTTGGTAATAATATCAAGCCCTCATGTAAATATTGTGAGCTTGGCAAGCCTTTAGGTGAAGATAAGATCGAATGTTCAAAGTTTGGAGTAGTTAAAACCTACGACTCCTGCAAGAAGTTTGTTTATTCTCCTCTTAAGAGAATTCCCAAGAAGGAAATTCAGCTTGCTAATTCTGATGTAAATAATATTGATTTCTGATGAATTAAGTTAATTTTGTTGTATCAAGCATGAAAATTATGTTATTTCTTAACCGTAGCAATTATTTATTGCTACGGTTTTGTTTATTATAACTAAAAACAAAGGTTAGTTTTTGGAATAAAAGATAATTGAATAAAATAATCGATTATGATAAAATTAGTTAAGGATGTGTAAACGATTGCAACATCAAATTAAACGGAGGTAAACTATGACAAAGCTAAAGCGCATACTTGCCGGTTTACTTGCCGGAGCTTCTATTGTTACTATGAGTGCTTGCAGTGACAACACTGCAACATCAGGTGCAAGCTCCCAAGGCGGCCAGGTACAGCAAACAACAGAATCTACTATCGATGATGACATCGAAAACCCTGTAAGTATCGGTGATATCAGCATCGACGCAGGCGATGAGGTTGAACCTGCCGAGCTTGAATATCTCGGTAGCTACAACATTACAACAGCAGGTGACGTTAAGCCTGCGTACAAGTATTTCCAGGAAAACTATGATTGCTCTATCAAGGTTACAATGGTAGGCTCTCTTCAGATCCAGGAAAGACTTACAGCACTTATTTCCAGCGATGAATCCCCTGACCTTGTAGACTATGCACAGAATTCATTCCCTCTGCTTATGTCTAAGAATATGTACTCACCTCTTGATGAGTATATGGATCTTACAGCTCCCCAGTGGGAAGGTCTTGAGGACTATATCAACAAGTACAGATGGAATGGTAAGAACTATTACTATCCCTGGGCTTACAATGCTAACCCCTACTTCCTCATTTATAACAGAGGTATATTTGAGCAGTTAGGTCTTGATGATCCTAAGGAGCTTTATGATGACGGCGACTGGACATGGGATACATTCAAGGATTGCGTAAAGTCATTTATCGAGTCCGATCCTAACGGCGGCAGAACAGGTCTTTACGGTATGGTTGGTACTTCATTTATCGATTCAACCGGTACTCCCTTTATTTCTATCGGAGATGACGGCAAGCTGGTTTCAAATGTAGTAAACCCTGATGTTGAAAGAGCTGCTATGTTCATGCAGGATTTAAAGAAGGAAGGCCTTGCTCAGTTCCCCGAAGGCTTCATAGATGTATCTGAAGATCCTATCGTTCAGGGTACAGCAGCATTCCAGTCAATGGGTGAATGGATAATCACAAACTATTCAAAGAAAATGACAAAGGATGAGAGCCTTGATATCTTCTTTGTTCCCTACCCCAGAGATCCTAATGCCGATGAATATTATGTAGGTATGACAACCTTTGGTTATCTTGTTCCTGCAGGTTCTGAGTATACTGAACAGGCTTGCGTATTTATTAACTGCTGCCGTCTCAGTAACACAGATGAGGACCTTGCCGCAACAACCAAGGAAAGTATCATGAAGAACAAGAAGTACACAGAAGAACAGTATGAATTCATTATGGAATTCCATAAGGTAAACGACTTCAACTGTGTAGTTGATGAGCCTTACGGTCTTGATGAAAACACATCCGAAATCATCTCCAAGATTCTTAACAACACAGTATTCAATGCTGATGAGGACTATGGCAATATGACATGGGCTCAGATGCGTGATGCTAACAGCGAGATAATCCAGTCACAGATAGACTACTATAACGGTCTTATTGAAAGTGGCAACGCTTAAATAAAAATTAAAGCCGCACAGAAATGTGCGGCTTGTTTTTTACTGTAAATAAAAATCCCTCAGAAGCGCTTTACAGCATTTCTGAGGGATTGTGTTTTATTATCAGTCCTTGATAACTGTCTTTTCAGCGATTTCCTTTAATACCATCATAGTAAAGTCATCTTCTGTCATAGCACCAAGGTCGCCTCTCTTACGGCAACGAACTGAAACCTCTCCGGATTCAACCTCCTTGTCGCCGATGATAAGCATATAGGGTATCTTCTGAAGCTGTGCTTCTCTTATCTTAAAGCCGATCTTTTCGTTACGGTTATCAACAGATACACGAACGTTCATAGCATCCAGCTTTGAAGCAAGATTTTCTGCATATTCCTTAGCTCTGTCTGTTACAGGAAGAAGTCTTACCTGCTCGGGTGCGATCCATAAAGGAAGTGCGCCGGCATACTTTTCAAGCAGATATGCAAGAGTACGCTCATAGCAACCAAGGCTTGTACGGTGGATAATGTAGGGAGTCTTCTTTGTGCCGTCAACATCCACATATTCCATACCGAACTTTTCAGCAAGAAGCATATCTATCTGAATTGTTACAAGGGTATCCTCCTTGCCGTATACATTACGGTACTGAATATCCAGCTTAGGACCGTAGAATGCGGCTTCGTCGATACCGATTGTATAATCAACGTCTAAGTCCTTGAGAATTTTTTCCATAGCAGCCTGTGCGTGATCCCACTGCTGGGCTGTACCCTCATACTTATTGTTGGGGTTAGCAGGATCCCACTGGGAAAATCTGAAGGTACAATCCTCTAAAAGTCCCACAGTTTCAAGGCAATACTTAGCAAGATCAAGACAGCCCTTGAATTCCTCCTCAAGCTGTTCGGGACGGATAATAAGATGTCCCTCGGAAATTGTAAACTGTCTTACTCTGATAAGGCCGTGCATTTCACCGCTGTCCTCATTACGGAAAAGTGTTGAGGTTTCGCCAAGACGCATGGGAAGGTCACGGTAGGAACGCTGTCTGTTTAAGAATACCTGATACTGGAAGGGGCAGGTCATGGGACGAAGTGCAAAGCATTCCTTTGTTTCGTCATAAGGGTCACCCAGTACAAACATACCGTCAAGGTAGTGATCCCAGTGGCCGGAGATTTTATAAAGATCTCTCTTAGCAACATAGGGAGTCTTTGTAAGGAGGTATCCCCTCTTCTGCTCTGTATCCTCTACCCATCTTTGGAGTACCTGAACTGTTCTTGCACCCTTGGGAAGAAGAATAGGAAGACCCTGACCGATATAATCAACTGTTGTGAAGTATTCAAGCTCTCTGCCTATCTTGTTATGATCTCTCAGCTTAGCCTCCTCAAGCATCTTAAGGTGAGCCTCAAGCTCAGAAGCCTTGGGGAATGCTGTACCATATACTCTGCAAAGCTGCTTGCCCTTTGAGTCGCCTCTCCAGTAAGCACCTGTACAGCTTGTAAGCTTGAATGCCTTAACTGCGCCTGTGCTCATAAGGTGAGGACCTGCGCAAAGGTCTGTAAAGTCGCCCTGTGAGTAGAAGGAAATAGGCTCGTTCTTGCCTGCGTGTTCCTCGCATAATTCTACCTTGTAAGGCTCATCAATGCTCTTTAAGTATTCAATAGCCTTATCGGGAGCAAGCTCATACTGCTTAATCTCGATATTTTCCTTAACTATCTTCTTCATCTCCGCTTCAATAGCGGTTATATCATCAGCTGTAAAAGGCTTTTCAACATCAAAGTCATAGTAAAAGCCGTTTTCAATAGCAGGACCTATTGCAAGCTTTGCTGCGGGGTAAAGTCTTTTTACCGCCTGGGCTAAGATGTGGGATGCTGTGTGACGGAAAGCCTTTCTGCCGTCATCGTCTGCGAATGTGAGAATTTCAAGAGTGCAATCTGTATAAATTACAGTACGAAGATCCTTAACCTCTCCGTTTACCTTTGCGGCGCAAGCTACTCTTGCAAGTCCCTGACTGATCTGTGATGCAATGTCTATTACTGAAGCTGCTGCTTCGATTTCCTTGACACTGCCGTCCTTTAGTGTGATTTTTATCATTTTTTATTCCTCCATTAAAGCCGCCATACAAGAGCGGACTTTTAATTTGTGCATTTATGCACACCTGTAATTATACCACTTACAGCTGTAAATGTCAACATTTAAATCATATCCTTTAATTCATTTAATGTAATAATATTGACTCCCAGGTCCTGTGCCTTTGTGAGCTTGCTTCCTGCTTCCTCTCCTGCAAGTAAATATGAGGTCTTTTTGGAAACAGAGCCGCTGCACTTACCGCCGTTATCCTCAATAAGCTTTTTTGCCTCTTCCCTGGTCATTCCCTCAAGGGTACCTGTAATAACAAAGGTAAGTCCTGCCAGCTTATCGGAACTCTTTGTGCTTTCAAAGGTCATATTAAGTCCAAGGGCTTTAAGCCTTTCTATAAGGGAAGCCATGTTGGGGTCCTTTAAGGCATAATACAGATTTTCAGCAAGAATAAAGCCGAAATTCTCAATTCCTGCAATATCCTCAACTGAAGCCTCCATCATTCTTTCAATACTGCCGTAATGCTCCATTAACTGTATGGCATTTCTCTGGCCTATTCCCTTTATGCCAAGGCCGTAAAGCAATCTGTCGGGAGAATTTTTCTTTGAGTTTTCTATGTTATTTATAAGCTTTACAGCGGATTTTTCAGCTAATCTGGGAAGTGAAGTAAGAGAAGCTACATCAAGCTCATATAAATCAGCTACTGAGGATATCAGCTTTTCCTCAACCAGCTGCTTTACAATAGCCTCTCCAAGGCCGTCTATATTCATAGCACCACGGGATGCAAAATGCTGAATATTTCTTAAAAGCTGTGCCGGACAGCTTATATTTGTACAGCGGATAACTGCCTCATCATCTGTTCTTTGAGCCCTTCCGCCGCATACAGGACATACATCCGGGATTTTAAAGGTAACGCTTCCCTCTTCGTGCTTTACGCTTCTTACCACCTCAGGGATAATATCTCCGGCTTTTCTAACTGCGATAATATCTCCTATTCTTATATCCTTAGCATCTATGTTATCCTGGTTATGAAGAATTGCACGGGATACTGTTGTACCTGCAAGCCATACCGGTTCAAATATGGCAACGGGGGTAAGAGCACCTGTTCTGCCTACGCTGACCTCTATATCAAGAAGCTTAGTTTCCTTTTCCTCAGGGGGATATTTAAATGCCACCGCCCATTTAGGAACCTTTGAGGTACTGCCTAAAGCCTCACGCATGGCAAAGTCATCAACCTTTATAACTGCACCGTCTATATCAAATGGGAAGGAACTGCGTTTTTCACCTATTTCATCTATACGGGCAATAGCATCATCTATATTATCATAAAGCTGATATCCCTCCACCACATTAAAGCCTAAGGATTTAAGATAATCAAGGCTTTCCTTGTGGGAGGTCAGAGTTTTTCCTTCTATTTGCTGTACATTAAAGCAGAATATATCAAGTCCCCTTGATGCGGTAATTCTTGCATCCTTCTGACGAAGTGAGCCTGCCGCCGCATTACGGGGATTTTTAGCAGGATCCTCGTCATTTTCTATCTGGGTTTTTACTAACTTTTCAAAGCTTGACTTAGGCATATACACCTCTCCCCTTACTTCAAGGAGTGGTAATTTTTCCGGTAAGGTATGGGGTATTGACTTTATGGTTTTAAGATTTTTTGTAATATCCTCACCTACAAAGCCATCCCCTCTTGTGGAGCCTCTTACAAGCTCGCTGTTCACATATTCAAGGGATACTGAAAGGCCGTCGATTTTAGGCTCTACACAGTATATGGCATCCTTTTCGGTGGATTTTATTCTATTGTCAAATTCTATAAGCTCCTCCTTTGAAAACACATCCTGAAGGCTTCCCATCTGTACTGTGTGGGTTACCTTTTCAAAGGTATTAAGAGCATAACCGCCCACGTGCTGAGTGGGAGAATTTGCTGTGACAAAATCGGGATTTTCCTTTTCTATCTGCTTAATTCTTCTCATAAGGGCATCATAATCGCTGTCCTCAATGGTGGGGTTATCAAGCACATAGTAATTGAAGTTATGCTGTTCTGCCTGCTTACATAAATAATCGTATTCTTCTCTTACATTTTTAAATTCCATAACATTTTCCTTTAGTCGTAAGGCTCAGCCTCAAAGTCATTTATCGAATCAATTATATCCTTATCCTCAGATACCACATGGGTGTAGCTTTCCGGCACATCGCCTACTATCACCGTTTCACAGATGAGATAATCCTCTGTCACATCTATATCAAAGGAATAAAGGGGTATAAATACCGTGACATTTAATTTTGTCCGCATTATAATTCTATGGAGAGTCTGATTTAAGCCTGCATCGGTAAACTGACTTATAAATACCCCGTCTGCATAGCCCCTTGGCTCAATTATTACCCTTACTTCAGGACCTACCCCGTGAAACACCGGTATACCGCTTAATGTACCGGCAGACACCGAAAAGCTGTCTTTAAACTCTGTGTTTATATTGTCATTCAAATCAAGGAGTAATTCGGATTTAAGCCGATTTATAAGGGTGGTATTTGTTTCTATTGAGGATACCTGTCCTCCCTCGGTGTAGGTGAGTCTTATAAGGGAATTATAGGATAAATCCTCCGAAAAGCTGTCTATCCTGCGGTTTATGGCATTATTTATAAGCCGCTGTGCTACGTTTTTTGAATTATAGCTACAGATTTTTATTACATTTGGTCTTACTATAAGAAGCATTACCCCGGCAATTCCCAAAAGCACAAGGGCAATTCCTATAAGCCTTATACCTATTCTCTTTTTCAGCTTGTTTAATTTCAGTCTGTCCATAAATACACCCGCTTTGCTCTTTTTGAAAGATTATTCAAAGCGGGGTATAATTATTCTTTAACAATGATTATAGAATGAGTAGAATGCCTTATATGCCATATATACGTCATTCTTTGCTGTTACCTCATAGGGAGCGTGCATTGAAAGAACGGGAACACCCACATCAATGGTATCAATGTCAAGGTTAGCTATATAAGCAGCAACAGTTCCGCCGCCGCCGAAATCTACCTTGCCAAGCTCACCTGTCTGCCAGATAACCTCATTCTTATCAAGCATAGCATGAATTTCGCCTACAAATTCCGCATTGGCATCACTTGTACCACTCTTACCTCTTGCACCTGTGTACTTAGTTACAACAATACCCTTATTTACAAAGGCGCAGTTGCGCTTTTCATACCCCTCAGGGAAGGTGGGGTCAAATGCTGCATTAACATCCGCAGAAAGGCACTTTGAGTTGGTCATAAGAGTTCTGCCGTTTGTACCAAGGCACTCTGCTAAATCGCTAAGGAAATATTTAAGGTAGGATGAGCAAAGTCCGGTGTTACCGTCACTGCCTGTTTCCTCCTTGTCGGTAAGAACGCATACAGATGTTCTATGTGGAACATTTTTAAGATTCATCATGGCCATAAATGCAGTATAAGCGCAAACTCTGTCGTCCTGACCGTATGCACCTACCATGCTTCTGTCAAGTCCTATGTCACGAGCCTTGAAGGCAGGAACACATTCAAGCTCAGCACTTAAAAAGTCCTTTTCAACAACGCCGTATTTTTCAAAAAGGATATTAAGAAGATTTAATTTAACCGCTTCACTTACCTTATCATCCTTAAAGGGGCGTGAGCCGATAAGAACATTAAGCTCTTCACCGGTAATGAGCTTGGGAGCAGGTCTTTTATACTGCTCCTCAGCTAAATGAGGAAGAAGGTCGGTAACTACAAATACAGGGTCGTTTTCATCCTCGCCTATGCAAACATCAATGGTTGAGCCGTCAGCCCTTACAATTACACCATGTATAGCAAGGGGTACTGTGGGCCACTGGTACTTTTTAATACCGCCGTAGTAGTGGGTCTTTAAAAGGCCTAATTCATCGGCCTCATAGAAGGGGCTTTGCTTTAAGTCAAGTCTTGGTGAATCGATATGTGCCGCAGTAAGGTTTACACCCTTTTCAGCCTTTTCTGTGCCGATAACAGCAAAGATAACAGCCTTGTGTCTGTTCCATACATATACCTTATCGCCGGGCTTGTATTTGCCGTTTTTCTCAAAGGGAACAAAGCCCTCATTTTCAGCAATTCTTACAGCCTCTGCTGATGCTTCTCTTTCAGTTTTGCCGTTGTCAAGGAACTTCTTATAGCCCTCGCAGAATTTATCTGCCTTCTTCTGTTCCTTATCGGTCATAATAAGTGTGGAATGCTTTTTAGTGTAAAAAAGCTTTTCCTTTAATTCTTCTGCCTGTGATTTTGTTTTTTCTTTTGACATTTTTATCATCCTTTCATGGCCTCAGCCGTATAATTTACAGTACATATTGTAAGCACCTTGTATCTTATCAACATAGTGCGCTGTATCGGAAATAGGTATATTTATAAGTCTGCCCTCTGAATAATATTCCGGGTTTTCTATCCACTCGCTGACATTTCCTGCACCGGCATGATAAGCCGCCGCAATAACCGAAATATCATCTCCGAACTGCTCTTTAAGATAGGACAAAAGATAACAGCCGTATCTTATATTTGTTTCCGGGGAATACATAGCGTCAAAATCCATATCCGGGTTTTCTTCTTCATCTAATCTGTATCTTATCCACTCAAAGGTTTCCGGCATTATCTGCATAAGTCCCCTTGCACCGAGATAGGATTCAGACTCAGGGTCAAAACCGCTTTCGGTACGGATAAAGGAATATACCATAAGGCTGTCAAGATCATATTCGGCGCTGTATTTTGCCACATATTCCTTATAGTCCTGTGGGTATGAGCTATGCAGGAATTTATCTGCACCGTACATAAGCCCTACACCTAAGCCGACTATAATTATAAGCACAACGAATATGATTATCAATGCTTTTAAGGGATTTGCTTTTTTCTTATATCTCATTTTTTCACCATATCAAGTAATTTATCAGCCACAGCTTCTGCCTTTTTAATAAGCATATCAAGGCTTTCATTATTTTCTATGCAGTAAAGACTTCTTTTTTTGTAATAGTCTTCATCATGCTGAGAATCAAGGCGATCCATGGCGGTTTTTATATCTATATTATCACGCAGGGTAATTCGATTTAAGGATGCCTCTCTGTTGCATATTACACTTATAACACCGTCGCAGATAAAGTCTATACCGCTTTCAAACAGGGTGGGTGCATCAAGTATAACAATACCCTTTTCATTTTCCAGCTTTTTAAGGATATTGTATGTAATATAGGGATATATGGTATCATTTAAAAGCTGTAGCTTTTCCTTATTGGAAAAGACAATTCCCCCAAGCAGTCTTCTGTCAAGCTCACCGCTTTGGGTAATAATATCCTTTGAGAAAACCTCAGACAGCTTTTTAAGGCATTTGCTGTCCTTTTTTGTTACCTCTCTTGATACCTTGTCACAATCTATTATGTTTAAGCCCTTATCGGCAAAAACCTTACATACTGTGCTTTTGCCTGCACCGGACATTCCGGTAAGGCCGTATATAAATACTTTTCCCATAATCAGTCCTTATAATTCAATCACCCTGAATGCCGCCGCACGAATAAGCCTGTTATAAACCGCAGTGCCTACTCCGGTGGTATGGGGACATCTGACATAAGCCCTTTTATAGCCCCTGTCATCCGTTTCTCTTAAAGCCCCGAAAAGGTTATGCGCCTGTGCGTCATCACATTCCCCGTAAACTATAACCGGGATATTTATATCCTTTTCGCAGCCGAATATAACAGCGCAGGTATCACTGTCGCTGTTATTATTCACATATTCAGAAAAGCTGTCATCACTGTCTGTCTTTATTATTATTATTTCAGCCCTTGGGGAATAATGCTTATATTTTACTCCCGGAGATATAACCTTTTCATTTTCCGCCGGCTTATTGAATACATTCTTGTCAAGCCGGGTCGGAGCAAATTCCGACAGCATTTCAAGAGTAATTGCCCCCGGACGAAGTATCTTTATTTTCTCCCCGTTATCGGTAAAGCATATTACTGTACTTTCTACCCCTGTCTTACATTCTCCCCCGTCGATTATAAGAGGAATTCTGCCGTTCATATCATCATAAACGTGCTGTGCAGTTGTGGGACTGGGACTGCCTGAACGGTTTGCTGAGGGGGCTGCTAAAGGCACATTACAAGCGGATATAAGCTTTAAGGTGTAGGGATTATCCGGCATTCTTACAGCTACCGTATCAAGTCCGCCGCTTGTTTGTGTGGGAACTATATCCTTTTTCTTAAAAATCATTGTAAGGGGTCCCGGCCAGAATTTTTCAGCCAGCCTTAAAGCAAGGGGCGGTACATTTTCAACGCTGTTATAAAGCATATTCATATTGCTGATATGGATTATAAGGGGGTTATCCATAGGTCTGCCCTTTGCCTTGAATATTTTAGCGCAGGCATTACCGTCATAGCCGTTTGCCGCAAGGCCGTATACCGTTTCGGTGGGAATAGCCACCACTTCCCCGGATAAAATAAGCCCTGCTCCATATTCAATTATATCATCTGTCGGCTTTTCTACCTTTGTAACCAAAATATCATCCCTTTATTCTTCGCTGCCTGCGGCGAGCTTTGCTGTTCTGTCGGCTATTGCAAGGGCATCAAATACCTCATCGCAATCTCCGTTCATAAACTGCTCTAATTTGTACAGAGTAAGTCCTATTCTGTGGTCGGTAACACGGCTCTGAGGATAGTTATAGGTTCTTATTCTCTCAGAACGGTCTCCCGTGCCTACCTGTATCTTTCTTTCCTGAGCTATCTTGCTGTTCTGTTCGTTGAGTTTTGCTTCGTAGAGCTTGCTGTACAGCATTTTCATAGCCTTGTCTTTGTTTTTATACTGGCTTCTTTCCTCCTGGCATTCTACTACCACACCTGTGGGGTGATGGATAATACGAATGGCGGATTCTGTCTTATTGATATGCTGACCTCCCGCCCCGCTTGAACGGTAGGTCTGGAACTCAAGGTCTGCCGGGTTTATCTCTACATCCACCTCTTCCACCTGGGGAAGTACCGCTACTGTAATAGTGGAGGTGTGTATTCTGCCCTGGGCTTCGGTTTCGGGAACTCTTTGTACTCTGTGTACACCGCTTTCATATTTAAGCTTTGCATAAGCCCCCTCCCCTTCAACTGAAAAGCTGATTTCCTTATAGCCTCCAAGCTCGGTGGGGTTTGCGTTTATTACCTCTATTTTCCAGCCCTTAGTCTGGGCATACATGGAATACATACGGTAAAGGGAGTTTGCAAAAAGTGCCGCCTCATCTCCTCCGGCGCCGCCGCGTATTTCGATAATAACGCTTTTATCATCGTCCGGATCCTTAGGTAACAATAGCACCTTCAGTTCTTCGGTATATTTTTCAATAAGCTCCTTGTTGGTTTCGTACTGCTCCTGGACTATCTCCTTAAACTCCTTGTCAAGTCCGCCGTCCGCAAGCATCTGCTCTGCTTCTTTAAAGTCACTTTCCGCTGATTTATACTCCCTGAACTTTTCTACTATGGGAGTAAGGTTTTTAAGCTCCTTCATCAGCTTTTTATACTGCTCCTGATCGTTTATTATATTTATATCGGTGAGCATCTCGTTTATTTCATTAAAGCGATTTTCCATCGCCTGCAATTTTTCTGTCATACTATTCTCCGTTATATAATTATTTGTCCGTCACGGGTAACATTCTTTATCTTTTTCTCACATTTTGAACGGGGTGTCATAAATTCCCTGCCACAGCCGTTACACCTTAGCTTAAAATCAGCGCCTATTCGTAAAACAAGCATTTCCTTGCTTCCGCAGGGATGCTCTTTTTTCATTTTCAGAATATCTCCTACCTGAATATCCATAGTGCCACCTCCGATTTTTACTAATAATATATTTTACCACATTTCAAGAATTTTTTCAATCAAATTATCACAATATGTGTAATTTTTTACTCAAATATTCCGAATTTCTACGGGAAATATAATAAAAAAGAAAGAAGGCGAACTATGAAACAGACAATTAACGCATATTTTTCAAACGGCGACAATGCAGATAAGGCAATATCGCAGATAACAAGACTATATCCCGGGGCAAAGCTTGACAATGAATGGTATCAGAGTATAGCCGGGGCTTACAGCTATTCCTGTGTATTGCCGGATACAAATAACGCAATAGCCCAGACGGGGCTGTTTTTTCCTCTTTACCCGGAAAATTCCTCCCTTGATGAGATAAAAAGAAATAATGCCGTAAAAATGCAGATTAAATCCGACCGGGATTCAATAAAGGGCATTACAAAGATAATCCTGTCGTGTGACGGCAGGATCGGATAGTATCAGATTTTAAGAATCCGGGCGGCCTTCTGCCATAATTCCTCACAAGAAAAAGGCAGGCCTGTTTCCTTACTCATCTGCTTTACAAGGCTTACGCACTGTGAATTATAGTGAATTCCGGTTTTAAGTATGGCGATCATTGTCCTTGACCACACATTTGAATAATCATATAAGCCGCTGTCATAAAATTCTCTGATGGCGGCTTCATAGTCAAATGGCAAGGTAATAAGCTCAGGGATAAATTTATTGTCCTTATATTCCGCTGTTGCCATTTGTGTGCATCCTTTGGTATCAATAGGAACACCCACCGAGCCGGGATTTATAAGTACCTTTCCTTTTTCCTCAAGTATAAATCTCCTGTGGGAATGTCCAAGGGCATGAAGTGTATAGGGCTGATTTAAAAGAAATCCCCGGGCTGTGCCGTCATCTATATAATAAAGCACTCTTGAATTATCAATGCCGGAATGACTTACAGAAAACAAAGGACACTCCCCGGTATCTATTTCAAGGTAAATAGGTAGCTTATTAAGCTCTGTTATTGCCTCTTTTGTCATATTTTCAAAGGTATATAAAAGGGAGCCCTGCTGTGAGCCTTTTTGAAAGGCGGTTTTATTTTTAAGGCTGTCAAAAAGATATTCCTCCCTGTTGCCCTTTATGAAGTATGATTTATGGCATAAGGAAAACTGTCTTATCATTTCAAGGGTTTTCATGGGATAGGGAAAATCCGATACATAATCCCCCATAAAAACAGTTATATCAATATTATTCTTTTCTATATAATCAAAGCATACCTCAAGGGCATGGTGATTGCTGTGTATATCCGATAAAAACGCAATTTTCATATAATACTCCTTTCCCTTACAGTATAACATATATGAAATTGCGGGTCAATAAAAAACCGGAGCCTAATGACTCCGGTTTTGAATTACTTAACTAAGGATGAATTGTTGATAGCTGAAATAAGAGCGCTTACAGATGAACGGATAATGTCTGTGTGAAGTCCTGCGCCCCAGTAGGAAACACCGGTTTCATCGGTAATCTCAACATAGGCTATTGCCTTTGACTTAGTACCTACTTCAAGAGCGTGCTCGTTGTAGTTCTGGAGTGTGTAGTGAAGACCCAGACCGTTCTTTATAGCCGCACTTACAGCATCAAGTCTGCCGTTACCTCTGCCGCTTATTTCATAATCCTTGCCCTTGTAGATAACAGTAACATTTGCAACTATCTGCTCCCCGTTGTTTTCCTGTACATAGTGAGCTTCCTTAACAACAAGCTCTGTTTCCTTGTTTACAAACTGCTCACGGAATACGTTGTAAACCTCATCGGGAGATAATTCCTTGTGCATATGGTCGGAAACTGACTTTACGGCATAGCCAACCTTTTCTCTGAATTTAGCAGGCAGGTCAACACCGAATTTCTGCTGTAACAGATAACCGATACCGCCCTTACCACTCTGGCTGTTGATACGGATAACGTCACCGTCATACTGTCTTCCCAGATCCATGGGGTCAATAGGCAGATAAGGTACTGTCCAATGCTCGGGATTTTTTTCCTCTCTCCACTTCATACCCTTTGCAATAGCATCCTGGTGTGAGCCGGAGAATGCGGCAAATACCAGTGCACCGCTGTAGGGCTGTCTTTCGTAAACCTTCATGCAGGTCATTCTCTCGTATACCTTGGTGATAGACTGAATATCAGAGAAGTCAAGCTTGGGGTCTACTCCGTGGGTGTACATATTAAGAGCAAGTGTAACAATATCAACATTACCTGTTCTTTCGCCGTTACCGAATAAAGTACCCTCAATTCTGTCTGCACCTGCAAGCAGTCCCAGCTCGCAGTCTGCAACTGCACAGCCTCTGTCGTTGTGGGGGTGAAGTGATACAATAACATTTTCTCTGTACTTCAGATTTTCGCACATATATTCAACCTGGCTTGCGTATACGTGGGGAGATGACATTTCAACTGTAACAGGCAGATTTATTATAACCTTGTTATCAGCTGTGGGCTGCCAAATATCCAGTACCGCATTACAGATTTCAAGACTGAACTCAGGCTCAGTACCTGTAAAGCTTTCGGGAGAATACTCAAATCTGAAATCACCGGGTGTTGACTGCTTGTATTCGTTAAGGAGCTTTGCGCCGGTAACCGCAATTTCGATTATCTCTTCCTTTGACTTTCTGAATACCTGTTCTCTCTGTGCTACTGATGTAGAATTATAGAGGTGAACTATGGCGTGCTTAGCACCTGTAAGTGCTTCAAAGGTTTTCTTTATAATGTGCTCTCTTGACTGGGTCAATACCTGGATTGTTACATCATCGGGAATGAGATTTTGTTCAATAAGTGCACGGCAGAATTCATATTCTGTTTCACTTGCAGCAGGAAATCCTATTTCAATCTCCTTAAAGCCTATATCAACCAGCACCTTGAAGAATTCCAGCTTTTCCTCTAAACTCATAGGTACTATAAGTGCCTGGTTACCGTCTCTCAGGTCAACGCTGCACCAATCGGGAGCCTTATCTACATACTCCTTTTCTGCCCATTTCAGGCACTTTACGGGAGGCATAAAATAGCCTCTTGTGTACTTGCTTGTGTCCATTTTTCCTTTCATGTGAATACTTCCTTTCTCACTGTACAATTCTTGATGTAGGCAAGAGCGTGGAGCGTTCAAATAATAAATAAACCCCGTCTCAATAAAGAGACGGGGTAATAACCTCGTGGTACCACTCTTCTTGACAGATAAATCTGTCCGCTTTAAGCCACATCTATCAATGTGTTACTCTGTAACGGGAGCGCCCGTCATAACCTACTGCCAAAGGGTTCGGCCATGCTGCTCTTGGGTGAGTTATAACTGCCTTCAGATATTGCCTTGCACCAACCGGCAACTCTCTGTGAAAATCCAACAGGTTTTTTCCCAATCATCGCTTTTTCACTATTTACAATAAGATTATACACTACTTAATGCAATTTGTCAATAGCGAAATGAAAAATTTTTATAATCCGCCAAAGAAAACCGCTGTAACAATGCTACAGCGGTAAAATTCTTGTTTTTATCAGACTATTTCCATAATAAGGGTGTTAAGGCGCTGTACAAAGCTGTCATCCAGCTTTACAGGGGTTTCCTCCCCGTCTGACATTCTTTTCAGCTTAGCCTGGGAGCTTGCCATTTCCTCTCCGCCTATAACCATACAGTAGGTGGCATTTATCTTATTTGCATACTTCATCTGAGCCTTGAAGCTTCTGCCGGTAACATCACATTCAGCCCAGAAGCCATAGTCACGAAGCTGTTTTACCAGCTTCATAGCATATTTATTGCTCTCATCATCAAAGGATGCAATATATAAATCGCACTTCTTATCAGGCATAAAGTCTTTGTTCTGGTTTTCCATAACCATGATCATTCTTTCAAGTCCCATGGCAAAACCAAGACCTGCGGTGGCATTACCCCCCACCTCTTCTACAAGTCCGTTATATCTGCCTCCTGCACAAACAGCACCCTGGGAGCCTATATCGTTTGAAATAAACTCAAATACTGTGTTTGTGTAGTAGTCAAGACCTCTTACAATAAGGGGATTTACTGTATATTTTATTCCGAGAAGATCAAGTCTTTCCTTAACCTCTGTAAAGTGCTTGTCGCAGTCCTCACAAAGATAATCTGTAATAAGGGGAGCATCCTTTTTAAAGCTCTTGCATATTTCACTCTTACAGTCAAGAAGCCTCATGGGATTGCGTTCAAGTCTTTCAAGACAGGTACCGCAAAGCTGATCCTTAAACTGTGAATAATATTCCTTAAGAGCCTTGTGATATTCTGCTCTGCACTTAGGACAGCCTATGCTGTTTATTTCCAGGGAAATATTTTCCACTCCAAGGCGCTCAATAACATCATAGGCAATAGAAATTACCTCCGCATCGGATGCAGGAGAATATGTGCCGAACACCTCAACACCAAACTGATTAAATTCCCTTAAACGGCCGCTCTGGGGTGCTTCATATCTGAAACAACGGGTAAAATAATAGGTCTTTAAAGGAAGTGCGTCATTTAAAAGACCGTTTTCAATGGCGGCTCTTACTGCCCCTGCCGTGCCCTCAGGCTTTAAGGTGATGCTTCTTCCCTTCTTGTCGTTAAATGTGTACATCTCCTTTTGTACAACATCGGTGGTATCACCTACACCACGCTGAAAAAGCTCGGTGTGTTCAAAGGTGGGAGTGCGGATTTCCTTACAGCCATAGCACTGTGCCACATCTCCGGCAATTTTTTCTATTGTATGCCATTTATAAATATCCTTCGGTAATTTATCCTCTGTACCTCTGGGGCGTTTTGTTATAAGTTCCATTTCTTTTGTTTCCTTTCAATATCATAAAAAAGGGGCGTACCAAGGTACGCCCGCAAATATCATCTTAACCCTTAACGTATTCTCTCCAGTCAAGGTCGCCTCTTTCAAGTGCATGAATGAGTGCTTCTGCTGTAGCAATATTTGTTGCAAGCGGAATGTTGTGAACATCACAAAGACGAAGAAGATCCATTTCATTGGGTTCATAAGACTTTGCATTAAGCGGATCACGGAAGAAAATAAGTACGTCGATTTCGTTGCAGGAAATACGCGCAGATATCTGCTGATCTCCGCCCTGTGAACCGCTGAGATAGCGCTGAATATGAAGTCCGGTAGCTTCAGAAACAAGCTTGCCGGTGGTGCCGGTTGCACACAGGCTATGTCGGCTCAGTATACCGCAATATGCAATACAAAACTGAACCATAAGCTCTTTTTTGGAGTCATGAGCTATAATCGCAATATTCATTGTATTTCCTCCCGATTTAATCAATCCGTTAGTTGATGTTGATTGTCAGCGGAACATCATCTCCGAGAATTCTCTTTGCAACTGCCATATATGCCTTAGCACCTGCACAGTTGGGGGGTAAAGGAAGACCCTTTGCACCGCAAATCTTAATATTGTTATCCTCAGGCACAACGCCTAAAAGCTGAATACCTACCGAATCCATAACCTCATCAAGGTCATAAAGGATATCCTCATCCTTAAAGTTCTGGCTTACCTTATTGATAATAAGACGCTGGTTTGTACAATTCTTAACATATAAGAAGTCAGAAAGTATAGCACCGTCACGTACACATACAGTATCAGGTGTGGTTACCATAAGAAT
The DNA here is from genome assembly GCA_944388385.1 of uncultured Ruminiclostridium sp. GTDB lineage: Bacteria > Bacillota > Clostridia > Oscillospirales > Ruminococcaceae > Ruminiclostridium_E. The sequence goes on from CALXIO010000010.1 coordinate 33,887, forward strand.
AAGCTCTGCTGCCTTGATAACGCTGAATACTGAGCTACCTACGCCGGCGGTATCTATAATGATATAATCAAAATGCTGACGCATCTCTTCGCAAACTGCCATGATCTTTTCCGGGTTAATGTCGATAAAGGGGTTACGTGTTGCGCAGACAAGGTAAAGATTTTCTACTGTTTCTACCTTTGTTGTAGCTGTGAGAATATCAATCTTACCTTCAAGATATTCACCTATATCGTGCTTAACCTTATCCTTGATACCAAGCATAATGTCAAGGCATCTGAGACCGAAGTCAAGTTCAACAAGAAGTGTTCTCTTTCCGAGCGTTGCGAGGGAACGTGCAACATTTGCTGATGTAGTTGATTTACCTGTTCCGCCCTTACCTGCCGTTACGGCAATAATCTGTGACATAATAATATCGCTCCTTACTTCATGATGAATGTCAATTTAACATAATCATTTTAACACAAAATTTAATGTAAATAAAGTGTTTTTTTGCATACGGGAAAAATTTTGTTAAATAACTATGAAAATGAGATAAAAATTTGTGCAGATTGCCCATTACCTACCCCTTTAATCTGCATTTTAGCCTGATACAGCCTCGCCTCTGGCAGGTCTTCCGGGGGTATTTGTGGATTTTCCGCCCCAGGGAAGTATAATATCACCCTTTTCATTGGTAATAGGCTGATAATTATCATAGAAATATGACTCTATTATATTTCTTATCATAAGACGGGAAAATTCCCCCTTTTCAAGAACTATACCAAAGCATATCTGTGGATCCTCCGCAGGATAATATCCGAGGATAGTTGAATTGAAGGTGTTTTCCGTAACCTGGGGAGTACCTGTCTTTATAGCTACCCCGTAAGGAAGATCCTTAAGCTGATATTTTCCTGAGCCCATGGGCCATTGAACATCATCAGCTACCATTATCATACCTTCCCTTATTGCACGGAAGATAGATACATCCGCATCTATTTTATAATCTACTATAGGCTCGGTTTCTTTGACTACCTTTTCACCGTTATAGTCCATAACCGCATCTATAAGATAGGGACGATAACGCACACCGTCATTTGCAAGGGTAAGTGCAATGGTGGCTAAATGAAGGGGTGTTACTGTGGTTTCCATCTGACCGATACCCGCCTGGATAGTGGCACCGGGGGTCCAGGTCTGGCCTAATTCCTCCAGATATTCAGGGGTGCTCATGTGACCTGTGCTGCCGCCGATTTCAAGGTTTAAGTCCTGGCCTACTCCAAACCAGCCTGCAACCGTGGCAAGATAATCAATACCCGTGCGCCTTGCCATATCATAAAAGTAAATATTGCAGGAATGACGAAGGGCGGTCTTTACATTTACATTTCCCACAAAGCCCATAATACATCCGGGACGGTAGTCGCTGTAATAGGTATATATACCTCCGCAGTAAACTGTGGTATCAGCTGTTGCAATACCTGAAATAAGGGATGCCGCCGCAGTTACAGTTTTAAATGCCGAGCCGGGTCTGTAAAGTCCGTAGATACAGCGGTTATAGGTGGGGTTAGGCTCAACAGGATTGCTGATAAGCTCAAGATAATCATCTATATTATAGTTAGGGGCATTTGCCATAGCCAGTACAGCGCCGGTCTTTGCATCCAGTACCACTACTCCCCCGGCATCCACCTTATTACCTCTGTTGGGGTCGTTATTATAATGAAGCCATTTTATGTGATTTTCAAGTATAGCCTGAACATCATTCTGAAAATCATAGTCAATAGTCAGCCTTACTGAATTTCCTGCCTGTACCTTTGTTGTTATCTCATCGGATATAACAACGCCGTTTGCATCACGGGTTATTGTTCTTATACCGTTCTTGCCTCTTAAAATGGATTCTGCCGCACTTTCAATACCCCATTTACCGGTGGTATCGTTAAGTGCATAGCCCTCATCCTTTAATTCCTCATATTCCTCAGGGGAAATAGCACCTATCTTACCTACCACATGGGGCACAAAGGAACCGCCCACATAGGTTCTCATAGGCTCTTCTACTATATCCACACCTTTAAGCATGAAGTTCTGTTCTTTAAGCTCGATTACGGTCTGCTTTTTAATATCTTCAGCCATCATATAGCGGTTTTGGTACGAAAAGTCCTTTATCAGCATTTCATATCTTACACCGGCTATATATCTTCTGAATTCCTGGCCGTATACATCGGAAATCTTGTACTTTTCATAAAGGGCATTCATGCAGTTTTCCGCAGTAGCATAAACACCAAGCTCCAGCTTTTCACGAAGATAATCTATTTCGTCATCATCCCCGGTAAATTCATAGGGAACGGTTTTGGTTATGGGCAGAGTATCTATCCATTCCTCATTGTTGTTTTGTAAAATTTTAAGGGTTTTATAAAGAACATCGTTTTCGGTTTCCGATTCAAAAAAAGCCTTCTGAATAGTAACCTTATATACAAGCTCATTTGTATTGAGCAAAACTCCGTCCTTTGTAAAAATCTGACCTCTTGCAGCCTGTACCGATTGTTCGGTATCGTAGGTGTCGGTTATCTGTCCCTGGTAATAATCCACGTCTACTATCTGCATCTGAAGAAGTTCTATTGTACAGGCAAAGGAAAGAACCGCCACCATTAAAACAAAGATCAGATTTCTTATATGCTTACGAATCTTTTCCAAAGGCTCCTCCTGTTATATTAAGCTTCTTTCTCTTCACTTTCACTTAAGTTGCCTATAATGTCATTTTCATTTCTGGAATTACCTAAAGCCCTTATCAGCTTCTTTACCAGAAGATAAATAAGAGGAGAAATTACAATAGCGCATACAGTAGCAGGAAGGATATATTCCAACACTATTATATCTATATGCTCATTTCTCCATATTACATACTTAAACAGCAATTCCATTAAATCTATAACCACTAAAACAGCGGCATTCAGCCACAGGTAATTTAATAAATTCCTGTGCATGAGATTTTCGACTAAAAGCGATATAAGTAGACAGCAGGGTGCTAACCATATTGAGGTAAAGCCGAATAATCCTCCGGTGGCAAAATCCTGGAACAATCCGCAGAAAAGTGCAAAAATAAAGGATGCCATTTCTGTTTCATAGATAGCTACCCCGCAGGCAAGGGTTACACATAAATATGGCTGCCATTTTATAAAGGGTAATGTGGCTTCAATGGAATAGAGAATAATAAGAATAAGAAACAACAATACCCACTTGATTATATTTTTTATAACATCTCTTCTGGTCATGGCGCCCAGTCTGATAATACGAAAATTCATCAGTCCACCACTCCCTGTCCTTTAAAGCTTGTTATAACAACACAGTCTGTTATACTAAGCACATCCAAAGCAGGCTCAATTACAGCATGAACCGAAAGTCCGTTTTCATCCTGGTAAACCTCTTTTATAGTGCCTATGAGAAGATCTCCCGGGAATACAACTCCGGCGCTGGATTTAACCAGCTCCCCTTCCTTTATCTTGCTGTCCTTGCTGATAAAGCTCATAAGACAAAGTCCCTTGTTTGCGTGCTCGGTATCATTATCAAGAATACCTATTACCTTGCTTTCAAAGGAAATTACACCCACATTCACATGATCTGAAAGTATGGTGGTTACCCTTGCATAGTCAGGGCCTATTTCACTTACCATACCAATAAGTCCGTTTGAGTTCATTACAGGATCATAAAGGGAAATACCGTCCTCAGAGCCTCTGTCTATTGTAAATCCGGCATATAAATCATTGGAATTTCTGGCTATTATGTTACAGGGAGGAGAAAACTCAAAATCCTCATGCTCTTCCTTTATTTTAAGGATTTCCCTTAGCTGTTCGTTTTCCTTCTTTATCTTTTCAAGGTCTATTATCTGCTTATACTGTTCATTCAGCTTGTCTTTCAGCTCCTCATTTTCTGCCTTGTATTTATCCGCATTAACAACCTTGTCAATGGTTTGCTCCACCCAGGTGGAAACAGCATTAGAGGCAGTAACAAAGGGCTTTGTAATAAAGCTGAATACATTTTCGGGCACGGAAGAAAAGCCCCCCGAAACAGCGGCATATATAACTATTCCGAGAAGTAATGCAAAGATACATATTATGATTTTAAATTTAAAACCGCTGAAAAAGTCCCGCATAATTTTACCTTTCGATTATTTTTATATAAATGGGCTTTAATTTACGCCCCATAAGACTGATTTAAAAGAATAAATCGTCAAATACACATTATGACTAACCACAGGGTTAGTCATAAGAAATTTATTTATCAATAATATTTGCTGTCGTCGTCTGTAAGTACATCCACCAGCTTATCAATATTTTCAAGTACCTTACCTGTACCGTCTGCAACACAGTCAAGAGGTCTTTCTGCAACCTTTACAGGCATACCTGTTTCTTCATGGATAAGAAGATCAAGACCCTTTAAAAGTGCGCCGCCGCCTGCAAGCATAATGCCCTGGTCAATAATATCTGCCGCAAGCTCAGGGGGTGTCTTTTCAAGTGTTACCTTTATTGCCTCAATTACATGGCTTAAAGGCTCTGATAAAGCCTCTCTTACCTCCTCAGAGGAAATGGTGATATTCTCAGGAAGTCCGTTTAAAAGGTTACGGCCCTTAATATCCATAGAAGGCTCATTATCTGAATAGGGATGTGCTGAGCCGATATTTATCTTGACATTCTCCGCTGTTCTTTCACCGATAAGAAGATTATACTTTTTCTTTATATAGTTTATAATTGCAGAATCAAATTCATCTCCTGCAACTCTTACCGAACGAGAGGTTACAATACCGCCAAGTGAAATAACCGCTACTTCACTTGTACCGCCGCCTATATCAACTATCATACTGCCGGTAGGCTCTGCAACAGGAAGTCCTGCACCGATAGCAGCCGCCATAGGCTCTTCTATAATGGATACTCTCTTAGCGCCTGCATTCTGAGCCGCTTCCTTAACTGCTCTTCTTTCTACCGCTGTAACACCGGAAGGAATACAGATAATTACTCTTACACTTTTGAACATGCTTCTTCCCTTAAGTGCTTTTCTTATAAATTCCTGAAGCATACCGGTGGTCATATCAAAGTCAGCAATAACGCCGTCCTTAAGAGGTCTTACCGCCTTTATTGAGCCGGGAGTTCTGCCGATTACGTCCTTTGCCTCCTGACCTACATATCTTACTCTGTCCTGCTTTATATCCACAGCAACTACGCTGGGCTCTCTTATAATAATGCCCTTACCTCTCATATATACGAGAGTGTTGGCTGTACCTAAATCTATACCAATATCCTTTGCAAACATTGTTATCCTCCGTTAATTTATATAAATTTTGTTATAAACCTTTTTATGCTTTATTATTATACCACTTTTTAAACAGCCATACAATAACATTTTGAAATTTAAAACAGACAAAAATACAAACGCTATTATTAAAATTTTATGCAAAATTACTCAATAAGGCATTATTATGCCAAAAAGGATATATTTTAAGGCTTAATATCCGGTGGAACCAAAGCCTCCTTCTCCCCTGTCGGTTTTAGTAAGCTCCTCACATATAGAAAAGCTGCAAAGCTCCACGGGAATAATTACAAGCTGGGCTACTCTGTCGCCGTTATTTATAGTAAATTCAGTATCAGACTGATTTATCATGGCTATCTTTACTTCCCCTGTGTAGTCGCTGTCAATAACTCCTACGCCGTTTGACATGGTAATACCGAATTTTGATGCAAGTCCGCTTCTTGCAAATACAAATCCACCATAACCCTTTGGTATGGCCATTGCAAGCCCGGTGGGAATAAGGGCTCTTTGTCCCGGCTTTAATACAACAGGCTCATCACAGCAAGCATAAAGGTCAGCCCCTGCGCTAAGCTCCGTTGCCCTTACCGGCATTTTTGCCTTATGATTTAATATTTTTATTTTAACATCCATTACTGTACTCCTCTGTAATATAAGCCCCTTGTCAGCTTTCCTTCGGACTTTATATCGTTCTTATACATTCTCAGAATTTCTCCGGTGTTCTTTTCATAGGTGAATTTAAGTATAACAAAATCAAAGCTGTTTATATCCCTTTGTCTGTCGCTTAAAACAAGCACATCCGGATTTAATATTTCCACAGTATTTATACCGCATATAACCGGGATATTATTCCCCTGTCTGTCCTTTATAAAGCCCTTACAATCCTTACGCTTATTTTTGCCGCAGGGCTTACCGTCATTTATGGGACATCTTCTTGTAAGCATTAAAGGAAGTCTGCCGTAAGCGATAATTCCGCACTTTGCCGGGGTTTTCTTAGCTATATCAATAGCATCCTGCATTAAAAGCTCCGGGGATAAAGAAATATCCTGAAGGCCTGTTTTTATATGCTCTGATGCGGAAATGCTGTTTGTTATATTCTGTCTTATCGTACCGTGAGGAATAAGACCGAGCTCCTTTATAAGCAGGGTATGACCTACGGTATATGAGCCTATATGGGTATAACCGCTCTCTTTTAGCCAAAGAAGTTTTTTCTTTACCTCATTTTCGCAGTCGGCTAAGAATACAGGCGGCAAGGCAATAATTCTGAATTTATCCGGGGTATTTTCCGAAAGTAAATCATAGGGTGCATAGATAAATTCATAGTCATCCTCAGATAGTGCTTCTTTCAGTTGTTGTTGGTTTGATACCTCACAGCGGTATGCCATACGGGGATTTTTCCTTATATCAGAAGTAAATTCCCTATAAGGATTTATCCTATAATTATGGGAATTTTTAATAAGCATATTTTCGCTAAGGTGGGCAATAAGTCTGCGTCTTAGCTCATTTAAGCCCGAGGCGGAAATAATAAGTCCCTCATCAAGGGTAACATTTACATCCCCTGCCCTATAGACAGTGCCACCTAGCTTTGATAACTGACTTTTAACATAGTCTGTTGTCATAGGCTTATTTACCGCGATTTCAGGTATATCCCCTGTTATTTCTGCATTTACGGTACCGGACTTTGCTGTCAGCTTTACCGATTTTCCCTTAAGGATTTCTGCATTTATATCAACAATATGTCTTACAAAGTGGCGGTGATAAATCTGCTTCATGGCATTAAGTGCCCTTGGTGCGGATACTACATCCTCCTTTGTTCTTATACCCTGCATATTTTTAAAGCTGTCGGTATAATAACCGTCTGTAAATCCGCTTCTTGAAAACACCTTACCAAGGGTATCTATATCAAATTCCTTGTTTGCAAGAGCCTTTCTGCAGGCATCCACAGCACCTGCAACATATTCGGGTCTTTTCATTCTGCCCTCGATTTTAAAGGAGTTAACACCGATATTCTCTAACTCCTTTAAATGCTTTATAAGTGAAATATCCTTAAGGGAAAGTATATTATGCCTGTCACCATAGGTAAAATCCAGTCGGCAGGGCTGGGCGCAAAGTCCTCTGTTACCGCTTCTGCCACCTAATACAGAGCTCATATAGCATTGTCCGCTTACACATACGCACAATGCACCGTGAACGAAAATTTCGGTTTCTATATTGCAGTTTTGTGTGATATATTTTATCTGTTCAAAAGAAAGCTCTCTGCCGAGAACTACCCTTGAAAAACCAAGTTTTTCAGCCGCAATCGCTCCATACAGAGAGTTTACTGTCATCTGTGTAGATGCGTGAACAGGAACTTCCGGAACCATATCCTTAACAAGCCTTACAACTCCCAAATCCTGTATTATAAACGCATCAATTTCTGCCCTTGCACAGGCTTCTATTGCCTTTGCAAGCTCTGACATTTCCTTATCAAATATCAAAGTATTAAGTGTAACATATACCTTTACACCTGAATAATGGCACAGCTTTACGGCTTCTTTAAGGGTGTTTTCGTTGAAGTTTTCCGCATTTCTTCTGGCGGAAAAATGCTCCTCCCCAAGATATACCGCATCTGCCCCGGAATTAACAGCGGCAATAAGGCTTTCCATACCGCCGCAGGGCGCTAATATTTCGCTCATAGGGTCATTTGTCCCTCATCAATTATTGAATTCATCTGCTCACATAATTCAGAATAACGCTTTTTAAGTACGGATAATTCTTCATTAAGTGCTTCTATTTCCTCATTTTTCTGTATAGAATATTCATCAAAGGACTGCTCATAGGTAGCTACTGTATTTTTAAGCTCTGCTAATTCTATAAGTATTTCATCATTTGCCTTTGTGCTTGTATCTGAATTTTCCTTGTTATTATCAAGCTTTTCATTATAGTCCACCGCCTGCTTTTCAGCATCGGAAAGACGCATTTTAAGCTCGTTATTAACATAGAGAAGTCTTTCTTTCTCCACAGTTTTATCAAGCAATTCCTCTTCAAGGGAAGAAATCTTTTTCTCAAGCTCACCTATCTTGGAATTATCCCCTTCAAGCTGTGCTATTCTGCCGTTATCCGCCTTCAGCTTTTCGTTCTCGTTTTCAAGAGCCGCTATTCTTTCTGCCTGCTGTTTAAGCTCTGAAATTTCAGCTTCAAGGGCTGTTATTTGCTCAATCCTTGCTTTAAGCTCATTTTCCGCATTAGTAAGCTTATCGGCATTTGATTTACTGTTACTCTCTACAGAGGAAAGTCTTTCAACCTTTGATTTAAGCTGAGCTATCTCATTTTCAAGGGAATTTATTCTGTTTGTTTTGGTCTTGCTTTCGTTTTCTAAAACAGTAATTCTGTTTATTCTCTGCTTGCTTTCGTTTTCTAAGGCGGTTACTCTATTGGTTTTAGCCTTAAGCTCATTTTCGGCAGAAGTAAGTCTGTCAGACTTTTTCTTAAGGTCGCTTTCAAGGGATGCTAGCTTGCTTATATTATCCTTAGAACTCTTTTCGCCGGCAGAAATAATATCAGCCTTTGCTTTAATATCCTTTTCCATGGATATAAGCTTTTCGCTCTTTTCTTTAAGCTCACTCTGAACAGCAGAAAGCTTATCGGAATATTCCTTATTCTGCTTTTCCAAAGCTTCAAGCTTTTTGGATTTTTCCGCAAGTATGCCCTCATTTTCTGAGAGCCTTTTATTAGCCTCGTTAAGGTTACTTTCAAGGGATGTAAGCTTTTGTGTTCTTTCGCTTAATGCAATTTCAACAGAAGAAAGCTTTTGGGATAGTGTCTTATTTTCATTTTCGGCGGTTATCAGCCTTTCAGCCTTTGCCTTAAGCTCTGTGCTTTCCTCTTCAAGAGCCTTTATGTAGCCTTTAAGCTCGGATACTTCCTTAGCATTATTTGAAAGCTCCTCAATCTGATTTACAAGATCATAGCTTTCATCGGCGCAGGCTATTGCAGCAAGAATAACAATATCGGTAATAGACATAGAGGGCGCCATTTCCCTTATATTGCCGACTCTCTTTTCAAACATCGCTATGACCTTAAGTAATCTGTCGGGATCTTCACTTGTAAGATTGAAGTCACGACCGCATATTCTGACTTTGATCTTCTGCATACTGCCTCCGTTATTTATAGAACTTATTCTTGGTTATAATAATCGCCACAATTATGGCAAGAACCACCGACAGCGCCAAGGGAAACCAAGTATAGGGTATCGGCAGATCCTGTACATTCATTCCGTAAAAGCTGAACACCATTGTGGGTACAGACATGATAATGGTTATAATGGTAAGCATTTTCATTACTATGTTAAGGTTATTTGAAATAACGCTTGCAAATGCGTCCATTGTGCCGGAAAGAATGTTTGAGTAAATATTACTCATCTCAATAGCCTGCTTTACTTCGGTGAGTACATCCTCAAGTAATTCCTGATCCTCATCGTAAAGCTTGATTACTCTGCCTCTTAAAATCTTTTCAAGCACATTTTCTGTGGATTTTAATGAGGTGGAGAAATATACAAGGGATTTTTCAAGGCCTAAAAGCTGTATCAGCTCCTTATTCTTCATGGACTTATGAAGCTGGGTTTCCACATGGTTTGAAAGCTTATCTATCTGCTTTAAGTAAAGAAGATATTTACTTGCAATTCTCAGCAGCATATGGAAAATAAAGCGTGTCTTGAACTGGGTCTGTACGCCCTTTACTATTCCCTTTGAAAATTCATCAATAATTATATTTTCCTTAAGACATACGGTAATAACATGGCTGTCTGTAAGGATAATACCCATAGGCATTGTGTAATAGCTTATGGTTTCGTCCTTGTCCTTGCTGTTGCTATTGTTCTTTTCAGCCACAGGATAGTCAAGGACTATAAGTGTCTGACCGTCATCACTTTCAATACGGGAGGATTCTTCCTCGTCCAGTGCGGAACGTATAAAGTCACGGTCTACATTGAGCTTTGTTTCAATAGCGGAAATTTCTGTTTCGGTGGGAGCAACCGCTGATACCCAGCAGCCCGGCTCCATTTCCTCAAGCTCTACCATTGTGCTGTTTACTGTCTTATAAAATTTTAACATCAGTTACCTCTTTTCCAATGCAGAAAAGACAAAAGACAATTTCTGCATTATTAAATTGTTTCGCTTATTCCCACTGGGGTCCGCAGTCATTGTCTATCACCTCATTAAAATTTTATTTGCATTTTTGCATACATTTTTATTTTAGCATAAAAATCTTGTTTTGACAACATATTTTTATGAAATTTATAATTATTTTTCAGCAGCTTTTTTGCTGAACACACATCCACAGTAATTCTGACGGTATAAATTATACTCCCCTGACAGCTCAATAGACCTTTTATAGCCATTTCTTTTCTTGAAATCAGAGGGCAAAAAGGCTATATCATACTGCTTTGAAAGGGTATTTCCTATTTCGTTTATCCAGTCTGCATTTTTATGGGGGCTTACTGAAAGTGTGGTGCAAAAATAATCAAAATTATTTTCCTTTGCTGTTTTAGCGGCACTTTCCATACGGATTTTATAACAGTCATAGCACCTGGCACCACGCTCAGGCAGGTCCTCCCTGCCCCTTGCCATATCAAAGAATATTTCCGGGGAATAGTCCCCGTCTATTACGGAAATGGGATTTTTAAATTCCTTTTCCGAAATAAAACGGTGAAGCTCATTTTTACGCTTTATATATTCCGGCTCTTCTGTGATATTGGGATTATAAAAATACAGGGTTATCTTAAAATACTCAGACAGATATTCTGTAACATAGCTGCTGCAAGGAGCACAGCAGGCGTGTAAAAGAAGTGTGGGAGTGTTAGTGAGATTTTTTATTATCCTGTCTGTTTCTATCTGATAATTATTGCTCATTTTCTGCCACCAGCTTTTCCTTTACTATCTGCTGTAATTCATCAATACTGCCGTAGGTCATATTCTTCTTTTCGATTATAAAAAGAAGTCCGTCATGGGTGGTAAAATACACGCTGTCCTTGTTGAAATCCGCAGATAACATTCTGTCCCAGCCTATAAACCCATAGGGCTTGCTGCTTGTAAAAAGAACAAAGCCCTGAGCTGTTATTTCAACAAAATCGATTATATTATCGTCGTTTAGCTTTACTATATCATTTGTGTATTTATTAAGCGCCACTAAAAGCACAGCCGTAAAGCAGGCAAAAAGCGTTACAAGGGTAGCCCCCAATATAACCGGGAGAGTAACCGACTGAGTCAGTACCCCCACAATTACGCTTATACCCACAATGGCAAGCAGACCTATAAAATACAAGGCCATATATAACTTAGTTTTTTTATCCTTTTCAAGGATCATGTAACGGACATATCTTTTTATTGTGTCCTTATCCCAGAAAACCTTAGCCTTTATCATTTTAAATTCCTTTCATGGATAAAGAAATTCTTTTTCCGGACTTGTCCACTTCCAAAACCTTTACCTTAACTATCTGTCCCACCTTAACCACATCAAGGGGATGCTTTACATATCTGTCAGCAAGCTGGGAAATATGTACAAGTCCGTCCTGGTGAACGCCTATATCAATAAATGCTCCGAAGTCGGTAATATTTCTTACTGTGCCGTCAAGCACCATGCCGGGCTTTAAGGAGGTGGCATCCACTATATCTTCTCTCAGCATTGCGGCAGGAAGCTCATCTCTCGGATCTCTTCCGGGCTTTGCAAGCTCATTTACAATATCGGTAAGGGTGGGAATTCCTATATCAAGCTCTGAAACAAGCTTTGATTTACCGTAATTCTCCACTGCTTTTATAATACCCGGGATACCCCCTGCAACTTCAACCATGGCGTATCCGCATTTTTTTAAAAGCTCCTCGGCCGCCTTATAGCTTTCGGGGTGTACCGCTGTATTATCAAGGGGATTTACACCGTCATGTATTCTCATAAAGCCGGCGCACTGTTCGTATGCCTTTTTACCCAGCTTCGGAACCTTAAGAAGCTCGTTTCTCTTTTTAAAGCTGCCGTTTTCCTCACGGTAGGCTACTATATTTCCTGCTACCGCTGTATTTATTCCGGCAACATAGTTTAAAAGTGATGGAGATGCTGTATTAAGATCCACTCCTACGCTGTTTACACAGTCCTCAACCACTCCGCCTAAGGCATCGGAAAGTCTTGCCGGAGGCATATCATGCTGATACTGGCCTACACCTATTGCTTTAGGGTCGATCTTTACAAGCTCTGCTAAGGGGTCCTGAAGTCGTCTTGCAATAGATACCGCACTACGAAGAGATACATCATAATCCGGAAATTCCTTTGCCGCAAGTTCACTTGCCGAATATACGCTTGCCCCCGATTCGGAAACCACCATATAGCTTACCTTTGTGTCAAGCTCCTTTATAAGCCCTGCCACAAAAACCTCACTTTCATGGCTTGCAGTACCGTTACCTATGGCAATTACCGTAACCTTGTGCTTCTTTATAAGTACCTTTAGCTTTGCCTTTGCTTCTTCTATCTTGTTATGGGGCGGTGTGGGATAAATTACCGTGGTGTCAAGCACCTTTCCGGTATCGTCAACAACCGCTATTTTACAGCCTGTTCTGTAAGCCGGGTCAAGTCCTAAGGTGACCGCATTTTTTACAGGAGGCTGCATTAAAAGCTGTCTTAAATTGTCGGAAAATACCTCAATAGAGCTTTCACAGGCCTTTTCTGTAAGCTCTGTACGAAGCCTTCTTTCAAGGGAGGGGTGAATAAGCCTTTTAAAAGAATCCTCAATGGCGGTATTTATAATATCTGCACAGCTGTTATTTTTGTTTATGTACATTCTTCTTATAACAGAAAGTACCTTGTCATTGTCAACATCCACAGTTACCTTAAGGGCCTTTTCCCTTTCTCCCCTGTCTATTGCAAGTATTCTGTGGGGAAGTAATTTCTTTGCGCCCTCGCTGTATTTATAATAATTCTTATATGGGGTATCTGCCTCGCTGTCGGTGGCGAGGGTGGAAATAACCGCTTCCTTAAGACAAATATCGTATAGCTTTTTTCTTACATCCGCATCGTCGGAAATTTTTTCCGCTATAATATCCGAAGCCCCGGCAATAGCCTCCTCAGAGGTTGTAACCCCCTTTTCTTCATCTATAAATTCCTCTGCCTTTGCTGTAACATTTTTGCAATTACCCTCGAGAATAAGCTCAGCTAAGGGCAAAAGTCCCTTTTCTATAGCCGCTGTGGCTCTTGTCTTACGCTTTTGCTTATAGGGGCGGTAAATATCCTCAACCTCAGCTAAGGTATCCGCCTTTTCAAGGGCGGATACTATTTCGTCAGTCAGCTTTCCCTGACCCTCAATGGAGGATATAACCTCCTGCTTTCTGGTATCAAGATTGCGAAGGTAATTAAGGCGGTCATTAAGATGTCTTAACACCTGATCGTCAAGTCCGCCGGTGGCCTCCTTACGGTATCTTGAAATAAAGGGGATTGTATTTCCCTCGTCTATCAGCTTTACTGCGTTTTCTATCTGCTTTTCGCTTATATTAAGCTCGTGTGAAAGTTTCTTTATAATCATAACTGCTCCTTAAAATATTGTGCCTTTGATTTCAAATACCGGGCCGTGGTGCCATAAGAATGTACTTAAATGTATCTCAAAGCCGTGACCCTGCTCACAGGCAAAATCTATGGGCTTCATTTTAGGAAGTCCGTAGCCTGCAAGTAAATTCATAATAACCCCTGAATGGGTAATTACCGCCGCTGTTGTAATATCGTTTTCCATCATATCCTTGAAAATTTCTTCAAGTCCGTCAAGGCATCTTAATGTAAAATGCCCGAAGCTCTCCCCGTTTGGCGGTGCGCTGTCATATCCGCCCTTAAGCCAGTTTGCATACTGCTCGTCATTTTGCAATTCTGCCTGGGTCTTATTTTCATAATCTCCGAAATCACATTCGCTTATATTGTCAATTCTGCGAAGTAGCTTACCGGGATAAATAATTTCCGCTGTCTGTAAACAACGCTTTAAGGGGCTTGAATAAACCTTTTCCACAAAGGGATATACATCAAGAGCTTTAAGGGACATAATAGCGCCCTCCCCCTCCTCACATAAAGGCAGGTCGGTGGTGCCTATATATCTACCCTCAAGGTTGCCCTTTGTTATACCGTGTCTGATAAGATAAAGCTTATAATTCTTCATTTTTCTTATCCTTTCTGTCAAAATTTTAAAAAAACAATGCCGTTTTTTGACTGATTAGAGTATATGTAAAAAAAATAACAGATTTTTTGTATAAAATACCGCTTTACATTCGGGAATATTTACTATATAATATACTGTGCGACTATCTTTAATCAGAGAGGATTATATAATGAATATGGACTTCCCGCGAATCCTTTCCCTTCTGCGTAAGGAAAGGGGTTTGACGCAAAAGCAGGCCGCTGAGGACTTAGGCGTGGCTCAGGCTCTGCTATCACACTATGAAAAGGGTAAAAGAGAATGCGGTCTTGATTTTCTTGTTAAGGCGGCAGATTATTATAACGTTTCCACCGACTATCTCCTTGGCCGTTCGCCTGTTTCAGACGGTCGGATAATCACCGAAAGCGACATTCCCGAAACCAGTCAGAATGACAAGGCCGGTATCGGCACGGATATTTCTCTTACTCTTAATAAAAAGCTCATAACAAACAGTATTGATGTTATCTTTTCCATGCTCGGCAAGATAAAGTCATCAAAGCTGAGCTCTTCTATTTCATCAATGCTTATGTTAAGCGTATATAAGGCTTTCAGAATTACCTACTTTACAAACCGCAAAAATGAGCAGGGTATGTTTACCGTTTCTCATCGTACCGCCAGCTTCCTTGTAAATTCGGCTGAAAATATAGATGAATGTAACGCTCTTGATGCTTCAGAAGAAATCACCCAGGAGCTGTCAATTACCACAAACTACATTGAGGAAAACTACGGCAAGCAGGGTACTGCCCTTTTAAGCCTTGTTAAGAATACCGAAAAAAGGCTTGATAAATTAAGCGGAAAATAAACGGAGAATTTATATATGAGCAAATTTTTTATGTTACTTGGTTTTCTTACTGCCACAGCAATTACTCTTATACTTGCTGTGGAAATTCTTTACAGACAGGCTATCAACGCTGCTGACGAAGGTTTTTAAAAAACTCTGTGAGCAGTGAGGAACATTCCTCTTGTAATATCCTGCTTCTGACTAAGGGTGTATGATTAAAGGGATATTCAAACAGGTTCATAACCGAGGCACAAGCCCCTCCCTTTTCGTCAAAGGCACCGTACACAAGCCTTTTAAGTCTTGAATTGATTATAGCCCCTGCGCACATGGGACAGGGCTCTAAGGTTACATATAAGGTACAATCACTAAGCCGCCAGGAATTTTTATTTCTTGCGGCTTCTTCTATTGCCAGAATTTCCGCATGGGCGGTGGGTGAATTATCACATTCTCGTCTGTTATAGCCTCTGCCGATTATATTGTCGTTCTCGTCCACCACGATTGCCCCCACCGGGCATTCCCCTATCTCCATTGCCCTTTTGGCAAGGTCAATGCACACAGTCATAAATTCTTCATCCCGGGTCATATAACCCCTCCTTCAAGCACAACTTTTATTATACTATATTTCTTAAATAAAATCAATATTTTAATAAAAAATAACCCTTTTCCATTTTAAGAAAAAGGGTATCAAAAACAAAAAAGCCCACCCTTAGAGTGGGCTTTTTATTATCAGTTGTTGCCTTCCTGGCTTCTCTTCTTAGCTTCGATATCAGCAAGAGCTGCCTTTCTTGAAAGACGAATCTTGCCCTGGTTGTCGATTTCAAGTACCTTAACGATGATTTCATCACCGATAGTAACTACATCCTCAACCTTCTCTACTCTTCTGTTTTCAAGCTCGGAAATGTGCACCATACCATCCTTGCCGGGAGCGATTTCTACAAATGCGCCGAAGTTCATGATACGAACAACCTTGCCCTTGTAAATAGCGCCAACCTCCGGAGGAGATGTGATAGCCTTAATCATGGCTACGCAGGCATTAGCCTTGTCAAGATCCTGACCGCAGATGAATACATTACCCTCTTC
This sequence comes from uncultured Ruminiclostridium sp., assembly GCA_944388385.1. Taxonomy (GTDB): domain Bacteria; phylum Bacillota; class Clostridia; order Oscillospirales; family Ruminococcaceae; genus Ruminiclostridium_E. The sequence continues at coordinate 50,203 of CALXIO010000010.1, forward strand.
ATCAATGTCAATCTTAACCTCATAATCAGCACAGAGCTTCTGGATAACCTTACCGCCTGTACCGATAACCTCACGAATCTTGTCAACGGGTACCTTATATGTGAGCATCTTGGGAGCGTACTTATTAACTGTGGGTCTGGGCTCAGGAATAGCCTTCAGCATAATCTCATCAAGGATGTAGTTTCTTGCCTTGTGAGTCTTTGCAAATGCGTCCTTGATGATTTCAGGTGTAAGACCGTCAATCTTGAGGTCCATCTGGATAGCTGTGATACCCTTGTGAGTACCGCCTACCTTAAAGTCCATATCGCCGAAGAAGTCTTCAAGACCCTGGATATCTACCATGGTCATCCATCTGTCGCCCTCTGTGATAAGGCCGCAGGAAATACCTGCAACGGGCGCCTTAATGGGAACACCGGCATCCATAAGTGAAAGTGTAGAACCACAGATAGAAGCCTGTGATGTGGAGCCGTTTGAAGAAAGAACTTCAGATACAAGTCTTATAGCATAGGGGAATTCCTCGACCGAAGGAATAACAGGCTCAAGTGCTCTTTCTGCAAGTGCACCGTGACCGATTTCACGTCTGCCGGGGCCTCTGCTGGACTTTGTTTCACCTACTGAGTATGCAGGGAAATTGTAGTGGTGCATATATCTCTTGCTTTCCTCTTCGTCAATGCCGTCAAGCTTCTGGCTGTCACTTACAGGGCCTAATGTGGTAACTGTAAGTACCTGTGTCTGACCACGGGTAAATAAGCCGGAACCGTGAACTCTGGGAAGAAGATTTACTTCTGCTGCAAGAGGTCTCATTTCGTCCATGCCTCTGCCGTCTACTCTCTTCTGTTCATCAAGTAACCAACGTCTTACAATGAACTTCTGGAGCTTGTAGATACACTCATCTATCATAGCACCCTGCTCAGGATACTGCTCGTCAAATTCAGCGTGGATTTCATCCTTGATGGGCTGCAAACGCTCCTCACGGATGTTCTTGTCATCTGTATCAAGGGCAAACTTAACCTTGTCTGTGTACTTAGCCTGGATAGCTTCAAATAAGTCATGGTCAACATCCATTGAGGGAAATGAGAACTTGGGCTTGCCAATCTCAGCCTGGATTTCCTTGATAAAGGGAATAATGGACTTGTTGATTTCTTCATGACCTGCCATGATAGCAGCAAGCATAGTGTCATCGTCAACTTCATTTGCGCCTGCTTCAATCATAACTACCTTCTTTTCGCTGGAAGCAACGGTAAGCTGAAGGTCTGACTTAGCTCTCTGCTCAGCATTGGGCATAAGTACAATCTCACCGTCAACAAGACCTACGGAAATACCGCCGATAGGTCCGTTCCAGGGAATATCGGAAATAGATACTGCAATAGATGCACCGATCATAGCAATAATTTCAGGCTGTGTTTCGGGATCTACAGCAAGAACTGTCATAACAATAGCTACGTCATTTCTCATATCCTTGGGGAAAAGAGGACGCATGGGACGGTCAACCACTCTTGAGTAAAGGATAGCCTTTTCACTGGGTCTGCCCTCTCTCTTTAAGTAGCCGCCGGGAATCTTACCTACAGAATATAACTTTTCTTCATAGTCTACTGCAAGAGGGAAAAAGTCTACACCCTCTCTGGGCTTGGGGCTTGCAGTTACATTTACCATAACTACTGTCTCGCCGTAGTGTACCCAGCAAGAGCCGTTAGCAAGTCCGCAAACCTTACCGGTTTCAACCATAAGCTCTCTGCCGGCAAATGTGGTTTTGAATGTTTTGTAATTCTCGAACATTTTCTGTTCCTCCTTTGATATTTTTTAAGAGAAACAGCGTTAGCAATAAATTCAGCGGACTTGTAAAAAATCCGTTCAATTTAATGCTATACTACTGCTTCTCTATAATTTCCTACGGTATGAAATAAGGGTTAAAGGGCGGAACAAAAATTGCCCCACCCTTTTTAAAACTCTTACTTACGGATACCGAGCTTAGCAATGATTGCACGGTAACGTTCAATATCCTTCTTCATAAGGTAGTTGAGAAGGTTACGTCTGTGACCAACCATCTTAAGAAGACCACGACGTGAGTGGTGATCCTTCTTGTGAGTCTTTAAGTGCTCAGTAAGATCATTGATTCTCTTTGTGAGAATAGCGATCTGAACCTCAGGAGAACCTGTGTCGTTCTCGTGTGTGCGGTTAGCTTCGATAACCGCTGTCTTTTCTTCCTTTAAAAGCATGGGTTACACCTCTTTCATAATATTTCTTATTCATAGCCAAGGGTAATGGTGTTTCTCAAAAGAGCATATGCCGCAAAGCCAAGAACAAGCTGAATTTATGTTGTGCACAGCACAACGCAAATATTATACCATACAAAAACGGATTTGTAAAGGCTTTTTTGAAAAATTTTTACTTATTTTTGCTTTTTTCCGTTACGGATAATAAGGGGCTTTTCCTCCCCTGTTATACATTTTCCGTTTACAACTATCTTTGAGATAAGAGGATCGCTGGGAGCTTCAAACATAACCCCGGTAAGCACATCCTCAACAACGGTACGAAGTCCTCTTGCACCTGTCTTTCTCTCAACAGTTTTTCTTGCAATAGCAGTTAAGGCATCATCTGTTACCTCAAGCTCAATTCCGTCAAGACCTAAAAGATACTGATACTGCTTTATTATAGCGTTCTTAGGCTCAACAAGGATCTTTTTAAGAGCCTCCTCGTCCAGGTCATCAAGAACTGCAATAACAGGAAGTCTGCCCACAAGCTCAGGAATAATACCGAATTTTACTATATCCTCCGGCTCCACATTGTGAAGGGTTTCAGTAAGGCTTACATCCTTCTTGCTCTTTACATCAGCGCCAAAGCCAAGGGTGGATGAGCTTGTTCTTGCGGTGATAGTCTTGTCAATGCCTTCAAAGGCACCGCCGCAGATAAAGAGGATATTCTTTGTATTTATCTGGATAAATTCCTGGTTGGGGTGCTTTCTTCCTCCCTGGGGAGGAACATTTGAAAAAGTTCCCTCAACTATCTTTAAAAGCGCCTGCTGAACACCTTCACCGCTTACATCACGGGTAATGGAGGTATTCTCGGACTTTCTTGAAATCTTGTCAATTTCATCTATATAAATAATGCCGTGCTCTGCCGCCTGTATATCAAAATCAGCAGCCTGAATAAGACGGAGAAGGACATTTTCAACGTCCTCGCCTACATAACCTGCCTGGGTAAGTGTGGTAGCATCAGCAATAGCAAAGGGTACATTAAGCACATTTGCAAGGGTCTGGGCTATCATGGTCTTACCTACACCGGTAGGGCCTATAAGAAGTACATTACTTTTCTGAAGCTCGATTTCATCCGCCTGCTTATCATCACCGGAGAAATTCTTCTTGTAGTGGTTATAAACCGCTACACAGATAGTCTTCTTAGCCTCATCCTGACCGATAATGTACTTGTCAAGGACTTCCTTTAATTCAGCAGGCTTTATGATCTCCTTGGTATTTTTGTTCCCATTAGCGCCATTTTGTGAACGCTTCTTGCCTTTGGGACTGATAGCACCATTGTCAATCAGCATCTGAAAGGATGCTTCTACACATTCATTACAAATACAAGCCTTGTCGCTGTAAAGAATGCGGTCAACCTGATCTTCTGTTCTTCCGCAGAAGCTACATCTTAACATATAAGCTCTGATCCTTTCAAATTATCTGTTTGTGATTACCTTATCAACAAGGCCGTATTCAAAGGCTTCCTGTGCAGAAAGGAAATTATCTCTCTCACAGTCCTTGTGAAGCTGTTCGTAGGTCTTGCCGCAGTTGTCAGCCATAATTCTTTCCAGCTTTTCACGGGTCTTTTCAAGATTCTTTGCATAGATAGAAATATCCGTCTGCTGACCGCTGAGTCCACCGCCGATAAGGGGCTGATGAATCATTATCTCAGCATTGGGAAGTGCAAATCTCTTACCCTTAGCACCGCTTGAAAGTAAGAATGCACCCATGGATGCCGCCATACCTACACAGATTGTAGATACATCGCACTTGATATAATTCATTGTGTCATAAATAGCCATGCCGGCTGTAACACTACCGCCGGGGCTGTTGATATAAAGGCTTATGTCCTTATCAGGATCCTGACCCTCAAGGAAAAGAAGCTGAGCTACTACAAGTCCTGCTGTGGTGTTGTTTACTTCTTCATTAAGCATGATAATTCTGTCATTAAGCAGTCTTGAAAAAATGTCGTATGCTCTTTCGCCTCGGCTGGTTTGTTCAATGACGGTAGGTACTAAACTCATAATACTCATCCTTTCCGGCTTTTTAGCCAATAAGGAGCCTTCCGTATAAATACAGAAAGCTCCCCATAAATCAAATAATTATTCCTTGGATTCTGTTACTTCAGCTGAATCACGTACTAAATCGAATGCCTTTTCAACCTGAAGATCCTTATTGAGAGCATCAGCTGCTACAAGTGTCTTTACCTTGTCAAGCTCCATCTTGTAGTTTTCAGCCATTTCAGCGTATTCCTTTTCAACCTCTTCATCAGTTACTTCGATATTTTCAAGCTCAGCAATCTTTTCAAGAGCAAGTCTGAAGTTTACCTGCATTTCAGCAATACTCTTCATGCTTTCTCTCATCTGCTCAATGGTAGAGCCTGTGAACTTAAGATAGTCAGCAAGTGAAAGACCCTGGCTTCTGAATCTGTAATCCTGCTCACGGATAAGATCATCAATACGGCTATCATACATAGCCTGGGGAACCTCAGCCTTCATAAGGGATACTACCTGGTTAGTAAGGTCTGTGTCCATGTTGTTCATAGCTGTATTGTTAGCATTTTCTTCAAGCTTTGCTCTGATATCAGCCTTAAGCTCAGCAAGTGTATCAAATTCACTTACATCCTTTGCAAACTCATCATCAACCTCAGCATATTCCTTGGTCTTGATTTCGTGAAGCTTGCACTTGAATACTGCGGGCTTGCCCTTAAGCTCTTCAGCGTGATAATCATCAGGGAATGTAACATTAACATCAAATTCCTCGTCAATCTTCTTACCGATCATCTGATCCTCAAAGCCGGGGATAAACTGACCGCTGCCTATTTCAAGTGAGAAGTTGTCAGCCTTACCGCCTTCAAATGCAACATCATCAACAAAGCCCTCAAAGTCAAATACTGCTGTATCGCCCTTTTCAAGTGCTCTGTCTGTAACGTCTACGATTCTTGCATCTCTTTCAAGTAACTTCTTGATTTCAGCGTCAATATCTTCATCAGTTACAGTCTTGACATCCTTAACTGTTTTTAATCCCTTATAGCCGGAAATTTCTACTTCGGGCTTTGTTGTAAATGTAGCCTTGAAGGAAACACCGGTTTCCTTGTTTACATCAGTTACCTCAATGTTGGGAACATCCACAACATCAAGCTTTAACTCGTCGATTACTTCTGAAAGTACCTTCTGGTACATATTGTTTACTGCGTCCTGGTAGAATACGCCTTCGCCGTACTGTGTTTCAATAACCTTACGGGGTGCCTTACCCTTTCTGAAGCCGGGAACTGTAATGTTCTTCTTTTCCTTTAAGTAAACAGCCTGTACCTCAGCCTCAAACTGCTCGGCAGATGCCTTGAATTCAACCTCTACTGTATTTACAGCAGTCTTGTTGTTAGAAATAATTTCCATTTTTGAAAATCCTCCGTTTTGTATTTGGAATAATATTTTTTAGTCCTGCACAAGTACAGGCGTAAATTTAACATAGTCCGCAGAAACCAATTTATAGGTTACTGAGTCACGCTCTCCCTGAAACGCCTTTCCGAAAAAGGCGGAGCCGTGAATATGTCCGTAATAACAACGCTTCACATTATATTTATGCAGTACCTCAAGAATATAGTAATTCTCTTCGGTGCCGTATATGGGCGGATAGTGGATAAATACCACCGGTTCAAGACCTGTTTTTTCAGCATCTTTAAGTGAAGCATCCAGTCTGCCGGCCTCCCTTGCAAGTAGCTTTGCATCCTGTGGCTCACCGTCGTCATTTATCCAGCCTCTTGTACCGCATACAGCAATACTGCCTGCCGCAAAGGCATTGTTATTGAGAATTTTTATATTAGTGTAGCCCCTCTCACTAAGAAATGAATTCATCTTAGTCATTGTGGTCCACCAATAGTCATGATTTCCTTTAAGTATAATTTTTGATCCCTTTAATCTGCGACTTACAAACTCAAAATCCGGAATTGCCTGGTTTAAGGACATAGCCCAGCATAAATCCCCGGGAATTACCACAGTATCCTCATCGGATACTATTTCATTCCAGTTCTGCTCCAGCTTTTCGGTGTAGTTATCCCAACCTCCGAAAATATCCATAGGCTTATTTACTCCGAAGGGTAAATGCAGATCTCCAATGGTAAATACCTTCAAAAATTATCTCCTGTCTTACTGCTTGCTGATAAAGTCAAGTACAACCTGTGACATTTCCTCAGGCTTTACACAACCTGTGAAACGTACCTGCTTATCCTTTGTATCGGCTAAAGCCTTGGGGCAGGCGGTATTTGTCAGCTTTTCAAGCTTGCCGATAAGCTCAAACTCATCAATTCCTTCACATTCGCCGCCTAAAGCATCATATACTGCAAAGCCGAACTTATAGGGGTTAGCTGTGGAGGCGATAAGAGTCTTTGTTTCATCGCCGGTAGCCTTCTTATAGTCCTCATATACCTTGTATGCAACAGCGGTATGAGTATCCATAAGGTAGCTGTAGGAATCAAATACTTCCTTGATAGTAGCCTTGGTTTCCTCATCGTTGCAGCAGCCTGCATAGAAGCTATCCTTGATTGCAGCCTTTACGCTGTCATTTACTTCATATCTGCCTGTCTGCTTAAGTGCTGTAAACCACTCATTGATGAGCTTGTCATCCTCACCTGTAAGGTGATATAAAAGACGTTCAAGGTTACTTGAAATAAGAATATCCATTGAGGGAGAAACAGTTGTGTAGAAGGGTCTGTTTCTGTCATAGATACCTGTATTTATAAAGTCGGTAAGAATATTGTTTGCGTTGGATGCGCATATTAGCTTGCCTATGGGAACACCCATCTGCTTTGCATAATATGCCGCAAGAATATTACCGAAATTACCTGTGGGAACTACTACGTTAAGCTTATCACCGAATTCAAGCTCGCCGTCCTTAACAAGCTCAACATAGGATGATACATAGTAGATTATCTGAGGTGCAAGACGACCCCAGTTAATAGAGTTTGCGCTGGAGAATACTGTGTTTGCCTTCTTCAGCTCCTCTATCATCCTTTCATCTGTAAAGATTGCCTTTACACCGTTCTGGCAGTCATCAAAGTTACCTACAACTGCGCAGACATTTACATTGTTACCCTCCTGTGTAGTCATCTGACGCTTCTGCATCTTGCTTACACCATCTTCGGGATAGAATACAGTAATTGAAGTGCCATCAACATTCTTGAAGCCCTCAAGTGCTGCTTTACCTGTGTCACCGCTGGTAGCAACAAGAATAGAAATCTTCTTGCCGTCTATTGTCTTCTTAGCGGAGGTTGTCAGTAAGAATGGTAATATCTGAAGTGCCATATCCTTAAAAGCACAGGTAGGACCGTGCCAGAGCTCAAGTACATAAGTACCTGTAAGGAGATGTGATATTTCAGCTATATTATCTGTAGCAAAGTTCTTATCATTGTAAGCACTTTCTACACAATGGCGAATTTCATCACCTGTAAAATCTGTAAGGAAAAGCCTGAATATCTCATAGGCTCTCTGTGCGTAGGTCATATCGCACATTTCCATCAGCTTTTCTTTTGATAATGCCGGGAGATTTTCAGGAACGAAAAGTCCGCCGTCGGATGAAAGTCCCTGAGAAATTGCGGCAGCCGCCGTAACGTTTACATTTACATTTCTTGTGCTTTTGTAAATCATAATAACTTACCTCTCAGAATTGTGTTTCATAGCCTGTGGTATCAAAGGCATCCTCGTAATAGCAAAAATCCGTAATAACGGGGTTTTTACTGCTTGTTACTGTTACCTCCGCTATATCATAGCGAGGCTGGAGCTCCATACCGTTTTCAGCTAAAAACCAATCGGCAGTAGCAATTATTCTGCCTTTCTTTTTATAATTGACCGCTTCTACCCCACTTACAAGACTTCCCTTTTTACGGGTCTTAACCTCCACAAAAACAATGTATTCATTGTTTCGTGCGATTATATCTATCTCACCGCAGGGCTTGCGGTAATTTCTTATTACTATCTCATACCCGTTATCAACAAGATATTTACAGGTATGCTCTTCACCCAGATTTCCTTTTTTAACCTTGTCCGTCATTTTCCTGCTTTTTCTTTAAATACTTAACTAAAAATGACCTTCTGTGCACATCGGAAATACCATATTCATCAAGCATCTGTGTATGTAGCTTTGTACCGTATCCCTTGTGCTTTGAAAACTGATATTGGGGATACTGTTTATCAAGCTCCGCCATATATCTGTCCCTTGATACCTTAGCAAGAATTGAAGCCGCTGCTATGGATGCACTGTTGGCATCTCCGCTTACCACCGTCATTTCCGGTATATCAAGGCCGGGAGCCTTGTTTCCGTCAATAAGAGCGCCTGCAGGTTTTACTGAAAGACCTTCATAGGCTCTTTTCATAGCAAGCATTGTGGCATTGAGAATGTTAAGGGAGTCTATTTCCTCTACCGATGCGGTAGCTATGCTGTATGAAACAGCACAGGCACATATAACATCAAAAAGCTCTTCCCTTCTTTTTTCGGTCAGCTTTTTACTGTCATTAAGCCCGTCTATTATAAGCTCCGGCGGAAGAATAACAGCCGCCGCATAAACATCACCTGCAAAGGGTCCTCTGCCGGCTTCATCTATGCCGCATATCTGTCCGCCGAAATACTCACGCTGCTGCTTATCAAATTCTGAAAGCTCAGCAGGGCTTTTCGAGGGAGATTTTGCCAAGTTTACCACTCCTGAATTCATCTAATACCGTAGCCGCCGCCCTGTCAAGATCAGGCTCACCGCCGGACACCAGCATACCACGTTTTTTAGCTATTGCTTCTAAGGTTATATCATCCTCTTGGTTCAGCTTATAACGCTGACAAAGATTTTCACGATAGTTTTCCTTAAGAAAATCAACAAGGCTTTCAGCAAGCTCGTACACGTCCATTACATCATCCTTAATGGCACCTGTAAAGCCAAGCTTTATAGCCACCTGCTGATCATCGAACTTAGGCCAGAGAATACCGGGAGTATCAAGCAATTCAAGCTCCTTATCAAGAGCCACCCACTGCTGTCCCCTTGTTACACCGGGTCTGTCCTCAACCTTTGTCTTACCGGTTTTTGCCATACGATTTATAAAGGAGGACTTTCCTACATTAGGTATACCTACTACCATTACCCTGAGGGATCTTCCTATAAAGCCCTTGGCCTTACGCTTTGCAAGTAAATCCGCAAGTACGCTTTTTACATTGGGTATAAAGTATTTTACTCCCTTACCGCTTCTGCAATCGCATACCATTACCTTATATCCCATAGCTGTATAATGCTTTTGCCATAATGCGGTAATTTTATCATCCGCATAATCGCACTTGTTAAGTATCATAACTGTGGGCTTGCTTCCTGCCAGCTCCTGAATAATGGGGTTTCGGCTGGATAGAGGCACTCTGGCATCCACTATCTCAACAATAGCATCAACCATCTTAAGACTGGCTTCAATCTGGCGGCGTGTTTTGGTCATATGACCGGGAAACCATTGTATATTGGAAATTTCCTTCATATATGCTCCTTACACCATGCCGAATTTTGAAAAAGGCCACATTCTTAAAATTGCCTTACCTATTATATATCTCTGGTCGATCTGACCTATGTCACTACTTCTGCTGTCCTTTGAACCGTTGCGATTATCTCCCAGTACAAATACCTTTCCGTCATCTATTGTGACGTCGGTATTATCGGGGAAATTCTCCGGCAGATTTGTGGGGGTATAGGTGTAGTCCTCTTCAAGAGCCTCACCATTGCGATATACAACACCCTCGGTAAAATCTATTCGGATTTTATCCCCGGGAAGACCTATAACTCTTTTTACTATAGGCTTGCCGTATTCTTCGGTAGCAGAATTGTAAAGCTTATCTGCGTATAAAATGACAATATCGCCGTATTGCGGTGTATAGAGAAAATCGGAAACAATAAGACGCTCTCCGTTATGAAGAGTATCAAGCATTGAATCCCCGTCAACCATTACTATACGTGCAAACAGCGTAAATACTATTATGAAACACAATACCGCAGAAAAAACACTTGAAAGCCAGTCAAACATTTCTGTGAAAAATGAAGTTGAGTTTACTGAATCACCCTTTAAAGTAAAGGTCTTTCTGTTTTTTTCTTCGTTCATCTCTGTGTCCCTTCTGAAAAAATTTGAATTGGGCAATAACGAAATAAATTCGTTATTGCACGACAATTCGATGTGAGGATAAACCGCAGGTTACTGAATCTTGGACTTAACCTTTGCAGCCTTACCAACTCTGTCACGGAGGTAATAGAGCTTAGCTCTGCGTACCTTACCTTCTCTGACAACCTCTACCTTTTCAACTGTGGGTGAGTGAAGAGGGAATACTCTTTCAACACCGCAGCCGTGAGCAACTCTGCGAACTGTGAAGGTTTCGCTGATGCCGCCGTGCTTCTTAGCGATAACTGTACCCTCAAAAATCTGGATACGGAACTTATCACCTTCGGGGATTCTTACGTGAACCTTAACGGTGTCACCTACGTTGAACTGGGGAGCAGCTTCCTTAAGGCTGTCCTGCGCAATCATCTTTAATGCGTCCATGTTTTTTCCTCCTGGTTTTCGGATATTCTTGCACCGAACCTTTTCCCGCGATAATAATCAAGCGGTCGGTGATACTTTTACCACCGAAATGCAGCGGACTATCCGTTTTAATGTCCTTGTGCCGTAGCACTAATGGCATTACACACGCTGAAAGTATGCCTTAAAAAAGGGCATAACTCTCCTGCGGATATCAAATGCTTTAATATTATAGCATCTTTAACGAAATAATGCAAGTGTTTTTTGCAAATTTCCGAATTTTTATTAAAAAATATCAGATTTTTTTAAACTATTCAAAGCTTGAGCCGTCTTTACACAAAATATCGGTCCTTATTATATCTATATGTGTGATTTTATCTCCGGTGTAGCCTTCATAAGCATCAAACAACAAGGAAGGATTTAAGGTAAACTCACAACCGGAGGGCATTTTCAGTTTAAAGCTACCCTCTTTATAGTCATATACCGTTATGTAGGGCTTAATATCAAGCTCGGTAATTCCCTTCTTGGTCTTCTTTTCGGTGATTATGCTGTCCCTGTTTAAAAACTCTCTCAGCTTATCATAGTCGCACACTATTTTAATGTCATATACAGATTCGGTTATTTCAGTATGCTTTTTTACCGGATATAAAACTGAGCTTATCCTTATATCCGGAGGCAATACCCTGTTCAGTTTATCCTTTACCTCATCTAAGGGCATATTTTGTGTGAGCTTTATATCCATAGATTCCTTTATTCCCTCTGTGCCTAAGGACAAGGGGAGATTAACATTAACATAGGTATGGGGATTAAAGCCCTGGGTATGCCATATAGGTATATCGGTTCTTCTTATTGCCCTTTGAAAGCAATTTATCAGATCAAGGGCGGAAATATATTTTGCTCTGCCGGTTTTTGAAAAAAACAGCCGTATGGCAATATTATTCTCATTCATAATTAAAGCAAGCCTTTCCAAGGCACTTGTTTATACCACAGCCTGCACACTTTTCACGACAATTTGCTGTAGTAATACCCTCATGTGCCTTTTTATTCTCTCTCACAAGGAAATCCCTCGAAAACAGCATATCCATATGCTCCCAGGGGGCAATTTCCTCATAGGGTCTTTGGCGGTTTGCATAAAATGCGGTATCTATGCCGTTTTTGTCAAGGGCCTTTTTCCATAGGTCAAATCTGAAATATTCATTCCAGCCGTCCAGCTTACAGCCGCTTTTCCATGCGTCATAGATAACATTACAAAGCCTTCTGTCACCCCTTGCAAGCACAGCCTCCAGAATGGTGGTATCATAATGGCTCCAGCTTACATCAATCCTTCTTCTTCCTTTTGAGCCGATAAGCTCCAGCAGATATTTCTGTCTTTCCTCTATTTGTTCCTTTGTGGCCTGGGGCTCATACTCAAAGGGAGTAAAGGGCTTAGGTATAAAGGTGGAAAGAGAAATAGAAATGGTTATGGGCTTTTTGCTTCGGTTTTCGGTGTTGTAATAAAGATCTATAATCTTATCCGCAAGATCCTTTATTGCCGCTATATCCTCTAAAGTTTCAGTAGGAAGTCCCAGCATAAAGTACAGCTTTACTGAGCTGTAACCGCCCTCAAAGGCAATTCGGCAGCTTTTCATTATGTCCTCTTCGGTAATGTTCTTATTTATAACATTCCTCAGTCTTTGTGAGCCTGCCTCAGGGGCAAAGGTAAGACCGCTGCTTCTTACACTCTTTATCTTCTTTACAACCTCATCGCTGAATTTGTCTATTCTGAGAGATGGCAAGGAAAGATTTACTCCCTTTTTATCTGTGTAGTCGGTTATATCGGTAAGCAGTCCCTCAATGTCGCTGTAGTCACTTGTGGAAAGTGAGCATAAGGATACCTCATCATATCCGGTGGATTCTATAAGGGATTTTATCTGATCTACAATAGCGCCCTTGGATTTTTCTCTGAAGGGGCGGTATATAAATCCTGCCTGGCAAAAACGACAGCCTCTTATACAGCCTCTTAATACCTCAACCACTGCCCTGTCATGGACTATCTGGGTAAAGGGTACAACAAATTCTGAGGGAGAGAACACCTTATCAAAATCAGAAATTATGCGTTTTTTAACCTTTTCGGGAGCACCCTTTAACGGGGTAATTGCCTTTATGGTGTTATCCTCGTTATAGCTTATATCATAAAGGGAGGGCACATAAATTCCCTCTATCTTTGCCGCTTCTATAAGAAATTCTTCCTTACTGCCGCTATTTTCCTTATACCTTTCTGCAAGTCGCATAAGCTCAAGGTTTACCTCTTCCCCTTCGCCAAGCACAAAAAGGTCAATAAAATCAGCAATAGGTTCTGCATTACATACACAGGGTCCTCCTGCCATAACTATCGGGAAAAGATTTTTCCTGTCCCTTGAAAAAACCGGCAATCCTGCAAGATCTAGCATAGCAAGAATATTAGTATAGCAAAGCTCATACTGGAGAGTAAAGCCTATAAAATCAAAATCCTTAATTGGGTCAAGGCTTTCAAGTCCGTATAAGGGAATATCGTTTTCCCTCATAAGCTGTTCCATATCGGCAAGGGGCATGAACACACGCTCACACCAGTATTCCGGCACCGCATTTTTAAGGGAATAAAGTATCTTCATGCCAAGGTGGGACATTCCTATATCATAGGTGTCGGGAAAGCAAAAGGCATAACGCATTTTCACCTTGTCCTTATCCTTGATAACAGAATTAAGCTCTCCCCCTATATAGCGGGAGGGCTTTTGTACCTTTGGCAATATCATATCAAGCTTATCTTTAAGTTCCATATTTAACTTCCTTTTAGTATTCTTATAATATTCTACTACAAATAACCGATTTTTTCAACAAGCTTTTATTATCTGGGCTATAAGCATATATAAAAGGGCTATCCCAAGGGAAATATTTATCACCCTTTGATTATAAATACAGTATATTAAAACAATTATAAAAAGAGCCCCGGTCATTAAAACGGCTATTATCTTTCCTGTAACAGCGGCATATCGGGGCTTTAACAGGCTTTCAAGAATTGCGCTTATTATCTCCGCCCCGTCAAATGAGCCTATTGGAAGCAGATTAAAAAGGCATATTACACCGTTTACCATAACAAAACCGATAAAATCCGGGGAGATAAAATAAAACACCACGGAATTTATGATATTTACAATACACCCGGCGGATAGGATAATCAGCTTTTTATAAAGCGGCAATATGTAGATATTTTTTCTTATTGCAATTCCTCCGCCGTAGAATATCACCGACTCCGGAGATACCCCGAACAGCCTCATAGCCAGAATATGCCCTAGCTCATGGATTAAACAGGCTATAAGGGACATTATGGCGATACCGTCCCTGTCCCATAACAGCAAAAAGGCAAGCATGGCAAAAAAGGTAAAATCAAAGGCGATTTTTGTTCCTTTAAAATTCATAGCACTATCCCTCACTTAAATTACTAGTAAAGTATAGTGCTATCAATATCGAATATTAACTGTCAAGCTCAGGCACATCCTCGTCCTTTTTATCGGATTCTGTGAGTTTTTGTTCAAATTCGGCTATGCCATCTGCTATCTGCTCATTGTGTCCATAGGGTATAAGCTCCTCCACAAATTCAAACTTATCACGCTTACGGATATAGAAATATCCAAGAACTGAGAATACCACCGCACCTACAAAGTTTACGAAAAGATCCTCCATGGTGTCATAGATACCCACATCAAGGTAGCCGTTTTCTATTGTGGCAAGAACATTTCCGTCCTTGTCATAAAGTACCGTGTGGTCAATATTCTCTATTTTTACTTCTGAATTCTTACCGTCGGGATTTAAGGTAACTGTTGATATGTCGGTAATAATTACATCCTTTTGTGTATCAAACTTAAACAGTCTGTCAACTGAAAATTCAGCAAACTCCCATACTACACCTACCGTCATTGAAAAGCAGAAGGAAACAAGGGATACAAAAAGTGCAGACATCTGCGTTCTTTTGGCGTGCTTATTCAAAAGATCAATAAAGCCAAAGCCCACCGCCGCCGCAAAAAATCCGTTGGTGGTGTGAAGCATGGTATCCCAGAAAGGAATACTATGATAGAAGTTTCCTATTTCACCCAGTATTTCCGCCGCAAACACAAAGACTACCACAGTAATTTCAAGAGCTGAGGGAAGTCTTATGCTGGTGGTGGATTTTATAAATGTGGGTATAGATATAAGGAGTAATGATACAACACATAAAAATGCGTTATGGTAATTTTTAAATACCAGCAATTCCATAACAAGACAAATAAGCATTATTGTTCTTATTACGATATAAACTACAAGCGCAGACTTACTGGAATTTTTATAAGTCTCGCCCATTCGTTTTAAAAAGCCGTTTTCTTTTTTCATATTTTTCCTCGCCTTTCATAGTATTACCGGGAATTATAGCACCTCAATATTAAGAAAATATAAATTATGCCGCCTTTACATAAGCAAAAGCGGCAGGATTTTAAGGATGTGGCTTGCCTTCACGGTAAGCATTCATTATATCCTTGAATACCTCTCCGTTGGTGGGGGGTGTCCAGGTAATGGCATTTGCGCCTGCTTCAATAGTAGCTCTTATGGATTCTACTGTAGGTCCGCCTGTTGCAATAATGGGAATATACGGGTGCTTCTTTCTTATTTCAGCCACCACAGAGGGTGTTTTGGAAGCCGCAGATACATTGAATATCTTAGCACCTGCCGCAAGTCTGCCCTCTATATCCTCATGCTCGGATATAACAGTAACCACAACAGGAATATCTATTGTATCACAGATATGCTCTATTACCTCATTTTTGGTGGGGGCATTTACAACTACACCGATAGCCCCCTGAAATTCAGCGTGCATCGAAAGATTTACCACCCTTTTACCCTGGGTAAGGCCGCCGCCTACACCTGCAAATACAGGTATATCAGCCGCATCCATTATGGCCTGGGTAATAACAGGCTGGGGTGTAAAGGGATATACAGCTATAATAGCATCCGCATTTACATTACGGATAATACATATATCAGTAGTAAAAACCAGGGATTTTATCAGCTTGCCCATAACTATGATACCGCTGGCTCTGGAAATTTCTTCGGGTACCTGTAGCATAAACTTTCTGAGTGGTCCGCTGATGTTTGGGATCTCTACATCTTTCATATTATCGTCCTTTCTACACATATTCACCGTTTGTTCCACGCACCCTTACAAGTCCTGAATTGATAGTTAATGTTCTGCCCTCACTTTCACAGATAAGGCATCCCTTTTCATCAAGATCAACAGCCCTTGCAGATATTTCTTCATTATTAAGCACAAATTTTATCATTTTGCCAAGGGTAAGGCATCTCTCTTTATATTCTGTAAGCACCTTGGCAAAGTCAGTTTCCTTAAGCGAGAAAAGCTGTAGACATATTTTTTCAGCAAGAAGCATTTTATCCACGGACTTTTTGTTAATGCAATAAAGAGATGTGGCATTTGGTAACTGTGCATTTATGAAAAATTCTTCATCCTGATTACAGTTTACACCCATACCGCATACAATATAGGGCTGTTTATTTATTCCGTCGGAACATTTTATAACCGACTCGCATAAAATACCACAGACCTTCTTTTCATTGCATATAATGTCATTGGTCCACTTTATGCCGGCCTTTATACCCGTTAGCTCCTCAATTCCGCGACAAACCGCCACCGCAGAAATAATAGTAAGGTCAGTACCGCTTAAATCATCCTTAAACAAAACCGATAAGGGAAGCATACCTGTATTTGCAATCCAGGTATTGCCTCTTCTGCCCTTTCCCCCTGTCTGAAGATTACAGGTAGCTATAACAGTTTCATTAAAGCTGTCGGCATTTTCCTTTAAATATGTATTGGTGGAGTTAAGCTCATCAAAATGAAGATGGGTACAGCCTGCAAGCTTACTTCTGAGCATTAAACTTAAGAGCTACGATATTCATTGAGATACCGCCGTTATCATCAATGGTAAGAATACCGTATGAGGGAGGACGCTTATCTCTGGGTGAATCAACGCTGCCGGGATTCATAACATAAACCCCGCCAATAAGCTCTGTACGGTAAAGATGAGTATGGCCGTAAAGTGCTATCTTGCAGTCGTTCTGCTTTGCAGTAGATACAAGAAGGTCAAGGCTGTGATGAACATCATGCTCATGACCGTGTACACATAAAATCTTTATGCCCTTTACTGTGGCAATACGGACAGTCTTACCCTCGCCGTAATCGCAGTTACCCTTTACAAAGAGAAAGCTCTTCTGGGGGTAGAGATTTCTTACATCGTGAAACTCATGCTCACCGTCGCCTAAGTGGATAAAAGCATCCGCATCAAGATTGGCATCAACTATTGCCTTTAATTTATGATACTCCTTGTGAGTATCTGAAACAACTATAATCTTCATAGCAACTACCCTTTCGTATAGAAAACTCAAGGTTTTCCAGGATATTTACGGAATATACACCGTATCTTTCTGTATTATATCACAAATAAGAAAAAGTTAAAAGTCACTAAAATATATTTTTTCTGTTTTATACAATTATAAGCTTAAATTTTGTGCATTTTTACAAAAATCTATACATGATTTTTGTATAAATGCTCATAATAATAATTTAAATCCATATAATGTAAGGAGGCATTATAATGAACAACATTGATGCGATAATTGAGGCTGTAAGCAAAAAGCTGAATATCAGCCCGGAAAAGCTAAGACAGGCACTTAAAACAGGAGATATGTCCTCTGCTCTTACCAATATGCCTAAAAAGGATCTGGATAAGCTGAACTCGGTGCTTAATGACCCCGGTCTTATGGAAGCGGTGATGAAATCAAAGCAGGCGCAGGAGCTTAAAAAACAGATGGGCAAGGGCTGATTTCGGAGGCAACGGTATGAGCAATATGGATATAAGCAGCCTGCTTTCTATGCTGTTGTCACAGAGCGAACAAGAGCAGGCTGAACAGACCGAAAATGAAAACACAAGGGAGGATGAAAGCAAGGAGGATAACCAGCCGGGCATTGATTTTGAGATGCTTTTAAAAATAGGGGAGATTATTTCAAGGCTTAATGAAAGTGATAAGAATACCGAGCTTTTGCTTGCCTTGAAGCCCCATTTAAGAGAGGAAAACCGTGCCAGAATAGATACTGCGGTACGGCTTTTCAAGCTAATTTCCCTGCTTCCCTATCTTAAGGAAAGCGGAATGTTTGATAATCTGTTATAAGGAGAAATGCTGTATGGAATGGAACAGTGTAAAAATGTCAAAAAGTGAATTTGAAAAGAAGCAGCGTGACTACATAAAGGAGGCTCTTGCCCTGTCAAGGGCCGCTAAAACCTATGATGAAGATGCCAAAATCAACACTTCATCAGAGGATGTAAAAGAGGATACTCCTAAGGTGTTTGAAAATATCTATATGGGTGATAAGGATGCTGAGGAAAAAATGGAGGCTATTGCAAGAACGCTTAATGCAGATGTGGAGGAAATCTTTGAAAAAGGAGGAGATTTAGATGAAAGCATAAACCGGCAAAACGAAGAAAACAGTTCCGGTGATAACTGAAGGCACAGCGGCAATAAGGGAAATATGGATATAATTTCAAGAATTATGAATGATGACGATTTACTGATAATCGCCGCAGTTGCATTCATATTATGGAGAGAAAAGGCGGATATAAAGCTGATACTTGCTTTAGCCTATGTATTTCTTTTAAAATAGCTTGATTTTTTAAGCCACTTGGTTTATAATAAGGAAAAAAATTACAAGAGGTGATCATTATGAGCAAGTGGCTTGAAACGGCAATTTTCTACGAAATTTATCCCCAGTCCTTTATGGACAGCAACAATGACGGTATAGGTGACTTTAAGGGCATTATCTCAAAGCTTGACTATATTATCAATACCGGCTTTAACGCAATCTGGCTTAACCCTTGTTTTGATTCTCCCTTCGGGGATGCGGGCTATGATGTAAGGGATTACAAAAAGACCGCAGAAAGATACGGCACCAATGATGATTTAAAACAGCTTTTTGATGAATGTCACAAGAGGGGTATGCACATACTTCTTGATCTTGTACCGGGACATACCTCAGTTCAGCATGAATGGTTTAAGGAATCCATGAAGGCTGAGAAAAACGAATTTTCCGACCGCTATATATGGACTGACAGTATATGGGAACACCCTGAGGGAGTAAGCTGTATCAGAGGAATTTCCGACAGGGACGGCTCTTGCGGTGTGAACTTCTTTTCAAACCAGCCGGCGCTGAATTACGGATACGCCAATCCCACAAGACCCTATCAGCAAAAGCCCACCGATCCTGCTCCAATGGCAACAAGAGCGGCAATAAAAGATATTATGAAATTCTGGCTTGATATGGGCTGTGACGGCTTTCGAGTTGATATGGCAGGCTCTCTTGTAAAATGCGACCCTGAGTATAAGGAAACCATAAAGCTGTGGCAGGATATAAACGGCTATTTAAAGAGTTATTATCCTGAGGCGGTAATGGTATCTGAATGGGGCGAGCCTAAGTATTCCCTTCAAGGGGGATTTGCCATGGACTTTTTACTCCACTTCGGACAGGAGGGATATAATTCCCTTTTCCGCTGTGAAGAGCCCTTTTTCAGCAAAAGAGGTAAGGGTACTGCTTCTGTATTTGCAAGGGAATATTATGAGAATTACAAGACGGCCAAGGAAAACGGCGGTATAATCTGTATTCCCTCCGGAAATCACGATATGGACAGACTTGCAAGGGGCAGAGATCATGACGAGCTTAAATGCTGCTTTGCCTTTTTACTCACAATGCCCGGCGCACCCTTTGTTTATTACGGGGATGAAATCGGCATGAACTATGTGGAGGGGCTGACTTCAGTGGAGGGCGGCTATAACCGTACCGGCTCCCGTACCCCTATGCAATGGGACAGAACTCCTAACTACGGCTTTTCAAAGGCGGACAAGCGAATGCTTTATATAAAGCAGGATAATTCCCCCTCTGCCCCCGATGTATTAAGCCAGACCGGTGATGAAAATTCCCTTTATAATACAATAAGACAGCTTATTGAAATAAGGAAAAATCACCCTGCCCTGCTTAATTACTCGGAATTTGAAATATTATCCTTTGAATATCCCCTTGTATACCGCAGATATTGTGAGGATGAGGAAATTATTATTCTTATAAATCCCAAAAATGAAACGGCGGAATATAACCTTGATAAAACCGGAGAGATTATATATTCTCTCGGTGAAGGCGCAAAAATCAGCGACAATAAGGTTACTGTACCGAAAAGCGGGGCTGTGTTTATAAAAATCAGATAAAATAATCCGGACTGATGTGCACCGCCCCAAATTGTACGGACAGCACAAAAACACCCCTCTATGGTACAATATTAAATTTAAGGGCATACTGACTTCGTAATTCATACGGAGTCAGTTTTGTTTTAAGTTGAA
>CALXIO010000011.1 GCA_944388385.1 uncultured Ruminiclostridium sp.
TTGCCATAAAAATATGCACCTCCAAAAGTGTCTAACTTTTGGGGTGCATATCAAAAGGGTCGGTATTTTTTTATTCAATATAAAATACTCTGTTTTCCTTTCGTGGGATAATGCCGGGATATTCACAATCCGCATAACCAAGCGCCAGATGACCGATACCCTCAAAATCCCCCTTTATGCCAAGAGAGGTAAGAAGGGCTTTATATTCATCCGTCATAAATTCCTCCTTTGCCCTGTGAATCCAGCAGCTGCCAAGACCTAAGGTATGGGCGGCAAGCATCATGTTGCCAAGGGCAAGAGAGCCGTCATAAATATAGGTGGGGAACTGCTTATCTGCAAGCACTATAAGAATACAGGGTGCATTATAAAAGGGATCGTGATTTTCAGGCATACCGGCAATTTCCCCGTTTATTTTGGAAATTTTATCCCTTAGTGTCTTATCGGTTACCGCAATTATAACAGGGGACTGGAAATTTCGTCCGCTGGCGGCATAAAGTCCTGCCTCAATTACCTTATCTATAAGCTCCCTCGGGACTGCATCCCCTTTGAATTTTCTTATACTGCGTCTTTCCTTCATGGCATTTAAAACTTCGTTCATTTTTTCTTACCCTCCGTTAAAGTATAGCTAAGATCAATAAGGCTTTTTATCCGCTTGTCATCCACCCTGTCAAGCAAAATAGTAAGCCATTTTTCCTTATTCATATGATATGCCGGCAAAAATCCCGGCTGGCATCTGAGAGAGCCGATAAGCACAGGGTCGCACTTAACATTAAGTATATCCATATTGCCCTCTCCTTCGATTTTCAGCTTGTCACAGCCTACATTCATAATAAGGGCATACCATTTTTTGTTTTCCTTATGCCTTATTACTGCATTGTCATCGTTCCATGGATATTCGGCAACACCGCCGTATTTTCTTTTAGCGTATGCAAATAGCTGTTTTCGGGTCATATAATCATCTCCGTATTTATTATATACCCTATCCCCGGTTTTTTCAAGTAAAGAAAACCCCTGCAATAGCAGGGGAATTTTATTTCTTTACTATCTTTGAAAATTCAAGAGCCTTTCCTAAATCTCCGTCCACTTTCAGCTTACCTAAAGTGAAAGCGGCAATAGGATCTAACTTGCCGTCAATCAGCTTTGTGAAATCCTTTGAATTTATAGTGATAGCGCAATTTCTGTCGATATACTCATAGGGCTCAATATTTATCTTGTGATCCTTTACCTCCACATAAAAGGTACCGGGATCAAGATCCTTGAGATTTACCTGCACCGCAAGGAAATCCACATTGGAAACATCAATACCCTCTGCCATTTTTCTAAGCTTTGTAATAATTTCAGGAAGAGCCATTTTTCTTCACCTCACACTTTATTTGCCGAGTAAATCGGTATGCTTTTATTTTACAACTTTATTTTAAAAAAGTCAACCTGAAAAAATAAAATGGGGTAAAAATTTTTCATCCCCTTAATTTCCCATTCATATTTCCGCTTTCCAATCAAAAAATATACTCAGAAATGAAAGGAGAATATATATGAACATTACAAAAAAAGAATATAAAACCATAGCAAAAAAGCATGAGGGTACATCAAAGCTGTATATCACCCTGCCGAAGACATTTTTAATAGGGGGATTTATCTGCTGTATCGGTCAGTTTTTTATAAATCTCTATTCCTATCTTGGGCTCGATATTGAAAAAAGCGGAATTATGACTACTGTCACTTTGGTATTTCTAAGCGCCCTTTTAACAGGCCTTGGGCTTTATGAAAGAATAGCAAAGCACGCCGGGGCAGGAACCTTAGTACCTGTAACCGGCTTTGCAAATGCGGTGGTATCTCCGGCCATGGAATTTAAGTCCGAAGGTCTTATTTTAGGAACGGCGGCTAAGATGTTTGTTATTGCCGGCCCTGTGATAGTTTACGGCATTTTAGCCGCATTTATATATGGAATTATTTATTATATCACAGGCTTATTTATGTAGGAGGGAATATGACACAAGGAAAAAAGGGCACTATAACCCTTACGGATAATGAAAACACGGTATCGGTACATTCCTATGCGGCAGCGGTGGGAAAAATGGAGGGTGACGGCCCCTTGGGGTCATACTTTGACTATGTATCAAAGGGGGCACAGTTAGGAGAACCCACCTGGGAAAAATCCGAAAGCAAGCTGCAAAAATACGCCTTTGATATGGCGCTGAGAAAGGGACAGCTAACCCGTGAGGATGTGAGCTTTTACTTTGCCGGGGATCTTCTTAATCAATGTACCGTATCCGCTTATTCTGCACGGGAAAGCAACATTCCATACCTGGGACAGTATGGGGCTTGCTCCACAATGGCACAGACCCTTGCCATGGCAGGGGTATTTTCAAGGGGGAATAACAGCTACTGCGCCGCCATTACCTCATCTCATTTTTGTTCAGCGGAAAGGCAATTTCGCTTCCCAATAAATTACGGAGGAGTAAGACCTCCCACCGCCCAATGGACAGCAACTGCGGCAGGATGCTGTATAACAGGCACAGAGGACAAGTCCCCTTATCTTAGCAAGGCCACCATAGGAATAGTAAGGGATATGGGAGAAAAGGACGCAAACAACATGGGTGCGGCCATGGCGGGGGCAGCATACGACAGCCTGTCACGGCATTTTGATAATACAAACACAACGCCCTCAGACTATGACGGAATTTTCACCGGGGATTTAGGCCAGGTGGGAAGCGATATTCTAAAGGAATTATTTATAAAAGAGGGCAGGGATATAAGCATGGTACACAATGACTGCGGACTTATGCTTTATGACAGAAATGAACAGGATGTTCATGCAGGAGGCTCAGGCTGTGGCTGTAGTGCAAGTGTACTTTGCGGATATATTCTTCCCGGGGTGGAAAGCGGCAAGTTTAAAAGAATACTCTTTGCCGCCACAGGGGCTCTTATGTCCACCACCTTTGTACAGCAGGGAGAAAGCATACCGGGTATTTCCCATGTGGTGGAAATAACCCATGAAAGGATATAGCATGGATATTTTACTTGAATATTTAAAGGCATTTTTGGTAGGGGGAATACTTTGCGTCATAGGACAACTGCTTATTGATATTACAAAGCTCACCCCGGCAAGAATACTTGTGTCCTTTGTGGTGGCAGGAGTAATCTTAGGGGCTCTTGATATATACGAGCCTGTTATTGACTTTGCCGGGGCAGGGGCAACAGTACCCCTTACCGGCTTTGGAAATATGCTTGCAAAGGGCATGAGAGAGGCTATTGATAAGGACGGCTTTATCGGAATTTTCACCGGGGGATTTTCCGCCTGCGCCGCCGGAGTATGTGCGGCAATAGTATTCGGATTTTTAGTAAGCATAATTTTTAAGAAGACCGACAGAACCTTACAGGAATAAAAAAAGCTGCTCATAAGAGCAGCTTTTATTTATCAGGTGAAATATTTACAAATACCAGCTCCGGGCGGTTAAAAACACGGGGTACAAACAGCAGGGTAGAGGGCTTCCACAGTCCTCTGCTTACAACATGGAAGGTTTTGCCGTGGGTGTAAAGTCCGCCGGCATATTTCGGGAAAAATCCCTGTCCCGGGGCATAAACGCCGTTTACAACACCGGGAATTATCCATTGTCCGCCATGGGCATGACCGGATAATATAAGATCAAAATTCCCCTTTAAATATTCCTCAATATCCTCAGGGAAGTGGGCAATAAGCACCCTGTAACGTGTACTATCCTCAGGGGCAGTAACAGCCTCCAGCTGATTTACAAGCTCCCCGTCAACTTCATCATAGGCAAAGGCATCAAATATACCGCATATCTCAATCTGACTGTTTTTAACGGTGATAACTTCACCATTACCCTCCAGTACCTTAACTCCCATATCCGAAAGAATTTTCTTTATTTTAAGGCTGTCGCCTCTGCTGTATTCATGGTTCCCCATGGAAAAATAGCAGGGGTATCTCTTTACCAGCTCCCTTACCGCAATAAAGGAATTTTCCGGCATATGGTCCATTGTCTTATCCGCAAGATCTCCCCCGAATACCACAATATCCGGCTTTTGCTTATCGACCTCGCCTATAAGCTGTGACTGTTTTTTTCCGTAAAGGCTGTCATGAAGATCGGAAATAAAGGCGATCTTAATATCATCCTTAACCTTACTGCTTTTGAGATTGTAAAATACATTCAAAAGCCTCATATCACAGGCAATAGCGGTAAATACAGTGGCGGCAGTTACAGCAACAGCACAAAGGGCTATCTTAGTTTTTCTTTTCATATCAATAGCCTTCGCTACCCTTTAAGCTCTCATCATTTGCTATCCAGCTGTCAACGGTGATAGTCTTGAAATCTGTCTTTGATGTACGGATAATTACAGTAGCAATACCTGCATTTATAATAAGTCTTTTACACATAGAGCAGGGCTCCACATCGCCGTAAAGCTCACCGGTGGGGCCGTCATGACAGGCGAGATAAAGAGTAGCGCCTATCATATCTCTTCTTGAAGCGGAGATAATGCAGTTAGCCTCAGCATGAACAGAACGGCAAAGCTCATATCTCTGTCCTCTGGGAACATTCAGCTTTTCTCTTGTACATACACCAAGGTCAGAGCAGTTTGCAAGACCTCTGGGAGCACCGTTATAGCCTGTTGACACTATTTCGTCATTATGTACGATAATTGCACCGAAGTTTCTGCGAAGGCAGGTACCTCTTTCGCATACTGTTTCGGCAATATCCAGATAGTAGTTTATCTTATCACGACGGTTCATATAAGTTCCTCCTTTAAAAATACATTTATATCAGTATACCATGTATAAGGGATTTTGTCAATTACGGCATTGTAAAGAAAGTATAAAAAAATATCCCCGTGAATATCACGGGGATAATTATATTTAATTAGCCGAGAGTTACTTCAACAGTATGTGTACCACTTTCAAATGCAGGAACAACATTACCCTCAATAACATTACCGTCAACCACTACCTGCTTAACGCCTGCACAAACGTGGTTGGGGTTCTTTACTGTGATTTCGTAGGTAGCGCCTCTGAACAGTCTTGAAGCTGTGAAGCCGTCCCACTCGTGAGGAATGGAAGGATCAATCTTAAGACCGTCATATTCAGGCTTGATACCTAAGATATACTGTGATACAGCCACAAAGTTCCATGCCGCTGTACCTGTAAGCCAGGAGTTCTTAGCCTCACCGTGTCTGCTTGCATCCTTACCTGCAATCATCTGAGCATATACATAAGGCTCTGTGCGGTGAAGATCGGACATTTCCTCTCTGAATGCGGGAGCGATCTTTGAATAATATTCAAATGCCTTGTCGCCT
Organism: uncultured Ruminiclostridium sp.; assembly: GCA_944388385.1. Classification (GTDB taxonomy): domain Bacteria; phylum Bacillota; class Clostridia; order Oscillospirales; family Ruminococcaceae; genus Ruminiclostridium_E. Next base: position 5,311 of record CALXIO010000011.1, read on the forward strand.
CTGCCTACTGCCGCCTCAGCACAGATAATCCATGCGTTGTTGTGGCAGAAGATACCTGCATTCTCCTTATATCCCGGGGGATATGTGGAAATTTCACCGTACTCAACAATATAGTGAGTAAATGCAGGATTGTTAAGAACAAGACCGTGCTTTGAGTTAAGATACTTGTCTACGCTGTCAAGAGTCTTGATATCGTAGCCCTTGTCCTTACCGATGCCGGCAAGAACGCACCAGCCCTGGGGCTCAATGAAGATCTTACCCTCTTCACATTCGTGAGAGCCTACCTTATTACCGTTGTGGTCATAAGCACGTAAGAACCATTCACCGTCATAGCCGTATTCTTCTGTGAGCTTTCTCATCTTGTCGATTTCAGCCTGAGCCTTGTCAGCCTCAGCCTTGTCGCCCTTAAGTAAGCACATATTTACATATTCGGGAGCAATAGCGCAGAACATACCTGCAATCATAACAGATTCAGCAACCTGGCTGTAGAAGGGAGGCTCCTTGAACATTTCCTTGTTGTTGAAGGTCTGGAAGGATTCGCCGGGCTTTCTTGAGAAGCAGGAAAGGTTAAGGCAGTCATTCCAGTCTGCACGACCGCTTAAAGGAAGTCCGTGAGGACCTACCTTCTTAACTACATGATAGAATGCTCTCTTCATGTGGTCAAGCATTGTGTCAGCAAGCTCTTCCTTGTTCTCATAGGGAACCTTTTCATCAAGAATAGAAACATCGCCTGTTTCCTTGATATATGCCGCTGTAGCTAAAATCATCCACAGGGGGTCATCGTTGAAGTTAGAACCAAGCTCATGGTTACCCATCTTGGTAAGGGGCTGATACTGGTGGTATGCGCCGCCATCCTCAAGCATGGTAGCCGCAAGGTCGATAAGTCTTTCTCTTGCTCTTGCAGGAATCTGATGAACAAATCCCAAAAGGTCCTGGTTAGAATCTCTGAAGCCCATACCTCTGCCGATACCGCTTTCAAAGTAGGATGCGGATCTGGACATATTGAATGTAACCATGCACTGGTACTGATTCCAGATATTAACCATACGGTTGAGCTTTTCATCGGGAGAGTTTACGCTGTACTGACCGAGAAGGCTGTTCCAGTGTTCCTTAAGCTCAGCAAAGAGTGCGTCAGCCTTTTCTGCTGTGTCGCACATAGCCATCATTTCCTTAGCCTTTGCCTTATTTACAATATTCTTCTTGCTGCCGCCGCTTGTGATGATTGTGCTGTTTTCATCAAGGTCGGGAGCAAACTTTTCTTCAAATGCGTTTTCAACATAACCAAGGCAGAATACATAGTCCTTGCTTTCGCCTGCCTCTAAGGTAACCTCAATATAGTGAGAAGCAACAGGTGACCAGCCGTCAGCTACTGACATTCCGGGCTTGCCGGCAAATACTGTCTGGGGAGCATCAAAGCCGTTATATAAGCCAAGGAAGGTTTCTCTGTCTGTATCAAAGCCGTTGATAGGAGCATTTACTGAATAGAATGCGTAGTGATCGCGTCTTTCCTTATACTCTGTCTTGTGGTAGATAACAGAACCGTCAATTTCAACCTCACCTGTGTTGAAGTTTCTCTGGAAGTTTGTGGTATCATCATTGGCATCCCATAAGCACCACTCAATAAAGCTGAAGAGCTTGATTGTCTTCTTTGCACCGGTGTTGTTTGTGATCGTAACCTTCTGAATTTCGCCGTTGAAGTTCTGGGGAACAAAGAAGGTAATCTTTGCATTTATGCCCTTTGAGGAGCTGTTGATTATGGTGTAGCCCATACCGTGACGACATTCGTAGCTGTCAAGCTCTGTCTTTACGGGTGACCAGCCGGGATTCCATACATGGCCGTCATCGTTGATGTAGAAGTATCTGCCGCCCATATCAACAGGTACGTTGTTGTAACGGTAACGGGTGATTCTTCTCAGACGTGCATCCTTATAGAAGCAATAGCCGCCTGCTGTGTTTGAAATAAGTGAAAAAAATCCCTGTGTGCCGAGATAGTTGATCCAGGGATAAGGGGTTTTGGGTGACGCAATGACATATTCTCTGTTATTATCGTCAAAATTACCGAATTTCATAGGATCCTCCTGAAAATTTTGTTTTAACGCATTATAGCGTTACATAGTTACAGAAATAAATTCCTTCTTTATTATAGAGGATTTGCTCAAAAACTTCAAGTGTATGTAATCGTTTTTATGTAATTTTTTTATTGTGCCACCATAATTATTTTACATATTCCACAAATTGAAATAAGTAATTAGTGCAAAATGGACAAAAGTTAAAAAAATATGTAAAAATATTGCTTAAACCTTTACACTTTTGTAAAAAAATGATATAATTGTATAGTAAAGAGGTATTATACTGTCGTTTACTGCCTATAGAAAGGAATTTACGATGAAGTATATTGAATACCGCGAAAAGCGTGAACATGGCACCCGAGAATTTCCGTGCGCATTCTATCATGTAACGGAAATACACCCGAGATACAACATGATCCACCACTGGCATAATGAATGTGAGCTTATCTTTGTTCACAGCGGAAAGCTGGAGATTTCCGTTGACGGCAAGGATAGGGTATTGAATGAAGGGGAAAGCACTTTTATTATAGGAGGCTCCATGCACGGAGCTATGCCCTACAACTGCATCTATGACTGTGTGGTTTTTGATGCAGCGTCACTTGTTAAATGCAGTCAGAGCTGTGCTGCACAGGTTCAGCCTATGCTTAACCGTGAAAAGTCAACCATACCGGTTTTCCCGGCTGAAAGCGAGCCCTCAAAGCTCCTTCGTGCTATATGCGAAATACTGGCAAATAAGAATACCGGTTATGAGCTTTATGCACAGGGTCAGTTGTTATGTTTGCTCGGCAGCATCATCAGAAACAATTATTTCCTCGCAGACAGCGAGCTTCCCGCAAGCGATCTCAAGAAAATCAGCAAGTTCAAGAAGGTACTGAGCTATATTGAAGAGCATTACAGAGAGCCTATTACCTTAGAAGAGCTTGCCAATCAGTGCGGCATGAACAGAAACTATTTCTGCCGTGCTTTTAAGGAATACACTAAGAAGACGCCTGTAGAATACCTCAATTATTACAGAATAGAATCTGCCTGTGAGCAGATCGTGAGCACCGACGAAAAGCTCATCAATATAGCCATGAACTGCGGCTTTAATGATTACAGCTATTTTATCAAGGTGTTCAAAAGTCAGAAGGGTGTAACTCCCAGAGACTATTGCAGAAAGAGCTTTTAAATTATTCCCCACTTCTGTGGGGAATAATTTTGTGTAAAGGACAGCACTATGATCTATATACTGTTTGCAGTTTTATCCGCCTGCTTTGCGGCATTAACCACCATACTTGCAAAATGCGGACTTAAAAATTCCGACCCGGACGGGGCAACCTCACTTCGCACCCTTGTGGCGCTTATTGTTTCCTGGATAGTGGTATTTATAACCGATTCCTTCTGGGATATTAAAAATGCCTGGGGGCTTACCTTACTATGGCTTATATTATCCGGTGTAGCCACCGGAGCCTCCTGGATATGCTATTTCAAGGCGCTTAAATTCGGGGATGCAAATAAGGTTTCCCCCATAGATAAAAGCTCCACCGTCCTTGCTATGATAATGTCCTTTGTGTTCTTAAACGAGGAGCCCACCCTGTTTAAGCTTATTGCTATGGCACTTATCTTTGCAGGAACTCTTATGATGACCGTAAAATCAGGCAAGCAAAAGCAGTCAAAATCCCGTATATGGATAGTGTTTGCGTGGCTTAGTGCATTGTTTGCCGCCCTTACAAGCATCTTTGCAAAGGTGGGAATTGAGAACATAAATTCAAACCTTGCCACCGCATTAAGAACTGTTGTGGTGCTTATAATGGCATGGGTGGTAATGCTTTCAAAGGGCAAGAGAAATCCCTTTTCCGGGGTAGGGGGAGCAAAGGAAAAGCTGCTTCTTATCCTGTCGGGAATTTCCACCGGGGCATCCTGGCTTTGCTATTACTATGCCCTTGGCAGTGCTGACCTTACAGTGGTAGTGGCAATAGATAAATTAAGCATACTTCCCGTTGTATTGTTTTCCGCATTGTTCCTTAAAGAAAAATTATCCGCCATGGCAAGTGCCGGACTTGTGCTTATCTGCGCCGGCACAATATTGACGGTAATATGACATAATTTTTATATTATTTGTCCTATTTCGCAGATATATTTTCTTATCCTCAGAAAAAATCGTGAATTTCCGCAAATTCTCTTGATTTTGTGCTTTGGATATGGTATATTAAAACTGTAGATTATTATTTAATAACCGTTATGCGGTGAAAGGTAGGGTATTTATGAGAATCCTTTATGCAGCAAGTGAAGCACAGCCCGTTGCGGCTTCCGGCGGTCTTGCAGATGTAGCAGGCTCACTTCCTAAGGCACTTTGTGCGGCAGGACATGATTGCAGAGTAGTTCTTCCTTTTTATGTGAACACAATAAAGCAGGAATGGCGTGAAAAAATGAGATACGTGACCAACTTCTATGTTCCTGTAGGTTGGAGACAGCAGTATTGCGGTTTATTCACAGCCGAGATAAACGGCGTTACATATTATTTCCTTGATAATGAATATTACTTCAAGAGAGATTTCGGTCTTTACGGCTATTATGATGATGCAGAGCGTTATGCCTTCTTCTCAAGAGCCGTTCTTGAAATGCTGACGGTAATTGATGACTTCAAGCCCCAGATAATCAACTCCAATGACTGGCAGTGTGCACTTATCCCTGTATACTACAACATTTTCTATAAGCACCACTTCAAGCTGTGGGGAATAAAGAATGTATTTACAATCCACAACATCCAGTATCAGGGCAGATACGGTATGGAGCTTTTAGAGGAGGTTCTCGGTATTCCCAGACACTTTGCAGCTCTTATGGAATATGACAAGGACTTAAACTTCATGAAGGCTGCCATTGAGGTATCAGATAAGGTTACAACAGTTTCTCCCACCTATGCAAGAGAAATACTTGACCCCTGGTTCTCCCACGGCCTTGACAGAGCACTCCGTGACAAGCAGTACAAGACCTGCGGATTTCTTAACGGTATTGATACAGATATGTACAACCCCGCTACCGACCCTGTAATTCCTGCTAACTTCACAACAGCAAAGAAGGCAGGCAAGAAGACCTGTAAGTCAAAGCTTCTTGAGGAGGTAGGACTTCCCGATGGTGAAGAGCCGGTACTTGGTATGATTTCCCGTCTTGTTGAGCACAAGGGCTTTGATCTTGTAAAGTGCGTATTTGATGATATAGTAAACTTGGGCTACAAGGTAGTTATCTTAGGCTCAGGCGAAGCACAGTACGAGCAGTTCTTCCATGAGATGAAGTGGAGATACCCCGACAGAGTGGCATTTACCTGCGGATATATTCCCGATCTTGCCAAGAGAATTTATGCCGGTGCAAATATGTTCCTTATGCCCAGTAAGAGTGAGCCCTGTGGCCTTGCTCAGATGATTTCACTTCGCTACGGTACTATTCCCATAGTTCGTAAGACAGGCGGTCTTGCAGACAGCATTATCGACTGCGGCGAGGAGAACGGTACAGGCTATACCTTCCAGTCCTACAATGCTCACGATATGCTTTATGCTATCGAAAGAGCAAAGAACCACTACTGGAACAAGACAGAGTGGAACAAGCTGGTTACCCGTGCCATGAAGGCAGACTTCAGCTGGGATCAGTCAGCTAAGCTCTATATCGGACTTTACGCTGAGCTTTGCGGCGAGAATCAGTAATTTATAAATAAATCATATCGTGTCGGGAAACCGGCACGATTTTTTTATTCCGTATATTTCCAAAGGAAATTTACTTAATTTATGCAATCAACAATTCACTTTATAAAATAACAGCTTAAATTACAATTCCGCATTACAAAAGGGAATAGCCCCTGTATTTAAAATGCGTAAAAATTGATTTACTTAAATTATGCCTTTATTTAGCTAAGTTAAAAACAAGAAAATCAGCTCATATTTGTACTAATTAACCAAAAGACGATTTAGATTTTACTACAATATGTTCATTGACTGAAAGGGGGCTATTTGGTATAATTATTATGTAATATTAAGCAATTCTCCCTTAGGGGGAGGAAATTTTTTCAGGAGGGTAAAATGAGAAAAGTAACAAAAGCGTTTGCAGGTGCTTTAGCTCTTATTACTGCCGTATCCGCATTTACAGGTTGTAGCGATACACCCGCAACAAGCGGTACAGACTCAGGCGGCGATGCAGCTGTAACAACTACTACTCAGACTCAGCAGGTTATGTCTGAAGACTCAGGCGTAAAGGATGCTGTAAGTAATGTTGAGGTTTCTGAAGACTACAAGAATATCGAGGTAGACAAGAAGATCGTTTGGATGGCATGGTGGGATATCCAGGAGGCTTCTCCTGCCGTAGAAATGTTCAAGACACTTTACGGCACACCCGAGACAATTCCCGAGGGTTATTCTGACGTTCCTGCAGAAAACGTATTCGTAAATGTAAGCGTAGGATTTGCTGACAGATATACAGCACTTGCTACAAAGGTACAGTCCGGTGACTCTCCCGACTGCTTCCCCTTTGAAATCAACAACTACCCCTACAGCGTGTATCAGAAGCTCTTTGCTCCTGTAGGCGACCTCTTCGGCAACTTCGAGGGCGACGACTGGGCAGACTATAAGGATGCTATTGATATGTTCCAGTGGGGCGGCCAGTATTACTGTCCTATTATGGATCTTAACATTGACCAGGTTCTCTTCTACAGAAAGTCCGTAGTTGAAAACGCAGGTCTTACAGATCCTTGGGAGCTTTTTGAAAACGGCGAATGGACATGGACAGAGTTTGAAAATATGTGCTCTACTTTCACAGATGTAGACGCAGGCAAGTACGCTATGGACGGCTGGAATCCCGAGAACGCTATGGTTGCTACAACAGGTACTCCTCTTGTAGGCCTTGAGGATGGTAAGCTTGTTTCCAACCTTAACAATGCAAACATTGAAAAGTGTATGGACCTTCTCATCAAGTTCGATGATACAAAGCAGGGCTGGCGTTACCCCAGAGAAACAATCAACGGTTGGCAGATCAACCTTTCTGAGTGGAGAAACGGTAACACATTATTCTTTGCAGATGGTACATTCCAGTACGAGTCAATGCTTTACAAGTTCGCTCAGAAGGATCAGTGGGATGAAGACGAAATCGGCTTAGTTCCCTTCCCCCAGATGGACGGTGCTGATGCTTACTACCAGAGCATGAAGCAGGATTCTATCATGTTAGTATCCGGTTCTAAGAACGTTGACGGCTACAAGGCTTGGATCTATGCTAACCTTGTTGCAGTTAAGGATCCCGACATCAAGGCTGCAGCTCGTGAGCAGTCCAAGAACGAGTTCCACTGGACAGATGATCTTCTTGATCGTCTTGACACATTCAAGGATCCCGACACATTCGTAGCAGTATTTGACTTCAAGAATGGTATCGGTCAGGATCTCGGTAACACATCAAGCCAGGATACTCCTGTTGAAACACTTACAAAGTACCCCTACATGAACGGCGAAACCTACACATCAGTTCGTGCAGCCAGCCAGGGTGTAATTGAAGATCGTATCAAGGAAATGAATGCAAGCGTTGGTGCGTAATTACTAAAAAACAAGACCCTTCTCCTGAAGGGTCTTTTCTTTTTATAAAAATAAAAGGAAGAGTTTACTCTTCCTTTATTTTTTATTCATTGTAGCCTACAATATGTATAAGCCTTATATCCGTATATCCGTAGGCACTCATGGGGAAATCTATTCTGTCGGTGGTGTTGCTGTTTATAAGTAAGTCCACCACATTACCCTCATCGTCATACACAATACCGCTGACAATTACGCTGTGGTGTGACCAGCCGTCAATTACATACTGGATAACATCTCCCACCTCAGCGCTGTATATGTTGTCTGTAACCTCAGCCACAAGGCCTGCGCCCTCATTTGAAAGCACATAGTTGTAGAAGTTTTCGGTTCCTGACCAGGAGGGAACACGGCCGTCATTTATCGGCTCATCTATCTGCTCATCGTTAAACCACTTCCATTGTAAATCTTTACTTTCACCATCCCAGTCCATGGGTATACCGGAATAATGAAGAGCCTGGGAAACATAGTTCTGACAGTTGCCCCCGTATATACCATAGTTGGAATATTCCGGATTTCTTACAAGGCTGTCCTTTCCTACCCAGTTATAGGAATATTCCACCGCCTTTTCGGCATTATAGGGAACATCCGCAGTTCGTGTAAAGATGTGCTTGTTACCGCTGTTTACTTCATTTAAATAGGCGGTCTGCTTTTCTATATCCGTTGTGCTTTTTTCTTCAAGCTCCTTTTCAATGGAAGAGAATAAATGTTCATAATCTATCCCTTCAGGAACGATCATATCCTTCAGGTAATACTGCTCATAGTCAAAACCAAGGCTGTTCATTACCTTTTCTTCTATAAGCAGATTAACATCGGTATCCTCAGCCATCTGGGTAAGCAAGACCTTGCCGTCCTTTTCCGTTATTCTGGCTTCACCCTCCATAAGGCAGGAGTAGGAGGTAACCCCGGTGCAGGCATATTCCACCGCCTCATTGATATAATAATCAACTACAAGCTCCTGTTCATCCTGCTCTACTGATGTGATCACTATTTCAAAATCCCCGGATATATAGCGGAAATCCTGGAGGCGGTTTTTACGCACATTTATAAGATACTCCTCAGAGGTATTGCAAAAATACCTGTATAACTCCCCGTAGTGGTTATCCTTATCAAAAAATTCATCCAAGGGGATATATTTTAGCTTTCCTATGGCTTCTTGCTTTTTAAGGGTGTAGTCAAGTAAAAGCTGCTGCATTTCCTCTGACAGATTTACTCCCGGCTGTAGTGTTACCTTTCCGGTGGGGGAGTAGCTTTGAATAAGAAGCTCCTTTTCATCCACCGATGATTCCTCCACGGAGGAAATTTCCGATTCCTCACTGCTTACATTCTCGACCTTTACCGAATTATTTACAAGAAGGTGAACACCTGAAACAGCCCCTGACACCACAAGACAGCCTGCTATCAGCAATAGGGGTGCTTTATTCTGTTTTCTTTTTCTGTTTATATTTTCCTGCATATGGGTTCCTTTCGGGACTTTTATGACCTTCTGAATTTTTCGTCAAAAAATGTTCATAAATAATTGTAACATATCATTTAATGAAATTCAATATTTTATTGTATTTAAATTATATATACCTTACCTTAAAAACAGCTTAATTTACTGTGACAGGTACTTGAAATTATTACAAAATAGGTGTATAATATTTTCGGAATAATTTTGCGGCTATACGCATTTTCAGAAAGGAATAATCACAATGAAAATGGAAGTTTTACTTGAAACATCTGCGCGTCATGTACACGTATCACAGGAAGCACTTGAGGTTCTTTTCGGCAAGGGCTATGAGCTTACAAAGAAGAAGGATCTTTCTCAGCCCGGACAGTTTGCCTGCGAGGAAAGAGTTACAGTTACAGGCCCTAAGAAGTCACTTGCAAATGTATCTATCTTAGGCCCCGTAAGACCTGCTACACAGGTTGAATTATCCGCTACAGATGCCCGTTCAATCGGATGTCCCATTGTAGTAAGAGAATCTGGCGATATTGCCGGCACACCCGGTTGCAAGATCACAGGTCCCTGCGGTGAAATCGAAATCAGCGAGGGCGTAATTGTTGCTAAGCGTCACATTCACTTAGTTCCCGAAACCGCTGAAAAGTGGGGAGTTAAGAACAAGGATGTTGTAAGTGTTAAGGTTGATTCCGACGGAAGAAAGGCTATCTTATCCGATGTTGTAATCAGAGTAAGCGAAAACTTCGCTGACGCTATGCACATTGATACAGATGAATCAAACGCTGTACTTGCTACACCCGGTATGATGGTAGAGGTTATCAAGGAATAAGATAAATATAAGCCCCCGCAAGGGGACTTTTTTTATGCTTGAAATCGGCTTTAATTTATAGTAAAATAAGTATATCAAATATGAAAGGATACACCATGAAAAAGCTATTACCTTTATTTTTATCTGCAATATTACTTATATCCGGCTGTTCGGAAAATACCTCATCTGCGGCTGACAGCAAAGAAAATTCCCCGGATAATACAGAAAAGCCGGTGATTACAATAGGAATAACAGGCTCAATTTCCCCCATGAGCTATATGGTTACAAAGGATGACAAAACGGTGTTTGAGGGCTTTGATATAGACCTTGCCGGTGCGGTATGTGATGAGCTGGGGATGGAATTAAAGATAACCTCTGCCTCCGGTTTTACTGTTAAGGAGGATATGGAAAAGGGAATTTACGACTGCTATTGGAACGGTGTAGCCCCTACTGAAGAATTAAGTAAGAGCCTTGATTTTACCTCCCCTTATTTTTATGATAGGGTGGTTTTCGGAGTGTATGAGGATTCCGGCATAGAAACTACAGAGCAGTTAAGCAAAAGCTCCATACTGACCTATACAGAGCTTGAGGATGTGATTTTCGACTTTGAAGAAATACAATTCCCCACAATTATGAATATAATCCGAGTGGAAAATATTATGGAAAAATTCAAGGGCGGTCAATATCAGGCGGTTTTATGCTATGAGTCGGAAATTTTAAATTACAACAAAACCGCCGAAAAGAAGCTGAGTATAATCTACCCGGACTACCCGGAGGATAACAAGTACAGGGTAAATTACTGCGTAGGCGTAAAGAAGGGAAATGAGGAGCTTAAAGCAAAAATAGAAACCGCCATAGCCACCCTTAAAGAAAACGGCAAATTCGAGGAAATCTATAATAAGTGGTTTTAAAACCAAAACCACAGAATGTAAATTAAATAGTCAAAAACCACAAAACATTGTTTTGTGGTTTTTTTGGGGCAGACGATAAATGTAGTTGTCACTTGACGATGCACCCTGTTTGTCCTTGTATGTTGCATAGTTAGGAATAGGAACTCCCGCCTCTACGCATATTGCACGCCTTTGAGTGCCTGTTGCCAAGTCAGTTACCCATAAAGATGAATGGTTTCCTGCCGAATGAGTGTCGGTTGTAGTGTCACCATTCTTAGCATAAATGAGATAAGGGTAAGCTGTGGGGTGTCCGTAGGTATTGCCGCTGTTGTCATAATAGGCATCTCCTAAAGATACCTTGACACTTGATACATTCCCCCACGAGATAGCACCTACCAAGGTCTGTATATGCAGAGCCGTAAGGGTCATTACAGCGGTCATAAATATAGCTGCTGCTTTCTTAAAAAAACTTGTCTTAGTAGTTTTCATAATGAAAAATACCATCCTTTCTTATTTGTCGTTGTTGCTTTATATGTAAAAAAGCCACCCGTGAAGGTGACTTTGAATTTTTGCCAAAAAGAAAAGAGTCTTGAAAACTCAAAACTCTTTCTTGTGTTATTAAATTTTAAACTTTATCCTCTTACGATATATATAGCGGTTACATCAAGTTCTTCCCATTCTTCTCTTGTGTAACAGCCCCAAGGATAACCGTATACTCCATATTCTTCATAGGGTACTGGCTTTATGCGAACTGTAAAGCCTGTCATCTGCTCGTCAAGAGCCTTAGTAGTAGCTAAAACGCTGTGCATATCCTCATAGAGTTTAGCAGGATAAGTATATTTATCTACGACTGTCGGTACAAACCAAGAGCCTGCATCGGGGTGAGTGTCCTCAAAGTATTTTAAACCTAATTCGTCATTCTGTGCTATAATATCCTGCTTTATAGCTTCAAAGTCAAAGGGGTAATGGTAAGCTGCGGGGAGAGGGTCAGTAAATGTAAAATCGGAACTTTTTACATAGTAACCTTCTTCTGTTTTGTATACACCCTTTTCTTTATTTTCCTCTACAATAAGTACATCAGAGCCGATATAAGGATAACCGCCACAAAAATCTGTTAAATCTTCATCTGAATATCCGAAAACATTTTTTATTTTTGTGTATACTATAAACGGCTGAAAAGCAGGCTTTGGTGCTGTTGTTGTAGTCGTTGTAGGCTTAGGTGCTGTTGTTGTAGTTGTTGTAGGCTTTGGAGTTGTCTGTGCAGGCTTTGGAGTTGTTGTAGCGGGAGCAGAAGTTTCAGTTGACTGCGGTGTTGCCGCTGTGGTAGTTGTTGTAGTAGTTGTTGTTGTAGTAGTATCAGTTTCGGAAGGCTTGGTTGTATCAGTTTCGGAAGGCTTGGTTGTATCAGTTTCGGAAGGCTTGGGGGTGGAAGGAGTTGTTTCGGGCTTCTCTGTTTCTGCTTCAGTAGTTGTGCTTTCAGTTTCTTCCTTGGCTTCAGAGCCTTCAGCAGTCATATCAGTTTCAGACTGGGAATTGCTTTCTGATATTTCGGTTGTCGCTTTATATCACTAACAACTTCTTCTAATTCTGTGGGGGATAATCTATTGCATCCTGCACAAGCCGTTAAAGTTACCGCTATTATGACTGCAACGATTATAGCTTTCTTCTTGTTAAACTTCTTTTCACTTGCTATAATTATTCTCCTTTCGTGAATAGTTATCATATTTGTTTAAGTATATTATAAAGGAAGATTTCGAGAAAATTAACCCCATACTCGAAAAATGGGTCGTTTTGTACCCTTTTTTGGGGTGAAAAATATGCTCTATTTTCCCCTTCTATTATGATTGTACAAAAAAACTCCAAAATTTCTTATGGAATGATAACTTTTTTGAAAAAAGTTCAATTATTGCGTCCAGAAGCAATCAAAAAACCGTTATAAGCTGTCCTTTCGGTTTCTTCAAGAATGCTGTTACAATCTTGCTTGCTCAAACTCCCTGTTACCTTGAAACATACTTTACAGATGTACATTCCATCTGCTATGTAGTGGTAGTATGAGTTTGAGTGTTGGTTTAAGTAGGCAATCTTGCTTAACATATCTTCATCGCACTTTTTAAGCGGATAAAGATACACGATATACAGCCTGTCATCCTCAAAGGTAGTCTGAAGAAAAAACTCCTTGTAAGTTCCGTAGATTGTATCTTCGGTAACTTGTATTATGCTGTCAAAAAGTGACTGCATAATAGGTTTCGTGCTTAATGCAACACTTTGATTGTTCGGCAAGTGTTTGTTTGTGTTAGGTATTGTCATTATCACGAACTTTCTCCTTTCTGAAAAAGCCCCCGTTAGAACGGGAGCTTTCCAAAGTCTGTGATAATTCCATAGAGTTTATTCTTACCTTCAATAAACTGAATTATCTTTACCGTTACTCTCGCACCCTTCACGGGTCTGCCCAATAAGCCACACCGCTATTAAAAGCGTCAATCCCTCGCTTATAAGGGGGCTTATCCATATCAGGTGAGAGGGGAGAACTGCGCCGCAGGTGAATATTGCCGCCGCCTTTAAAACCACACCCCTTGATAATGCCACCGCATCCGCCTTTATTGTTCTTTTGGTGGAAAACATACAGGAGGTAATTATAAGATTTTGCGCCATGGGTAAGAAGGAAAGGGCGAATATGGGTAATGCTTTTTTTGCGGTGCTTATTACATCCTTATCATCTGTGAAAATCATTACCGCTTCGGTATTAAATACCGTAAGCAACGCCACCAGAAAAGCTGAAAGACAAAGATTTATAACTATGCCTGTTTTGGTGATTTTCGTCACGCCCTTGTTATCCTCCATGCCAAAGCATTGTCCCCAAAGGGGCTGAAGTCCTTGGGAAACACCGGACAAAATCGCATTTACAAGGGAGTAGAGAAAGGACAGCACGCTAAAGGCAGAAACCCCGGTATCTCCGTATATTTCCGCTAAAACTATATTAAAGCAAAGGCCTGTCACCGGTGTGGCAAGCTGTGTCATGGCCTCCGGCAGACCTCTTTTAAGCACCTTTTCCACAAGGGACAAGGAAGGCTTTATAAGGGAGAATTTAAGAGTTCCCCTCTTTTTAATAAAGTGGAATAATAAAATTGTCACAGTTACTATCTGTCCAAGACCGGAGGCTATTGCCGCCCCGATAATTCCCCTTTTAAGGGGATAAATAAACAGCCAGTCAAGAAAGATATTTGTTATAGCCCGGAAAGCATTCCCACAAAGGACAAAGCAGGGGAGCCGTCATTTCTTACAAAAACCGAAAGACCGGTACCCATAAGCATGGGAACTGAAAAGGCGGAGTAATAAAAAAGGTAGTCCGATGCCATTGTTTTAGTGCTTTCGGTGAGCTTTTCGCCGCCGCTTACCGAAACTATTTCACTTGAAAAAATCATACCGCAAAGCATAAGCAAAATTGATACAAAAAGGGTGAGATAAACGCTTACAAGAAAGGCATCATTAGCCCCCTTGTCATCTCCTCTGCCTTTTCGTACCGCCACCACAGTAGCCCCGCCCATTGGAAATATTGTTGCAACAGCGGTAACAAGGGTAATAAAGGGAACTGCAATATTAACAGCTCCAAGGGCATTTGCCCCTACGCCCTGACCTACAAAAATTCCGTCAATGACATTATAAAGATAGGTCACAAAAAGTCCTCCCATGGAAGGGAAAATATAGCTGAGCGCTTTTTTAACTGTCATAATTCCTCCTTAAAATAAAAAAAGCGGGATAAAACCTGATGGTCTTATCCCACTTAAACAATCTTTGATTGCAAGTCCTCTAACAAGCAAGAGAAGTATAACATATATAATTTTAAATGTCAAGAGCGTCCCCGTATTTTCTGTGAGCTTCGTTTATTATATCAAAGGTAAGCTCCGTTACCGTAAGATTATCATAGTCCTTGTTTTTAAGGTATTTTTCCGCTATGGTATCGGCAATTTTCTTGTCCTCAAATCTGGCGGCAAGCTCAGGGCAAAAAAGAGCGACTCTTGATGTCAGCACATATTTCTTGCGGTTTTTATTATCCCGGGTAAAAATTACATAATACATTTTTATACCTCAAAAGCTTCTTTATTTCAGTATAATATATTTCGGACAGAATTTCAATATGTTATTGAAATCAGCAGGAATTTTTTGTGGGGAATAAAATAAAACCCCCACCTCGGTGGGGGCAATTTTATTTAAATGCACCGGATTTTTTTACTGCTCTTAAAAGCACCGGCAGAAGCTGAACTCCGCCTAAGAGCAAAAATGCCACAGTTGAAATTCCGTGGATAATATCCATAGGAATACCTGCAATTTCGGCGGCTAAGATGGTTTTAATATTGCTGTTTGTGTACAGTAAAGCCTGGGATATATTCATTATGGGACCGTATAGCAAAAATACCGATAAAAATCCGTATATTAAAAGGCCTGCTGTGTTACAGCCCCTTCTGAAAATAACTCCGGCAAAAAATCCCACAAGCCCCATAGCCAGCATCTGAAATGGGGTATATACCCCTTGTCCGAAAAGCAGGTTTGAAACAAGCATGGTAACAGCACCTGTTATAAATCCTGCCTGCCATCCAAAGGCAACCCCGGAAATTATCACCAATGCCGCCACCGGCTTTACCTGGGGCAAAAAGAAAAATATCTCTCTGCCGGCTATTGCTATGCCGCACATTATTGAAAGCAAAACTATTTCCTTAGGGGAGGGGCGCTTTAGCTCAAAGAGGAAAAAGAAGGGCATTATACATTCTATAAGCACAAGAATACTTATAAAAAGCCACTTTCTTTCATCTGTCAGCATATTCCCGAGGGCTATTGTAAGGGGTACTGAAATAAGGGTAAATGTCCCCACAAGTATTTGTGTTATGGTGGGAATTTTCCCCCTGTCCGGGGTGAATTTCCTGTTTTTTATCCCAAGACCGATAATAAGCAGTATCACGGGAACTATAAGGGTAAGAAGCCCTGAATACTGCCCTCCCGGGAATTTTAACGGAATAACACCCCCTGCCATAAGCAGAGAAATTATACCTGTTACCGCCCCAAGACCTAAACATATTTTTCTGTAAAGGGGGAAGGGGGCTTTTTTGTTTTCGGTGGGATTATCGGCAGGGATTTTTATGTCCGATTTTTCGGGATATTTCCCGGTGACGGTATAAATAAGGTCATTGTCGCTTACAACATTGTCCTTTATGCCCTTCGAAATTATAACCCCGTCGGTGGTGAAAAATTCATTTCCGGAAAAGAATTTCTCCTTATTTTCAAGGGAAATTATATCTCCCCCGAAAAGCATAGCGCACCTGTCTGAGCTTTCAGCGGCAAAATCCGTATCGTGACTTACACAGATTATGGTTTTATTTCCCTTAAGGGCTTTTATAATCTGTCCTAAAAGCTCCACACTTTCCTTATCCATACCCTTTGAGGGCTCATCCAAAAGCAGAGTATCAAAGTCCATACTAAGCAGTAATGCAATGGCACAGCGCTGTAATTCCCCCCCGGAAAGCTCAGTCGGATGACGGCTTAAAAGATGGGATATATTGCATAATTCTATTACATCAGAGCTTGCCTTGTTATCACAAAATTCCTCTTTTACTGTATCCTTGGTAAAAAGAAGTAACGGCTGTTGCGGAAGTAAGGCTATCCTACCGGTTTTATAAACATCCCCCACAGCAGGCTTTTCAAGGCCTGCAATAAGCCTTAATAAGGTGGTTTTTCCGCTGCCGTTTCCACCAAGGATAAAAAGACATTCTCCCTTTTTAATATTAAGGCTCAGCTTATTTATAACCAGCTTGTCAAAGCCAAAATAGGTAAAGGTAACATTTTTAAGCTCAATTACATTTTCCTTAGAAAAATGGGGGTTTTCTCTTTTTATATCATAAAAGGTATTATTTTCCGAGTAGGCTTTATAAAGCTGTTTTGCCCCAGTTATATCTAAGGGGAAATTTTCTCCCCCAATAGCATCAAACAGTCTTACCCCTGCCGGCATTGACCTGAGCAAGGGGTGATTTTTTATTTTTTCAATGCAGGATTTTACATCCCCGAGGGCTATAATTTTCCCCTTGTCAATTACCGCCATGGATTTACAAAGGCTTATTACATCCCTTGTATTATGCTCAGCTATAACTATTGCGGTGCCAAGCTCCTTATTTATGCGACTTAAAAGGGACAGAAGATTATTTCTTCCCACCGGGTCCAGCTGGGCGGTAGGCTCATCTAAAATAAGCACATCCGGGCTTGTAAGCATAACCGAGGCAAGATTTAAAAGCTGTTTTTCTCCCCCGGATAACTGATCCGTTGTTTTTCCCATAAGCCCCTCAATGCCGAAAAATACCGACAATTCTGCGGCCTTAAGCCTTATTTTTTCCTTATCCATGCCGATACTTTCCCCGGAAAAATAAAGCTCACTTAAAACACTGTGACATACTATCTGACTGTCCGGGTCCTGGGTGATATAGCCAATATTACAGGGGAAAACCTCATTATAGCCTGCCTTTTTTCCAAGCACCAGCCTATCCCCCTTGAAATTTCCCTCTGAGCACCCCTTAAGACAGGAAAGAAGGGTGGATTTTCCGCTTGCAGACATTCCGCATAAAAGGATAAAATCTCCCTTGTTTACGGTAAAATCAATATCCGTAAGCACATTTTCCTTATTATAGCCAAAGGAAAAATCATGCAGCCTTATTATTTCCATCCCTCTCCTCCTTTCTTAAATTTTCCTTTAAAATAAAGTCATACTCGGTAAGGCAGGGCAAAAGACATAATATTAAAAATACCATAACGGATATGGTGTTTATTTCAAAGCTGATATATGGGTAAAAGCTGAATTTAAGCCTGCCTGAAATCATAATAACAGCTAAAGTTCCGGATAACAATAAGGACAGACAAAGAAGAAAATAATCTGTTGGCGTCATCTTTATTTTTTTAGCGCTTATTCGTTTTTTAGTGCCGTAGCCCCTGTTTTTCATTGAAAGGGCAGTAGTTGTACCCTTTATCACCCACAATTTAAGCACAGATGAAAGTATCTCTATTGAGTATGCTATCCTTTTGGACAGCTTTCCGGTTTTAATGCTTTTTCCCATAAGCTGATATAATTCGGCAGTCCTTTTAAAGCTGTCTGTCAGTCCGGGTATTGTTTTAAGTGTCATGGAAATAAGAAGTGCCAATGAGGGGGCAAAGGATGAAAATATATAAAGCACCCTGTCAGCACTCATTACATAGCTAAAGGAAATAAACCACATAAAAAGCCCTAAAAGCATAACAGCAAAGGAAATACCGCTAAGCAAGGCTTCTGCGGTTATGTTATTTCCTCCGGGGAGGGTATATAAAACGGTTATTCCCCGGTTTACAAACAGTACATTTATTATAACAGAAAACAGGCATAATGGAATACAGTATAAAAGCCCCTTTAAGGCTGTTTTTCCCTTTGTTAAAACAGCACTTGTTATAGCAAATATAAGGGATATTAAAGAGAAAAGGGGATTTTGTATAACAGCGGTAAACAATATAAGACTTAAAAATATCACAAGGGAGGTTACAGGATGAATATACTTCATGTCACACCTCCGTATAGTCTATGGTATAGATAAACTCCACCTGTTCGCCGCCCTTTAAAATATAGGCAGAACAGCCGTAGTTGGGGCTTTTATCATCCACCTTATACAGCCACCCGGAGCTTTCTCCGCAGTCAAATTCATATAAGTCCGAAATCCCCTCTATATAGTAGCTGTCAAAGGCAGGGGAGTAGGAATATTCTATGCGGATATTATTTTCCTTACATATTCTGCAAAGCAGTTCAAAAACGGTTATTTCTCCCTCAAAGCTCACTTCACCGTCAAAAATAATACCGTCTGAGGGCAAAAGGGAAAGAATTTCCGGGTTTGCCTTATCAAGGGCATTTTCACAGCTTATGGTAAAATGAACGGTATCATCCCCGGTAACAGAATTGTTACCCGGAGGGGAAGAGGACATAGTATTGTTATCCTTGTTTATATCCGGGGCAATAAATACTATTAAAGCAATAGCTAAAAGGAAGATAAGGGTAATTAAAAAGGGAACAGCCCTTTTAGTTTTACCGCCCCTTGCTTTAGCAGATGCCATAAGCAAAATTGCAATAACAACCGAGAAAATAAGCACTATACCGATTATTATAAAAATATTGTTGTCCATATTTTCTTCACTTGGAATTTCCGGGGCTTCAGGAGTTTCAGGGCTAGTTTCAGGTGGGATTGTTGTAGTGGTTGTAACAGTTGTTTCCGGCTTATTTCCGTAAAGAAATTCACCCTTGTTAAATTCATTTATACAGTCATAGAAAAGATACCTGTTATTTAAAGACAGCTCATAGGAAGCAAGGGCCATGGCACCCTGTGAAGTGGCAAGGATATTAAGCCCTCCCCCTTCGATATGGCAAAATCCACCCTCATTTCTGTATATATCAAGGGCGGATAAAATACCGGTTATTCGCTGATCCTTTATTCCCACTGAGCTTAATGCCATTATAGCCTGGGCTGTGCTTTCGCAGTTAGGAACACCCATTGACATAAATCCGCCGTTTTCCTGCTGTAAGGAAAAAAGACACTCCACAGCCTTTTCTAAAGCATGATTTACCTTGGAATTATCCCTATGGGGAGCAAGGGCATAAATAACCGAGGAGGTTATATCGCAGTCTGCCTTAGTGCCGCTTCCCAGAGTAAAACCTCCGTCGGATAACTGCCTTGAAAGAATATACTCAATAAGACTATCGGTATTATTTATACTGTCCTGTGGGGCAGGGGTATTTATACAGTTAAGACCTATAAGCGCCCATATATAGGCATTAAAGCCCTGTCTGTCAAAATCCTCGTTATACCATATACCGGTTTTGGTAAGCTCCTCATTATATACCCCAAATCCGCTTAAGGTGATAATCGCCCTTATATATTCGGTAGGGGGAGTAAAGCCCTCATTATCAGTAAGCCCTAAGGCGCAGTCAAGGACATTTTCACAGTAGGAAACAGTTTCCTCATTTTCCCCGTAAAGCCTGCCGTACAAAAAGGCAAGCCAGTCCGCCTTGCCAAAGGTAAGGCCGTCAAAAAAGCTATCCTTTTCAAAATATGAGGCAGAAGCAATAAAGGAATTTTCTATATCCTTTTTATATACGCCCTCCGCTAAAACCGTAAAAGCGGTCTGTACCGCTAAAAATAAGGCTATACAGACCGCAAAAACAGATTTTCTTATCATTACTTATTACGCTTTAAAATATATGCACCTATAAGTGCAACAGCAGAGATGCCAACACCTGCTAAGGGCAAGGTCACACCTGTGCCGGTGTTATCCGTGGCATTTGATTCTCCGGGATTTTCGCTGTCACCGATTACATCGGTAGCAGAAGTTTCAGTTTCGGGAGCTTCAGTTTCGGGAACGGTAGCCTCAGTTTCTGCTGTAGTTTCAGCAGGAGCTTTTAATCCATCAACAGCCTTTGCTACATCATCCTTAGTTGCTGTAAGGTTTCCTAAAACGGCCACAGCGTTTTTATATTCTTCGCTTTCCTTGTTTTCACAATCAGCGGCAAGATGGGTAAGCTCAGCCTTGCTTTCGGGGGTTACAAGTGCAGCAGCACCGCCCCCGGAGGAGTTATCAACTCCAAGGTCTGCACCGTAGCCGTATACGGTAAAGGAAAAGCGGATAACATCTCCGTTTACGGGAACATAATCCCCAATACCAACGGAAGCATATTCGTCATTGATAAAATATGACCAGCCGGATTCTGAGGTATAGTCATAGGCTGAAAGATAGCCGTCTTTTGCTCTTGTACCCCAGCTTGTGCAGGCATCCTTTATTACCTTTGGTACCTCAGCGCCTGTGTCGGTATCCTTAAAGGCGGTAATGTAGGGGCCGTAGCCGGTGTCAGAGTACTCGATTTCAGCGGCCTTCTTTACAATGTCGATACCCTTGTCCCCCTCATTTACGGGAACCTTTACAGGCTCAACGGTAAGACCCTGACCGAGTACGGATTTTTCTGCTATGAAATATACATAGCTTTGTTCTTCGGTCTGTGCCGATACACCAAGTGACAATGTTGTCGCTATGGCGGTTGCCGCAAATACTGCGACGATTTTCTTTTTGTTCATCTGTTTATTCCTCCGATAAAATTATTTTTTGGTGAGCCTTACAGATAGGTCTTCCGACTTGGAATATCACATATACCGCCTGCCTTCCCCGGATTTCTCCCAGTGACACGCATACGCTGTGACGATATACAACTTCCTTACGGCAGCGGGGACTGTTACGGATTTTCACCGTATTCCGTTTTACCGTGTAAGCTACACCTTGTCCAAACGAACAGTATTATTATAATACACTTTTTTACTTTCGTCAATGATAAATACATACAAAAAAGCCCTGCATATAAGCAGGGCTGTTATCATTATTTTATTTCAAGTGTTTTTAGTACAGTATCAATAATTGTCTGGAAGGCGGGATCGTACACCGACTGAGTAAAGGAGAACTGATATTCCTTATCGGTGTTTTGTACCTTCAGCATGGTGATCGTAACATCATTATCCACTTGATTGAGCTTGCCGGAAAACTGCACATAAACCGCCTTACATCCGCTTAATTCAAGGGGGTTAAATTCCATTATCTTAAAGTTCGGCATACTGGAGGCATAAAGCATGGTAAGCTCCTCCGCAGTTACCGTATCAGGCTCAAAGGAGGGAACACCTATCACAAGATTAAAGGTGTTGTCATCATATTCATTTGAAAACTGTACCCCTATATCAAGGTATTCTTCCTTCCAGCCCTGAAGTAATGTAAAGGAAATTTCATCCTCAATAGTAAAGGTTCTCTCCGGGTACAAATCCTCATCAGAGCTTTCATCTGTGCTCAAAGCCTCAGAGGTTTCCTCTGTTGCGGCACCAGGGGAGGAGGTTTGCTCAATAGTTGTTTCGGGGGCAGAGGTTTGCTCTTCGGTGGTTTCGGGAGCTTCAGTCTGTGGGGCGGCGGTGGTTATATCCGTAGGGGCAGAATCACTGCTGTTTATATCTGTTGCGGAATTGTTGCAGGCTGTAAGGGTAAGGGTCACAGCGGCAACAACCAAAAATAGCTTTAATATATTTTTATTCATTAAGTTACCTCCGGTTTATAAATCTACGACGGATATTTTACCACAAAATTAACTTAAAGTCAAATAAATATTTCTGAAAGTATGTTGAAAATAAGGTGAATATTAAATTACCCCTTGACGAATTTTTTCAAATGTGCTAAAATAGACTTGCTATGGTGATTATGCAAAGTAGTTATGGGCGAGCGCTTACAGAGAGTCTGTTTTACAAGCTGAAAGAACAGGCAGTAGTGCTTATGATGAATTTCGGCATAGGAGTATGTCTGTGAAAACGGCAATCCCGGTTAAGCAGATGTGTTTGCATCCACGCGATGATGCTTTTAAGTGCAGAGTATATACTCTGAATTTGGGTGGTACCGCGGGTTATTCTCGTCCCATGTATGGGGCGAGTTTATTTTTTACCCCGTGAAATAAAGTACTGAAAATGAAAGGAAGCTAATAATGTTTGAGAAGATTGACGGGCTGAGAGCCGACTTTGAGCAAAAGCTCAAAGCAGCTTCCGATGCCAGAGAACTGGAAAACATCCGTATTGAATTCTTAGGCAAAAAGGGAAGCGTAACAGACCTTCTTAAGGGTATGAAAGATCTGTCTGTGGAAGAAAAGAAATCCTTCGGTCAGCAGGTAAATGACCTTAAAAACGAGATCGGTGATGCTATTGCAGAAAAATCCGCCTGCCTTGCCAAGGCTCAGCTTGAGCGTGAGATCAATTCCGCACCGGATATTGACCTTACTGCACCTGCTGTACTTGACAGAGGAAGCTATCACCCCATAACCCTTGTACAGCGCGAATGCGAACAGGTATTCCGTTCCATGGGCTTTGCGGTTGAGGATTACAGCGAAATAGTTACCGACTATGAATGCTTTGAGGCTCTTAATATCCCTAAGCATCACCCTGCCCGTGATATGCAGGACACCTATTACTTAACCAACGGACAGCTTTTAAAATCCCACACCTCCGCTGCCCAGAATGCAATTTACAAGAAGTACAGACAGGCACTTATTGAGGAGGGAAAGCCCATTAAGGCTGTATTCCCCGGAAGATGCTTCAGAAATGAGGCTACAGATGCCTGCCACGAAAACACCTTCTTCCAGATGGAGGGTGTAATGGTGGATAAGAACATAAACATTTCAAACCTTATCTTCTTTATGAAAACCATGCTTTCAGGCGTGTTCAAAAGAGATGTTAAGGTAAGACTCCGTCCCGGATTTTTCCCCTTTGTGGAACCCGGCTTTGAGCTTGATATCAGCTGTCTTATCTGCGGCGGTGACGGTTGTCCCTCCTGCAAGCACAGCGGCTGGTTAGAGCTTTGCCCCTGCGGTATGATTCACCCTGAGGTGCTTAAAGCAGGCGGAATTGACCCTGAGGAGTATACCGGCTTTGCCTTTGGTCTCGGTCTTACAAGACTTGCCATGATGAAGTACGGTATCAAGGATATTCGTGACTTGAACAGCGGCAACTTAAAGTCACTGTCACAGTTTACACAGGACTGCTGAGGGAGGTAATATTATGTTTTTATCAATGAACTGGATCGGTGATTTCGTTGATTTCAGCGGTCTTGATAAGCTTCAGCTTATACATCAGTTTTCACTTTCTACAGCAGAGGTAGAAAATGAAATATTCATGAAGGGCTCAGATATAGACGGCATTGTTTGTGCTGAAATTGTTTCGGTAGAGCCTCACCCCGAATCAGAAAAGCTTCACCTTTTAAAGGTGGACTGCGGAGAGGATGCTCCTGTTGAGGTTGTCTGCGGTGCTCCCAATGTTAAGGTAGGACTTAAAACCGCCTTTGCAAAGGTAGGGGCTAGAATAGGGGATATTACTATTTCCGCAAGAAAATTAGCAGGCTATGTTTCTAACGGTATGTGCTGTTCTGAAGCGGAGATAGGCATTTCCGACAATAACAGCGGTATTATGGAAATTACCGACGATATAGCAAACGGCACTCCCTTAAAGGAAGTATATCAGATAGAGGATATTATCTTTGAGGTTGACAACAAGTCCCTTACAAACCGTCCTGACCTTTGGGGTCACTATGGTATTGCAAGAGAATTTGCAGCCCTTGCCGGCAGACCCTTAAAGGAAATCCCCACAGCAGGCCTTGATATATATGAATCTCTCCCTGCTGTTGATATGAAGATCGAGGATCCCTTATGCTATCGTTATTCCTGCATACAGGTTGACAGGATAAGCAGAAACATAAGCCCCGTAAATATGCGTATCCGCTTATACTACTGCGGTATGAGAGCAATTAACTTCCTTGCGGATATTACAAACTATATCATGCTTGAAATGGGTCAGCCCATGCACGCCTTTGACTCAAGAAAGGTGCAGAAAATCCGCATTAAGCGTTTTGCTGATGATTTTCAGTTCCAGACCCTTGATAAGGAAATAAGAAATATCGATACAGATACCCTTATGATATGCAACGACAATACCCCTGTAGGTATTGCAGGTATCATGGGCGGTCTTGATTCTGAAATCGTTGAGGACACCTCAGCCCTCACCCTTGAATCAGCCTGCTTTGACCCTGTATCCATAAGAAAGTCAACAGTAAGACTTGGCCACAGAACAGACGCCTCAATGCGTTATGAAAAGAGCCTTGACCCTGAAATGACCGTTACTGCAATAGGCAGATTTTTAAGACTTCTTCTTGATAATGACCCCTCAGCACAGGTTATTTCATCCCTTACCGATGAATATGTGTACAAGTACCCCAGAGTGGCATTTGACTTTGACCGTGCCTTTGTGGACAGATACACAGGTATCTATATTGATGATACCACCATTCTTGATACACTTACATCCCTTGGCTTTGATGTTTCCCTTAAGGATAATGTATTCAGCGTAAAGGTTCCCTCCTGGAGAGCCACAAAGGATGTTACAATCAAGGCTGATATTATTGAGGAAATCACCAGAATTTACGGCTATGACAACTTTGACATTCACACAGCACAGTCACCCCTTTATCCTGTTGAAATTTCCGCAGAAAAGAATGTGGAAAATCAGATAAAGGATTTACTTGTAAAGAGATTTTCCTTACACGAGGTACATTCCTACATCTGGCCATACTATGATGAATTTAAGATGCTGGGAATTGAGGTTGAGGACAATATAGGTCTTGTGGGCTCAGGTGTGGTTATCCGCCGTTCTATTGCTCCCACACAGCTTTGTCAGATAAACACAAACTCAGCCTACGCTCCTGATTTCGGCATATTTGAAATAGGCAGAATTGCCGATGGTGTAAATGCTGAAACAAACCTTGTAAACGAGCAGAAGAAGTTATGTATCACCCTTTTCAGCAAGACAAAGACAGCAGAACAGCTTTATCTTTCACTTCGTGATATTATAGCTGTTATGATGGATGATATAAAGCACAAGGCAGTTACCTTTGAAAAGAAGGAAGCTACCCACAGCTGGCAGCATCCCAAGAATCTTAATTCTATCCTTTGCGACGGCAAGGTAATAGGCGAAATCGGTATGCCCTATCCCACAATTTCCGCAAAGATAGATAAAAAGGCAGTTATCGTATATGCTGAAATGGATGTTAAGGATTTAGCGGAAATTCCCTCAGCAAGCATTGAATATGAGGAGCCTGCCAAGTATCCCGGTGTTGAGGTTGACCTTACATTAAGAACCTCAGTATTTGCCCCCATAGCAAAAGCGGTACAGAAGGTAAATTCACCCCTTGTAAAGAAGCTCAGCCTTGCGGACATTTACGATGATGAAACCGGCCGTGCCCTTACCGTCAGAATTGCATTTTCCGATAACACAAGAACACTTACCCGTGAAGAGGTTACTTCAATAGTTGATGAAATTGTTGAGGAGCTTAAAAAGGTAAATGTATTTATGAAGTAAAATACAAAGCCCTGTGATAAACAGGGCTTTTTTGTTCAGAATAACAGCAAAATCAAAGTAAAAAACAACAGTTACAGAAAAAAATATAAAAAAGGTCTTGAAATTACGGACAAAATATTGTAAAATAATAAGAGTGAAACTGTTAGTGTGCCCTTTTTGGGGTAACACATTGTTTTCGGTTAAATAAGAACGCTATGCGTTCATAATTTACGGAGGTAATTTTTAAATATGGTAACAGCAGGCGATTTCAGAAACGGCATGACCTTTGAAGAAGACGGCAACGTAATGCAGGTAATTGAATTCCAGCACGTTAAGCCCGGTAAAGGTGCAGCTTTTGTAAGAACCAAGGTAAGAAATGTTATCACAGGTTCTGTGGTTGAAAAGTCATACAACCCCTCTGCTAAGTTCCCCACAGCTTATGTAGAGAGAAAGGATATGGAGTACACCTATTCTGACGGTGATCTTTATCACTTCATGGATACAGAAACCTACGAGGATGTGCCCATCAATGCAAGCGAGCTTGGCGACAGCTTCAAGTTCGTTAAGGAAAACATGGTATGTAAGGTACTTTCCTACAAGGGCAAGGTATTCGGTGTAGAGCCTCCCAACTTTGTTGAGCTTGAGGTTACAGATACCGACCCCGGCTTTAAGGGTGATACAGCTACAAACGCTACAAAGCCCGCTACACTTGAAACAGGTGCGGAAATTCGTGTTCCCTTATTTATCGACAAGGGCGAAATTATCCGTATCGACACAAGAACAGGCGAATACATGGAGCGTGTAAACAAGTAAGACTATTCTAAAGGAGGTCGAACAAATGACAGTATCAGAAAGAGTTTCCTATCTCAAGGGTCTTTGCGAAGGACTTGGCGTGGATGATTCCACCAAGGAGGGCAAGGTTATCGGCGCTATTATTGAGGTGCTTGACGATATTGCACTTACCCTTACAGACATTGACGAGGAATTAAATGATGTAGCCGATGTTATGTGTGATGTTGAGGAGAGCTTATCTCTTCTTGAGGATGACGTATACGGCGAAGATGAGTGCGATTGTGATGATTGCTGCGATGATGAGGATTTTGAGGATCTTTATGAGATTACCTGTCCTTCCTGCGGTGAGTCCATCACAGCAGATTTTGATGTAATAAGCCAGGGCGAGCTTGTTTGTCCCAACTGCGGCGAAAACATGGAGCTTGACTTAAGCTGCATCGAAGATGAATGTGATTGCGACTGCGATTGCGACGAATGCAAGTAATCATCAGCTAAACTAAAAAATAATCGGTATCCAATGGATACCGATTTTTTTATTTATGCGGGATTATTCCCCCTCAAACCTAAGACCCCAGTCCTGCCTTGCATTGTCCATTATCTGAAGTACAGACAGGGTATGAATCATGGGATTTATTTCGCTTTCCTTTTTTCCTTGCTTTAAGCATTTTTCCACCTCATAAATCTCATACTCATAGCCGTTTACATCATGGGGGGGGTGGTACTTTTCAACAAGTGTACCGTTTTCGTCATATAAAAGGGCAGTATCTGTACAGAAAAACCACCTTTCAAACCTTATCCTACCCTTAGAGCCAACTATAAAGGCGGCATTTTCATTTTCACAGTCAAAGCCGCAGTCACATCTTGCAAAGGCACCGGGGTAGTATAAAATAAAGCTTGCGTCATAGTCCACATTGGTTTTGCCGATATAGGCGGCACTTTCCACCCTGAAGGGGCGATAGCCAAGTATATCACAGGCAAAGGTAAGAGGATAAACCCCGAGGTCAAGAATACAGCCGCCCCCTAAGTCATTTCTGTAAAGGCGGTCATTTTCATCAAAGGGGCAAAGATTGGTAAAATCCGCCTTTATCATTCTTACAGCACCTATTCTGCCCTCATTTATCCAGTCCTTAGCCTTACGGAATGCCGGCAGGAACTTCATCCACATGGCCTCCATAAAGAAAAGATTTTTCTCCCTTGCTAAATTCATAAGCTCGGTAAACTGAGCGCTGTTTAAGGTAACCGTCTTTTCGCAAAGCACATTCTTGCCGTTCATTAAGGCGGATTTAGCCTGACTGTAATGCTGGGCGGTGGTGGAGGCTATATATACAATATCAACTCCGCCGTCCTTAAATAAGCTGTCATAATCTCCGTAAAATTTTTGTGCGGAATATTTCTTTGCAAACTCCTCAGCCTTTCTTATATCCCTTGATGCCACCGCATAAAGGGTGGAGCCCTCGCTGTTGCAAAGAGCCTTTGCAAAGGTATCCGCTATTCTTCCCGGGGCAATTATACCCCACCTCACCTTATCCATATATTCACCTCTTTATTTTAAAAAGGGAGAGCCATAGGCTCTCCCGAAAAATCAGTCCTCACTTGGCTCAAGTACAGCGTAATTTCCGTCATCTCTGCGGTAAACCACATTTATTTCACCGTTTTCCGCATTCTTGAACATGAAGAAGCTGTGACCCAGCATATTCATCTGAAGTATAGCCTCATCCACATTCATGGGACGAAGTCTGAACTTCTTATGCTTAACTACCTCAAAGTCAACCTGTTCTTCAACCACATCGTCAAAATCAACCTTAATGGTATTTTTCAGTTGTTTTTCAACCTTTGTCTTATTCTTACGGATCTGTCTGATTATGCGATCTATACAAGCATCAAAGGCGTCATTTTTATCAACCGCCTTCTGTTCTGCTCTGAATAAGAGGCTTGGTGTCTTTACCGTAACCTCGGCAGTAATTACATTCTTCTGCTCAGAAAGAGTGATTTTACATTCGGCATCTTCACTGAAAAAACGATCAAGCTTTGCGGCTACCTTTTTCTCTGCATACTCAGTAAATGCCTGATTTACCTGCATCTTTTTCGCTGTAATGTTAATTCTCATATTCTGGATCATTCCTTTCCCGGCGTATCCGCCATTTGGTCTATTGACCTTACATACAGTATAACATATTTATTTAAAATATACAAGTGTTTTTAATAAAAAAATTAAAATTTATTCAAAATATGCAAATTTTCTTCTATATATCACACAGGGTTTAAATTGGGTTGATATTTCAAATTTCCCTTGACAATAAGGGATTATTGCTTTATAATTATATAGTATCTGAAAAAGAAAGGATAATCAAAGTGAAAAAGAGAATTTTAGCAGGCATAGCCTTAGCGGCAGCATCAATAATGACAATAAGCGGCTGTTCATTCTTACAGCCCCAGAACACAAACGCATTAGGCACATACGACTTTACACAGATGAATTTAATTCAGTGCAAGGAGCCGGTTGAGGGTCAGGATGTGGCTGTAATCGAAACCAACAAGGGCACAATGACAGCGGTACTTTATACAGAGTATGCCCCCAAAACAATAGAGAACTTCAAGATAAGAGTGGAGGAGGGCTTTTATAACGGCAAACCCTTCTTTGCCTTACAGCAGGGCATATACGGACTTACCGGCGCATCAAATGAAGAGGGAACTGAGGGCATCACCCAGGACGGAAACTTTATCCCCAATGAATGCTCGGTGGATTTATGGCCCTTTAAGGGAGCGCTTTTAAGCTACAGCTCAAAGATGGGATATTCTGATTCAAGATTTTTCTTCTGCGGCGCACTTGAGATAACAGAGGAGAATTTCAAGGAATTAAGAGGCTACCAGGATAAGGAAACAGGCGAGCAGATAATTCCGGAGGAATTACTGGAGCAATTTGTGAAGCGTGGCAGTGTACCCGGCTTTGCAGGCAGCTACACTGTATTCGGTCAGGTTATAAACGGCTTTGATGTACTGGATGAAATACTCTGGACAACAGCGGATAAGAAAACCATGAAGCCCACAGAGGAGCTTATTATTACAAAGATCACCCTTGACACCTACGCAAAGGATAAGTTTGAGCTTGAAGAGCCTACAGCGGATAAGTTTGTTACCGCTGAGGAAATAGAGCAAATCCAGGACGAAATGAATTCTCAGGCAAATAACTAAACTCGTAAATAAAACTTAATAACAACTTTAACGGCAGTTTGCATTTTGCAGATTGCCGTTTTTCCTTTTATAAAGCCTTTTACAGCATTTTGCACAGAAAACTTGAAGATTTTTTTCTATAATTCGTAAAGAAATTTATATAAAACTCTTGACAAGTTAATAAAAATGTGTTACAATAATGTCACAACCTAGAAAGGGTGACAGGAAAAATGAGTAAAAGTGTATACAGCCTTGTGCTGACAGATGAAATAGTAAGGGCGGCAGACAGCCTTGCCTATAAGTTAGGGGTAAGCCGTTCAGCCCTTATAGACAGGATTTTAGCGGAGCATTTATCGGTGCAGACTCCCGAGGGGCGTATAAGAAGCATTATGGAAAATTTCTCACAGCTTTTTGATGAGGATATTTTCCGGCTTACCGCCACCGCCTCAGACGGAGGTATGCAGATAAGAAGCCCCTTGCCCTATAAGTATAAGCCTACAATAAGGTATTCGGTGGACTTATCAGGTGACGGGGAGCATTTAGGAAAGCTCAAAATCAGCTTTCGTACCCAGAATTCAGCCCTTACAAGACAGATGAGCATATTCTGGCAGTATTTTGCAAAGCTGGAGGGAAAATATCTATCCCCTTATGCAAGAATAGTAATGAGCATAGACAATGACAAAATGATAAGGGTACTTAATATGCCCTTTACTTTGTCAGGGGAGGATGAATTTACCCCGGATAAGATTGCACAGGCAATAGCGGACTATGTAAGATTTATAGACAGAATGATAAAGATTTACTTTGAGTATTCCGGGGATGGTAATACCGTGGCGGTGTTGCTTGACAATGAATATGCCAATAGAATGAAAACCTGTAGGATATTTGTATAAGGAACAAACAGAAAGGAGAATGTTTTATGCTTAATTCAAACAATCTCACCCAAAAATCCATGGAGGCAATAAGCAACGCTCAGAGTGTTGCGGTTCAGTATCAGAATATGAATATTGAACAACAGCACCTGCTTTATGCTTTGCTTACAGCCGAGGAGGGACTTATTCCACAGCTTATGAAGAAAATAGGTGTGGATAATGAAAGCCTTGTTTCCATGACGGAAAAGAGTATTGCCGGACTGTCAAAGGTAACCGGCTCAGGCAGAGAGCCGGATAAGGTGTATGTGTCCCAGGATGTGGACAAGGCACTTACCGAGGCTGAAAACAAGGCAAAGCAGATGAAGGACGAATATATTTCCGTTGAGCATCTGTTTTTAGGCATTATGGCAAAGGCGAATAATGAGGTAGCTAAAATTCTTTCTAATGCCGGTGTTAATGAAAAGGCATTTTTACAGGCATTACAGCAGGTAAGGGGAAGTGTGAGAGTTACCGGACAAAATCCCGAGGAAACCTATGACGTGCTTAAAAAGTACGGCCAGGACTTAACCGAGCTTGCAAGACAGAATAAGCTGGACCCGGTTATAGGCAGGGATAGTGAAATAAGAAACGTAGTGAGAATTTTATCCCGTAAGACAAAGAACAATCCTGTTCTTATCGGTGAGCCGGGTGTAGGTAAAACTGCTATTGCAGAGGGTCTTGCCCTTCGTATCGTAAACGGGGATGTTCCGGAAAATCTTAAAAACCGTCAGATATTCTCCCTTGATATGGGCGCACTTGTGGCTGGTGCAAAATACAGAGGCGAATTTGAGGAAAGACTTAAGGCGGTACTCCAGACAGTAAAGAAGTCTGAGGGTCAGATAATCATGTTTATAGATGAGCTTCACACCATAGTGGGAGCAGGTAAGACTGACGGCGCTATGGATGCAGGCAATCTGTTAAAGCCCTTGCTTGCAAGGGGTGAGCTTCACTGCATAGGCGCTACCACCTTAGATGAATACAGACAGTATATAGAAAAGGATGCCGCCCTTGAAAGAAGATTTCAGCCGGTAATGGTGGATGAGCCTACCGTTGAGGATACCATATCCATATTAAGAGGTCTTAAGGACAGATATGAGGTTTTCCACGGAGTAAAAATTCACGACAGCGCCCTTGTGGCGGCGGCTACCCTTTCAAACCGCTATATTTCCGACAGATTTTTGCCGGATAAGGCAATCGACCTTGTGGATGAGGCTTGCGCTCTTATAAAGACCGAAATGGATTCCATGCCCTCTGAGCTTGATGACATGAGAAGAAAGATAATTCAGCATGAAATCGAGGAGGCGGCGCTTAAAAAGGAAACCGACAGAATTTCCGTTGAGCACTTAGCCCGGGTACAGCAGGAATTAGCGGAAATGAGAAGTCAGTTTGATTCCATGAAGGCAAAATGGGATAACGAAAAGAATGCCATTTCCAAGGTACAAAAGCTCCGTGAGGAGATAGAAAAGACTAATGCCCTTATAGACCAGGCACAGAGAAGCTATGACCTTAATAAGGCGGCGGAGCTGAAGTACGGCACACTTCCTGGACTTGTAAAACAGCTTGAGGAGGAGGAAAAGCTGGCGGAGGAGAGTGCAAACACCCTGCTTCGTGATAAGGTTACCGAGGAAGAAATTGCAAAGATTATAGGCCGCTGGACAGGTATTCCCGTATCTAAGCTGATGGAGGGCGAAAGGGAGAAATTACTTCGCCTTGATGAAATCCTCCACAAGAGGGTAATAGGCCAGGATGAGGCGGTACAAAAGGTAACTGAGGCTATACTCCGTTCAAGGGCAGGTATTGCAAATCCCAATCAGCCCATAGGCTCATTTATGTTCTTAGGTCCTACAGGTGTAGGTAAGACAGAGCTTGCAAAGGCGCTTGCGGAGGCACTTTTTGACGATGAACACAACATGGTCAGAATAGATATGTCCGAATATATGGAGAAATTCAGCTTAAGCAGACTTATAGGCGCACCTCCGGGATATGTGGGCTATGAGGAGGGCGGCCAGCTTACCGAGGCGGTAAGAAGAAAGCCCTATGCGGTAATACTTCTTGATGAGGTGGAAAAGGCTCACCCGGATTTATTTAATATCCTGCTTCAGGTACTGGATGACGGCAGAATTACCGACTCCCAGGGTCGCACCGTGGATTTCAAGAACACCATAATAATTATGACTTCAAACTTAGGTTCTCCCTATATTCTTGAGGGAATTGACGAAAACGGGGAAATAACTCCCGAAGCCAGGGAAAATGTGGATAAGCTGCTTAAAACCCAGTTCCGTCCGGAATTTTTAAACCGTCTTGATGAAATAGTATTCTACAAGCCCTTACAGAAAAAAGAGATATACGGCATTGTGGAGCTTATGCTTGAAAGTCTTAAATCAAGACTTGCGGATAAGGAAATCGAGCTTAAGGTTACCGATAACGCAAAGCAGTATGTGGTGGATAACGGCTTTGATCCCAACTTCGGCGCAAGACCCTTAAAGAGATTTATCCAGCACACAATAGAAACCCTTATCGCAAGAAAGCTTATTGCAGATGAGGTAGCCCCCCAGTCGGTAATTACAGTAGACTATGACGGAAACACCCTTACAGCAACCGACACTCCAAAGAAATAATGTATAATGAAAAAGCCTGTATTTAAAATACAGGCTTGTTCTTTTAGAGGGTAAAATAAAACTGCATATAGAACACAATAGAGAAGCAAAGAGAGTAGTAAAAACCCACATATAGAACACAAGAGAGAAGCAAAGAGATTAGCACTAAACCTACATATAGAACACAAGAGAAATTGTTTTGCGTTAGCAAAACAATGTAGAAGCAAAGAGGTTTTACCGAGCCCGAAAGGGCGAAAGGAAAGCCCTTTGCAACAAAAAAATTCCCCCTAAAAGGGGGAATTTTTTTGTTATCTGGCTGGGGTGGAAGGATTTGAACCCTCGGAATGGATGAGTCAGAGTCATCTGCCTTACCGCTTGGCGACACCCCAATATTGAGCTTGTCTTTGACGACTTAATTATTATAGCACAATGGATTTATATTGTCAAGAGGTTTTTTGAAAAAATTTTTAAAATTCTTTTAAAAAAGGTATTGACAAGCTGAAAATAAAATGCTATAATAGAATGCGTGATATGGAGAGGTATCGAAGTGGTCATAACGAGGCGGTCTTGAAAACCGTTTGGGGGCAACCCCACAAGGGTTCGAATCCCTTCCTCTCCGCCAATTAAACCTCTTTTGCCTACAAGGGCAAGAGAGGTTTTTTCTTTTGCTTATATTCCCCGGCATCGGTTTTGTTGTCGGGGTGTTTTTGCGTTTGCTTGCAAATTTCCCGTTTTTGTGGTATAATTTTTTTATAAACCGGAATTTGAAATGAGGCATTACTTGAATCTTGATAAGCTGAAACGGAGGCATAGCTGTGAATAAGAAAAAATGTACCGCAAGGGTCATGGGAGTTGTGACTGACGTAAGATCAAGGGGACTTGATTTCCCTGATGTTATCACCGTAAGCTATACAGTAAATGACATTCAATATTCTGTCCGGGAAACAATAAAGCTGAAAAGTGAAATAATCAAGCTGGGATTTTTGCCGGTGGGACAGAGAAAAACTCCGGTAATGGGAAACACTCAGATAGGTACAGGTGTAGAAATAAGCTACGATCCCGATAAACCCGAAAGAGCTTATATTACTGAAAACAAAGGAATAATGAATTGCTGAGGCAGATATGAAAAAAGGACTTATACTTGAAGGCGGTGCTATGCGGGGACTTTTTACCGCAGGGGTCACCGATGTATTTATGGAAAATAATATAACCTTTGACGGAACTGTGGGAGTTTCCGCAGGGGCTGTTTTCGGCTGTAATATAAAATCCGGGCAAACAGGCAGAGTTATTCGCTATAATACCCGGTTTTGCAAGGAGCCTAAGTATTGCAGTGTCCGTTCCCTTATAAAAACAGGGGATTTATACGGGGCTGAATTTTGCTACCATAAGCTGCCGGATGAGCTGGATATTTTCGATAAGGAAACCTATAACAAAAACCCCATGGAATTTTATGCGGTGGCCACTGATGTTTATACCGGGGAGGCAATCTATAAGCGTATAGACAAGGCTGACTATGATGCCATGGAGTGGCTTAGAGCCTCGGCCTCAATGCCCCTTGCCTCAAGGACGGTTACCCTTGAAGGAAAGACCATGCTTGACGGGGGTATGGCGGATTCTATCCCGGTGAAATTCTTTGAAAGCATAGGCTATGATAAAAATGTGGTAATTCTCACCCAGCCTAAGGGCTATATAAAGAAGAAAAACAAACTTATACCCCTTATGAAAATTGCCCTTGGAAAATATAAGGGAATTATTTCCGCCATGGAAAAACGGCATATAGTCTATAACGAAACAATTTCCTACATAGAGGATAAGGAAAGCAGGGGAGAGCTGTTTGTAATAAGACCTCCCCATAAGCTCGAAATAGGAAAGATTGAGCATGATCCGGATAAAATGCGTAAGGCTTATGACCTTGGCAGAAAAGAGGGAGAAAGAGTTCTTCCTTTGGTAAAGGAATATTTAAAATAAAAAGGGAGCTTACGCTCCCTTTATTTATTAGTAATTATTTCTTTTCTTTTTAAGCACCACTATTATAATTATAATAGCCGCTATAACAACAAGTGCCGCTATAATTCCTATTATAATTCCGGTCATGTCGTTACTATTTGTGCCGGGTGTTACTATAGAGCCGTTATCAGATGTGCTGTTATTAACACTTTCCTGTGCCTCAGGAGGCTGCTCATTATTGCCATCCTTATCCTCAGTCGCTGAATTATCAGCAGATGAGGTTTCATCCTCGCTTACCTCACCTATGGGAGCATCTGCCTCTGGGGTGGTTACTGCTGAATTTTCCTCGGTTTTTGTTGTGGAAACAACAGTTGTTTCCTTGGGTGCTTCTGTGCTGTCAGATGCTGAAGCGGTGGTAGTTACCTCACTGGGCTTTACTGTAGTAGTTACAGCAGGCTTTACTGTGGTAGTTACAGCAGGCTTTACTGTAGTAGTTACAGCAGGCTTTACTGTATTAGTTACTGCCGGCTTTACTGTGGTAGTTGTAGGCTTTGGAGTGGTAGCCGGTTTTGGTGTAGTTGTGGGCTTAGGTGTAGTAGTTGTGGCAGGCTTAGGAGTAGTGATAGTTGTAGGCTTAGGAGTTGTGGTGGTAGTTGTGGTTGTGCCGGGAGTTACACCATATTCCTTTACGATAGTATCAACAAAGGATTTATCATACCAGGTAAGAGTTCTGCGGTTTAAGTGGCCGTGCTGTTCGCCCTTGTCACCTGAGCCGGAATATACATTATTATCCCATATCATACAGGGAATACCAAGCTGGGAAGCCTTGCCGAAATAATACTCTGCCCACTTTATTCTTTCTGCGGCATTGTCCTTATTTGAAGCACTGACCTCACCGATAACTACCGGTATACCCTTATCAATAAATCTTGACTTAAGAGTATTCATAAGGTAATCAACCTCGCTCTTGAGATTGTCGGTAAACTGTGAAGTACCATTAGCATTAAGGGCAAAATTATAGGGAGTATAGGCATGAACAGATACTATAAGGCGGTTTGCTATTGTGTCATTGGGCAGCTTAAATCCTGCAACGGTACAGCCGTCAATAGATGCGCCGTAGCCGGGAACCATAATACATCTGTCGGAATTATTTCCCCCTGCGGCTCTTATTACATCCACAGCCGCCTGGTTCATTTCGTTTATAACATTCACCGCATCCTTGACATTGTCATTAGGATTATTTACAGGGAACCACCATTCATCGCTTGTACCTGCAAGTCTGGGCTCGTTTAAGGTTTCAAAAATAAGATGCTGATCGTAATTTTTGAAATAAGCCGCCACCTGACTCCAGATAGCCTTTACAAACTTTATGGATCTGTCCTTATTTGCGCTGTTGGGATAAAATCCGTTATATGTAGTGTTGGTGTCATTGTCGTGGTGGATATTTAAAATAACATACATATCATTATCGATACAGTAATCCACTACTTCCTTTACTCTTGCCATCCAGGCAGAATCAATGGTGTAGTTATCCCCGGAGGTATGCTGTGCCCAGGATACAGGAATTCTCACCGTATTAAAGCCCTGTGCCTTTACTGCATCAATCATGGCCTTGGTGGTTTTGGGGTTTCCCCAGTTGGTTTCTGAATTAAGTCCCCAGCCGCCTGTTGCGTCAAGGGTATTGCCTAAATTCCAGCCTACGCCCAGCTTTGGCATAAGGCTTTTTGCAGTAGCACCGCTTAGTGCCTCTGCCTTTGGCATAATGCCGAAAATAACACTTGCCATAAACATTACCATAATAAATATTGCGGTTATGCTCTTTTTGACTACTTTGCTCATATAATCCTCCGTAAATTTGTTAATAAATTCACTTGAATAAATATAATCCTTGTGCTAAAATAAATCCCGGAATATCGATTTAAGTAACCGATTACATCCTATAATTTGATAATACACTAAATTTACATAAAAATCAAGGCATATTTTAACCTTGAGGCAATTTTATTTAAAAATAATTCAGCTTTTACAGATTTTCATAAAGGGAGAATATAAAATGAATACCAATATCAAAAAAATGGTAATCACAGCACTGTTTATGGCGCTTACCTGTATAGCAACCCTTATAATTCAAATTCCTATGCCCCTTACTAACGGCTACATAAATATAGGTGATGTTTTTGTACTGGCGGCGGCATGGTCACTAGGCTCCCCCTGGGGAATTGCGGCGGCAGGCATCGGCTCAGCCCTTGCGGATATGTTCGGATATGTTCACTATGTACCCGGAACTCTGGTAATAAAATCCCTTATGGCTGTTGTGGCGATCCTTATAGCAAAGGCTTTTACTCAGAAATCCACCTTAACAAAGTACATGGGCAGAATTGTAGGCGGTATCTTAGCAGAGGCTGTTATGATAGTCGGATACTTTTTATACGCATGGCTTTTACTCGGGGACAGCGTCAGCGCCGCTGTAACCAGCATCCCTGGAAATGCGGTGCAGGGTACTATAGGACTTGTACTTGGAATTTTGCTTATGTCGGCTCTTGATAAGACAAAGGTACTTGTAAGGCTCGGTATAAAGGAAAGCTGATATATTCTCCCTCACGGGATAATTTTCTTTTTTTAATAAAACAATATTAACATTTGAAAAATCCCACAAAGTTTTATATAACATTTTGTGTATACTAACACTACTTATGTAAACGAATGAGATTTACATAAGGCTAATTTTACTTTAAATTATGCTATCAAAAGTTATTTTAAGGCTAATTTACCTAAATATCAAATGTTCACAGACAGTTAAGTATTTTAAATGTTTGTTTAATTATAATTTCAGTTTGAATCCGGGACTAAAGTAAAAATTTTACTATAATTCCCTTAATACTCACCTTGACATAGGTATTTGAAAGTGCTATAATACAAGGTGAGTAATTGCCTGAGTATGCAAAAACTACTTTGGCATTTGTGTTATGAGATATTTACTATTTATATATAGACGGGTGTATTTATGACCGATAAAGAATTACAGAGGTTAAGCCGCAAGGATTTGCTGGAGCTTATGATAGCTCTGCGAACTCAGCTTGACCAGGTTAATGCAGAGAACGATCAATTAAAACGAACACTAAAGAAAAAAGCAGAGGAATCCGCAAAGCAGGAAAGAACCCTTGAACGTATCAGCCGCCAGCTTGATAAGGTTTTAGCGGCGCTTAATCTTCAGATTTCTCTTACGGATGATAGTAACAATGAGTGAAAAATTTCCCACCGCCGATCAGCTTAAATCCGAATTATCCCGTATAAATTCCGGCAAAAGCTTCAGGCGGGCTATAATAAGCACAATTTCTGCACTGCTGGTAGTGGCGGCTATAGCGGTGCTTTTGTCCACTTTATTTATGCCGGTTTTAAGAGTTACCGGCACAAGTATGGAACCCACCTTGCTAAACGACCAGCTTCTTGTTTGCAACAAGCAGGGCGAATTTGAAACCGGAGATATTATAGCATTCTACTATAATAATAAGGTGTTACTTAAAAGGGTAATAGGACTTCCCGGAGATGTTATTGACATTGACAAGGAAGGTAATGTATATATAAACGGCGAGCTTTTAGATGAGCCATATTTACCGGAAAAGGCTTTCGGTGAATGTGACATTGAGCTTCCCTACCAGGTAGGCGACAGCCGTTTATTCGTAATGGGTGACAACCGTTCAGTATCGGTTGACAGCCGTACCACCACAGTAGGCTGTGTGCCGGATGAGGCAATAGTCGGCAAGGTGGTATTAAGGCTCTGGCCCTTAACATTCATTTGAGTAATCTATTTTACAATATTCTCTCAAAGGAGGAGATTAAATGCTGGGTTTTAACAAAATGGTTAGAAAAAACCTGGAAGAGCACAAGCGAAATAAACTAATGTCTGTCATCGCCATAGTTCTGTCAATGGCGGTGCTGATTTCCGTGTTCCAGGGGCTTATTATAAATGCTATAAGCTTATCATTTGAAGGTGCTACAAGCGATACTACTGTCGGCACAGGTGATGAACTCATCAATCTGGGCGTTGCTGCCAATGGTTATGATTTTAAAAATAACATAACCGGTATGGATATCGTTACAAATGAGGCAACCTCTGATGACGATATAAGAAAAATCCGATTTGATCTTTCCTATTCGGGTCTTCCTTCTTCAGAAGTAAACCCCGATCAGCAGTACATATGGTTCAAGCTGGATGAAAACATTCAAATCCCTGCTCCCGGTTTGCCCGGCGCAGGTAAGACGGGCCAAGTTGTAGATGGCGCAGCAGAGTCCGGTAGATACTTCATCACTGAGGATGG
The DNA here is from genome assembly GCA_944388385.1 of uncultured Ruminiclostridium sp. Classification (GTDB taxonomy): domain Bacteria; phylum Bacillota; class Clostridia; order Oscillospirales; family Ruminococcaceae; genus Ruminiclostridium_E. Next base: position 44,783 of record CALXIO010000011.1, read on the forward strand.
ATATGTTATAATCAAGTTCCATACCACGTATTTGCAGGATCACAGCGGTAGCCCGATAGGTGGTAACATCAGCTTTGAAGCGGATGTTGTCCGTGATGAAACAGATGTAAACGACCATGTTGATATTACAGTAAACGATCAAATCACAGTAACTGTTCCCGGTTATACTGCTAAGGAATTTGGTATATCAAAGGACGGCTTTGTAGTTGACGGTGACAATATCAAGTGGACAGTCAGCATAAATAACCCTGCCGGCGCGAACATCGGCGGATACTATGTTACTGATACTATGATCGGTAGTGCCGATAACACAGGCGTAAGTATTACTCCTTCATCGGCTGCTACTTATGATAACAGCACCGGCAGAGTAACAATTGCAGATGGATGTACAGAGAGCAAAATAACAATAACCTATACAACACCTGCAAAAACTTCAGGTATTACAGGAGAAAGTGTAAGAAATACTGCTAAGGTTTTTGATAAGGATAATGTAAATAAGGGCGAATCATCCAAGGATGTATTTATTCAGCCCTCTATCACTTTAGGAAAGACCGGTAATGCTGATTTTACTCAAAATCCTCCCACAGCAGCCTGGACTGTAACTGTTGATAATCCCAAAAATGTAAATCTTAACGGATTTACTCTTGAGGATACTGCTATTAAAGCAGACGGCGATATTCAGATTTCCGGACTTACCAAAGACACAGATTATACTGTAGAGGATGGTAAGATTATATTTATTAGAGATGTTACCTCAGCCAGTCTGAATATTTCATATACAACCACACTGGCAAGCGACGCTGACTATAAGAATAAAGCAACCCTCAAAGATCCTAATGGTAAATATATGGAGACTACAGCAGAGGTTAAAAAGGCTGTTGACTTATGGAAATGGTCTGCTGTAGAAGGTGAATATATCAAGTGGGGTGTTGAGGTTGAAATAGCAGCCGGAAAAACCCTCACAGGCGGATATATCAAGGATAGCTTATTTGGTTCAACGAATTTCCAAACCAATAACGACGGATTTAAATTATATGCCGATAAAGGTGATGGTAATGGTTATCGAATAACCACCGATCTTACCTGGGATGAAACAAATAAACGATTTAATTTGCCTAGTCCTGTAAGTGGTCCCATTAAGTACAAAATCGAGTACTTTACCCATAAGATGGATGAAGCTACAACAACGGATACGGCAAACAATCAATATATCACTAAAAATGAAGCTTATATAGGCGAAGGCGATACTATTTTAGATTCTGATACAAAGGAAGTAAAAGTAACTCCTACAAATAGTATCAGCAAGGATGTAGTATCTACAAATTCAACACTTAACCCGGATAAAAACGGCGGTACTGTTGAGATTATCTGGAGGGTAAGACTTGAACAGGAAAAGGGCATATTTAAGGGAAAGACCTTTACAGATACACTTGACGGCAAGCTGAATTTCCCCGGTGATGCCTCCACAACAATAACCGGAATTTATTATAATAATACGGGCAATACACTTGACAGCAGTCTTTATACTGCCAAGATTCTTGGCACAACTCCAAATTCTTTTACAATTACATTTGTGAATGATACTGCATTTGATAGTATCAATGTAATTGAGATCAATTACAAGACAGTTTACAATTTCACTAAGGATGAAATGGGTGAAATTGTCAACTTAGGAAATACCGCAAACTTTAACGGAAAAGATGCTCCTAAGAATGTGGATGTACGTATTCCCGACGGCAAGCCTCCTTACAGAAAGAGTGATGAATCAGGCGAAAACAAGGATTCAACAACCCACAGAGTATCCGAGCTTGATGTTGTCTTAGTGGACGGCGTTAAGTATTATGTTGTTCCCTGGAAGATAATTATCAACGAGAACCATGCGGCTGATTATATGGATCTCAGGTTAGAGGATACTCTGCCAGCTAATTTTAAGCTTTATACTGACGAAAAAATCTATATATATGTACCAGATTGGGATAGTAGTTCAACCGGTGGTTATGATGGACGTGTAGAGCTTTCCCCTGCCACTTCTACTGAAGTTTGGCAACCCAGTTATTATTATGATGAAACTAATAACAAGGTTCATTTCATTCTATTCGCACAAAACACTCATAGAGATAGCGTTGCCGAAATTAACTATAAAACTATTGTACCTGTAGATTACCTTGATAGCCAGGTTAAGGCAAACAAACAAGATGGATTTTCTATAACCAATATCGTTAAAGGCACAACAGGTATGTATCAGGATGAGGTAACTCATACGCAGATTATTCAGCCCAGCAGCTTTACAAAGGATTTAACCAACGTCGATGAGACAACCAATACGAATAAATTCCCGGGCTATATCTCATACCTTGTTGATATAAATCCTGATAAGCTTGATCTTTCAAAAGACGATAATCTAAAGTTCACCGATACATTCAGAGTAATAGGTACCGACCCCGGTGCAATTACTGCCGGCCTGCATGAAATCAAATTCTATAAAGTTAATGCAGATGGCACAAGAACAGAGCTCACTGCCGGCAAGGATGTATTCTATATGACCGATACATCTAAGGGTGCTACTGAGATTAAGTCACAGCTTCAAATTCATTATTATAATGATAAAAGCAATAGCAAACAGTATTGGTATATCACATACCCCACAGATGAGGCAGAAGTAGAAAAACTTTTAAACTCAACAATTACATTTGATTTAGATCTTAAAGTAAAAGATAATCAAGATATCAAATTATCCGCTTGTTTTGTAACGGGTATTGACACATCAAATAAGCCGACTTTCAATGAGTATGGAAGTTCAAAACTCAAAATAGATGGTAGTGCAAGTAATTCTATTACGCTAAAAAATAATGGTAATGGAAAATACACTGTTAAAGTCAATATTCCAGATAGTCTGAAAGATGATTGGGGTCAAACAACTGTTGGTATCGGTTTACTGTATAATGGTTCTAATGTGGTAGATGCTCAGATACCATATCCTGCAACAACTGATTGCGGAGAAGTAGTTCTTACCCATAACGGAACCACATATAACTGCAAGGTTGAGTTTGTAAGAAATGATGCCAATGGTGGACAAAATAATTACTGGCGAATTATAGCTCCGGATGGAAAGAGTTTTTCCGACCTTACTGGAGCAACAGGCACCTTAAGTCTTAGTTTTGCGCCAAATGATTCAACGAATAATAGTGTTACACTTAGCTGCATTGGTCAAAATTCATGGGATAATATCAGTCTATTCAATAATTCCGATTCTACAACTATTACAATAAATGAAACCGGAAGCTACGCTATTCCGATTAGTCTACCTGGTTGGATGCAAAGTACAAATGAAATCAAAATATATGCCAACGAAGCCATAACATTACCCGGTGAAGTTTTAGTTGAGGAAAAAAATTACTACGACAACGTTGGTACTGCTTCATCCTTAAAGGTTCAGAACGATAATTCAATGAAGCTCTCATTTATTGTACCCGATGAGGAGCACATTCAGGTTGAATACACACTGATTGGTAAAACTCTTTCCGGCAAAACTGATGAGGAATTCAAAGTAAATAACGAGCTGAAAATCGAAAATGGCCTTGTAGGTGAAACAGCCGACAAGGATGCAAACTTTGTAGTAAGTGATTCAACACTTGCTACATCCTACACAAAAGAAGCTATCACCCTCACAAAGGTTGATATGCAAAATTCAGGTCTGTTGCTTGACGGCTCACAGTTTGAAATTTACCGATATGACCTTACCAATAAAAAATGGCAGGTGGGAGCAAGCGGTAATGTAACCAGTCTTGACGTTGATATTGTCTTTGCGGAAATAGGTACCACACCTTACATATTAGAGCCTCAAGGCAATACAATGAAGTATGATATTCTGGCTGACATAACTAGCAATACGGAATATAATTCCTACATGTTTGTATTGAAGGAAATAAAAGCTCCTGAAGGTTATGAATTACGAACAGAGCCTTTCGTATTCCTTTACGGCGGTCCTTATGCTATTTATGATTCAAACAATCAACTGGTTGAAGGCACATTCTTGAATAAGCTGAATAGCGCAAACATGACAATCGAGGAAATTCTTGAGACTATCGGTACTGAGATTTATAAGAATGAATTATCGACAGAGAATTACACCCTCGACAATGTAAGTCAGATTGTTAATGGTGGCCAGTTAGCTATCGAAAATCAAAAGAAAACCGAGATAACGGTAAATAAGACCTGGACCGGAGTTGAAATATCTCAGGTAGAATATGTTAAGTTCGGACTTTATAGTTCGACCACTCCGCACACCGCTTTACCGGAGGGAGAGAAATTCCCCGCAAATCTGGTATTGGTAGGCGAGAAGACAGCAAGACCTACAGGTGATAAAATTACCTGTACCTGGGATAATCTTAATTCAGTTAATGAGCTTTACCAAGAGGTTTACTACTATGTAAAGGAAATCAGCTATAAGCTAACCGGTGAAACTGAAGTAGAGATTGACAGCACAACAACATCACCCGGATATGTACCGACTTACGGTCAAAATGGTGTTTCAGCCGGTGAAGTTATTGTAGGTGTAACAAACGTGCCTAATGGAACTACTCCCGAAACCGGCTCACTTACCGTAACTAAGGAATGGATTAGTACAGACGGTAAAACTCCTCTTGAATGGCCTACAGATGTTACAGTAAACTTCAAGCTTCAGACTTCTGATGACGGTGCAACTTGGACAGATTATGGTGCTGCAGAATATACACTAAATTCTACCACTACATCAGTAACTATTGAAGGTCTTCCTTTAAATAAGCATTACAAGGTAGTGGAAACCTCAACTCACGAGGGATACACAGTAGCTTATTCCGCTGATGTTGTGCTTGACACTGCAAACCTAACAGGCACTATAACCATTACCAATACCGAGAATGCACCGGATACCGGCTCAATCAAGGTTAAGAAGGAATGGATAATGCTTAACGGCACTACACCTCCGACAAACATTACCGAGATTAAGTTCAAGCTGTTGTATAGTTCAACTCAGGATGGCACATATACACCGCTGACAAAAGCAACCGGTGAGTTTGTCAATGTAGGAAATATAGGTACTGACGGTACTTTCACCATTACTTCAACAGGAGAATGGACAACAACTATTAGCAACCTTCCTATTAACTATTTCTACAAGATAGAAGAAGTTACAGTTGACGGCTTTGAGGTTACTTATAAAGGAAACGGTGTTAAGGCTTCTTCGGATGTTACCACAGCAGAACCGATAACGGTTACCAACACCGAAAAATCCGGCTCACTTACCGTAAAGAAGAACTGGGTAGGAACTGAACAGGGTATAACATTACCGAATGTAACATTTAAGCTGTATCAGACAACCGACTCCACACTTTCACCTTCAAATATAGGTAATTTAACACCGTTCGGAACATACACCATTCCAACCACAACCGGAACAGAATGGACTTATACAATTCCGAACAAATTACCTCTGAAGGACAGTACCGGTGCGGATTATTACTACTTTGTAGTTGAGGATGCTATAACGGGCTATGACATCAGTTACTCAGCTAACAATGTAAACCTCAGCACAGCAACAGACAATGCCGGTGAAGTAACAATCACCAACAAGGCAGGCGCTACAATGCCGGAAACCGGCGGCGCAGGTACCTTAGGATTTACTCTTACAGGTACAGCAATAATAACTTTAGCAGCTACAGGCTATCTCATTATGAGAAGAAGAAAAGCTGATAAATAAAACAAACTAAGTATTTTATTACGGGGCGAAAGCCCCGTAGAAAGGAAATTTTTATGAAGTATTCAAAGAGAATTGCAAGCATCGCACTTTCTGCTATTATTGCAGCAAGCGTTGCAACAACCACAATGTCAATGGGAGCTTTTGCGGCTGCTAATCCTGCTACCGGCGCAACATCAACTGTTAACATTACTTTAACAGATAGTGAAAAGCACACAATGGTAGCTTACCAGATTTTCTCAGGAGAAATTGAAACCCAGACCAAACCTGCAGGAAGCGGTACAGCAACAGGTAGCGTACTCACAAATATCCAGTGGGGTTCTGCTTTCGGCGCTAAAGGTGCAAATACCAGTGATAGATTCCTTGCCGCTTTAAAGGCTGACTCTACTATCGGTGGTTATTTTAACGCTGATACTGTTGCAACTGCACAGGATGTAGCTGACATCATCGGCGGTTCAAAAGCAGGCGCAAATAGTGAGATGTTTAAAACAAACGAAGCAGCTAATTTAAAGGCACTTAATGCTTGTATTGACAATTTCTTCAGCGGTGAAACAACACCTGCTGCATCAGTATCTGCATCAAACGAGACAGGTAAAGTTGTTTCTTTTGCTGATCTTACCGATGGTTACTACTTCTTCAAGGATTCTAATATCGTAGACGGAAATTCAGATGGTGTTGTTAACGCATCATACACTAAGTTTATTCTTAGGGTAGTAGGCGGAGAAACAACAACTTTAGAAGTTGCAGCTAAGTCTGAATTACCTTCAATGGTTAAGAAGGTTAAGGAAAATAACAATGCAGTATCAGGTCAGCCCGCTTTTGATACTAATTATACAATTCCTGACGATTATAATGATGTAGCTGACTACACCATAGGCGATACAATCCCCTTCCAGATTGTAGGCTCACTTCCCGAGAATTTTGCTGATTATGAGGGTTATTACTACAAATTTACAGATACCCTTGATTCTACTTTAACAGTACCTGAAACTGTTACTGTAACAATTAAGGATGGTTTAACTACTTACGAAATACCTGCAACCCACGGTGGCAGTAGAAACTATACTTTTACTGCAAATGATAATGGATTTACAGTAGAGTTCGCTGATCTTAAGAATCTTTATTCTGCTAACGGAAGTAAAGTTACCCTTACCGATGATGCTTATGTAATTGTTGATTATAATTCAAAGCTCAAAGCAAATGCAGTGATCGGTCGTCCCGGTCAGGTAAATAAGGCAGATCTTACCTACTCTAATAACCCCAATTACAGCGGAAATGATTATAGCGAAAACACAGGTAAAACTCCCGAAGACAAGAACATAGTATTTACCTATGGTATTGAGGTTATCAAGAAAGCTGATGAAGCTAATGGTAACATTTATCTTGATGCAGGCTTCGTTTTGAAGAATGCTACAGGACAGTATGCTAAGTTTAGTGAAGATAATGGTGCATATACATTTACAGAATGGTTTAGCCCTGGACATGGTTTTGAATTAAACGAAACAACAGCAACAAGTAATAGCTTATTATTCAACACAGACAGTGATGCAGATGGTGAAACATCAACAAGTACAGTTGGTAAGGCTCTCTTAAACGGTCTTGACGAAGGTACATACACCCTTGTGGAAGTTGATGTACCCGATGGATATAATAAGGCTGCAGATGTGGAAATAGTAATCTCTGCTGACACTCTTAATAATGGTGAATGGACTACTAATGCGGCTGAGGCTTTAACTCAGTTTGACAGCCATGAAATAACAGCTAATGAGAATTCAGATTGCTATAAGTCTGCAACAGTTATCAACAAGTCCGGTTCATCACTTCCCGAAACAGGTGGTATCGGTACTACAATCTTCTATGTAGTAGGTGGTACAGCTGTAGTAGGCGCTAGCATATTACTTATCGCTAAGAAGCGCGCTAACAACAAGTAATAATCTTTGAATACTGGATGCTCTGCCGGGTAACCGGCAGACATCAGGGAGGATCCCATGAATAAAGGAAAAAAGGCAAATGTTATTTCTACAATAGCTTTGGTAGTTCTTTTGTTGGTGGGACTCTCCGTGATGTTATATCCTATCTTCAGCGACTGGTGGAATTCCCACACCCAGAGTATAGCCATTACCGACTATGACAAGGTGGTTAAGGACACCGTTGACGAGAAAAAAATCGAAATGCTGAAATCAGCACAGCAATTCAATAAAAATCTGCTGACAATAGAAAACCGCTTTAGCACAACTACAAAAATACCCGGTTATGAGGGTGTTCTTGATGTTTCCGGCACAGGGGTAATGGGGTATATAACAATTCCCTCAATCAATGTGGAATTGCCCATATACCACGGCACAAGCCCGGAGGTGCTTAATATAGCGGTGGGGCACATGGAGGGATCTTCTCTTCCCATAGGGGGAGAAAGCACCCACGCGGTAATTTCCGCCCACAGAGGCCTTCCCTCAGCCACATTATTCAGCAATCTTGATAAGCTGGTGGAGGGGGATACCTTCACAATAACCATTCTGAATGAGGTTTATACCTATCAGGTGGATAAGATTTCAATAGTGCTTCCCTATGAAATGGATGCACTTGATATAGTAGAGGGGGAGGATTTAGTAACCCTTATGACCTGTACCCCCTACGGCATAAATACCCATAGACTGCTTGTAAGAGGAAAGCGCATAGAAACCATACTTACACCGGTGTTTAAAATCGACCCGGATGCAAAGGTAATAGATACTATGATTGTATTCCCCATAGTGGCCGCCCCCATGGTACTTATACTTATTTTGTACTGGATTTTCGGGGAACGGGGTAAGAAAAGAAAGCAATATTCAATAGAGGATCTTGGTGTTCATCCACACAAAAAAGATGAACAAAACGATTTTTATGAGGTGATATGATGAAAAAATTAAAGGGAATTATAGCACCGGTACTTGCTATGGCAATGGTATTATTATCCTGCCTTACAGTAACGGCGGCACCGGTAACCGGCTCTATTACCGTAAATTGTTCGGTGGAGCAGGTGATAATCTCCGGCATTGAAATGCAGATTTTCAAAATAGGCGAAAGACAGACCGGAGATGAAATTAAGCTCACCGGGGATTTTGCTGACTATAATGTAAGTCTTGATATTACCTCTGCATCAGCTATGCAGGAGGCGGCAACAACCCTTGAAAACTATGCAAGGGTAGATAAAATTTCCCCCACAGATTCAGTTAAGTCTGACGAAAAGGGCATAGCCTTATTTGAAAATGTGGCACAGGGTATTTATCTTGTAACAGGCCTGCCCCTTGAAGTTGACACCTTAGAGTATACCCCCGTAGCATCAATAGTTGAGGTTATTGATATGCCAGACAGACTTGATATAACTATCAACCACAAGTTCAAGGCTACTGATATAAACAACGGCGAGCTGGTTAATTTCTCAGTTAAGAAGCTATGGCACAATGATGACCCCACAGTAAGACCGGATGAAATCCGAGTGGAATTATACAGAAATGACACCTTATTTGAAACAGTTACATTAAACTATGACAACGGCTGGACTTATTTCTGGGAAGGTATGTCAAACGACGACTGGAGAGTAAAGGAAGTAAGCACCGGGGAGAATTACACGGTAACATATAACTACCAGGAGATTGTATTTGAGGTAATAAATACCTACAATCCCCCGGAGGAAACCACCACAACCGAGGAAACTCCCGCCCCCGTGGAAACTACAACCACAGCTCCCGCCCCCCAGACAACACCTCCCTCAACAACAGATATCGAGCACAAAGAAACTGAAAAGACAACCCCTGCACCGGAAACCACATCAGATTCCGGCACAATCGATAATCCTCCCCCGGATTCACCCAGCACAGGTAGAGTATTATCCACCTTACCCTTTATGATGGGTGTGGGAATTTTAGCGGCAGGAATTGCCACCAGAGTTTCAAAGAAGCATAAGGATGAATAATAATAAAATCCCTCTTGTTAAAAGAGGGATTTTTTATTTATATCAGCAATTTCATCTTTTCGGCTATTTAAATGACATGAAACTATATTATTATTGGAATGATTTAAAAAACTAAACTGGTAGGTGAATTTTAAGTATAACCCAACAAAAAATAGAATGATAGTTTAAATAGTCGATTTACAACAACTAACTATTGTGATATAATTTAAGCAAATCAAAATCCGGTAGAGGATTTTATCTGAATTATATTACAAAGGAGATTGTTTTGATGGAAAATAATTTTTCTTCCGGTCTGCAAAGACTGAGAAAGCAAAAGGGAGTTACACAGGAGGCTCTTGCCTCACATCTGGGAGTAAGTCCCCAGGCGGTGTCAAAGTGGGAAAACGGCAGTTATCCCGACGGAGATCTTCTGCCTAAAATAGCCGATTTCTTTGATGTTTCAATAGACTGCCTATACGGCAGGGATGACGGTAATGTGTCCACCACCCAAAAGATAATAGACGAGCTTCAGCAGGTTATATACGAAACAGAGAACGGTACATCCGGCTTTTTTGATAAGGTGCTTGAGTACGCATGGGCAATACAAATATCCGCATGGGAAAACAACAAATACTTTTATGACCGTCCTGCGCTAAGTAAAGATAACATCACCACCGTGTCAGAGGTCACCCACGATGCGGGCTTTACCTATATGCGGCTTAATAATGACCTCGAATATTATATTGCGGTAAAACAGCCGCCTGAGGGCTTTACAAAGCGTCTTGCGGTTACCGATGATATGGTAAAGCTGTTTTCCTTTATGGGGGATAAGACTAATCTGAAAATATTGCAGTTTATGCTTACTTTTTACTGGAAAGAGTCTGTTCGTGCCAAAACCGTATCAAAGCTTTTAAACATTCCCTTGGAAAAAGCGGAAAAGGCTTTGGAGTTTCTTTGTGAATATAAAGGAATAATTAAACAAAGCAATATTTTAAACGAGGACGGAAAAACCGAAAAGATATATTGTACTTCTACTGTAAAAGCAGTGGCGGCTATAATGCTTTTTATATCTGCGGATATGATGATAAACAATCCCGATAATTATCAAAATCAGATAGGATGGACAGATAACCCATGGTTTAAACGGGAGGATATGCCTTTTATTCATAAGGACAAGGAGTATTATTTTTGAAAAAGAAAAAAGAAAAATCCCGGCCTTATCATAAGGATTTCGGCATTTTCAGCAACGTTATATATGCCTTTAAGGGAATGTTTGACTACAGCAAGATGTTTTATCTGCTGATACCCATAGGTATAATATGCTATCCTATGATGCAGTATTTCTGGACCTTTATGTCAAAGCTTATTATCGACCTTGTAACATCAGAGGGGAGCATAGAGGATTTACTTTGGCTTATAGCCATATTCCTTATCATACAGCTGATAATAACCATATTAAACAGCCTTTATCACAGGGAAATATGGTGGAGATATATCGGTGCAAGAATTTGCCTTATATCACAGAAGAACCGAAAGGTCATGACTATAAACTTTCAGCATCTTGAAAATTCGGATGTTCTTGACTGCTATCAGAAAGCGGGAAATGCCTGCGGAGGAAATTATAACGGTGTTGAAGGCATGATGCGTTTCTCTGTTGAATTTTTAAATTCATTAGCAGTGGTTACGGTGGGTATTCTGATACTTGGTACTATGAATATAGTTGTAGTTCTTATAATGACAGCTATCTGCCTTATGAGCTTTTTTATCAATAACCGTACAGGAAAAATTCTTAAAGCCCGTGTGTGGGATCCTCTTGCCCCATGGTGGCGTAAAAACAACTATATGCGGTTTGTCACCACAAGCTTTGACAGCGCAAAGGATATCCGTATGTTCGGGCTTGCAGGCTTTCTTACCGAGAAAATAAAGGCTCTTAAAGAGGAGCGTGTACAGGCGCAGAAAGCAAACGCAAAGGCGTGGCTTATTGTGTCATGGTTAAACAACCTGCTTTTTGCAGTTTCCTTGGCGGCTGTTTACGGATACCTTATTTATATGACGGTAAATGGAGAAATGACTATCGGTAGCTTCACCCTTTATCTTGGGGCGTCAACCGCTTTTTACAACTACATATCCCAGCTTTTGCGGAATATTACCTCCATGCTGGAATGCAGCCGTGAAGCAGACGATTTCCGCAGCTTTATGGAGTTTGAAAAGGATGAGCATGATGCGGGGGATGAAGTTCCCAATTGCGACAGCTTTGAATTTGAATTTAAGAACGTATCCTTTAAATATCCAAAGTCCGAAAGCTATGCTCTTAAAAACCTTTCTATCAAATTAAAAGCAGGGCAGCGTCTTGCGGTGGTGGGGCTTAACGGCGCAGGAAAAAGTACCTTTATAAAGCTGCTTTTAAGGCTGTATGAGCCCACAGAGGGAGAGATACTTTTAAATGGAGTAAATATCAAAAAATACAGCAGAACAAGCTACTATAAGATATTCTCTCCTGTTTTTCAGGAGGTGGAGCTGTTTGCATTTCCTCTTGCAGAAAATGTGTCCATGAACACCCCTGAGCAAACGGACGTATCAAAATCTGAAAATTGCCTTATAAAGGCAGGCTTCAAAGATAAGCTTAAGGAGTTTCCCAAAGGCTCTGCCACAGAGATACTAAAGGTTATTCACGATGACGGCACAGACCTTTCCGGCGGCGAAAAGCAAAAGCTTGCCCTTGCACGGGCATTGTATAAAGACGCTCCCGTGGTTGTTCTTGATGAGCCTACCGCCGCCCTTGATGCTCTTGCAGAAAGCAGTCTTTACAATGATTTTGATAAGCTTATCGGCGGTAAAACGGCGGTGTATATCAGCCACAGGCTCAGCTCAACACAATTTTGCGACAACGTGGCGATGTTTAAGGACGGCGCTTTGGTAGAATACGGTACACATAAAAGCCTTATGGCTCAGAATGGACTCTACGCAGAAATGTTTAAAATTCAGGCACAATATTATGTAGACAGCAAGGGAAAGGAGGCGGTAACCGATGAATAAGGGAAAAGAACATATCACAAAGGATACTCTTATATTTATGCTTAAAACCGCCAAAAAGGAAAAGCCCTTATTGTTTTTCATATATCTTATTAAATTCATAGCTGAGGTTGTTCCCGGAATGTTTGCTATTATTCTTCCCAAGTTTCTCATTGACGAGATAGTGAAAATAATAGGCGGAGAGCCGGTAGAGGAGCATATTTACACTATAATTTTTATTGCCGCTTTAATAATAGGAATAGAGCTTTTATCAAGCCTTATAATAAGTCTGGCAGAACAGTTAAAGGACATTATCCGCGAATGGTTTGATCAGTATTTTGATATGAAGCTTTCAAGTCATGCCATGACCATGGATTTTGAGCATACGGAAAACCCGGAGGTCCTTGACAAGCTGGGGAAAGCCAAGGAGGGCATGAGCTGGTACAGCGGCGGCGTTGTGGGAATCCTTGACCACCTTTATAAGATCATAAAAAGCTTAGCTATGTTGTTTGGTGTTTCGGTTGTTATTTTGCTTGTATGTCCCATGCTTATACCGGTACAGATAATAGCGCTTGTGATAATTTCGGTATTCAACAGTAAAATACAAAATATAAACAAGAAGTATTTTTTAAGATTATCAAAGCTCAACAGGGTAGGGGATTATATCTTTAATGAGCTTTCGGATTTTCGTTACGGAAAGGATATACGGCTTTATAACAGTGCCGACATGATGTGCCAAAAGACCGACACCATAGGCAAAGAAATGGTAGACGGCTGGAAACAGGAAAACAGAGAAATGTTTCCTCATTCAATGGGAATGGACATTGTAAACGCTGTCCGTGACGGTATAAGCTATTTTTACATAGGCTATCTGGTGCTTACAAAGGCTATCACTATAGGCGATTTTCAGATGAGCATAAACGGTGCCTCCAGGCTGTACTGGAGCTTGTTTAATATAATTCAGTCGGTGCAGGAGCTTAACACCAGCTGCAGCTATGCCCACAGATACCTTGAATTTACAGCCTTCCCCTGCGCTATGACAAAGGGAACTAAAAGCGTAAAGCCCGGCAGGCATACGATTGAATTTTCTCATGTGAGCTTTAAATATCCAAGGTCGGAAAAGTATGTTTTGCGGGATATAAATATAACTATAAATCCGGGGGAGCATCTATCGATCGTAGGGCTTAACGGCGCAGGAAAGACCACGTTTATAAAGCTTTTATGCCGTCTTTATGACGTCACCGAAGGAGAGATACTTGTTGACGGCGTAAACATAAAGGAATATTCTGATGAGGAATATCGAAAGCTGTTTTCGGTGGTTTTTCAGGATTATCAGCTTTTTGCCTTTAGCCTGAGAGAAAATATTGTACTTACAGAAGAAACCGATGACAACCGTGTAAAGGAGGTTTTAAAGCAGTCGGGATTATATGAGGACTCTTTGAAATTAGACCACGGACTTGATACCTATCTTTTTAAAACCTACGACGAAAAGGGAACTGAGCTTTCCGGGGGACAAAAGCAGAAAACGGCTATCAGTCGTGCATTATACAGGAATGCTCCTGTTGTTATCTTAGACGAGCCCACCGCCGCCCTTGATCCGGTGGCAGAGTATGAAATATACCGGCAGTTCAATTCCCTTGTAAAGGGAAAGACGGCGATCTATATTTCCCACCGTCTTTCAAGCTGTAAGTTCTGCGATAAGATAGCCGTATTTGCAGATGACACCATAAAGGAATACGGCACACATGACCTGCTTGCAAATAAATCAAATGGTATTTATGCCGGGATGTTTGCCGCCCAGGCACAGTATTATGTTAAGAGGGCATAGCATACAAAAAAGCAGTACCGCATAAAAGCGGTACTGCTTTTTATTTTTATCTTTTCTTTTTCTCTTCCTTAATTCCGGCTATTATGTAGGTTATATAAAGCACCGCAATAAAAGCGCTTACAAAAATCATGGGGGCGATTTCTTCGGTAATCATACCATAAAAAAGGGCAAGGAACAGAAGCACATCGCCGATAATTACGGTATTTTTGAATGAATACCAACCGCTTTTATAAATATCCAGCTTTTCAGCCTCATCACAGGAATTCAACCATTCCTTGCTGAAGCTTGTACTGTAAGTATCTCCCTTCTTTTCCGGGTTAAGCTCTTTTATCATCTTTGTCAGCTTATTTGTGAGGAAAGCAGTTATAAATATGGTTACTATAGCAAGAACAAAAGCGGCTATCAGCAGAGCTATACTAAGGGAAGAAATATCATCAAAGTAATAAAACACGCTGAAGGCAAGCAAAAGTGAAAAAGTCCTGTTAATGATGCTAGAAATTGAACTTACCGATAAAGGGTAATTCAATATGAATTCCAGCTTATCAATAAGCTCCTCGTCCTGTGTTTCCTTTATTCTTTTATATAGCCTTGTACAGGATGTGTATTGTACAGGCAGAATTATCAGCACAGCGATATTTACTAAAATCACCACGATAGAAATAATCAGTACAGTAAGCTCACTTTCCGGTATTGACAGATCTATATTCATATCCGATAGCAAGGAAATACAAAAAGTGCTTATAAATCCTAACAGAAAACATACAACTAATATAATAACAAATTTAATTCTTCCCTTATTCTTCATTTTGGCCGTCCTCCTCATAAATAAAAATATCCTCTACTGTGGCGTTACATACCCTTGCTATTTTAAGAGCAAGGGTAACAGACGGGGAATAGTCGCCTCTTTCTATCTGACTTATGGTTTGTCTTGAAACCTGTACAAGCGCCCCCATCTCCTGCTGATTTACTCCAAGCCTTGCACGGTATTCCTTTAATCTGTTTCTGAGGGGCATTTAGTTTCCTCCTTATTGATATTGTTAAGATCTATGCTGTATGGCTTTCCCTTATTTAAAAAGCAAAATCCAACCATTAAGGCAAACATTACTACGAAAAGTAAACCTGCACCAACACCAAAACTTTTTCCCAGAATTAATCCTAACATAAAACCTACAAGTTGCCTACAAATACTAAAGTGCTTTTTGTCTACGCTGCGATAAAAAAAGCATATTATCAATTACATATCCCCCTGCGTTGCCGCAAATATCCACCGCACCAGTAAGGGTGCTTTCAATATACTGCTTAATGAGGGTGTCCTTAAACTGCACAAAATCTTCCGGGCAATACTCATAGATAAGCACATAAGCGTTGTTATACGGATTTCCTAAGGTCCAGATTCCCTTGATGCCACTTAGCTTATCCTTGTTATTAAGAGAATAGTCCTTTTCAAGGGCAAAGATATAAATTCCCATGAGCTTTTTATCCTTGTAAAGCCCTATCATAAGGCTTTGCTTTTCCGATTTTGCCTTGGTAATAGCCTCATTCAGCTTTTCACCCCCCGGAAGATATGAAAAGTCAGCTTTTTTAATATTCACATTTTTAATTTCAAGACCGGTTATTCACAATTTCTTACCTAATTTCATAATATTCTCCTTTTGACAAATAGGATTTACATTATGACAATTAAAGTTGTCATTTCCTGTGATTGCATTATAGCACATGACAACTATACTTGTCAAGACCTTTTTTAAAAATTTTTTGAGAAAAATAAAAAATCCTTACCCAAAAGGTAAGGATTTTTTTATGTATCTTAAGTTTATCTGTCTGCTTTGTAAGAGGGGATAGCATATAGTAAATAGGGGATAACGGAAAAGGCGGCTGTAAGAACAAGATCGGAAATAAAGCTGCTCATTATATCAGGTGTTTCTCCCACATATTCTAAAAGTAAATCAAGAGAATCCAGGAAATTGAAGTAATCAAAGAATATATCGAAAAATCCGGTATATCCCATGGGGTTTCCTATTTCCGCCATAAATTCTGCATCCGTAACAAATTGAATTGTACCGCAGGCCATGGTGCTTCCAAGCACAGCAAGACACACAATAAATAAGCATATAATAAGTCCTGCTATGTTAAATCGCTTACCGCACAGCTTAAAACCTGTTACTGTGGTAAAGGCTAATACAAGACCGCCAATCCAGGAAATAAAGCCCAGTAAACCGATTATTATTATTACTATAGATCCTAATAATGCGCCTATAACTGCGCCGGCAATACCGAGTATGGGATTTGCCTTTACCGCCTTTACAGGGGAAATCGGTGCGGTATAGGGGGCTGTCATTGTATTTCCTGCGCCGGTTATGGGAGGTGCTCCAACAGGTCTTGTCTGAGCCATATCCATTACTCCCACGGTGGTGCCTGTGTTCATATCAAAATCTCCCATAGGACCGCCTACGCTGCCCATAGCCTGGGAGTTAGCTCCAAGATTTTCAACTCCGCCAACAGAAGCCATGCCCTGATTTCCGCCAACAGAAGCCATACCCTGATTTCCGCCAACAGAAGCCATACCTTGATTTCCGCCAACAGAAGCCATGCCCTGATTTCCGCCAACAGAAGCCATGCCTTGATTTCCGCCAACAGAAGCCATTCCAATAGCACCCATGGTCTGGGCTGTACCCATGTTATTTACAGGATTTGCTCCCATGGGGGAGGGCATACCGTTCATCTGAGGAGCGTTGTTCATATTACTCTGCATAGGTGAACTTACCTGTTCAGCGGATTTCTGTGCGGCCTGCTTTCCCTCTTCCTTATCCTTTTCATAGCAGGACTGACAGAACTGGGAGTAGTTGCCCTTGTAATTCTTTTCAATAATAAGATTTTCACCGGAACCACACTTACAGCAGCAATTTACAAAGTAATTTGAGGCATAGAACTTAGCCACATCATTTACATAAGTATAAATGGAATTTGAATCTGTATCATCATTACCCTTACTTGCTATAATGCTTGCAAGGGTAGTGCCGATAAGCTTATAAGCGGTTAAGAAGGACTTATCAGGCATTGAGGAATAGCTTTTTATCCACTCATGGATATTAGCCTCGGTGTGTTCGCCCTGCTTTGCCCAGGATTCAACAATATAGCAGTTTTTACCTTCAAGTCCTCTTATTGAAAAGGTATAGCCTGCCACCTGACCGTAAACCGCTTCATCCATGGGCTCATAGGTAAAGCCGCATTTTCCGGCCATCATTACTAATGTGTCGGTAATCATAGTATATCTCTCCTTATTTAATGCTTAAAGTATTTTAAAAACACTTCGGGTTCATTATATCATATTTTATTGATTATGTCAACTTTTTGCTGTCAGAATCTTCTTTTGATGGCTCTTATTATATCCGGGACGGCAAAGATAATATATCCTATTGCAGCCACTATCGAAATCCCTATAATATCATATCCCTCGGTAAAATACCAGTTAAAGAAGATACCGAGAGCAGTAACGCCGATGCTAAGCAGATATGCGGTAATATCCTTCTTTGCACTGAAGAGATAAAATCCGAGTATACTGAGATAACCAAAGCCCACACAGGCAAGCAGTACGGGTATTAAAAGATGGAAGAACTGGAAAACAAGTGAGGACAAGCCTACACCGATGGCACTTCCTAAAACACCGTAAAGGATATTGGTAAGCTCGGATTTACCAAAGCCGGACCTTTCGATTTTTCTCTTCGGCGCATTGGGATCTCTTCCTACATAGGTGGCATCTCTGCTGTTCATAATAGATTGGTCTACATTGGATTTCTTTTTGCTCGCATATTCCGACTTATCGTGAAGATCCTCCACCTTAGGGCCTTTTTCCGCTTCGTTTCTCTTTATAATAGCCTCCACCTGAGGAGGGGTAAGGCTTGCCATGTAGTCAGTCTTTTTATCATACAAGTCATCAATGTTTGTATTGTTCTTGTGGCTTATAGGTGCAATATCATCAACAACCGGCTCATAGCCCGGTGTTGCATTTTTTCTTCTCTGCTTTTCAAGAACCGAAAGATCTTCCTTCATGCCGTGTTCTTCGTAGAAGGTGCTTATTCTCTGATTTCCCGGGTCGGATTTTGCAGAGGCATTAAATGAGGCATAGTCCTCGTTGTTTCTCTTTGCGGCGGAAACGGTGGTTGCTTCATCATTTTCAACCTCATCCGGAAGTGAAAAATCTTCCACAATTTCCGGGGCTTCTATATTGGTATTTATAAATTCGCTTATGGTTTTCTCATCGATATTGTTATATGTATCTGCGGAGTCATTTTCATCCGCCTCGGTAGCAGAAATGGCAGGCATAAAAACATCGTTGTAGCCGGGATTTATCTTTTCGGCACAGCTTTTGCAGATACATCTTATAACGCCCTCCTTATCCCTTGCAGGGGATAAATCATTACCTGAGCCACATTCACAGCATTTATCTGCAAAATTATCCTGAGCAAGCACATTGGCTATGTCCTTAATACAGCCGGAAATTTCATTGGCATCGGCAACCCCGTCACCGGAAGCTGTTATAATGACCTGTGCCTCATCGGGGGTAAGCTCATAGCTTGAAACAGGGGAGGGAGTCTTATATGTAATATAGGACTTCAGCCATTGTTCAATGGTTTTACCGCTGTTTGCTGTAGCATTAGCAAAGAAGCGTACCACGTAGCTTGTATAGTTATACATCCTTACGGAAAATACAAACCCCTTTTCCTTGCCAAAGGCCTCATTACTTCTTTTATCATAAGTAAAGCCGTTTAGCTTTGCTAATTCCTCCAGGGCAGTTTTTGAAATTGTAGCCATTATAACACCTTCTTATAATTTTAATATTGTTAAACTCTTATATATTACTGTTCATTTTTGCATAATATATGAACATAAATCCCGTAAAGCCTTGGACCCTTTGTCTATACAATAATATAATAATGTGTTATAGCAGATTTTAAAGAGGGATTATGCACCGTGTTGCCAAGATTTCCTCCAAAGCACAAATATACACTATAATTATACATTAAATTTACCTTTTTGTCAATAAAATCAAAGGATATGTACATAAAAAAATAAAAGCACTCATTTCATACCAATTACGATAATTTTATGAAAAATCACTTGAAATTGTAAAGAAAATAGTTTATAATATACTTGTATGTGGCTTGTCTATAAAGACAGGTACTCAAACGCTTTTGAAAGGAGCAGAAAAATGGCTAGTTTTTCTCATGAAGTTGAAAACATGTGTGTGGTAGCCAAAGGCCCCCACCACGGTCCCGCACCCATTCCCGAAGAGGGCAAATGGGTAAAACCCTATCAGATCACAGATATCAGCGGTCTTACACACGGTGTAGGCTGGTGTGCACCTCAGCAGGGTACATGTAAGCTTACTCTTAACGTTAAGGATGGTATCATCGAGGAAGCACTCGTTGAGACTATCGGTTGTTCCGGTATGACTCACTCTGCAGCTATGGCAGCAGAAATTCTTCCCGGTAAGACAATCCTTGAAGCTCTTAACACCGACCTTGTTTGCGACGCTATCAACGTAGCTATGCGTGAACTCTTCTTACAGATCGTTTACGGTCGTACACAGACAGCTTTCTCAGAGGACGGTCTTCCCATCGGTGCAGGTCTTGAAGACCTTGGTAAGGGCTTACGCTCACAGGTTGGTACAATTTTCTCAACCAAGGCTAAGGGCGTTCGTTATATGGAAATGGCTGAAGGCTACATTACTTCTTTAGGTCTTGACCAGAACAACGAAGTAATCGGTTATCAGTTTGTACGTGTAGGCAAGATGCTTGAAGATATTCGTCACGGCAAGACTCCTGATGAGGCTTACAAGGCTAACTTAGGTCAGTACGGCAGATATGACGAAGCTGTCAAGAAGATTGACCCCAGAGAAGAATAAGAAAGGAGTAAAGATACAATGGCTAAATTTGAAGGACAGGAAAGACGTGCAGCCAAGATTGCAGCATGTCTCGAAACCCTTGGCATGAAAGAAATCGAAGAAGCAAGAGATCTTTGCCTTTCTAAGGGAATTGACGTTGAAAAGATCGTAAAGGGCGTACAGCCCATCGCTTTTGAGAACGCTGTATGGGCATACACACTCGGTACAGCAATCGCACTTAAGAGAGGTATCACTAAGGCTAGTGATGCTGCTGCAGCTATCGGTGAGGGCTTACAGGCTTTCTGTATTCCCGGTTCAGTTGCTGAAAACAGAAGCGTTGGTTTAGGCCACGGTAACCTCGGCAAGATGCTTCTTGAAGAGGATACAAAGTGCTTCTGCTTCCTTGCAGGTCACGAATCCTTCGCAGCTGCTGAAGGCGCTATCGGTATCGCAAGAACAGCTAACAAGGCAAGAAAAGAGCCCTTAAGAGTTATCTTAAACGGTCTTGGTAAGGATGCCGCTATGATCATTTCCAGAATCAACGGCTTCACTTATGTTCAGACAGATTATGATATTTCCAACGACAAGCTCACAATCGTTAAGGAAATTGCTTACTCTGACGGTGACAAGGCTAAAGTTCGTTGCTATGGTGCTAACGACGTTACAGAGGGTGTTGCTATCATGAAGCTTGAGGGCGTTGAGGTTTCCATCACAGGTAACTCCACTAACCCCACAAGATTCCAGCACCTTGTTGCAGGCACATACAAGAAGTGGGCTAACGAAAACGGCAAGAAGTACTTCTCCGTTGCTTCCGGCGGCGGTACAGGTCGTACACTTCACCCCGATAACGTTGCTGCAGGTCCTGCTTCCTATGGTCTTACTGACTCTATGGGTCGTATGCACGGCGACGCTCAGTTCGCAGGTTCTTCTTCAGTTCCCGCACACGTTGAGATGATGGGTCTTATCGGTATGGGTAACAACCCCATGGTTGGTGCTACAGTTGCTTGCGCAGTTGCAGTAGAAGAAGCTAACAAGTAATAAAAAAATATAGGCAGTCTGGATAGGATTCTATCCAGACTTACTTATATAAAAAAAGGCAAAATCAAGCAGTATCATTTCATTTAAGGAGGAATGTATATGTACAGAATTTCAAACTTTACCGACAACGATGATGTAAAGGTAATAGCATCTCTGGGTGCTTTCCAGGTTATCGAATATCAGCGTGACCTGAGTGTAGATCCTGCAACAGCAACAACCGCATACTTCAGCTCACAGATGAACGTAAAGAAGCGTCAGTTGGTATGTGATTTAAGCAAGTCACCTGTTACAATCCAGGCAGGAGCTATGCAGTGGATGTTAGGTGATGTAAATGCAACCACAGGTGTTAAGGGTGTGGGAGATTTCTTCAGCAAGGCAGTAAGAGGCAGTGTTACAGGTGAATCAGCAATCAAGCCTGAGTACACCGGTACAGGTATTCTCACCTTAGAGCCCACCTATAAGCATCTTATTCTTATGAACACAGCAAACTGGGGCGGTTCTGTTGTACTTGATGACGGACTTTTCCTTGCTTGCGAATCTTCATTACAGCACAAGGCAGTAATGCGTTCTAATTTTTCTTCTGCGGTAGCAGGCGGCGAGGGATTATTCAACCTGAGCCTTAACGGAAACGGTGTATTCTGTATAGAATCAACCTGCCCCAGAGAGGAACTTATCACCATTGATCTTGAAAATGATGTTCTGAAGATTGACGGCAATTATGCAATAGCATGGAGTTCAACCCTTAACTTCACCGTAGAGCGTTCCGGCAAGAGCCTTATCGGTTCCGCCGCATCAGGCGAAGGTCTGGTAAACGTATACCGTGGCACCGGCCGTGTACTTATGATGCCCACAGCAAATATGCCTAATATATAATGGTGTGAATAAATAAAGAAAAGGCTGTTGCACAAAGTGTGACAGCCTTTTTTGTTTTTTGGGGAATTTTGGGTTTAGGGGGAATTTTTGGGTTAAAGGGGCTTGCCCCCTTAAAGAGGTCGCAGGGCGCCAGCCCCATAAAAAGAGTGCGACAGCACGCAAACGGCAAAAAGGTGGTAGCAAAACAAAGCCGTCGTGAGGGCGTTTACAACCGAACAGGCGA
>CALXIO010000012.1 GCA_944388385.1 uncultured Ruminiclostridium sp.
TTCTTGCCTTGATTTTTGAAAAAATAATCGAAATAGAAAAATATTATGATTGGGAATCAATTTTTAGAGGTTCCCTTCAATCATAATATCCACATTTATTTCTGTTATCGGAGTATTATTAATATCTTTTAAATTACAATACGGCTCTCTGATGATTGTAACCTTGTTCACGGTTGCAGTCATGGCGAAAATAGAAAAAACAATACAAAGGAGTTGAAAGCATTACTTATGACAGTTTATTAAAACAGGGAGGTGATAAGGTCAATTAAAGCTTTTAGTAATCCAAATCAATTAAATTAAAACGAAAATGAAAACAAACAGTTGCTTAAAATAAGCAAGAAAGGAAATTTATTATGAACAAGTTATTTAAAAGAGTTATATCTGGGATGACCGTGCTTGCTGTTGTTGCAAACCTTGCATTATCTGCTACGGCTGTAAGCTGGGAAGCCAAGGATATTAATTATTCTGGGAACACAAGTGGAGATATCATCGATTATGTAACGTTACAGCAGACAGGTTCAATCGCAAGAGCGATATGTAACAGCGTGAGCCACTCCAGCACATATGCTTACACAGGATATACTAATATAGATTGTGTAAGTCATCAAATGGTCACAAAAAAAATCATAGATACAGGTTTGATTGATTGCAACGCAGCAGTAGGCACTATATTAACATCAGTGAATGTGCAGTACAAGGTTACAGCTCATACAGAGCATCTGAATGACACATTTACATCAAAAGGAAATATTTTTAATCCTTAAAAGATGTTTATAATTAAGAGCACAAGCAATACATATCGGGAGTGTATTGCTTGTGTTTACAGCTTGCAGTTTTATTATCGCTTTTCGACAAAAGGAGTAAAAATGAAAAAGATCATTCTTATGTGTTTAAGTATATCGCTTGTTGTTACAACGTTCTGTAGTTGCGCTGAAAACAATCCGCATTCAGAAGAAAATAGTGTTTCTATCACGGAAAGTATTTCGGATGCTGATATGCACCCGCTGGTAAAAGTCGAGATGGAAAAATCACCTATTGCAATTTTCGATATGGAGCTTTCAGACGCAAAGGAAGCGGTAAATGGTTATTCTAATCTTAATGCTACAGAAAATATGTATGTAAATGCACCTGAAAAATCATCAGTCTATAGTTATACTGCAAGAAGCCCATTACCTGAACAGATGCCTCAGAATTTCGAAAAATTTTTTGAGGAATATAAAGGATATTTTAAAGCCTTTTTTCCTGACAAAGAAATGAAGGATGAGTATCTGTTTTTTACAAGCTCTCCGGAGGAAGTATATCTTTCTGACAGAAAACTTATACACGAAAATTATGACGACCTTGTATCCGGAAAATATACAGCGGTTTCTCCCGCTTATAGAGAAGACATAGGCGGTTTATCAAAATATAACGGAGAAGCAGCATTTTCAACTGCGTGGGCGATTGGATATGGAATGCTTTATATGAACAAAGGAAAAGCAGTAGAAAAAATAGGATTAGGAGATTTTGATTATAATCCCGAAACGCCGAATTCTTATCTTCAGCTTGTTGGCTGTCAGCCTGAAAAATATCTTGCACCTGTAGGCAGATATTCTCCGGAAAGTGAAAAAAGCTTTATGCTTTTAAACGGTGAAGCCACGATAAAAAGCTGTGTGGACTATTTTGAGGATTTTGTCAATAACAAGCTTCCCACCCCTGAAAATGCCAATATAACTACAGTTGTAACGGATGTTGAAGTTCTGCAGTTTGATAATGAGCATTATTGCTATCATTTTTACATTTCACGCAAGCTTGATAACGTTATAACAGAGACTATGCCGACAAGTTATTCCCATTCTTTTAAAGGAAGCTATGATATGCTTTCAACAAAAGCTTTGATGGTTGAATGTGATGATATCGACTATATGAGTGGTTATCACCGAATAGAAGGCATTGACAATGGAAGCGTAAAAACTATTGATAAAATAGTATCTTTTGAAACTGCTCTTAAAACTGTCAGCGAGGAAATGACGGAGCTTGTTAAATTTGATGTGGAAAAGATTGAATTTTTGTATCGTCAGAAGTATATTACAACCGATGAAGGCTATATAGACGTTGATAACGGTGCGCCCTATGAGGCTGTACCGGCATGGAAATTCACCCTTTTTAATCCCAACGATAATAAATATTATGCAACCTATGTCTATGCTGAAAGCGGAGAATTTGACTATTTCACATATACTGAATATACTGAAGGGTAAACTATGAAATTATTACGTCTTATCTTATCTGACCTTAAACAAAACATAACAGGCAAAGGTTTTTCAGGCTGTCTTTTACTGACAGCCTTACTTTGCTTTACTGCAAATCTGTATTATGACAGCTCTGCAAAAAATCAGTACAGCGTTATTCAGTGCATTTTTGAGTTTGACAGAGATTTTATGCTTAATGATATAACCTTCTGTGCTGAAAACATAATTGCAGGCTTTGTGCAGGGATTTTTTACTATGTTTGTACCGATACTTTCTGCCTTTGTGTTTATCCCTGTCTTTTCTGAGGAAAGGCAGAGCAAGTACATAAGATACAGCATTTTCAGAATGTCGAAAAATACCTATTACTGCGGAAAATTTCTGTCCTCGGTACTGTCATCAGGTATAGCGATAACTGCGGGATTTATTCTGTTTTCTTCACTTGTTTATATTTTATTCCCGCACTTTGACGAATATCCTGATTATCTGCAGAATATGGCAGCTATATATTTTGGTAGCGGTGTTTTTGGCGGAGTGTTACTGAAATTTCTTTCAGTATTTATTTTTGGAATGCTTTACGCCGTGCCTTCGCTTATGTTTTTCTCTATGATAAAAAACAGATATCTTATTATCTGTATCCCGTTTTTCCTCAAATACGCTCTTACGCAGACTATCACGAAAATCAATCTCAATGAGGCGTTAAGCCCTCAACCGAATAACGATCTACTCAACATCTGTGGTATAATTTCCCCTGATAATCTGCTGACTGTTTTCTACTATGGAAATTTTGCAGGAGTGCTTATATATTCTGCTATTCTCTTTGTTCTCGGTTTTATTCTTTATTTTGTGTTTATGAGAAGGAGGACAGATTGTGGTTGCTAAAATAAGATCAGCTTTTTCGGTAGCAATGACCGAATATGTCAAATGGATAACCAATCCCCGAATTATCATAGTCGGAATCCTGCTCATTTTTATCTGGACTCTTGCAATATCTCCCTTGCAGGAAAGAGCCTTGAACTATGGCGAAAGCCTTAATATCTTCGAGCCTTTTATAGCAACGGGTAATTCGGGTATTTTAGTTATGCTTATCCCTTCTGTATATCTGATACTGCTCAGCGACTATCCCGTTATCAGCCGTAATACAATGCTTATTATAAGCAGAACGGGAAGAGCTCCGTTCTTTATCGGACATCTTATATTTATAGCTATGACTATTGTTACGTATTTAGGTGTTCTTCTTCTGTTCTCCTGCATAATAACGGGTGGAACTGTATCAGCTGAATGGAGTGACGTTGTTACAAAGTACGAAAGTGTATTTCCTGCAGAAGCAGGGAATTTCACCTCACAGCTCTTGCCGTCGAATCTCTATAATCAGATACCGATGACGTCTGCACTTTTTCATACAACAGTTCTTCTTGCGTTGTATCTATATCTTATTGTTATGATAATCTATCTTTTTAAGATGTTACATCTACGTTCAGCAGGACTTTATACGGCTGTTTCGGTAATTGCAATAGGTACGGCAACCTGCTCGCTGAACATTCCTATTATGTGGGCATTTCCTATGGCGAATACTATAATCTGGCTACATTACACCGAAATTTTAAGAGAGCCTATCTATCCTATATGGTGCACTTATCTTTATTTCGGAGTTTTATGTACCGCTATAACAGTAGCTAATATTATTGTCGCAAGAAAAATGAGCTTAAGTAATACAGATCCGGAGGAGGAATGATAACAATGAACGTAATAGAAATAACCTCTTTAAACCTCACTCTCACTAAAACCGAAATCCTTAAAAATATAAACCTCACCTTTGAGAAAGGTAAGATTCACGGACTCATCGGCAGAAACGGTAGCGGTAAGACAATGCTGATGAAATGTATATGCGGCTTTGTAAAGCCCACAAGCGGTGAAATAAAGGTGAACGGAGAAATCGTAGGCAAGGATTGTGATTTTCCTAAAAATATGGGAATTATCATTGAAACACCGGGATTTATCCCATATTACAGCGGATATAAAAATCTGAAATTGCTTGCAGATTTAAATAAAAAAGCAGATAAAGAGAAAATAAAAGAAACAATGAAAAAGGTCGGACTTGACCCTGATTTAAAACGTCATGTACGCAAATACTCCCTTGGTATGCGCCAACGCCTCGGCCTTGCCCAGGCTATTATGGAAGACCCTGAAATACTTATCCTCGACGAGCCTTTCAATGGGCTCGACAAGGACGGCGTAAAGGATATGAGAACGTATCTTCTTGACTTGAAAGAGCAGGGAAAGACTATCCTTATTGCTTCACATAATAGTGAGGATATTTCTGTATTGTGCGATACGGTGCAGGAGATGGATAAGGGGATAATTTTAACGGAAAAATAAATTATCATTTGGTTTATGCTAGCGATATTCAAATGTTTATTAAATCTAATAATTTATACAAATTAAAAGGAAACCTAAATTATGAATTTAAAATTATCTGATTATAAGTTATATAAATATTTACGCCATATTACAAAAAATGTGGCAGGTTTAACACTTTTGTTTACTATAATTATAACAGTAGGAAGTACATTAATAAAATTAATTTGTTATCTTATTGAAAGAGGATATATAGAATATTTTCGTTTACCAGAGTCTGTGATAGATTTATCGAGTGACAACTTCTTTTATAGGGTAATAGCAGAAGGGATAGTATTTATTTTTGTAGGATTTATATGCACCTTACCTTATTGGATAATAAAAAGCGAGATGAAAAGAGGAAAAAAGATCTTTCTGATGCTTTTAATTCACTTTATTCCATTTGCCTATATTATAATAACTTTGCCATTTAGCGTTAATCAATTCAATTTTCAGAATGCTATTGACTGGATTATGTTGATTGCTCTTGCTCTTTTGTTTGACGGCGCATTGTACTTGTGAGGATATTTTTTAATTTATGACAAAAGAGCAAAGAATAAAGTCAAAAAAGGAAATAATATTTCTTCAGATACCGACAAAGAAGGAGATAATACAAACGAAAACAAAAGACTATCGCTGAAGAGAAAGATCACTAAAACAATAGCATGCGTTTTTGTTCTTGTAGTGCTAGAATCAATTGTTTTAATTGCGATAGGCGTATTTAAGGCACATGATAAAAAGGAATTCAAGGTTGTTGAATACGCTCCTAATGAATATTATGCAGTTATATATGAAACATCTGATAAATTTATAATGGCAAAATGCGAAACAGAAGATGGTTCAGAATCCTTTGCCTTTAGCAAGAATGAAATAAGAAAAGAAGTTGCTAAAGAAGGGATAGAATATACCTTTAAAATAAAAAATGACAAATAATAAGTTTATTGCCGGTACAGTAAAAAAACCAAAAGAATAACTATTAATTTCATATGAATTAAGCGTACACAAACGAAATTAAACAGATGCAACATCCAACAATTATGTTATTATTCTTGGAAACAAAACAGTTATAACTTTAACAAAACAGCATCTGGTTTTTACAAAAACATACTGAGGGATATATCTATGGTTATCGATTTTATTGAAATAAAAAATTTCAGAAAACTGAAAAGTTGCAGAATAGATTTAAGTCCTAAATCTACAATATTAGTTGGAGCAAATAACAGTGGTAAAACATCAGCAATGTTCGCTCTTATTAAGTTTTTAAAGAAACGTCAACTTGTTATAGAAGACTTTACATTGTCCAATTTGGCATCTATTTCCATTTTGGCACCGGTAACAAATCCACACAAACCGATAGATACTTACCAAAAGAAAAAGCACAAAATATATTCAATCATAATATCCACATTTATTTCTGTTATCGGAGTATTATTAATATCTTTTAAATTACAATACGGCTCTCTGATGATTGTAACCTTGTTCACGGTTGCAGTCATGGCGAAAATAGAAAAAACAATACAAAGGAGGTGTAGTCACAATGTTAAAGAAGAGCATTGCTAAGACCATAGCACGCGTATCTATGTCTATGGCAAAGAAGGCTTGCGGTACCGCATCTTATTACGGAACATACCAGCCCAAGGAACCTGCAAACTTAAAGAAGCTTTGCAAGTAATTAAACTATGCACCTATTCTCCCTAGTATTAAATTCCTTTGTTAGGGTGAATAGGTGCGAGTTTTCAGCAAGTCAAAACCGACGAAAAAGAAAACAAAACGGATGCTCAAAATGAGCAGAAAGGAAATTTATTATGAACAAATTATTTAAAAAAATTATAACGGGAATAATCAGTGCTATAGCTTTATCATCAGTTGTTATTGGCACTGCGTATGCAAGTAAGCATGTAACAAGTTTTTCTACAAGCACAGGCTGTAATTCGAATAATTTCTATTTTAATGGGCTTGAAGGGTCAAGCATACAATATATTGCTATAAATCCTAACTGCTCAATATCCGGAGCAAAGTATCAAGTTTCTTTGTGGAAGGAAGGCGGAATAATAGATACACTTATGCCTGATACACAAACCAAGCTGGTTCCGGCTAACGGTCTCGGCAGTAATTTTGCTTGGTGGTTTGCAAACGCAAATTGTACATATCATTTTTATATTGACCCTTTCAACAATCTTGATGACAATAAAGTGCCACAGCCAATAACCTGCCTTAATGTAAGATTTGAAAATTTTTATGATGAGGACCGGATGAAATAAAAATGAAAGAAAATTCTTTTGAAATAAAAGACCTCACCAAAGTATACGAGGTAGGTGATGAAAATGTATATGCCCTTAAAAATTGCAGTATCTCTGTGGAAAAGGGTGAACAGGTAGCGGTAATGGGGCCGTCAGGCTCAGGAAAAAGCACCCTCCTATCTCTTATCGGCGGCGTTATAAAGCCTACGGAAGGAGATATCTTTTTCGGCGATATAAATATAGCACAGTTTGATGAAAATAAGCTCGCCAAATTTCGAAGACAAAATATAGGTTTTGTTTTTCAGGACTTTAGATTGATACCTGAGATGACCGCTAAGCAGAATATTCTATTACCTCTTATGCTGGATAATAAAAAAGCTGACAGAATATATTTTGATGAGCTTTGCAAAAGACTTGCAATATCTGATAGATTGCACCATCTGCCGTCTCAGCTTTCAGGTGGCCAGAAGCAGAGAGTGGCTATCGCAAGGGCGTTAATCACAAATCCCTCTCTGATACTGTGTGATGAGCCTACGGGCAACCTTGATTCAAAATCGGGGGATGAGGTTTTAAAGCTACTGAAAGGTGTCTGCGATACTGATAAAAAAACTCTTATAGTAGTTACTCACGACAAAGATCTTGCATCAAAGCTTGATAGAGTGATTGAAATATACGATGGAGAGGTAAAACAATGAATGCTTTATTTATTGCTCTGATTTACATTCGCCGTCACATAGTAAAATTTCTGCTTATTACGCTTGCTCTTGCACTTATGATATCATCGGTGGTTTTCACACAGATTTTCTCCTATTCGGAGGATTACAGAAGATTTTATTCAGCAAGACAGGGTATAGTACCTTTTGCAACAATTTTTTGCGATGTAAATAACGAACGGCTGACCGACGAGGTTTTAGAAGAATACTCGGCAGGCAGACAATATGTAAACGGGTATACCGAAAAAAGTGGCGTAAGACAGTACATAGGATATCTTGACGATGTGGCTCTCGCTTCGCTGAATGTCAAAATACTCAGAGGTCGTTTACCTGAAAATGAGAACGAGCTTGCAATGAGCGATACAATGCTACTTTCTTACGGAGTCAGTGTTGGAGATAAGCTGACGATTACCATAACCGATAAGTCGGGAACGTACGAAAGGGAGTTCCTTGTAAGCGGTATGACTTCTGATTATTTTGCCGAATATACCGAGACCGAAGTTTTTATTCCGCAAATGAGTTCACAAGAGAACTTTGACACAAATCTTATAACCATACCATCCATTATTTCGGGTAAATCGGACGATTTTCTGTCTGTCAATATGGTTCAAAACATCATTGACAGCTTCTATTACCCTGAGTCACATCCGTTTAGTATGGAACAGAAGGTTACGATAATAAACAATGACAATTACAGTGCAAAAAGTAAGGAGTATTATTATCAAAATTCCTCGATGGATCTATATTTGAATATAGCGGTAGAATATGTAGTGCCTGTTCTTATTGTTTTTGCGACGATAGCAGGAGTGTATACGGCGGTCAAAATACTTATCCGCGGACAAAAGGAGAATATACAGCTTATAAAAACAGTAGGCGGTACAAATAAGCAGGCATTTCTCATATATTTTTATGAAGCGTTTTTTATTTCTTTTTCAGCATCACTGATAAGTTTCATGGCAGGACTTGCTATATGTTATGCATATTCGCAGTTTATCAGCACGCTTGGTTTAGGTTACATAATACCATACGATATTGTCGTTGTTATATCGCTGGTGTCATTCCTTCTGCTTATCATTTTCTATCTCGTGTATTTTGCTTCATCGGTACGCAGTAAAAAGACAACGATAAAAGCATACAGACATAACGTAAAGAAAATAAGCAAGCTATGGAATAAAACAGTAGACACAAACTCAGGTTCTTCAAATATTTCTTTCAGAATTGTTGTTGCTGCATCGGTGATTGTTTTTTCCGCAGGCTGTCTTTGGGCTGATTTTTTAGCAGCACATTACGGTTCCGAAATAGAAATCTCGAAGCAGTATTCTAACGATTATCTTGTAAGAGTACCCGGAGGGACAAATGTACCTGAGTTAATGTATTATGATCTTCCTTCAGGCTGTGGAGTAAGCAAAAAAGAGCTGGAAGCATTGTACAAGAATTATCCTGTAAAGGAAAAACTGAAGGTGATACATCGTAACATTCATTCTTATATAGATGCTGACGGAGAAAAATATGACCTTAAACAAAAGCAGGTAATGGTTCCGAAACATCTAAGAGAAGAATTTGCAAAATCAGGGATGGAAGAGCCTGCTATATTGTACAAATACAGTGTCAAGGGAGTTCCTTACGAATATCTAAATGAATTTATAGGCTATATCGGCTTTTCAAAAGAGGATTATGATAGCGGAAAAATTGCAATATCCATGAACGGGAAATTTATAAAAGGTGACGCTTTTAAGCTTTCCTTTGTGATGTTTCCTGAACAGATTAACGAATATTATGATATAAATGCGGATGAGCTTACACCTGATATTAAAACTGTAGATGTCAGCATTACTCATACAGGCACAGTAAACGATACAGGTAAATCACGCGAAATGACAGACATTCTGAACGAGCATAAAACTTGCATTATTCTGTCAGATAATTATCTGCTTTCGCTTTCAGGTGATTTTAAGTATGATTATCTGCTTTTGGATAACGCATACGAACTGAGCGATGATGAAGCATTTGCCACCGACGAATATATAGCGTCGATTTCAGATAAAAACCGCTTACATCTTTATAACCATTATATTTACCCCATGCTTATGAAAAAAGAAGCAATGAAGCAGAAAATCCCGTATGTTGCAATGAGCGGTGTGTATTTGATTGTAGTCGTCTTATTTGCATATATCTGTATAAACTGCGAGGTAAGAAGTAGAGAAAGAGAATTTCTTATACTTAAATCCATAGGTGCTGAGAGAAACCATATTGTAAAGATAATTTCACATTCCGCTATAAAAAAATTCCTTCCTGCTATACCTTTTGCACTGGTGCTTTATTTTACGTTTTATGCGGTGATTTTTCTTAGCACTAATAAATATAATACAGTATCTTATGTTTCTATCATAAACGTTTTGCTCTATCCCATTATCATAATAGCGGTAATTATGGCGATAACACTCGTCGCATCGATAATTTCTGCAAATTGGGTATACAAAAGACAAAAGCAGAATGTTGAATAGTTGTTATATTGCAATAGCAACAAATAACATTAAAATAAAAAACTCTTATTCTATGTTCAAAAACTACAGAAAAAGGCTATTTTATTGTGTATTTGTATCTATAATGCACTGAGAATATACCTTGATGCACTTCGTGTAGCAATCTTCGTTATTGTATTAAAACAATTCTGTATTTTTAAAAACTCATACCCCGCTCCTTCGCTTTTGCGAAGGAGCTTTTTTCTCACCAATTTCCCCCAAAAAACCGCCTCTTTGTGAAATCTATCTGAAATATATATGAAAATATCGTGAAATAAGCCGGTTTTCTTTGGCAGTTTTAAAACTTGGTGTTGTAGGTAGTGGAAGGGAAAAAAACCCGCTTTCGCGGTTGCGAAAGGAGGTGATTATCTTGAGCGATTCTACAAGGACTCCACTTCAGATTCAATGTGCTTTTAACAGCTTTTGCAAAAAAGTTTTAAAGCGAGAGGCGAACAATGCGTACAGAGACGAAAAAAGTATAGAATACGATATGTCAGCTTTTCAGATTTAACTCCTGGCGAAATAACAGAACTACATTATACAGGAATGCAATTGCAGTGCAAAAATAAGGCGTTGTCTATCTATGTAAACGGCAAGCGAATTACTTCCAGACTTCTGTCTGAAGCACTTTTGGCATTACCAAAAGAGAAGCGTAGTATCATCATTTTGTACTATTATCTCAACATGAATGATGTAAATATCGCAAGACGATGCAACATACCAAGAAGTACGGCACAGTATAGTCGAAAATGTATATTGAAAATTCTGCGACAATATTTGGAGGAGCATGCAGATGAAGGATCAGAATGACATCAAACACAATCGGGATGATAAGGTTTTATTACCGCTTCCGATTATCCTTTCAGCCAACGCCGGTGAACCTGAAGCTATGAATATAGTACTCAGCCACTATGAAAAGTACATCACCTACTTATCCGTGAGACGATTTCGTAAAAAAGAGGGATACACATACTATGGTGTCGATGAAGATGTAAGAATCAGGCTCAGTCAAGGCTTATTGAGGCAGTTCTTAAATTTAAGATTTAGCAGATATATGCACCTGCGATAGTCCCTTTCTCCAGGCGTAATATATTTTGACAAAGAAAGCGTTGTAAGATAACGACACGCAGTATAGGGCAAATCGGATACATTCTTTTTTCTTTGAGCCGTGCGAGCGGTCGCCATGACTTTGCATCAGAGCAAACGAGCGATCAACCCGTATCGTGGAATAAATGTAGCAGTTTATGGGCGATGATGAGATAAAAAGTACAATGATACTCCCTTATAGCCACAGTTCGAGCGTTAAAAGCGTCGCAAGCAATGGGTAAGGTTGCCGAGAGAGCAAGGGTGAAACTCCCGTGGAGCTATGCTGATAGCCGTCCGAAGAGCCGACATTTATACCAGTAATAACAGACTTGCTTTTACTCATAAAATGTACTGAAAATAAAGAAAGGAGATTTTAAAGATGGAACAGAAGAGTAACCCCAAAGCAAGCAACAAACAGGCAATTTGCGTAAGCATTTTCAAAAACGGAGGAACTACTACAAGCACAAAGGAATACACGAAAATATGGACAGAGCTTATCAACCGTTTAGAGAAAGGAAAAGTTATAAATTTATGCGAATTATGATGCCAAATACCTTTTTATATGGTATAATGTGTGCTTGGAACAGCTTGTCGTTATCTTATAGGTGAAACA
This sequence comes from uncultured Ruminiclostridium sp., assembly GCA_944388385.1. Classification (GTDB taxonomy): domain Bacteria; phylum Bacillota; class Clostridia; order Oscillospirales; family Ruminococcaceae; genus Ruminiclostridium_E. Next base: position 11,800 of record CALXIO010000012.1, read on the forward strand.
ATGAAAGTAGCTATTTATTGTAGATTATCCGAAGAAGATAGAAACAAGCAATTTGAAACCGATGACTCGGTCAGCATACAAAACCAGAAGGCAATGCTTCTGCAATATGCCACAGAACAAGGCTGGGAATTATTCGACATCTACAGCGATGATGACTATACGGGTTCTGACAGGCGTCGTCCCGAATTCAATCGTCTGCTGAACGATGCTGAAAAGCGAAAATTCGATATTATCCTCTGCAAAACCCAATCACGTTTTACCCGTGAGCTTGAGCTGGTTGAAAAGTACATACACGGACTTTTCCCTATCTGGGGTATCCGCTTTATAAGTATCATAGATAACGCCGATACCGCAAACAAGGGAAATAAGAAATCACGCCAGATCAACGGACTTGTAAACGAATGGTATCTTGAGGATATGTCAGAAAACATCCGTAGCGTTCTTACAAGCAGGCGGGAAAATGGTTTCCACATTGGTGCATTTGCACTGTATGGCTATAAGAAGGACCCCGAAAGAAAAGGTCATCTTATCATTGATGAGGAAGCCGCCGCTGTAGTACGGGAAGTATTTACCCTCTTTTCAAAGGGTTACGGTAAAACCGCAATCGCCCGAATACTTAATGACCGAGGCATACCAAATCCAACTGAATACAAGCGTATAAAAGGTCTTCGCTACAAGCAGCCGAAGATGAAAAACAGCACGCTATGGAAATACTTTGCGATATCCGATATGCTGACGAATGAAATCTATATCGGCAATATGGTTCAGGGTAAATACGGCAGTGTTTCCTACAAGACAAAACAGAATAAACCACGGCCTAAAAGTCAGTGGTACATTGTCGAGGGAACACACGAGCCTATTATTGACAGAGAACTGTGGGACAGAGTACAGCATATGGTCAAAGAGCGTGCAAAGCCCTTTGAAATCGGAACGATCGGTTTATTCGCCAAGAAAACACGGTGTGCCGGTTGCGGTTACATTATGAGATCGTCAAAAAACGGCAACAGACACTATCTGCAATGCTCAAACCGTCACGTTGCAAAGGATGCCTGTGAAGGTGCTTTTATATCGGTTGACCGTCTGGAAAAGCTTGTGATTGCCGAATTAAACCGACTTTCCGAAGAATTTCTTGACAAAGACGAGTTACAGCAGAACATAGAATTCTGCAACAATCTTCAGGCACAGAAAAAACGCATACAGAAGGATCTTACTGCATACCGCAAGAAAATCGAAGAGTATGCGAAAGGCATCAGAGAGCTTTACATGGATAAGGTCAAGGGTCTGATAACAAACAAGGATTTTGAAGAGCTGACAAAGGATTTTACCGTCCAGAAGGATCGCCTGCAAAGCATTGTCTTAGAAGGCGAAAAACAGATAGCTGACATTGATGGAAAAATAGCTGTCGGAGATAATCGCCGTGAACTGATCGAGCAATACACCAATCTGGAGCATCTTGACCGTGAGATTGTGGAAATTCTGATTGATTACATATCTATCGGCAAACGAATCCCCGGAACAAGGGATGTTCCCATAGAAATCCACTGGAATTTCTGAAAAGTTTGTGCTTGCATAATTGCACCAGAGCAAAAGGCAAGGGCGACCTATGACAATATTTTAAGAGTCTGTGATGACCCGGATGTTACCAATGTTATCCGCTTTTTAAGGGAGCGTGAGGTGGTACATTTCCAGCGATTCGGAGAGGTGCTTGATATACTTCAAAGCAAGATAAAAAGCTAAAACACATTTGCAAGGGTGGGGTATTGCCTTTGCATAAATAAATCAAGAAGCTCAAGAAGGACGGTACACTCTGTGTAGATTTCCTCATCCCTGCTTTCGCATAATTGCTTTATACGGGATAGGGACATAATTATTTCATTATCACAGTCGCTGTCCTCCACAAATACGGTTTTTCTTGATAGATCCTTCCAACGACCCTCAGCCTTAAGGCAGGCCTTATAGGCGGTGTCATAATCATTATCGGATGTGGCGGTAATTATTACTGCCACATCCCTTTTTATATCCCCTGTTACCTTATCACACCACCATACCGCCCCTATGGAAAACAGAAATATCACCGCCGCCATTATTACACAGCCTATAAGCCTTTTCAATTTTCCTTTCCTCCTATGCGGATATTTTCGCCCTTTTTAGTAACTATAAACGTACCCTTGTCGGGGCTGTCTGTAAGGATAAAAATATCCCTCAGCTTAAAGCCTCTTTCCTCTAACAGTCTTAGTATATCCTTGTCGGTTTTGCCCCACATTTTAAGCTCAGGGTAGTTTATTTCCCCGTCCTTAACAAGAAGATAGGGGGGATTGCAGTTTGTAAGGGAAATGTTAAGATCCCCGTTTTCAGGGGTGCGGTATTTACTTTTCTGATAGAAGTTTATTTTCCCGGTGGTTTCCACTATGGCATATTGCACCTGGGAAATATCAAATATCATACATTCCCTCATGGCCTCCATAAGCTCATCTATGCTGTAACGAAGATGCTTCATTACCTGTCTGTCAATTATTCCGTTACATATTATTATCTGGGGAGTACCGGTGACTATCCGTCTTATTTTAGTGCTTTTAAGCATAATAAAGGACATAAATACATCAAGGCACACTATCATAAGTATGGGTATAATGCCGTACATCATGGGAACCGTTGAGTCCTCAAGTGACAGGGTGGCAATATTTGATATAAGAATAGTGCTTACAAGCTCAGAGGGCTGAAGCTGGGCTAACTGCTTTTTTCCCATAAGCCTCAGAGAAATAACTATAAGCATATATAACAGGACAGAGCGGAGTATTACTATAAGCATACTATCACCTCATGGTTTTTAAAAATATTATTTCTCTAAGGGGATAAAAAAATACACAGTGGTAAAAATATTATCAGCAACAAACAAAGGAGAATGAAAATTGTCTGATGAATTTTTAAACCCTGAACAGGCTGTCAATATCACCTCGGATATTGAACAGAACTGTACCATAATAAGAGCCCTTATGAAAAACAGCACCGACCTTTTAATGAAGTATGCGGTGGTTGATAAAAAAAGACTGGTTATAGTCACCATTGAGGGCATGGTGAATAAAACCATCCTTGCGGATCTGATTTACAGACCCCTTACCTTTTGTGATATTTCTTGTGACAGCGGCAAGGAACTGTTATCTAAGCTGGAAAATGAGCTTTTAGCCGCAGAGGAACAGCACCAGATATACACCTTTTCGGAGCTTTCAAGAAGCATAATGGCAGGCTTTGCGGTGGTACTTTGCGAGGGGGCGGATTTTGCCCTTTCCATAGGGGCACAGGGCTTTGCCCACAGAATGATAAGCGAGCCCAGTACCCATATAAACCTCAGAGCCTCAAGGGAGGGCTTTATTGAGGTTATAAGGGTGAATATAGCCATGGTAAGACGCCGTATGAAATCCCCCACATTGGTAACTAACTTAATGCCGATAGCAAGCAGAAGCAATACGGATGTATGCGTATGCTATTTAGATGACAAGGCGGATAAAAGGACGGTGGGGCTGATACTTGACAGGCTTAAAGCAATACCCCTTAATACTGTTATGAGTGGGGCATATCTTCAGTCCTTTTTAGAGGAGGATAATTCCTCCTTGTTTTCGCAGGTGTTTGTAACCGAGCGGCCTGATGTATTTGCATCTAAGCTATACGAGGGCAGAATAGGAATAATAGTTGACGGCACACCCTTTGCCCTTGTTATACCGGGGCTTTTTGCAGAGAGCTTCCAGACTATGGATGACTATACCCATAAGCCCTTTTTCTCCCTGTTTATGAGAACACTGAGGTATACCGCCTTTATACTATCCGCACTTTTGCCGGGACTTTATGTTGCCCTTTGTAATTTTAACCCGGAGATAATAAGAAGCAGTCTTTTGCTTAATATTTATTCCTCCACCCAGACCACCGCCTTTCCCATTTTCGGGGAATGTATAGTAATGTATATTCTGTATGAAATAATGAGGGAGGCAGGACTCAGACTCCCCCGGACGGTAGGCCATGCGGTAAGCATAGTGGGAGGCCTTGTAATAGGTGAGATAACCGTTTCCGCAGGACTTATGAGCGCGCCTGTGGTGCTTATTATAGCCGCCACCGGTCTATGCTCCTTTGCTGTGCCTGATTTATATGACAGCTGTATGTTTTTAAGGCTGGTATTTATACTTGCCGGGGGAATATTCGGCCTTTTCGGAATCACCGTTGCAGGGGTGATACTTCTTTTCCGCCTATGCTCAAAATCCGCCTACGGAGTACCCTATATGTCGCCCTTTGCCCCCATAAAGCCAAAGGGAATTATAAGGGATACCCTTGTTCGCATGGGCTGGAGATTTTTATCCAAATCCGACATTACCGCAACAGAGCTTAAAGGCAACGGCAAGGAGGACAACAAGTGAATAAAATAAATTCTTTGCAGCTTGCCGTCACCTTTATAATAACAAGGCTTTCAGCGGAAATGCTTCTTATACCCGGGGAGCTTATAAAATACGGCCCGAACAGATTTTATGCCATACTTTTTGCAAAGGTGATAGTATTGCTTTTGTATCTTCCTGCGGTATTTATTACCCTGAGATTCAAGGGGGATAACTTTATCACCGCCACCATGAGAAGAAGCCCCCTTCTTGCCGGATTTTTAGGGCTTTTGTTTACCATGGGTATAACCTGCATAATAGCAGATACGGTAATAAATCTACAGCTTTATATTACAGATACCCTGCTTCACAGCCTTCTTCTTATAACCGGGGTTATAATGATAATATTCGCCGGATTTTACGGGGCATATAAGGGGGTAAGTGCTGTTAGCCGTACCTCGGTTTTTGCCCTTTGCTTTTTTATATTGCTTATTGTTCTTATAATAATAACCATGATGCCGGATATGGATATGGTGTATCTTTACCCCTCCTTTATTGAGGACGGAGAATACTTTATACAGTCCATGACAGCGGAGGTAAGCTGTAACAGCGAGCTTTTAATGTTTGCGGTGCTTTGTGCAAATGTAAGACAAAAGCCAAATAAGACCCTTTATTATTTACTTGCGGTGTTTGTGCTTTTAGAGGTGATAAATCTTATTTATAACCTTGTTTTAGGACCCTTTTTAGATGCCCTTGAATATCCCCTTTATGTAATATCCTCACTATCGGATATAGTGATATTTCAGCGGCTTGACGGAATAGATGCAATAGTGTGGCTTTTTGCCTCAATTATAAAAATATCCATGCTTTTGGTATGCGTAAAGCAGATATATTCCACCGTTACAAAAAAATCCGGCTCAACTATGTTTTTGGCGGTATTCTCCCTTTTTTGCTTTGGCCTTTGTATGATAATAGGAAATGACAGGATAATCTATAACAGCTTCCAGAAATTTATGAATACCGCCCTGCCAATAGTTTTCAGCGGTGCTGTAATACCCCTTATAGCCCTTATTGCAGGCAAAAAACGAAAGGAGAAAAAGGATGAATAAATTAAGAATAGCAGGTGCTGTATCGGTTTTACTGCTTGTGCTCAGCCTTTGCGGATGTATAAGATATGTGGAATTATCCGACCGGGCAATAGTACAGGCCATGGGGGTGGATTATCTGCCGGATAAGGGAATTTACCGCATCAGTATGCAGTATTTTGCCCAAAGCAGTGAGGGAAGCAAAAATCAGATAGATAAGACCCAGGCAAATGTGCTTAAATCCATAGGAGAGGGCAAAAGCATATTGCAGGCGGTGAACAACGCAAGCCTTCTTACGGGAAAGGCTCTTTTGTTATCCGAAAACCGGATAATAATTCTCGGAAAGGAAGCCTGCCGCCTTGATTTAAAGGGGATAATGGAGTTTTTTATAAGCAATTTCCATTCCCACCCACAGACCTATTTTGCCTGCGGAGAAAATACCGCCGAGGAAATACTGGATATACGCTTTAAGGAGGGATATGTTTCTTCCCAGCATTTAATTGATATTATAGACAATGCCGCCGCCCTTGGTAAATCCTCCAATGAATATGCCTATACCACCATGGCACAGCTTATGGGAGGAACTAAAAGCACGGTTTTACCCCTTTTAAAAACAGAGGAGCTTGCCACAGACGGCACAATTCCTCCCGGGGGAGGCAATTCATCAGGGGGTAGCGGTGATAAAAAGGAACAGCAGAAGGAAACCACGGTAGTCCCCTGCGGGGTGGTGATATTTTCCGACGGCACAGCAAAGGACAAGGCAGATGAGGATGTCACCATGGGAATAAGGCTTTTTTACAATGCGGTGGAGGAAATAACCATTACCATAAATACAGATAACAACCGCACCGCCGCCCTTACCCTTTATGATATATGCACCGAAATCACCCCAAGGTCCATAGGTGATACCCTTACCTTTGAGGTAAACACCACCGCCCATGCAAGGTTTGATGACAGAGGCTCAATAGGAGAGGTGGACACAAAGGGAATAGAGGATGCTATTTCAAAGGCAGAATCGGAAATAGAAGCCTGTATGAAAAAAGCCCTTGATAAGGCTAAGGGCTGTAGGGCAGATATATTCGGGCTTGAAAATGCCCTCAGAAATAAAAACCCGGAATATTACCGGGCGGTAAAGGATAATATAGGGGATGTATTATTTTCAGCGGAATTTAACCTGAAGGCAAAATGCCTGCCCTTTAGCTTAGGGTTACAGAGCTTTTAATTATATTATAAGCAATAAAAAACCCGGCATTAAGCCGGGCTTTTATTATTTTATTTATCTACCTTAGGCATACGGTTTATGCTTTCCTGTAATTCCTCATCTGTGGGAATGTAGTCTGACATAACACCGTCATTGAACTTCTGATATGCCACCATATCAAAGTAGCCTGTGCCGGTAAGACCGAAGAGAATTGTCTTTTCTTCTCCTGTTTCCTTGCACTTAAGAGCCTCGTCAATAGCAACACGGATAGCGTGTGAGCTTTCGGGAGCAGGTAAAATTCCCTCAATTCTTGCAAACTGCTGTGCAGCCTCAAATACTGCTGTCTGTTCTACTGAACGGGCGGTCATATAGCCGTCATGGTACAGCTGAGAAAGAATACTGCTCATGCCGTGGTAACGAAGTCCGCCTGCGTGGTTTGCAGAGGGAATAAAGGTACTGCCAAGGGTATACATCTTAGCAAGAGGACAAACAGCACCTGTGTCACAGAAGTCATATCCGTATACACCTCTTGTAAGTGAGGGACAGGAAGCAGGCTCAACAGCGATAAATTCATAGTCAGCCTCGCCTCTTAACTTTTCGCCCATAAAGGGAGAAATAAGACCGCCTAAGTTAGAACCGCCGCCTGCACAGCCGATTATCATATCAGGCTTTATGCCGTACTTGTCGCAGGCTGTCTTTGCTTCAAGACCGATAACAGTCTGGTGTAAAAGCACCTGAGATAATACAGAGCCTAATACATATCTGTAGCCCTCGTGGGTGGTAGCGTCCTCAACCGCCTCAGAAATAGCACAGCCAAGTGAACCGCTTGTACCGGGGAATTCGGCATTTATCTTCTTGCCTACCTCAGTAAGCATGGAGGGGGAGGGGGTAACATTTGCGCCGTAGGTACGCATAACCTCTCTTCTGAAGGGCTTTTGCTCATAGGAGCACTTTACCATATAAACCTTGCAGTCAAGTCCCAAGTAAGCACAAGCCATTGATAATGCTGTACCCCACTGACCTGCGCCGGTTTCGGTGGTAACGCCCTTAAGTCCCTGCTTTTTTGCATAGTAGGTCTGGGCAATAGCGCTGTTCAGCTTATGGCTGCCGGAGGTGTTGTTACCCTCGAACTTATAGTAGATCTTAGCCGGGGTATCAAGAGCCTTTTCAAGGCAGTAAGCACGAACTAAGGGAGAGGGACGGTACATTTTGTAAAAGTCGATAATCTCATCGGGAATATCGATAAAGGGTGTGGTATCATCCAGCTCCTGACGGGCAAGCTCCTCGCAGAATACATGACTTAATTCTTCAAGGGTGCAGGGCTGTAATGTGCCGGGGTTTAAAAGGGGAGCAGGCTTGTTTTTCATATCTGCTCTTACGTTATACCATTGTTTCGGTAACTCGTTTTCTTCAAGATAAATTTTGTAAGGGATCTCTTTTGACATAATTCTTTTTTCCTTTCTTAAAATAAAATAAAAAACTCCTGTCCCATACTCTGGGACAGGAGATAATTCCTGCGGTACCACCCGGATTCGACCTTAGTCGCACTCTATCGCATACCAACATATGCTTTGCCCTTAACGCAGGCTTAACGTCGCACCTACTTTAATAATTTCGGCTTGCCCTCGTGAGTCCATTCGTTAAAGTATGTATTACCGCTTTCCACCACCTGCGGCTCTCTGAAATACAGGGACTGCACTACTTCTCTCACTCATCAGTTTAAACTATATATTTATTTTAGCACATAAAATTCAATATGTCAATGGTTTTTATGTAAAAAATAAAAATACCCCCAAAAAGGGGGTATTTATCAGTAGCTTATAATATCGCTTATATATGTGCCGGTTTCATCCATGGCATTTTCTGTGGTGACGCAGATAAGAAAATCCGTAACCTGTCTTTCCTTTGCAAATACCACAGGGTTAAAGTTGCAGTATCTTATATCTATAACATAGATATCCTCAAAGGAGGAGGTAAGGCAGGGAACTAAGGGGTTTGCATAATCATCCTTCAGTATAACAAGGGATCTTCCGTTTTCCACATCGGTGGAGATATGCTTTATATATTCATCCGACATCATAAAGGTGTTATAGAAAAAGCTGGGTCCGTAGTAATTATCCGGGGCTAAAAGATAATAGTTCTCATACTGAAGCTCATAGTTATAGTCGTAATAGTCTGTTTTTGTTTCGTTGGGGGGGATATAGTAGGTAAAATCCTCACCCTCATACATAAGGCCGTCATATTGGGTATTAAGATATACTGAGCCTAAACAGATTTTTTCCACCGGGGTATATGAGGACAGGGGAGCAAAATCCACACCTGCCGCATTTGCAAATGCCTCAGCGGCATAATATGCCCCCTTTTGCTGCCAATGGCAATCTCTTAAGAAGAATATATTTTCATCAAGGTGGGGAGTAAGGGCGGTAAGAAGGTCAATGTTTATAATATCACTTCTGAGATTATTTGAAATATAAGCCGCATCCGACTGCTCTGTATAGAAGGACTCTGTGTTAAGCTCCACCGGTGTAAAGAAGGTGTTCTGGGTAAGACAGGTCATATTATATACATTTACATCCGGAAGTAATTCCTTAATGGTGTTTACCGATGAAATATAATTTGTCGCAAAGTTATCTCTGTCGCCGCCGTATAACTGTCCGGCATAAAGCTCATCCCGGCTTATATATGCCACCTGATTTCCCTGTCTGAATATTATCTGCGCATCAGGGTCAGAGGGGGTGGGGTAGGAAAGAATATGGCCGTCCGGGTCAGTAGGCAGGGGAGCCTCTGTTTGTCCGCTTGTTTCTCCCGGGGTTGTGGCAGGAGCGCTGCTTTCCTCCTTTGAGGGAGTGTCGCTTGTGCTGTCAGAGGGGGGCGGAGTTACAATTATAATAGGCTTTGTGGAGGTGGTGGTAACAGCAGGCTTTGAGCCTTCTCCGCTGTTTACATTGGATACATTACCCACAATCACATTACCGTCTACCGTAAAGCCAAACCATGAACGGAATACAGCGCCTATTGATTTAAGCTCATCTCTGAAGGGCACGGTATCGTTAAAATATGTGCTTATGCCCTCGGTGAATTCACCACTCCAGTAGCTCTCCCAGGTAAAGGTGGGGAACTTGGCAAGCTCTCTTTTTTCCGACTCGGAAATGGTGGGACGCTCCATAAACAGCTGAAAGCATATAGCCCCCACAAAGAAAACCGAGCAGGCGGTTATATTTATAACAGAGCCTATTTTCTTCTGCTTTTTTACCTTTTCGGATTCCTCCGGCTTTTTCTTTTTGGAGGACCTGCGTTTTTTGGGCTTTGGCTCATCTTCACTATCAGAAAGGGGAATTTTTACATTCTCTTCCTTTTTATCCTGTGCTTCAGCCTTTTGGGGTTTTTCCTTTACAGGCTTTTCTTTTTTAGCCTTTTTCTGATTTTCCAGCTTTTGTCTGTATATTTCGTCTAATTCATCAAATTCGTTTTTATTCTCAGCCATTTAAAGTCCTCCTTTCTCAGAAATTCCAGTAAATAAAGGGATTATTTGTAGCGTTTACAAGAAGTATACTGCTTAATGCAACTATAGCAATATTGAAAACAGTCTGGCAGTTTGAGTAAAGCAGGGCGTGTTCGGATTTCTCCAGCTTTTCCTTTATCTTGGGTACAACAGGTAAGCAAAGGATAACAGCCACTAATACAAGCCATAAGTTTGAGGTCATTGAACGGGCGGAGATTATATCCGTTAAGGGGTTTCCGTTAAGTCCGAACAGACCCTTTAAGAATATGCCGAACTTGGTCATATCCGTAAAGTAGAAGATACCGAAGCCCACAATAATTACTATCTTGCTGTAAATGTGGGTTATAACTGTGGGTATCTGCTTTAATGCCTTTGCGCCTATCAGTCTTTCTATAAGGATAAAGAAGCCGAAGTAAAGACCCCAGATTATATAATTCCATGCGGCGCCATGCCAGAATCCTGTGCAGAACCACACTAAAAACAGATTGAGATACTTTCTTCTCTTGCCGAAGATAGGAACATACAAAAGATAGTCTCTGAAGAAGGTACCAAGGGAGATATGCCACCTCTGCCAGAATTCTGTGATATTCTTGCAGATAAAGGGGTAGTTGAAGTTTTCGTCAAAGTGGAAGCCGAACACTCTGCCAAGGCCTATTGCTATATCGGAATATCCCGAAAAGTCAAAGTAAACCTGCATAGCGTAAACTATTACCGTGTACCACATACCTGTAACGGAAAGGGCTTCCAGGTTTCCCTCCTTAAAGAAGGTATCAACAATAACCGAAAGGTTATTTGCAAGGATAACCTTTTTACCAAGACCCATACATATTCTTGTGATACCGTCGCTTATGTCCCTTGCGGTGGTTTTGCGGTTGTCGATGTCGTTTTCAATTACGCTGTAACGGACAATGGGACCTGCCACTAATTGGGGGAACAATGAAATATACATAAGCAGCTTGCCCCAGTTTTTCTGTACCTTGATAGTACCCCAGTAGCAGTCAATGATGTAGGAGATTATCTGGAAGGTAAAGAAGCTGATACCTATTGGCATCTTTATATCCGGCACAGGCAGGTCAACAGGGCTTATTGCGTTGAAGTTTTCCGTAAGAAAGCCTGCGTACTTAAAGAATATAAGCACCCCTATATCAAATATCAGAGTTAAGGCAAGGGCGACGGTGGATTTTTTAGTGCCCTTGAATTTATCAATAAGAATACCGCCTACATAGTTTACGGTAACGCTGCCCAGCAGTAAAAATACCCAGACAGGCTCTCCCCAGGCATAAAAAACAAGGGAGAAAAGTACCAGAACTATGTTGCGGTAGGTAACATTTTTGCAAATAAAATAGGCCGCCAAGCAAAGAGCCATAAAGATATACAAAAACAGTAAATCTGCAAATATCATCGTAATTATCCTTTCAGATGTGAATATATTGTAACAACTTGTCATAAGTCGGAAATTTTCCACAATAATTATACTATAATAGGGGGTTAATGTCAATTAAATTTAAACAGATTATTATAAAATCTAAGTGAAATTTAATTTATAGGGCTTTACTTTAATAAATTTTCTTGACTATTCACCTTTAATAGTGTACAATAATAGTAATTGCAGTTTTTCAGAGTATTGGGTTTATAAAAACTGTATTTTTTCTAAGGAGGAAAATTTAATGCTAATACATAGCGTACATCTGCCCCACTATAAAAATTCGGCAGAGAGTCCGACTATTGAGTTGCCCCTGCCCGATAAGGTAATAATAAGCATGGCACAGCACTTAGGTGCTCCCTGTACCCCCACCGTGGCAATAGGTGACAAGGTAAAGATCGGCGATATAATCGGCAACAGCGAGGCGGTAATGTCCGCCCCCGTACACGCAAGCATTTCCGGTACGGTTACAGCTATTACCGATGTACTGCATATATCCGGCAGAAATATGAGCTCTGTTGTCATTGAAAGTGACGGCAAGGGAGAGATAAGCGACAGAATAAAGCCCCCGGTAGTTAATAACCGTGAGGACTTTTTAAAGGCGGTAAGAGAAAGCGGCTCTATCGGTCTTGGAGGCGCAGGCTTTCCTACCTCTTTAAAGCTTGGATATGACAGAACAGAATATCATCCGGACTATCTTATAATAAACGGTGCTGAATGTGAGCCCTACATAACCTCCGACTACAGATGCTTTATGGAGGAGGGGGAGAAGATACTGGACGGCATAAGGCTTATACTGAAGTATCTTGAAATCCCCAAGTGTATTATAGGTATAGAGAAAAACAAGCCCCGTGCAATAGCCAAGATGACTGAGCTTTGCAAAAACGACAGCAATATTACGGTAAAGGCATTGAAATCCAGCTACCCCCAGGGCGCTGAAAAGACACTTATCTTCAGCACCACAAAAAGAGTGGTAAAGGAGGGCTGTCTGCCTATTACCTCAGGCTGTATAGTGGTAAACTCCTCTACTGTGGCATTTATATCCGACTATATAAAGACAGGTATGCCTCTTGTAAAGAGAAGAATTACCGTTGACGGAAATATAGTTAAAAAGCCCTCTAACTTTATGGCGGCTGTGGGTATGTCAATAGGTGAGATAGTATATCATGCGGACCTTTCGGAAAAGCCCGACAGAATACTTTTAGGCGGACCTATGATGGGTGCCTGTGCCTTTGATATTGATTATCCTCTGGCTAAAACCAGCAACGCACTTTTATTATTTGCAAATTCTCCGGTATATAAGCCCTCTGCTTGTATACGCTGCGGCAGATGTGTTTCCGCCTGCACCATGAATCTGCTTCCCACTGAGCTTGAACACGCCTTTGATATGAGGGATGCAGAAAGACTGAAGAAGCTGAATGTAAATCTTTGTGTCAACTGCGGTGCGTGCTCGTATGTCTGTCCCGCAAAGAGAAATCTCGCAGAAAAGCATCAGCTTGCAAAGGCATTTGTGCGTAAGCAGAGTGCTGTTAAAAAGTAAAGGTGAAGAAAGGATAACAGTTTATGGCTAAGCTAATTATAGAACCGTCACCGCATATAAAATCTGCGATGACCACACAGAAGATAATGCTGTGTGTAATAATAGCATTACTTCCTGCTCTTATAGCCTCTGTATGGATATTCGGACTGCGTGCCCTTGTTATGACTGTGGTATGCTGTGCCGCCTGCGTGGTATTTGAGTGGATAACAAGAAAAATAATGAAAAGGGAAAACACAATAAGCGACCTGTCAGCGGTGGTTACAGGTATGCTTTTAGCCTTTAATCTTCCGGTAACTCTTCCTTTTTATATGGCGGTTATCGGTTGCTTTGTGGCAATAGTGATAGTAAAGCAGTTTTTCGGCGGTATAGGACAAAACTTTGCAAATCCTGCAATAACCGCAAGAATTGTGCTTATGCTGTCCTTTACCTCATATATGACCACCTGGGCAGAGCCCTTTTACTATAAAAACCCGGATGTAATAACCACCTCCACCCCCTTGGCATCCGATACACCGGCGGAAATTACCGACCTTTTACTGGGTACAACAGGAGGCTGTCTTGGTGAAACCTGTGCAATAGCGCTTCTCTTAGGCGGTATTTTCCTTGTTGTAATGAAGATAATAACCCCGGTAACACCTGTTTGCTTTATCGGTACCGTATTTGTAATTTCCCTTATTGCAACAGGGGATATTATGCAGGCGGTAGCGGCAATCTTATCCGGCGGTCTTATCTTAGGCGCTGTATTTATGGCTACTGACTATGCCACCACCCCCATGACCACAAAGGGCAAAATCATCTTCGGTATAGGCTGCGGACTTGTAACAATGCTGATAAGGTACTTCGGCACAATGCCTGAGGGCGTATCCTATTCAATTCTTCTTATGAATATCTTAACTCCCCTTATTGACCGCTTTACAGTTCCCAAGGCCTTCGGTGAGGTTAAAAAAGGAGGTAAGAGCAAGAAATGATTACTAAAATCAAACCTGTTCTGGTATTGTCAATAATCTGTACCCTTGTGTGTGCATTACTGATAGTTACCTATAATCTTACCTATGTTGATACCTCCGGTATCATTACAGAAAAGTTAGGTGCGACACTTGTAAAGCTTGACGGCGACAAGGAATTTGTCCTTATCACCGACAGACAGGCGGCAGGCCTTTCAGATGAAAAGCATGAGAATATTGTCAAGATAGTAAAGAATAAAACCGACAACACTTTCCTTTTTGAGGTGGTTAGCAACGGTTATGAGGCGGACGGTATTGACTGTGTTATTTCTCTTGATGCAAAGGGAGCTGTAAAGGGCATTGAGATACTTGCTCTCCAGGAAACTCCCGGTCTTGGCACAAAGATAAATGACCCTCAGTTTTTAGAAAAATTCGTAGGTGTAAGCTCACCTGTAACAATTTCCAAAAATCCCCCCGAGGGCGATAATGAAGTACAGGCAATAACCGGCTCCACCCGTTCCTCAAGGGGTCTTGGCAATGCCGTAAATGCGGCATTAGCGGCATATCAGGATTTAAATAAGGAGGTGCAGGCATGAGTTATATGAAGGAATTTACCAAGGGTCTTATTAAAGAAAACCCCAACATGGTAATGCTTTTAGGTATGTGTCCCACCTTAGCGGTCACAACAATGGCGGCAAACGGACTTGGTATGGGTCTTTCCACCACCTTCGTTCTTGTCTGTTCCAATATAGTTATTTCTCTTCTTAAAAAGGTTATACCCGACACGGTAAGACTTCCTGCCTATATCGTAATTATAGCAGGCTTTGTAACCTTTGTAAGCCTTATGCTTCAGTCCTTAGCCCCGGATCTTTATTCGGCTCTGGGAATGTTTTTAAGCCTTATCACAGTAAACTGCATTATCTTAGGCAGAGCTGAGATGTTCGCATCAAAGAATAAGGTATTGCCCTCCGCCCTTGACGGCCTCGGAATGGGACTTGGCTTTACAATAACCCTTTTACTGGTAGGATCGATCAGAGAGATATTAGGCTCAGGCCAGTGGTTCGGTATTACAATTATGCCGGAATTTTTAGAGCCTATGACATTATTTATACTTCCTGCCGGCGGATTTTTTGTACTGGGCTGTGTAATAGCCATCGTAAACCGCCTTATGAAGAAAAAGCCCCGTGAGATAGGCTGTCATAACTGTCCCAATGCGGCTAACTGTGCAGGAAATTGCAGTGAAAAGAAGGAGGGTAATGAATAATGGAGCTTGCCCGTAACTTAATGATAATCCTTCTTACAGGTATTCTTACAGAAAACTTTGTATTATCAAAATTCCTCGGTATATGCCCCTTCTTAGGCGTATCCAAAAAGCTTGACAGCTCAATAGGTATGGGTGCGGCGGTTACCTTTGTAATGGTTTGTGCCAGCCTTGTTACCTATCCTATCTATTACGGTATACTTGTACCCTTAGGTATAGAGTATATGAACACAATAGCATTTATCCTTGTAATTGCGGTATTTGTACAGCTGGTTGAAATGGTGCTTAAAAAATATATGCCTCCCCTTTATAAATCCCTTGGTGTATATCTGCCCCTTATCACCACAAACTGTGCGGTACTGGGTGTTACATTACTTAACCTTACTGAGGAATATGACCTGCTTGAATCGGTGGTTAATTCCTTCGGTGCAGGCCTTGGCTTTATGATAGCTATGATCATATTTGCCGGTGTTCGTTCAAGACTTGAGCAGTGCGACATACCTAAGGCATTAAGGGGTGCTCCCATAACACTTATGGCGGCATCTGTTGTGTCCCTTGCCTTTATCGGCTTTGGCGGTGTGGTTGACGGAATTTTCGGTGCATAAGGAGGATTTGGGATGACTGAATATATTTTACCTATCCTGATATTCCTCGGATTTGGTGCATTATCAGGTATTCTTCTTTTGGTAGCCTCAAAGGTGCTGGCGGTAAAGGGTGACGAAACCGCCTCTAAGGTACTGGAGGTACTTCCCGGCGCCAACTGCGGCGGATGTGGTTATTCAGGCTGTGAGGGTTATGCCAATGCAATAGCAAAGGGTGAAGCCCCCATAAATATGTGTAAGCCCGGCGGCGCAGACACCATGAAGGCCATAGGGGAGATATTAGGTCAGGAGGCGGAATTTGTCCGTGAGGTGGCATTTGTACATTGTAACGGCAACTGTGACGCCACAGACACAAAGTACAGCTACACCGGAACTCAGTCCTGTGCTGCTGTAGAACGCTTCTACAACGGTAAGGGCAACTGCCCTTTCGGTTGTGCAGGCCTTGGGGATTGTGTAGCGGTATGTGAAAGCGATGCTATACATATCATAAACGGGGTTTCTGTTGTAGACCCCACTAAGTGTATCGGTTGCGGTAAGTGTGTAAAGGCCTGTCCTAACCACCTTATCACATTAAGAAAGGAAACCGACCTTGTACAGGTAAGATGCTCCTCTAAGGATACAGGTAAGGTTACAAGAACAGTATGTAAAAACGGCTGTATCGGTTGTAAGATATGCGAAAAGAAATGTCCAGAGGGTGCTATTATGGTATCTGAAAACCACGCTCTTATTGACTATTCAAAGTGTACCTCCTGCGGTACCTGTGCTAAATCCTGTCCGGCTAAGTGCCTTGTGACCTTCTCACTTTGTGACACACAGCAAAAGTAGGAGATACATATATGAAATTCAAAAACAGCAGAGAAGCACAGAAATATAAGTGCGATATAAGAATACAAAATTCCCCCTTAAAAATGACCTGGTTCAAGGGCTTTCGGGGTGGTTTTCTTGTAATTCTTTCCATAGTTTCCGGCTTCACCTTTTTAACTAACCTTATCTCCCTTGTAATGAGCTTTTCACAGGAGATAAAGGATGGGGCAGGGGAATATGTCTGGGTTTTAAGCCTTTATTTTTCCGTCTGCTGTTTATTTATGGCGGTAAATATAGCCCTTTCGGTAATGCTTATTCTTAAAATAAGGATATGCGATAAGGCTTGCTTGAAGCTGCTTTATTTTCAGCTTATTTATTCTGCCTTTGCCTTTGGCTTTACCGAAATACTGGGAAATGTGATGAAAAACATCTTTTTTTCGGAAATGAACAACAATTCCCCCCTCTTATACGGAGTGACGGTTGCAGTTGTTTTGGGAATTTATCTTACTCTGAATTTCAGATATTTTAAAAAACGTGCCTTTATCTTTATTGATGAGGGCAAAAAAGGGGATAAAAAATGATCTTTCAGGAATTGTTCGGAGGAATTGCCACCGAGCTTAAAAATCGCTTTCCCTTCGGGGCTGTATCAAAATTCAAAAAGCAGACCATGTCAGGTCAAAGGGGAAGTGAGCTTCTTTCGGCCTGCATAAACCGTTATAATTCAAGAATAACCCCCATAGGGGCGATAATTATAATAATAGGTGTGCTTATATCCACCTTTTTTGAAGGGACTGTTATAAACGGCGGTCAGGCGGAGATAGTGGGTGAAATAATCCTTATAGTAAACTGCGTATTTGCCCTTGGTATAGGAATTTATTTCAAAGGAAGATACCCTGCGGCATATATTTATGTTTTCTGGCTTATTACCCTTTCGGGCTATGCTGTAAAGCTGACCGGCTGTATTACAGGGGCGGCAGGCTTTGTGCAGACGGTGTTTATTATTCTTGCCCTTTGTGCAATACCCATATTTCCCACCCTTATAAGTACAGCATATATGGTTTTAGCGGCAGGATATTATACGGTACTTTGCGTAATAAACGGCATATCCGCCTATTATCCCTTTATGGCCTTTGTTGTAGCTGTGACAGGTGTAATAATTTCCGCAAATAACTACTGTCTTTATTGCTCGAGAATGATAAATTCAAAGCGCATAAGGGAGGACAGCGAAAAGATAAAATTATCCTCCCGGCTTGACAGGGCAACAGGAGTATATACAAGGGAATACGGTATTGGCTGTGCGGCGGAAATAATGTCACAGAGCCGTGCAGGACTTTTACTTGTGGATCTTGATAATTTCGGGGAATATAACCGTGCCTTCGGAACTCAAAGAGGGGACAAGGCATTAAGGGATGTGGCAAACTGTATAAAGATAATATCAAAGCCCTATACAGATGTGGTATGCCACCTTGAAAGCGATAAGCTGCTTGTTTGCCTTGGTATAGAAACCGAAAAGGATGCGGTGCTTCTTTCGGAGGAAATAAGAAGCAGTATTGTTACCATGAATATCCCCTTTAAGTCAAATGAGAAATTCGGCGCTGTTACGGTTACTGTGGGTGTTGCAATAAGCAATCCCGGTATGGATTTTGATGCTCTTTTTGAAAAGGCCATGTTATCTGTAAACGAGGGCAAAAGTGCAGGCGGTAACTGTATTTGCTATGAAGGACACGTATTTAACAGAAATTAAGAAAAAATTAAAAAAGGTATTGACAAACGGTCAATAAGGTGCTATAATACTAATGCTGTTCTAAAGACAGCAGGTCGGTTTACCGCTAACTGCATTATGCAGCCTGCCGAGGAATGGGAAGAATAATGATTTTTCTGCCCTTTTCTGTCTTTACGGAAAAGGGTTTTAATTTTCCCTTTACGAACAGTTACTATACGAAAGGAGAAAATATTATGCCCAGCGAAAAGATTTTACAGTCAAAGCAGGCTTATGTTGCTGAACTTGCTGAAAAGCTCAAGAAGTCCGCTTGCGGTGTTATCGTTGATTACAAGGGTATCACAGTAGCACAGGACACAGAGCTCAGAAAGGGTTTACGCGAAGCAGGTGTTGATTACTTTGTAGTAAAGAACACACTTTTAAAGCGTGCAGCAGAGATTGCCGGCATTGAAGGTATTGACGATGTACTTGAGGGTACAACAGCTCTTGCTCTTGCTGAAGAGGACATCGTTACAGCTCCCAAGCTGCTTTATAAGCAGGAAGAGGCTTCTGACGGCACCTTCTCAATTAAGAAGGGCTTTATCGACGGCAAGGCTATAAGCAAGGAAGAGGTTGTTGAATACGCTAAGCTCCCCACAAAGGAAACTCTGCTTTCACAGCTCGTATTTATGCTTCAGTCTCCCATGCAGAAGCTCGCTATCGCTATCAGCGAAATCGAAAAGAAGAATGCCTGATTATTATTTACAGGCAACAGGTAATGTGGCATAGCCACAAAATTTAAATTGAAATTTACGGAGGAAAATAAAATGGCTTCAGAAAAGATTTTAGCTATGATTGAAGAAGTAAAGGGTTTAACAGTTCTCGAGCTCAACGAGCTCGTTAAGGCTCTTGAAGAAGAATTTGGTGTATCTGCAGCAGCAGTTGCAGTAGCAGGTCCCGCAGCAGGCGGTGCAGCAGCAGAAGCTGAGAAGACAGAATTTGACGTTGTTCTCGCTTCATTCGGCGATTCCAAGATGAACGTTATCAAGGCAGTTAAGGATATCTGCGGTCTTGGTCTTAAGGAAGCTAAGGAGCTTGTAGAAGCTGCTCCCAAGACTCTTAAGGAAGGCGTTTCTAAGGCAGAAGCTGAAGAAATCAAGACAAAGCTCGAAGAAGCTGGCGCTAAGGTTGAACTCAAGTAAGTAAACACCACACAGTTACCGGCTTTCGCTTTTGCCGTGGCTTGCTTGCATATTTTCCGCCATATTTTGCAAAATGCTCGCCAATACGCAAGTATTGGCTGCGCCTTATGCTTCATCTGACGAAAAATATGACGGCGCAATCCTACGACCATAACTATGTGGAGCTGACTTTAGCCAACACTCATTTAAAAACAATCCCCCTTTAAAAAAGGGGGATTGTTTTATTTTCTTTTTCCGGTGATAATTCCCACAAGAGTGAAAATTATAAACACACCGAGATTTACTATAACTACGCTTGGTCCTGCCGGAAAGTCAAGATAGAAGGTAAGGGTAATACCTGTTATATAGCTTATGCAGGATACCACCGCAGAGCATATAGTTACCGCCCTGAAGCTTTTAAACACCCTCATGGAGGTTAATGCAGGGAATATAATAAGACTGGAAATTAAAAGGGCACCCATTATTCTCATACCCACCGCCACAGTAAGGGCAGTAAGGGTAGCTATTATGGTATTATATGCTCCCACCTTAACACCGGTAGCCTTAGAAAAGCCCTCATCAAAGGTAACAGCGAATATCTTATTATAAAAGAAGATAAACAGGGCTATTACTATAACTGAGTAAATTACGCTTAAAATAAGATCCTCATCATTTATTGCCATGATACTACCGAACATATAGCTGTTTACATCGGTGGTACCGGTGGTTTTGGAAAGAATTATCGTACCTATTGCAAGGGCACTGCTGGAAACAAGGGCAATAGCCGCATCCCCCTTTATTTTGGCATTACTGCTTATTTTAAGAAGAATAAGGGCGGCTATTACTATAACAGGTACTGCCACACTAAGGGGAGCAAGCCCCAATGCCGCCCCCAAAGCAAGAGCCCCGAAGCCCACATGGGAAAGTCCGTCGCCTATCATGGAAAACCGCTTTAATACAAGGCTCACACCTAAAAGAGCAGAGCAGAGGGCAACCAAAAGTCCCACTATCAATGCCTTTACCATAAAGTCATATTGGAGCATTTCAAGCATTGACATCGCCCCCTTCGGTTTTTATTGCCCCTGTGTGGTGGTCACAGTCGCAGTTACATTGACAGGTACTCATTTCATGGAAAATATCCGTACGGCGATAGTCCCCTGTTGTACCGAAGAAATATTCTCCGCTTTCCATATGGAGTATCTTATTTCCGTACTTTAATGCCCCTTGTAAATCATGGGAAATCATAATTACCGTGATACCCTGATTTTTATTAAGGCTGTCTATTATTTCATACATTTTAGCAGTAACCATAGGGTCAAGACCGGAAACAGGCTCATCTAAAAGAAGGAGCTTTTCGGTAGCACACAAAGCCCTTGCTAAAAGTACCCTTTGTTGCTGACCGCCGGATAAATCCCGGTAGCTTTTTTTAGCAAGCTCAGTAATTCCCATAAGCTCCATATTATGCCTGCATTTTTCCTTTTCGGCCTTGGTGTAAAAGGGAAGCAGGCCCTTTTTCCCTAAAAATCCGGAAAGCACTACCTCTCTTACCGTTGCCGGAAAATCCTTCTGTGCCACTGTCTGCTGGGGCAGATAGCCTATCTGAGTCTGCTTTAAGCCGCCCCCGAAAATAATCTCCCCCTTAGTCTGGTGTTTAAGCCCTAAAAGGGTTTTCATAAGAGTGGACTTGCCGCTTCCGTTTTCTCCTACTATACAAAGATAATCTCCCTCACCTACACTAAAGGATAAATCCTTTACCACAGGAACACCTTCATAGCCTATTGTGAGATCCTTACATTCTATAAGAAATGATGACATATTTTCTCCTTAATTAAAGCACCCTTTTAAGCGCCTCAAGATTTTTAGTCATAAGACTTATATAGGTTTCACCATTATTTAAATCCTCAGCCGAAACATTATGACAGGAGTGAAGCATCAGCTTTTCTGCTCCGGTTTCATTGCATAAGGCATCCGCCACCTTCTGACTGCTGAATTCAAGGTAATATACCACCTTGATATTTTTTTCCTTTATAAGATCCACAAGGGCGGCCATAGTCTGTGCCCCCGGCTCGGATTCATCAGAACAGCCCGGAAAGGCGGCATGAAATGAAAGCCCGAATTCATCCGCAAAATATCTGAATGGGAACTTGTCCGCTAAAACTATCTCCTTATTTTCTGCTCCGTCTACGGCGGCTTTAATTTCCCCCTGAAGGGCGGTAAGCTGATTTTTATAGGCATTGTTATTGTCTTTATAAAGCTGTGCGTTTTCACTGTCTACCGTGCATATTGCTTCACAAATGGCATCGCACATCATCATAGCCCTTGCAGGAGAGGTCCATATATGCTGGTCAAATTCGTGGTCGTGGGCATCCTCGTCCCCGTGGGAATGTTCCTCTTCAGTAAGCAACGTGCCCACCTTATCAATAAGCTTTACTGCCACCTTACCCTCCATATCGGTACTGTCAATGAGCTTTTGAGCCCATAATTCATTTTCGCCGCCGATATAAAGGAATATATCGCAGTTTTTTATCTTTATCATATCTGAGGGTGAGGGCTCATAGGTGTGGGTTTCGTTACCGGGGGGAAGAAGTATTGATATTTCCGCCTTGTCCTTTGCTATCTGCCTTGCAAAATCATAGGGGGGAAATACTGTGGACACTATCTGAATTTTCCCGTCATCTGAGGTATTATCCCCGGTACTGCAACCTGCTGTAAGGATAACAAGGCATAAGGACAGCATAATGCAAAATATCAGCTTTAGTTTTTTCATTTTGTATCTCCTTTTTTCTTTTCCGCACAATTACGGCATAGGCCGTAAAATACTGTACGGGAGTTATCTATATCAAATAAATGATGCTCTAATATGTGGCTTTTTATTTCATCAAGATATTCACATTCCAGATGAAAAAGACAGTTACACTCGGTGCATTTTAAATGAAAGTGACTGTGGCAGGTTTCCTCTGCATACTGAAAACAGGCACTTTTGCCCTCCTGGGGGATGTATTTTCTTATTTTGCCCTCATTAAGCAGTCTTTCAAGCTGTCGGTATACTGTTGTTTTGCTGACTCCCTGAGCCCTTACCCCATCGGCTATATCATCGGCGGTAAGGTGGCTGTGGGCGTTTTGTTTTATATAGTCAAAAATTATCTGTGCTTGTCTTGTTTTATATGCCATATTATTCTCCTGATATGAAAATGAAAATCATTTTCAAATTTCTGATTTATTATAACTCAAAAATTAAAAAAAGTCAAGAAATATCTTAAATTCTTATTGTTTTTTATATTTTCTTATGCTATACTGAGCAAAAGGGGGTTTATATATGAGCGAAAAAACCTATAACCCATGTAACAAGAATGCACAACAATGTGTTAAAAATGTGCTTAAATATCTTTCGGATATTACCGGGGAACAAGTTATAACCGGACAGCACACCCAGACCATGAAAATGGAGGAATATAACCATATTAAGGATGTAACAGGCAAGGAGCCGGCTTTGCTTGGCTTTGAGCTTTTGTCCTATTCTCCCAATATAAACTACACCGACACAGACGAGGAATGTATGACGGAGGTCATGGAAAACTACGGCACATTAAAAAGAGCCTACGAATGGGCGGATAAGAAGGGACTTATCACCATGTGCTGGCATTGGTTTTCACCCTTGGGAGGCAAAAGCAAGTCCTTTTATACCCGCAACACGGATTTTGATACCAAAAAGGCAGTACAGGAGGGCACAGCGGAAAATATTGCCCTTATAAGGGATATAGATACCCTTGCAGGTATGTTAAGACCCTTCTGCGATAAAGAGATACCCATACTTTTCAGACCCCTCCATGAATCGGAGGGGGATTGGTTCTGGTGGGGCGCATACGGTAAGGACACCTATATTAAGCTGTATAAGCTGATATACCACCGCATGACGGATATACACGGACTTAACAATCTTATCTGGGTGTGGAATTCCACCGTTAAGGAAACCTACCCGGGAGATGAATATGTGGATGTTATTTCAAGGGATATGTATCCACCTGCCCATGAGCATACCTCCCAAAGTGAAATGTATAATGCCTTAGTATCCTTAGTGGAAGCACAAAAACCGGTGATTATCGGTGAAACCGGCACATTACCGGATGTGGAGGCTATCGTTAAGGAAAAGGTAGGCTGGTCAGCCTACATGACCTGGTCAAAGGTATTTTGCCTTACAGAGGAGTTCACCGCAAAGGAACATTTAATAAAGACATACAATAGCCCGGCGGCTGTCACCTTAGACAAATTGCCGGAGCTTTATTAAGGAGTAATTATATGAAGAGCTTATTCAATGACAACTGGTATTTTTTCAGAGACAAAGCCGATACCCCGGAGGGGGATTTTACCACAGGGGACTATAAGCCGGTGGCTATCCCCCATGATTTTCTTATCCATGACAGCTATAATCTTTATCTTACATCCTTTGGAAGATATAAGAAAAGCTACAATTTCGGGGATGTGGAGAATAAAAGCGTAAGGCTTTATTTTGAGGGCGTATATATGGACTGCACAGTCTTTGTAAACGGCAAGGCCGCCTTTGACTGGAAGTACGGCTATTCCTCCTTTGAGACGGATATTACAGAGTATCTTAACAACGGCGAAAATGAAATTGCGGTGCTTGTAAGACACAGAGCCCCCAATACAAGGTGGTATTCAGGTGCAGGAATTTTCCGTGATATATGGCTTATCGAAACCGAAAAAAGCTATCTTGCCACAGACGGGGTATATTTCCATACCGAAAAGAAGGGGGATAATTTTGATGTTACCCTTTCCTGTGAAACAGTAAACGCCGACTTCATGGAGGTGGAATTTACCCTTTCTAAGGGGGATACTGTTCTTTACAGCGGAAAAGCAAAGGCGGATAATCCCAAGGTGGAATTTTCTGTTCCTGCAAAGCCGGAATATATCTGGGATATAGACAGTCCTAACCTTCTTACCCTTAAAACAGCACTTTTGGATAATGGCAGGGAAATAGACTGCGACATACAGCGTGTGGGCTTAAAGGAAGCTATATTTGACAGCGATACGGGATTTTATTTAAACGGCAGACACATAAAGCTAAACGGTGTATGCCTTCACCATGACCTTGGCTGTCTTGGTGCGGCATTTAATAAATCCGCCGCAAGACGCCAGCTTATGAAGATGAAGGAAATGGGTGTAAATTCAATCCGTACATCCCACAATATGCCGGCTAAGGAATTTATGAATTTATGCGATGAAATAGGCCTTACGGTAAACAGCGAGGCCTTTGATATGTGGGAAAGACCCAAGACCGAGTTTGACTATGCAAGATTTTTTGATGACTGGTATAAAAAGGATGTGGCATCCTGGATACGCAGGGACAGAAATCATGTAAGCGTTATTATGTGGAGCGTGGGTAATGAGATATACGATACCCATGTATCACCAAGGGGTGTGGAGGTATCAAGAATGCTTCACACCGCTGTAAGGGAAAGTGACCCCTTATGTAATGCCTCCACCACCATAGGCTCAAACTACATGGCATGGGAGGGCGCACAGAATTGCGCTAAGGAGGTAGACTTAGCAGGATATAACTACCTTGAAAGAATTTACATGGAGCATCACGAAAAATATCCCCACTGGAAGATATACGGCAGCGAAACTACCGCCGGAGTTAAAAGCCGCGGTGTATATCATTTCCCCAGAAGCGCCGCATTTTTAACCCACGATGATATGCAATGCTCATCCTTAGGTAACTGTCGTGCAGGCGAATCTGCCCAGACAGCCCAGGATATAATCGCCCTTAACAGGGATATAGATGTATGCGCAGGTATGTATATCTGGACAGGCTCAGACTATATAGGAGAGCCTTCCCCCTATTCCACAAAGAATTCCTATTACGGCAGTATTGATACCGCCGGAATTAAAAAGGACAGCTATTACCTTTACAAGGCGGCATGGACAAATGAGCCGGTGCTTCATTTATTCCCCTATTGGGATTTTAATGAGGGTCAGCTTATTGATGTTGTGGCATTTACAAATCTTCCCGAGGTAGAATTATTTGTAAACGGAAAATCCGCAGGAGTATGCAAAACAAAGGAATATACAGTAAGCTGGACTGTACCCTATGAAAAGGGAGAAATCACCGTTAAGGCTTTTGACGGGGATAAGGAGTACACCGATACAAGGTGCTCCTTTGAGGATAGTGCAAAAATAAAACTCACCCCGGAAAAAACCGTTATAAATGCAGACGGAGAGGATATTGCGGTAATTATAGCAAGCACTGTTGATAAAAACGGAAACCCCGTTGAAAATGCCAAAGACAGAATAAATGTCAAGGTAACGGGTGGCAGGCTTATGGGCTTTGATAACGGTGACAGCACCGATTATGACAGCTATAAGAGTGTATCAAGAAAGCTCTTTTCCGGTAAGGGGGCTATATATGTTGCCTCTGATATAAATGAGGGAGATATAACCGTTACTGCCTCATCATCCGGCTTAGAGTCTGCTACAGTTACAATAAAGGCGGTAAAGAGTGAAATAAGAAAGGGAGTTTCCCTTGTAAGCTGTATCACGGAAAATGAGCCGGTAGAGGAAAAGCCGGTAAGAAACATAGAGCTAAAAAAATCCGTTCCCATGGTAATTACCCCTGAAAATAAGGAATTTTCCATATCCGCTGTAATATATCCCTTTGATACAGATTATAAGGATGTTAAATTTTCCGTTATTACAAACAGCGGTATAGAAACAAATATTGCAAATCTTACCCAGAATGGACTTGAAGCAAGCATTACCGTAATAGGCGACGGTGAATTCAGAGTAAGATGTGTGGCTTATAATAATAAGCCCTGGCCGGAGGTAATATCCGAATATGAATTTAAGGCAGAGGGCTTCGGACAGGCACAGCTTTGCCCCTATGAATTTATCCCCGGATGCCTTTACAATGACAGCATATCCAAAATGGACGAGGTACAAAAGGGCGGCGTTAATATAAAGCCCCACAACAATATAGTAGGCTTTACCAAAACCGACTTCGGAAAGTACGGCACAGATGAATTTTTAATAAGGGTAATAAACTGGCATAAGGATGATCCCTTTACCTTTGAATTATGGCTTGGTTATCCCGATAAGGATGGCTCACAGCTTATAGGGGAATACACCTATCAGGCGGATTTTGAGTGGCAGACCTATAAGGACAATCACTATAAATTACCCTATACCTTAAAGGGACTTCAGGATATTTACTTTAAATTCCAGAAAACAGATATGCGTATTGATTTCGGCGGATTTTCATTCACCCCGAACTTAAAGGCATACAGCTTTATTGCCGCTGCGGATAATGACCTTCTCCATGGGGATACCTTTAAAACAGAGGGTACAAGTGTACACGGCATAGGAAACAACGTATTTATAGACTTTAATGACTTGGACCTTAAAAAGGGTGCTAAAGCAATAGTGCTTTACGGTAAAACAAGGCATGACAATGACTCGGTTCATGTGCATTTTGTGCTTCCGGATAAGAGCGTAATGCCCTATATTATAGAATTCCCCTTTAGCAAGGAAAGCACTTCAGTCACACTACCCATACCGGATATAAGAGAAAACTGCACAGTAAAGTTCAGCTTTTTACCCGGCTGTGACTTTGACTTTGACGGATTTACAATTATACCGAATGAATAAAAAATCCCTGCCGTAAAAGGCAGGGAAATTTTTTTAATCAAAGTTAATTTGTACAGCAGGGATTTCGTGGGAAAATTCAAGGTCGCTTTTTACCTCTCCCGCTTCATTTGTGGCTATGACAATTTCCTTAAATACCTCAAAGCCAAACTCAATGGAGGTAACACCCATTTCACTGGGGGTAACTTTATCATCATCCTGCTTGTCATCAAACGTCCATTCAATATCGGTGGCACTCTCAATGCTACCGGGAAGGAAGCTTGCAGGGAAGGAATAATGCTCTCCCGAAAGGACAGGATTCATAAATGCACAGGATACCTCTTCGCCGTTTATTTTGGTATTCTTTGCTGTAAAGAGATAATTTTCAGAGGAATTATTCTCAATATAGATACCCAGAGAAAGACTGTATCTGTTTGCTCTTACTGAGGTGCAGACGATTTTTATGCCGCCCTCATTATAAAGTGTCTGACCGGTTACTGTTTCGGGGGTGTAGCTTTCATTGAAAACCTCACCCTGTTCCTCCATGGCGCTTGCAAAATCCATAAGGTCATCTGCAAATTCCTTACTGCAGCCTGTCATGGCAAACATTGTTGCCAGTGCTGTTACAGCGGCTAAGAGCTTTAATTTTTTCATAAATTTCTCCTTTTTTTGTTTTATAAAAAAATGGTGTGGTCTTTACAAAAACCACACCATAATTTTACTTATTCTTCTTCTGAGGTAGTTGTGCTGTCCTCAGAGGATTCTTCCTTGCTTTCTTCCTTTGATGAATCGGAAGAAGTGCTTGAAGATGTTGATGATGAAGCAGCTGAAGATGTGGGCTTGGAAGATGAGACTTCGCTTTCAAAGTTACCGCTGTAAATTACCACGAAGTTTGCAACTAAAGCAACTACGAAGAATATGATAGCGGCAATCTTTGTAAGGCGGTTTAACTTAGCCTCATTTGAACGGCCTTGGTTTTTCTGAAAGTAGTTATCTGAGCTGCCACCGGCTATAGTCTGTGACATACCCTGCTTTGTGTCCTGCATAAGTACAACAAGAATAATAAAAACGCAGGCAATAATCAGAACAATAGCGCTGATTATTTCAATAATTCCCATTTTTATTCCTCCTTATAGGAATTGAGTAATACTCAAGTTAATGTAAATCGAGTGAAATTTTCAAGTTCATTTCAACAGTACTTACAATTATAGCATAATGAATTGAAAATTTCAAGTGTTTTTTTAAATTTACTTGTTTAAAGCTCTTTTTCCTATATCGGTACGGTAGTGGGCCTTTTCAAAGGAAATAGTCTTTACCGCCTTATAGGCTGTATCAAGGGCGGACTGAAGGTCATCTCCGGTGGCTGTAACGCCTAAGACTCTGCCTCCTGCCGTAAGGAACTTACCCTCCTCAAGCCTTGTACCTGCATGGTATACAAATACATTTTCAGTCTGTCCCATATCATCAAGGCCGGAAATCTCCTTGCCGGTTTCGTACTTTTCGGGGTATCCGCCGCTTGCCATTACTACACAAGCACAGGCCTTGTCACTCCACTCTATATCAAGGCTGTCTAATTTTTCCTCCCATATAGCGGTAATTATATCCATCATATCTGTTTTAAGCAAGGGTAAAACTACCTGTGTTTCAGGATCTCCGAAACGGCAGTTATATTCAATTACCTTAGGACCTTTGGGGGTTAGCATAAGTCCGAAATATAAACAGCCCTTAAAGGGTCTGCCCTCGCTTGCCATAGCCTTTATGGTGGGCATAAATATCTTTTCCATGCACTCATCGGCAATTTTCTTAGTATAAAGGGGATTGGGGGCTATTGTACCCATACCGCCGGTATTAAGTCCCTCGTCATTGTCATAGGCTCTCTTATGATCCATAGAGGATACCATGGGCTTTACTGTCTTGCCGTCGGTAAAGGCAAGAACTGTTACCTCAGGACCTGTCATGAATTCCTCTACTACTATTTCACTTCCGGATTTGCCGAACTTTCCGTCAAGAAGCATGGAATTTACAGCCGCCTTAGCCTCCTCAAAATCCTTAGCTATAATTACACCCTTGCCAAGCGCAAGACCGTCACACTTGATAACAGCAGGGTAGCTGTTTTGCTGATTTATGTAGGAAATAGCCTTGTCAGCCTCTGTAAAGGTTTCATAAGCCGCTGTGGGAATGCCGTACTTTTTCATAAGAGCCTTGGAAAATACCTTACTGCCCTCTAATATAGCCGCATTGGCACGGGGACCGAAGGTCTTAAAGCCCTCCTCATTCAGTCTGTCAACCATACCAAGTACCAGAGGGTCATCCGGGGCAACAAATACATAGTCAGGCTGAAGCTTCTTTGCAAGCTCCACACAGCCCTCAATATCAGTAGCCTTAACAGGGTGACATTCTGCATATTTTGAAATACCGCCGTTACCCGGTGCACAATACAGCTTGTCCACCTTTCCGGACTTTGCAAGTGCCATTATTATAGCGTGTTCACGACCGCCACCGCCTATTACAAGTACATTCATATTTATAATTCCTTTCATTATGCCAAGGGGCACATTATTATCTATTATATATTATATCCCTTTTGGCTTTACAGGTCAAGACTAAAGGAAAAATTATTTAAAAAATAACCCTTCCCCAAAAGGGAAGGGTAAGAATTATTTCATATGTAACAAAAGACTATATCAGGAAATAGCCTTATAGGTGTTAAGAACAGCATCAACAAGGGGTCTGTTGGCATTGCCTTCGTTATATGCAATATTGAATACTATTACATCGTCACCCTGGTAGAACATTATCTGCTCAAGGATTATTGAATCGTTTGTTGCTGTGTAGTGGTAAGCATCCTTGCCCTGGAATGTGGTCTTTCCCTGGGATAATATATCATAACCGGTTTTTTCTGCAACTGACTGTCCGAACTGATCGATAGGGAAAATTTCCATGGTTGAAGTGCCTAAGAACTGGGTTTGTACACCGATAAGAAGGGGATTAGACTTATCCTTATGGGTAAAGTACGCTTCATATAAGGCATTTTCACCGGTGGAATCTATCCATTCATTACCGTCAGCTGAAATGGAGAAGGTTTCTGCTGTAACGGTAAGCATACTGCCATCAGAATCCGGCTTGCTTGTTTCGTCCTTAGTAGCATCGGGCTTTTTTGTTTCGTCCTTAGTAGCTTCGGGCTTCTTTGTTTCGTCCTTTGTAGCCTCAGGCTTCTTGGTAGCTTCAGGAGTGGTTTCGGGTGCGGCTGTGGTGGTTGTTGTGGGTGCAGGAGTTGTTGTGGTGGTTTCGGGGGCTGTTGTTGTAGCCTCTGTTGTTACGGTTGTTTCCTCAGGTACGCTTGTAGCCTCTGAAGTAACATTGTCGGAATCAGGGTTAGTTACCACCGTAACATTACGGCAGCCTGCTATACCGGTGATTACTGCGATTGTGCAAAGAATTGCGATCATTTTTTTCATAATTAATTTCCTTTCCCGTAAAATACGGATTGTTCATACTTTTATTATAATCCTTTTTAAAGGAATAATAAACCATACAAAGGTAAAATATAGGTATATTTTCTGTTGATTAAAACCTCAGAAAGGGAGTGTCGCCACTTCCTTTTAATATTAGTGGTGGAATAATCTTATTCCTGTGAATGCCATTGCAATACCGTACTTGTTGCAGGTTTCAATAACATTATCATCACGGATAGAGCCGCCGGGCTGTGCAATATACTTAACACCACTCTTATATGCTCTTTCGATATTGTCGCCAAAGGGGAAGAATGCGTCTGAGCCTAAAGCCACACCCTTTAAGGTGTCAAGCCAAGCACGTTTTTCTTCAGCTGTGAATACCTCAGGCTTAACCTTAAAGATATTCTGCCACTTGCCCTCGGCTAATACATCCATATATTCATCACCGATATAAAGATCAATAGCGTTATCTCTGTCGGCTCTCTTTATGCTGTCAATAAACTGAAGCTCCATTACCTTGGGGCACTGTCTTAAATACCAGTTGTCAGCCTTCTGACCTGCAAGTCTTGTGCAGTGAATTCTTGACTGCTGACCTGCACCGATACCGATAGCCTGACCGCCGCAGGCATAGGCTACTGAGTTTGACTGGGTATATTTAAGGGTGATAAGAGCGATAATAAGATCGATCTTTGCGCTTTCGGGAATTTCCTTATTGTCTGTAACAATATTTGCAAAAAGCTCATCGTCTATCTTAAGCTCGTTTCTGCCCTGCTCAAAGGTAATACCGAATACCTGCTTATGCTCAATAGGTTCGGGAACATAGGAAGGATCAATCTTTATAATGTTATATGTACCCTTTCTCTTGGATTTTAATATCTCAAGAGCGTCATCATCATAACCGGGAGCAATAACACCGTCAGAAACCTCACGCTGTATCATCTTAGCTGTGGAAGCATCACATACATCAGATAAAGCAATAAAGTCACCGTAGGAGGACATTCTGTCTGCGCCTCTTGCCCTTGCATAAGCACAGGCAAGGGGAGATAATTCTCCTAAATCATCCACCCAGTATATCTTCTTTAAGGTATCTGAAAGGGGAAGACCGACAGCCGCACCCGCAGGAGATACGTGCTTAAAGGAGGTTGCGGCAGGAAGACCTGTAGCCGCCTTTAATTCCTTAACCAACTGCCAGCCGTTGAAGGCATCCATGAAGTTTATATATCCGGGCTTACCGTTTAAAACCTCAATGGGAAGGTCCTTACCGTTTGCCATAAAAATCTTAGAGGGCTTCTGATTGGGGTTACAGCCATATTTAAGTTCAAGCTCTGTCATCTTACTACTCCTTTATTACTTGTTTTTGTTTACTATTCTTGATTCAGCCTTGCCTGTCTTTATATCAATATATCTTGTAAAGAGGGAAACCTTGTTGTCTGCATTGAGATTTTCCCATACAAGGCTTGTAAATGCGTCAATATCCATGTCCGGAATTTCAAGGGTCTTAGGCTCACCCTCGAAGCTCGGCAGGGGATTTCCGTCACACTTGTAGGTGTGGATAAACTTACCCTTACCGCAAAGGGGATTGCTGTAAGCATAGGTGTATCTCTGACATGAGGAACCATCCACGTCTGCACTCTTTAAAATAGACATGGCAAAGTTCATATCCCCGTTTTCAAGGTGGATAATACCGCTTATTCTGGGGGTGTAGTTAGGAGCATCGTCCTCAAATTCCCTTGTGCGTAATGACTGCTCAAAGGTCATCTGCTTGTCCATAAGCTCATAAATGGTATCTGTCTGGTCGCCGTTTGTAACGATTGTCTTATTACCAAGCACTCTTACGGGAGCATAGATAATAAGGTGGGGGTCAGTCATCTTTGATTCGTCAAAGGCCTGTGTTCTTATGCCGTCGCCGTCCTCAACAAATACACGGTTGCGGCTGTTTTCACTTCTGCCCATGATAAAGTAGGCAATAACTGCCTTATTACCGTCGGGGGATTTTCCGATAAGGATGCCTCTGCCGTGATAGGGCAGTGAATTAAGCTCCTTTTCAATAGTCATAACTTCCATCATAGCCTCCTGATTAAGATTATTCAATAACGGTTACACCGTTTAAAACCTTGATTTTATCGTCGCAGAATAGTTTTACCGCTAAGGGCAGTATCTTCCATTCTGCCTGCTCCATTATTCTTCTCTGGAGAGTTTCGGGGGTGTCATTCTTTTCTACCTCCACTGCCTTTTGAAGAATAATAGGTCCTGCATCACATTCGGCAGTTACAAAATGCACCGTAGCCCCGGATACCTTAACACCCTTAGCAAGGGCGGCCTCGTGTACATGAAGCCCGTAAAATCCCTTACCGCAAAAGCTGGGTATAAGGGCAGGATGAACATTTATCATCTTATTGGGAAAGGCATTACATACCTGCTCATCAAGTATAGTCATAAAGCCGGCATATACAATAAGGTCAGCCTTTTCCTCTGTCAGCATATCCTTCATAGCCTTGCTGTATGAGGCAATATCCGGATAGTCCTTTCTTATAAGGGTACGGGTTTTAATGCCGTTGTTTTCTGCTCTTGTAAGGGCATAGGCATCAGCCTTAGATGCAATTACGCAGGTGATTTTTCCGTTTCCCAGCTCACCTCTTGCCTGTGCATCAATAAGAGCCTGAAGATTAGTTCCGCCTCCGGACACCAGTACCACGATATTTTTCATATTACTCAATGATAATACCCTCGTCGCCTTCGATTATCTGACCTATGCAGAATGCCTCAACACCGTTTTCACGGAGAATAGCCACTGCCTCATCAGCGTTATCCTTATCTACTACTATTGTCATGCCGATACCCATGTTGAAGGTGTTGTACATATCATGCTCGGAAATGCCGCCAACCTCCTGGATATGCTTAAAGATATAGGGGATTTCATAGCTTCCCTTAGTGATCTTTGCTGTAAGACCGGAAGGCAAGGATCTCGGAACATTCTCATAAAATCCGCCGCCTGTAATATGGGAAATAGCAGATACCTCCATTTTTTCAAGTAAAGCAAGTACAGGCTTTACATAAATCTTTGTGGGGGCAAGGAGAGTTTCGCCTAAGGTCTTTCCTGTGGGGAGCATCTCCATTAAAACCTCTGCATTTGTAATATCAAATACCTTTCTTACAAGAGAAAAGCCGTTTGAATGTACACCTGTGGAGGCAAGACCGATAACTATATCACCGGGCTTTGTCTTATTATTGTCAATTATCTTTGACTTATCCACAACACCGCAGGAAAAGCCTGCAATATCATAATCATCTGCCGGCATCATACCGGGGTGTTCAGCAGTTTCGCCGCCGATAAGGGCACAGCCTGCCTCAACACAGCCGTCACAAACACCCTTAACAATGGTGGCTACCTTTTCGGGGATATTCTTTCCTATTGCTATATAGTCAAGGAAGAATAAGGGCTTTGCGCCACAGCAGATAATGTCATTTACGCACATAGCAACCGCATCGATACCTATGGTATCGTGCTTGTCAAGTAACATAGCCAGCTTCAGCTTTGTGCCTACACCGTCAGTACCTGAAACAAATACAGGCTCCTTCATACCGGATAAGTCCGGCTGGAATAATCCGCCGAAGCCGCCTATACCTGTAAGCACACCGGGGATATTGGTGCGCTCCACATCCTTTTTCATCAGCTTTACGCCTTCATAACCGGCAGTAACATCTACACCGGCCGCCTTGTAGCTTTCAGAAAAACTGTTCTTCATAAAAATAAACCGTTCCTTTCCTTATGGGAGGTTTTTAAGCCTTGGTTTTGTTTTCGCTTATCTTCTGGTCAAATTTATCCTTGTGCATTTCGGTGGGAATT
Organism: uncultured Ruminiclostridium sp.; assembly: GCA_944388385.1. GTDB lineage: Bacteria > Bacillota > Clostridia > Oscillospirales > Ruminococcaceae > Ruminiclostridium_E. Next base: position 46,340 of record CALXIO010000012.1, read on the forward strand.
TCCGTGGGATATTCTCCGTTGAAGCAGGCGGTACAATAACCGCAGTTCTTATGCGCCTCATCGCAGGGAACAACAGCCAACTTTCTTGCATTGTCCACGCTTAAATATCCCAGAGAATCAGCCCCTATAATCTGGCTTATCTCCTCCACCGTATGATGACAAGCGATAAGATTATCCCTTGAATCTATATCCGTACCGTAATAGCAGGGGTTTAAGAAGGGGGGAGCGGATACTCTCATATGTACCTCGGTAGCTCCTGCCTCACGAAGCAGTCTTACAATTCTGCCGCTGGTGGTACCTCTTACAATAGAGTCATCTATAAGCACCACTCTTTTGCCCTTTACCACACTTGATACCGCATTAAGCTTTATTCTTACCTTGTCCTCTCTTGCAGACTGACCGGGAGAAATAAAGGTTCTGCCTATATACTTATTCTTGATAAAGCCTATACCGTAGGGTATGCCGGACTGCCTTGAATAGCCGATAGCCGCATCAATACCCGAATCCGGTACGCCTACAACTATATCCGCCTGCACCGGGTGTTCAAGTGCCAAAAACGCACCTGCCCTCAGTCTTGCCTCATGTACAGAAGCACCCTCAATTACAGAATCCGGACGGGCAAAGTAAATATACTCAAATACGCACAGGGTATTTTCCGCCTTGTCGCAGTGGTCTGTAATGGAGCGAACTCCGTTTTCGTCAAATATAACTATTTCACCCGGACGAATGTCACGGATAAACTTCGCACTTACCGCATCAAGAGCGCAGCTTTCGCTTGCAACTATGTATGTTCCGTCCTCGGTAATACCATAGCAAAGAGGTCTGAAGCCGTGTTCATCCCTTGCGGCTATCAGCTTTGCAGGTGACATTATTACAAGGGAATATGCACCGTGAATTTTATTCATGGCACGGTTCAAAGCTTCCTCTATTGAGGGGGCGGACAGCCTTTCCTTAGTCACAAGATAGGAAATAACCTCCGTGTCGCTTGTGGTATGGAAAATAGAGCCTGCCTTTTCAAGCTCATGCCTTAATTCATAGGTGTTTACAAGATTGCCGTTGTGGGCAAGAGCCATTCTGCCCTTGTAGTGGTTTACAAGTATGGGCTGGGCATTAAGTCTTGCATTAGCCCCGGTGGTACCATAACGCACATGACCCACCGCCATATTACCAAGTCCCAAAGATGCCAGCTTTTCCGGGGTGAATACATCATTTACAAGGCCTACATCCTTGTAGGAGTTAAATACCCCGTCATCATTTACCACTATACCGCAGCTTTCCTGTCCTCTGTGCTGTAAAGCGAAAAGTCCGTAGTAGGTTGTAGCGGCAACATTTACCTTTTCCTTGGAAAATACGCCGAATACACCACATTCTTCGTGCAAGCCGTTATACAATTAAAGTCATTCCTTTCCGTTCCAGCAATAGGTACAAAGTCCGCATTCGGGCTTTCCTATTGCCTTTACAGTACCCTCAAGTGACTGGAATTCCAGAGAGGTGAGCTTCAGTCTGCGGCATATCTCATCTCTTAAATGTCTGCCGCGCTCGGTTCTTGAGTTACTGTATTCCTCGATGTATTTTACGCCTTCTGCACCCTCGGCCTCATCAATTATCTGTCGTGCTATAAGCTCCAGCTCAGATGTACTGCGTGAGAAGTTAAGATACTTACAGCCGTACATAATGGGAGGACACGCACTACGCATATGTACCTCCTTAGCACCGTTTTCATAGAGGAACTCTACTGTTTCTCTCATCTGTGTTCCTCTTACTATGCTGTCATCAACAAATAACAGCTTCTTACCCTCAATAAGCTCATGCACCGGAATAAGCTTCATCTTAGCCACCTGATTTCTCATGGTCTGGTTGGTGGGCATAAAGCTTCTGGGCCATGTGGGGGTATATTTTACAAAGGGTCTTGCAAAGGGAATGCCGCTTCTGTTGGCATAGCCTATTGCATGGGGTACACCGGAATCCGGAATACCGCATATATAGTCAACATCCGGTAATGTGCCGTTGTTGATGTCATTTTCCGCCATGATAACACCGTTACGGGTTCTCATGGTTTCTACCGTAACATCCTCATAAACTGCATTGGGATAGCCGTAGTAGGTCCATAGAAATGAGCATATCCTCATTTCCTCGTGACCCTCAGCCATAACATCACAGCTGTCTGCTGTTATCATATCTATTTCGCCGGGGCGTAACTCCTTATAGGTCTTATATCCCAGCTTCTGGAATGCAAAGGACTCAAAGGACAGACAGTAGCCGTCACTTCTCTTGCCTATGATAATAGGAAGTCTGCCCATTTTATCTCTTGCCGCAATAATGCCCTTGTCAGTAAGAATAATAAGGGACATTGTACCCTCTATCTTCTCCTGGGCATAGCGGATACCCTCTACAAATGAGCTTTTCTGAGCAATAAGCGCTCCTATAAGTGAGCCGGAATTGATGCTTCCGCTGCTCATTACCTCAAAATTTGCACATCCGCTATGTAAAAGCTCCTGTGAAAGAGCCTCGGCATTTCTTATAATACCGATACTGCATACCGCATAAAGACCAAGCTGTGACCTTACCATTATAGGCTGGGGGTCGGTATCGCTGATACAGCCGATACACAGCTTACCTCTCATGCTTGCCGCATCGTTTTCAAATTTTGTCCTGAAAGGGGAATTTTCAATACTGTGGATAGCACGCTGAAAGCCAAGCTGCTCTGAGTATGCTGTCATACCGCCTCTTCTTGTTCCTAAGTGTGAGTGGTAGTCAGTACCGAAAAATACATCGGTTATGCAGTCATTTTTTGATGCCGCACCGAAAAATCCGCCCATTTTGATACATCCTTTCCCTTAAAACAACTGCCGGAATTATTCGCCCATAAGACGCTTCATAATTTCTGCGTAAGCGTCCTCAACACCGCCCATATCACGACGGAAACGGTCCTTGTCCAGCTTTTCGTGGGTTGTGCTGTCCCAGAAACGGCAGGTATCGGGGGAAATTTCGTCCGCTAAGATAATAGTGCCGTCTGCTGTCTTACCGAATTCGATCTTGAAGTCAATAAGGTCGATATTGAGCTTCTTGAAGAAATCCTTCATAAAGTCATTTACCGCAAAGGCATACTTTGTGATAAGATCAATTTCTTCCTTTGTAGCAAGGCCTAAAGCCAGAGCATAGTAATCATTGATGAAGGGGTCACCCAGATCGTCATTCTTGTAGCTGAATTCAAGAGTGGGGCATAAAAGCTCCTTGCCCTCCTCAATTCCTAACTTCTTTGAGAAGCTGCCTGCTGCAACGTTTCTTACAATTACTTCAAGGGGAACAATGGAAACCTTCTTAACAAGGGTTTCTCTGTCGTTTAATTCCTCAACAAGGTGGGTGGGAACACCTGCCTGTTCAAGCATCTTGAACATATAGTTTGTCATTCTGTTATTAACTACACCCTTGCCTGCAATAGTGCCCTTTTTAAGACCGTTGAAGGCGGTAGCGTCATCCTTATAGGATACGATAACCAGGTTGGGGTCATCAGTAGCAAATACCTTCTTTGCCTTGCCTTCGTAAAGCTGTTCTTTCTTTTCCATAATTTTATACCTTTCCTTTCACATAACCGTAGGTTACAAAAATTTTTATATATTATAATAGTATAGCCCTATTATTTCCATAAACAGGAAGAAATAATTACAGAGTTTCCAAAACCTCTGCCATCTTTTTGTCAGCCGCCAGAACCTTTTCTGTCTGCTCCTTGCGGTACTGCTTCATTTTAGCCATAAGCTCATCGTCTGCTACCGCAAGAATCTGTACTGCAAGATAAGCCGCATTAGCCGCCCCGTCAATGGCAACTGTTGCAACAGGAACACCTGCAGGCATCTGAACGGTGGAGAGTAAAGCATCAATTCCTTCAAGGGCGCTTGCCTTTATGGGAATACCGATAACCGGCAGGGGAGTCTGTCCTGCAATAGCACCGGCAAGATGTGCGGCCTTTCCTGCCGCCGCAATAATAACACCAAAGCCATTTTCCTCAGCTGATGTGGCAAACTCAGAAACCTGAGCCGCACAACGGTGTGCTGATAATACTCTCATTTCGGTGGGAACACCAAAGCTCTTTAATACCTCAGCCGCCTTTTTTACGATAGGCAGATCGGAATCACTGCCCATTATGATAGCAACCTTTTTCATATAAGTACCTTCCTTTTGCAAAAAATAAAGCTGTGCCAATGTCACAGCTTAGAATATACACTTATACAAGGGGATTTAAGACATGAGAAAAAAGCCCCTGACAAACTCATCACCGGCGTATAAGTCTGTGTTTTAAAAGCCCTTGACATATCTATTCCTCCTCCTTTTCCATATACATATATTTTACCTTATTTAAATAGGAATTTCAATACCCACAAAGAAAAATCTGCTAAATTATATATTATGCCCAATTCTGACAGTATTTTGTTGTGCAATATGCACTTTTTTAACTTTATTAAGGAAATTCCAAAAAAATTTTTATGAAATCGGTTACAAAAGGATAAAAAAATACTATTTCCTTTTATAATGCGGAAAATTAAGATTTTTAAGAAATGTTATCAAACAGTTTTGTTACAATTTTGTAACCAAAATTTATGCACATTGACGAAAAAAGCCCTCAAATCGGCAATTTGTAAACGATTACGAGAAAAAAACGGAATTTAATTCGTAAAACTATTGCAAAATCTTGTGAATTGTGTTATTATTATTGCAGCGAAGGAAATTGTGAACAAAACTTTTAGCCCCAAATCAATATTTTTTATGTATCCGACAGATTTATTCGGAGGATGGACAAAAGGTAAAGACAAAGGCAAAAGGGGAGTTTATGGTTCCTTCAAATAATAAGATGGCCGAAAGGTCAAAGGTTAAGCACTTCGGTGCAAACTAAGAAACTAATTCTGGAGGAATTAACAATGAAGAAAAGAATTTTAGCAGCTGTTCTTGCAACTGCATCAATTCTCGGTGCTGTTTCCGGTTGTAATGACACATCCGCAGTATCATCAGGTTCAGGCGATGAAACATCCAAAGCAGAAGGATCCGGCGATGCTACATCCGATTCAGAAGAAAGCAAGGATAAAGTCAATCCAGCAGATGAAGGTAAGGTTCTCAACATCTGGGCTTGGAACGAAGAGTTCAAGGGCTTCTTTGAGAAGTACTACACAGTTCCCGAGGGCGTAACAGTTAACTGGGTAATCAACCCCTCTGACGGTGGTGTTTACCAGCAGAAGCTTGACGAAGCTATCTTAGCTCAGGCTGACGCAGCAGCAGATGAAAAGATCGATATGTTCCTTGCTGAAGCTGACTACATCAAGAAGTACACAAACACAGAAGCTACACTTGACGTTTCTACAATCGGCGTTGAGAAGCTTGACACTCAGTATGAGTACACAGTACAGGCTGCTTCTGACGATGCAGGCAAGGTTAAGGGTGTATCCTTCCAGTGCTGTCCTTCAGCTCTTATCTACAGAAAGTCAATCGCTAAGGATGTTCTCGGTGTAGACGATCCTGCTTCTGTTCAGGAAGCTCTCAGCGACTGGACAAAGTTTGAAGAAGTAGCTGCTAAGGCTAAGGAAAAGGGCTACCTCATGACAGGTTCTAACGTAGCTACATTCCGTGTATTCTCTAACAACGTAACATCTGCATGGGTTGAAGATGGCAAGCTCAACATTGACCCTGCTATTGATCAGTGGACAGAACAGTCCAAGAAGTTCTATGATAATGGCTACACAACACTTGCCGGTATCTGGGAAGATGGTAACACTAAGGAAATGTTCAAGGATGGTAAGGCTATGTGCTACTTTGGACCTTCTTGGTACTACAACTTCTCCATGACAAATGCACAGGATCCCGAAAAGGGTTCTGCAGGTGACTGGGCTATCACAACAGGTCCTCAGGCTCACTTCTGGGGCGGTACATGGTTACTTGCTGCAACAGGCACAGATAACCCCACTTTAGTTGCTGATATCATGAACGCATTCATCGCTGACGAAGAAGTTCTTACAAAACTCGTTGAGAAGGAAGGCCAGTTCGTTAACAACTCAGCTATCAACCAGAAGTACGCTGAAGATCCCAACTATGGTAACAAAACTATCCTCGACGGTCAGAACGACTTCGCTCTCTATGTAGACCTCGCTAAGAACATCAAGTTCGAGCACAAGACAGGTTACGACCAGCTCCTTTCTGAGAAGTATCCTGAATACATGAAGACATACTTCGATGGTTCTAAGAGCAAGGACGAAGCTCTTGCTGATTTCAAGCAGTATGTAAAGGATACATATCCTGAAATCGTAGTTGAATAATAAAAACTGAATAGTTTTTAACCCTTAAATCAGAGGCAAGGCAAGGTTTCTTTGCCTTGCCTCTTTGATTTTAGGTTATACAGCACAGTCAGTAGCGTGTGCTGTTGTTATGTACGCTGCTGATTGTGCAGTGTTACCTAAAAAATTTATAGAGAGGTTGCGTAAATATGAAAAAGCGTAAGTCAATAAGCTATGCAAAATGGGGCGTTGTATTCGTACTTCCCTTCTTCATAGTTTTTGCTATTTGCCAGCTCTATCCGTTGCTTTCTACTTTCTATTACAGCTTCTTTGAATACCGCAGAGTTCAGCTGACAACAGTAGGACCCAACTTTATCGGATTTGATAACTATATTGAGTTATTCACTCCCGACCTTACTGGCAACATTGGTATTTTAAAGTATTTCGGAAATACAATGCTTATGTGGTTTTTAGGTGCAGTTCCCCAGTTTATCTTCGCTCTTATTCTTGCGGTTATCTTCACAAGTGAAAGAATGAAGATAAAGGGTACAGGCTTCTTCAAGACTGTTATCTATATGCCTAACCTCATCATGGCATCTGCTTTCGGTATGTTATTCTACACCATCTTCAGCTTAGGCGGTCCTGTAAACCAGATCATCCAGGCTAATGGTGGCGAGGCTATCTACTTCTTCAATCAGGAAGTATCAGTTAAGGCAATTATCGCATTTATTAACTTCCTTATGTGGTATGGTAATACAACCATTCTGCTTATGGCAGGTATTATGGGTATTGACCAGAGCTTGTTTGAAGCAGCATCAATCGACGGTGCTAAGTCAACGCAGGTATTCTTCAGAATTACCATTCCTCTGTTAATGCCTATCATGCTTTACGTATTCGTAACAGCACTTATCGGTGGTCTTCAGATGTACGACGTACCTCAGATCATCACCAGCGGTACCGGTGCTCCTTCAAATACATCAATGACAATGATCATGTATCTGAATACTCTTATCGCCAAGTCCAGAAACTTCGGTCTCGGTGGTGCGGTATCAGTTCTCATCTTCATTATCACAGCTATCTTAAGCTTCGTTGTATTTAAGTCAATGGTACCCTCAAAACCCAAGAAAGCAAAAGGAGGTAAATAATCATGGCAAGCAAAAACTTAGGTAATGATTCTTACATTGGTTATTTACACGGTAAGGATAAGATAAAGCTCCTTATTTCCAGAATTGCTTCTTATGCTTTCCTTGTGTTTGTAACTGTACTTTCACTTGCAGCATTCTACATTCTTCTTGTTAATGCTACAAGATCCAACAATGAGATTGCCGCAGGCTTCTCACTTCTTCCCAGTATCAACATCGGTACTAACCTTCAGTCCGTAATGGAAGAAACAAGATTCAACATCTTCAAGAGTATGCTGATGAGCTTCCTTATTGCAGGTGCAACAGGTATACTTACTACCTACTTCTCTGCAATGACAGCTTACGGTATCTATGTATATGACTTCAGAGGCAGAAATCTTCTTTATAAGTTCATCATGGTCATCATGATGATCCCCACACAGGTTTCTTCAATCGGTTTCTTTGATATGTGCCAGCAGCTTGGTTTACTTAACACATACTGGCCCCTTATCGTACCCGCAGTTGCTTCTCCTGTAACATTCTTCTACATGAAGCAATATCTTGAGAGTACACTTCCTCTTGAAATCGTTGAGGCAGCACGTGTTGACGGCTCTAACGAGTTCAGAACCTTCAATACAATCAGCCTTCCCATTATGAAGCCTGCTATTGCTGTTCAGCTTATCTTTGCATTCGTTGCATCATGGAACAACCTGTTCCTTCCTAACCTGATCATCAGCAAGAAAGATCTGTACACAGTACCTATCGTACTTTCATTCGTACGTTCTGACCTTAACTCACAGTTCCAGGATTTAGGTTACCTCTACATGGTTATCCTTCTTTCAATCCTTCCTGTAGTAATTGTTTACGTTATTCTCTCCAAGTTCATCATCAAGGGTGTAACACTTGGCTCTGTAAAGGGTTAATCAGTTGATTTCAAACGCCGTACTTATGTGCGGCGTTTTTTTATTTGCATTTTCTGAAAATATGTGCTATACTAATTAAAATGTTTTATTTAAGAAAGGATATTATTATGAGAACAGCTTATGACTATCTTATCGTAGGAAGCGGCTTATTCGGTGCTACCTTTGCTTATGAGGCGGCAAAAAGGGGAAAGACCTGTCTTGTTATAGACAAACGTCCCAATGTGGCAGGAAATATCTATACAAAGAAGCTGACTGAAGAGGGCCTTGAGGGAATAAACCAGCACATTTACGGCGCACATATTTTCCATACCCACAGCAAGGAAATATGGGATTATGTAAATCAATTCTGCGAATTTAATAACTACATCAATTCCCCTATGGCAATTTACCACAACCCGGAAACAGACATGGACGAGATGTACAATCTCCCCTTTAATATGAATACCTTCTATCAGCTTTTCGGCACAAAAACTCCTGCTGAGGCTAAGGCGGCTATCAAGAAGGAAATTGATGAATGCGGCATTACCGGTGAGCCTACAAACCTTGAGGAGCAGGGCATGAGGCTCAGTAAGACGGTATTCACAAAGTTAGTTAAGGAATACACCGAAAAACAATGGCAGCGTGACTGCAAGGATTTACCTGCAAGCACCATTAAAAGGCTTCCTTTCCGCTTCAGGTTTGACAATAACTACTTCAATGACCGTTACCAGGGTATTCCTATAGGGGGCTACACCCGGATAGTAGAGAAGATGCTTGACAGCGAAAATATAGACGTTCTTTTATCCACAGATTATTTTGACTTTAAGAAGACTACCGATATTACCTTCGGAAAGACTGTCTACACCGGACAGATAGACGCTTTCTTTGAGTATAAATTCGGAAATCTTAACTGGCGCACGGTATACTTTGAGAATGAAATTCACGATACTGACAGCTATCAGGGTAATGCGGTGGTAAATTACACCTCCCACGACAGACCCTTTACAAGAATTATCGAGCATAAATTCTTTGAGATAGAAAGCACAGAGAATACCCCTAAGACTGTTATTTCCAAGGAATATTCCACCGAGTGGAAGCCCGGAATGGATCCCTACTATCCTGTAAATGACGAAAAGAACACCCAGCTTTATAACAAGTACAAGGAGCTTGCGGATAAGGAGGATAAGGTAATTTTCGGCGGCAGACTGGGACTTTACAAGTATTACGATATGGATGACTGTATCATGGCGGCACTGGATGCCGTAAAGGCTGAATTTAGTGAATAAATAAAAAAATGCGTACATAAGTACGCATTTTTTATTTCGGATATTCTTTGGGAATTTTTCCAAACCTATGGAATTATATTTTTATTTGTGCTAAAATAAAATAGAAATAAAAAAGCCGCAGGAAGCCTGCGGCGTAAATTTATTCTCTTATCAGGAATTCTTGTCAAGACCGGTAATCTCAAGAGTATCTCTTGCGATAAGTAATTCTTCATTTGTGGGAATTACCCATACCTGAGTCTTGCTGTCGGGTGTGGAAATGAGCTTTAATTCGCCTCTTACGGTGTTAGCTTCTTCAGAGAGCTTAATACCGAAGAAGTCCATATTCTCACATACGCCCTGTCTTACTTCAGGAGCATTTTCACCGATACCGCCTGTAAAGATAACAGCGTCAAGGCCGTTCATGGCAGCGGCATAGGAGCCGATATACTTCTTGATTTCGTAGGTGAGCATTTCTGTAACAAGCTGGGATCTTTCGTCACCGTGCTGTGCGGCATTTGTAATATCTCTGTTGTCGCTGTACTGACCGGAGATACCAAGGAAGCCGGACTTCTTGTTAAGGTAGTCGCTCATCTGTGAGGGTGTGAAGCCCATCTTATTCTGAACGAATTCAACTGCGGAGGGGTCAACACTACCTGAACGTGTACCCATGATAAGACCGTCAAGGGGAGTAAAGCCCATTGATGTATCCACAGACTTACCGCCGTCAATAGCTGTAATGGAGGAGCCGTTACCTAAGTGACAGGAAACAACCTTCATTTCAGATAAGGGTCTGCCCATAACCTCAGCTAACTTCATAGATACAAAGCGGTGAGATGTACCGTGGAAGCCGTACTTTCTTACGTGGTACTTTTCATAGCACTCATAGGGCATACCGAACATATAAGCCTTAGGAGGCATTGTCTGGTGGAATGCTGTATCAAATACTACTGCCTGGGGTACTGTATCGGGAATAACCTTCTTACAAGCACGAAGTGCCAGAGCGTGAGCGTGATTATGTACAGGTGCTAAATCAGCAAGTGCATCGATCTTGTCAATAACCTCATCTGTAACAATAGCGGTCTTTGTGAATACCTCAGCACCCTGAACTATTCTGTGACCTACTGCGCCTATCTCAGCCATGCTGGAGATAACAGCAGCATCACCGGTTGTCATAACCTCAACCAGCTTTTCAAAAGCCTCTGTGTGGGTAGGGAATGTACATTCCTCTTCATACTTTCTTCCGTCAAAGGTCTTGTGTGTGATCTTACCGTCAATACCGATACGTTCACAGTTGCCCTTTGCGATAACGCTCTCATTTTTCATATCAATAAGCTGATACTTAAGTGAAGAGCTACCTGCATTAACTACAAGAATTTTCATACTTAAAAATATCCTCCCTTCCGACTTATACCCTGTCGGAAAAATCATTGCAAGAATATTTTATACTATTTTAAAGGAAAAATCAAGTGTTTTGTCATATAAAAAACGAATACTTAACAGAAAATTAAGATTTTTATGATAAAATGTTTACATAAAAACGGAAAGGAACTATAATGAAAACAGCCGCAATAATAAGTGAATATAATCCCTTTCACAGGGGACATAAATATCTCATAGATAAAACAAGGGAAATGGGGGCTACCCACATAGTAGCCATTATGAGCGGAAATTTCGTTCAGCGTGGGGATGTGGCAATAGCTGATAAATTCACAAGAGCTATGGCGGCCATAAACGGCGGTGTGGATTTAGTTTTGGAATTACCCGTAGCATATAGCCTTTCCGGGGCGGAATTTTTCGCTAAAGGTGGAATATATATAGCAAATGCCCTTCAGTGTGTTGATATGCTTTCCTTCGGTAGCGAATGCGGGGATATAGATACCTTGACTGCCACCGCAAAAGCGGTAAATGATATAACCTCAGACGGGGGATTTTTTGACAGGCTTAAAACCGGTATAGGCTACGGGGAGCTTTTATCAAGGGAACTGGGGGAATACGGTAATGTGATAAATTCCCCCAATAATACCCTTGGGGTTGAGTATATAAGGGCGATTATAAATTTAAAAAGCAATATAAAGCCGGTTACGATAACAAGGAAAAATGCCCCTCATGATAGTAATATAATAATAGGCGACTTTGCAAGCGCCGGGGAAATAAGAAGAAAAATAAAATCCGGGGAAAATGCAGGAGATTTAACCCCTTGTGACCTTAGCAACACAGCGGATATAAGCTACGGGGAGAGGGCTTTGATTTGTGCATTAAGAAGAACCCCCCCTGAAAGCCTTGATAATATAGCCGGCATGAGTCACGGCTTGAAAAGTCTTTTTTTGCAAGGGGTAAAAAATGCTACCGATTTTGCCGGACTTTGTGATATAATAAAGGTAAAGAATTTAACCACAGCCAGAGTAAGACGGCTTATTTTCAATGCCTTTCTGGGAATTACCGGAGAGGATATTAAAAATCCCCCTGCCTATGCAAGAATACTGGGAATGAATGATAAGGGCAGAGAAATATTATCCGCAGCAGGAAAAAATATTCCCATAGATACCTCCCTTTCAGCCCTTGAAAAGAAGTCCAAGGCTGCAAAAAGGCAGGCTTATCTTGAGGCATTTGCAGGGGATATGTACAGTATGTTTTTAAGAGAGCCGCAAATTTGCGGAGCTGACTATACCCATAAATTCACAATGATAAAGGAGTAAATATGACCTTACTTAATCAGGTGCCCTTTCGTATAAGGCACAAGGAATTTATTTATCACGGCTATAAAATAGAAAATGAGGGCTTTTCCTTCCATTTTTCCATGGATGATATAAACTTTTATCCCCGTTGGGAGGTAAAGGGGCTTTCCGACAATCCCTCAGAGTTTGCCAAAAGAATAATATTTAATATCGGCATGGCAGAGCTTGTAAGCTACTGGAAATGCGCCTGCCCCGAAAGGGTCATAGTAAAGTGCGGATATTTATCCCTTAAACAATGCCTTTGGTGGAAAAAGCTGTATTTCATGGGACTGGGGGAATTTTTCTACCGCAACGAAATTGAAGCGGATATTGACAGCTTCATGGAGATAATCCCCTTAAACCCGGGGCCGGAGCATATAGGAATTGACAAGGCGGTAAATGGCTTTTTAGTACCTGTAGGGGGAGGAAAGGACAGCGTAGTTACCCTTGAATTATTAAAGCAGTATCATGACATTACCACCTGCTATATAATAAATCCAAGGGGAGCAACCAAAAACTGCGCCTATATCGCAGGCTTTACAGATGATGATATTATAGGGCCCAAAAGAACAATAGATAAGGAGCTTTTAAACCTTAATGCAAAGGGGTATTTAAACGGTCATACTCCCTTTTCGGCGGTGGTGGCATTTTCGGCTTATCTCTTTGCCTATCTTACAGGCAGAAAATATATAGCCCTGTCAAACGAAAGCAGTGCCAATGAAAGCTATGTTGAGGGGAAATATGTAAATCACCAGTACAGCAAGTCCACGGAGTTTGAAAGGGATTTCAGAGAGTATACAAAGAAATATCTGGACGGGGAAATAGAATATTTCAGCCTGTTAAGACCCTGGAGCGAATATCAGATAGCGAAGAAATTTGTACAGTACCCCAAGTATTTCACGGTATTTCAGAGCTGTAACTTAGGATCAAAAACCGATACCTGGTGTGCAAAATGCGCTAAGTGTCTTTATGTGTATATTCTTTTGGGGGCATTTCTTGATGATGATATCCTGGTGAAGATTTTCGGGGATAATATGCTTTCCCACGGAGAATTCAGGGATATGTTCAAGGGTCTTGTGTATGAGGGTATAGATAAGCCCTTTGAGTGCGTAGGCACAAAGGACGAAATAAGGCTTGCCTTATATGAGGGCGCAAAGCTGAGAGGGGATAACCTGCCCTTGTTGCTTAAAGAGTATATGGACACAAATCCTCCTGAACCTCCTTCTCTTGATGATTTTTTTGATGAGGATAATTTTGTACCTGACTGCCTTATAGGGCTTTTAAAGGAGTAAGAGATATTATGGATAATATAACACAAAAGCTGAGAGCCTTTTTCAAGGGGAAAAGGGTGGTTATTTTAGGCTTTGGCAGAGAGGGTAAATCCACCCTTGAAATACTTAAAGACTGTGAGCCGGAAAAGATAATCATAGCAGACAGATGCGAAATTTCCCCGGATGATAGTTATACGGTATGTACAGGTGAAAACTATCTTTCCTGCCTTGATGACTGTGATATAATAATGAAGGCTCCCGGCATAGGTCTTAAAAATGATGTGGGGGATGATATAAAGGCAAAAATCACCTCCCAGATGGACCTGTTTTTAAGATATGCCCCTGGTACTGTTGTGGGGGTTACCGGCACCAAGGGAAAATCCACCACCTCAAGCCTTATTTATCATTTTGCAAGAGCCTGCGGTAAGGATGCCTTTCTTATAGGCAATATCGGTGTACCGCCCCTTGAAAAGATAGCGGAATTTACCCAAAACAGCCTTATAGTGTGCGAGATGTCCTGTCATCAGCTGGAATATGTAAAGGCATCCCCCCATATAGCGGTTTTGCTTAATGTATACCCGGAGCACTTAGATCACTATGTGGATTTTAATGCCTATAAAAACGCAAAGCTGAATATCTTTAAGTACCAGACAGAAAAGGACAGCCTTATTTCGGCATACGAATTATCCCCGGATATAAATACAAGAGCCAAGGTTATTTATGCCGGCTTTGGGGAGGGTGATATAGGAACTAAAAACGGCGGTATTTATCTTTATGATACAGTAATCCCCGGTGATGATATAGTAAGTAATTTAAAGGGTGAGCATAATTTATATAATATTGCCATAGCCTTAAAGGCGGCAGAGCTTTCCGGCTGTGATATAAAAGCCTCCCTTTTATCCTTAAAGGATTTTATCCCCTTAGAGCACAGACTGGAATTATTCGGCACCTATGAGGGAGTTCAGTATATAAACGACAGCATAAGCACTGCCCCCCAGACCTCAATAGCCGCCCTTAAAGCATACCCCGGCACAGATACCCTTATAGTAGGGGGTATGGACAGAGGTATATCCTATGATGAGCTTACAGAGTATCTGAACAAGGGAACATCCGTTAAAAATCTTATTATACTTCCCGACAGCGGCAAAAGGGTGGCGCAGGGTATAGTAAATAAGGAAATAAATATACTTTATGCGGATAACATGGAAATGGCGGTAGCCCTTGCAAAGGAGCATACAAGGGTAAGGTGTATTTTATCCCCGGCGGCGGCAAGCTACGGCTTTTATAAAAACTTTGAAGAAAGAGGACGGCATTTTAAGACCTTAGTGGATGAGATATATAAAAAATAAGGGCTGTAATAAAAAAGAGAAATAAAAGGGATAGAACAAAATTTTCCTGTTGAAAAACAGACAAAGAAATAGTATAATATATATGTGAGGGGAAAAAGACAGAAAGAAAGGATGATATATATGACAGAAGAAAAGACAATATTAAAAGAAACCTACAACGTTATAATCGATAAATTCACCTCCTTTCCCGGGGTTAATTTCAGCTTTAACATCCGTTCTGATTTTCAGCTTAACGCCTGCAAAAAGGCACTTGCGGAAAATAACGGAAGAATAGCTTTACTTCAGGGTATGGTAATTAATGAAGAAAGCCCCACAGCAACCTATTCAAGCTATGGTGTTGTTGTAAAGATAGACAGGCTTATTCCCGGTAACAGGGGCTCAGAGCGTGTAACCATAGTGCAGACAAAGGGACTTTATGCCTTTAAGGTGGATAATGTGGTTTTCAATTCCCGTATGAACTGTTTTCAGGTAACAGGTGAAAGGCATGACTTTATAGACGAATCCGAAACAGATCCGGTAAAGAGCTATGTTTATAAGGAGGAGCTTTACTCTGTTACAAAGTATTACCATGATAATTATACAAAGAATGAACGGGAGTCCTTTAATCTTTTTAACGGGGCTAACAGCCTTATTGAAATGATAGCCAATGTTATAGGGGCTTTATATTTAAGTCCCGATAAGGTAACCGAGCTTTTATCCTGCGACAGCGTTTTTGAATGTGCCAAGGTTACCATAGCAGAGCTTAAAAGACTTACCCTTATTCGTCAGGCGGAAAGAGAGATAGAGGCAGAAACCAATGACGTCATGAGGGAAAGATCCTTAGAGGTTTTCCTGCGTGAGCAGATGAGAATTATTTCCGAGAAATTAGGGGATGACGAATCAAACAAGGCAGATGAATACATAAGCAAAATAAGTGATGTGGGCTTTGAGTATGCCATATACAAAAAGCTCAAAAAGCAGGCTGAAAAGCTCCGCACTCTGCCCCAGGGCTCACATGATATTCCACTTATAGAAAACTACCTTGATACCGTGCTTTCCATACCCTGGTTTAAGTACAGCGAGGATACACGAACCATAAAAGAGGCAAGGGAAATACTTGACAGGGATCACTACGGCCTTACTAAGGTTAAGGATCGTATTTTACAGAATATAGCCGTTGAAAAATGGGATAAAAAGGCTAAAAAGGGACAGATACTCTGTCTTGTGGGCCCTCCCGGTGTGGGTAAGACCTCTATTGCCCATTCTGTTGCAGATGCCCTTGGCAGAGAGTATGAAAGAATTGCCCTTGGCGGTGTTCATGACGAATCTGAAATCCGTGGACACAGAAAGACCTACATAGGCGCTATGCCCGGCAGAATTGCAACGGCAATTTCTAAGCTTGATACAATGAATCCTGTTATTGTCCTTGACGAAATAGATAAACTGGGTCAGGACGGCTTTAAGGGAGATCCCTCCAGCGCACTTTTAGAGGTGCTGGACGGTGAACAAAATCATGCCTTTATGGATAACTTCCTTGAAATCCCTCTGGATTTAAGTAAGGTTATGTTTATTGCCACCGCAAATGACATGAGAACTATACCAAAGCCATTACTTGACCGTATGGAGGTTATTGAGCTTGGCTCATATACAGCTGAGGAAAAGTACCACATAGCAAAAAATCACCTGATACCAAAACAGCTTAAAAAGTACAAAATCAGCGCTGCTAAGCTGCATATCAACAAATCCGCAATAAATAAGATAATTGAATGTTACACCGCTGAGGCAGGTGTGCGTAATCTTGAACAGCATATTGCCACTATCTGCCGTAAGGCAATAGAAAAATTCCTTTTGGACAGAAGCTTAAGAATATCCGTAAATGAAGCGGATGTTGAGGAATATTTAGGTAAGCCTAAATATAAGGCTGATAAGCTGGCACCAAGGGATGAGGTAGGACTTGTAAACGGCCTTGCCTGGACAAGTGTGGGAGGCACAATGCTTCCTATTGAGGTGCTTGTAACAGAGGGTGAGGGCATTGAGGTAACCGGCTCTCTCGGAGATGTTATGAAGGAATCCTCAAAGCTCGCTGTAACCTTAGCTCGAAGCCTTGCAGGAAAGTATGAATATGATCCCCTCTTTATAAAGAACAGATTTATACATATTCATGCCCCTGAGGGTGCAGTACCAAAGGACGGTCCATCAGCAGGTGTTACAATGACCACCGCCCTTGTATCCGCCCTTTCGGGTATACCTGTAAGAAGGGATGTTGCCATGACTGGTGAAATTTCCTTGAGAGGTAAGGTGCTTCCCATAGGCGGACTTCGTGAAAAGACCATGGCGGCATATAGGGCAGGGATAAGGACAGTAATTATCCCCAAGGATAATGAGCCTGATTTACAGGATGTGGACGAAACCGTAAGAAAGAACCTTCAGTTTGTTCTTGCTGAGGATATAAATGATGTTCTTGACAATGCCCTTACAGCAAAGGCATCAAGGGAAAAGCCCGGCTATGCTATAGATGTGGAGAATGTAAGCAATATTTTAATTCCCACAATGAATAAAATAGAAGTGACCGACAATAAATAACAGCCTTGCGCCTGTGGGATTTTCCCACAGGCGTATAGCCCTGTACAGGAGAAATTTTATGAACTTCAATAAAGCGGAATTTTATACCTCATTCGGCTTATTTAAGCAGATACCGAAATCCGAAAGACCGGAGATAGCCTTTTCAGGCAGATCAAATGTGGGTAAATCCTCCCTTATAAATAAAATACTTAACCGTAAGTCCTTGGCAAGAGTAAGCTCCATGCCGGGAAAAACCGTTACCATAAACTTTTACTCGGTGGACGGGGTGTATTTTGCGGATTTACCGGGATATGGCTATGCAAAGGTTTCCCAGAGCGAGAAAAAACGCTGGGCAGGACTGGTGGAGGGCTATTTGGCAGACGACAGGAATTTGCAGCTGGTATTTCAGCTGGTGGATTTTCGTCATCCCCCTACAGCCGATGATATAATGATGATAAACTTCCTTATAGATAGGGAAATTCCCTTTGTGGTGGTGCTTACTAAGGCAGATAAGCTGACAAAAAGGGAAAGAGCCGCCAGAAGAGAAGCCCTTATGAATGAGATTCCCTGTGCAGACCAGATACATATGATTGAGTTTTCTGCCATGAACGGGGAGGGCGCAGAGGAGATAAGGGAAATTATTTCCGATGTGGCCGAGGAGTGGGCAGAGTGAAGAATATCTATTCATTAAGCTACGCCGAAGCCTTGCAGTTTGCGGATGAAAGGGGCTTTAAGCCCACCCAGGTGACAAATATTTTCCGGGATATATATAAGTCCGATGCCCGTAGCTTTGATGAGATGAAAAGTACAAAGTCAGAGCTTGTAAACGAATTAAGGCAGGAGTATTATTTTCATCTTCCGGAAATTATCACCATAACAAAAACACCGGATACAGTAAAATATCTCTTTTCCCTTGAGGACGGCTGTATGGTGGAAACCGTACTTATGAAGCAGGAGTACGGAAACAGCGTCTGTATATCCACCCAGTGCGGCTGTAATATGGGCTGTGCCTTTTGTTGCAGCGGCAGACTGAAAAAGCAAAGGGACTTAACCCCGGGAGAAATGACCGGGCAAATAATAGCTCTAAAGGATAACACAGGAGAAAAAATAAGCAATATCACTATTATGGGCATTGGTGAGCCTTTTGATAATTTTGATGCGGTAGGGGTATTTCTTGATATAGCAACCAATGATAATGCCCTTGAAGTGGGGAGCAGTCATATAACCCTTTCCACCTGCGGTATAGTGCCGAGGATTTACGACCTTGCCGATATGCCCTATACAATAGGCCTTGCAATATCCCTTCATGCCCCAAATGATGAATTAAGAAGCAGGCTTATGCCGGTAAATAAAAAATACCCCATAGCCGATGTTATCAAGGCGGCAAAATATTACAGCGAAAAGAAAAACCGCAAGGTGCTGATAGAATATGTAATGCTTAAAGGGGTAAATGATTCTGCAGAAAATGCAGAGGAATTAAGCAGGCTTTTAAAAGGGGGCAGATTTTCTGTTAATATTATCCCCTATAATCCATCAAGTGAGGATAAATTTTTACGAAGTGAAGGGCAGACAATAAGAGCCTTTTATGATATACTTAAAAAGAATGGCACAGCCGTTACCATGAGAAGAGAATTCGGAAGTAATGTGGGGGCGGCCTGCGGTCAGCTGAGAAGTGACAGATTAAAGAAATGAGGACAGGCTATGAAATTCTATTGTGAGCTTAAAAAGGTAGTGGATGATTCATACGATATTGAAATAGGCCATAACCTTACTGATACCCTTGTAAAGGAATTATCAGAGGGACTTTGCGGAAGGGTGAAGAAATTTGCCATAGTTACAGACAGTAATGTGGAAGGCCTTTATGCAATGCCCATTATGGATAAGCTAAGGGAAATGGGCTTTACCTCCCATTTATTTACCATACCCGCCGGGGAAAAGTCAAAAACCAGAGCCATGAAGGAATTTGTGGAGGACAGTATGTTAAAAGCCGGCTACCGCAGGGATTGTGCTGTTGTGGCTGTGGGAGGCGGAGTTGTTACCGACCTTGCAGGCTTTGTGGCAGGTACTTACGGCAGAGGAGTGCCCTTTGTTAATTTTGCCACCACCCTTTTATCTGCGGCGGATGCCTCAGTAGGAGGAAAAACCGCTGTTGATACCCCCCTTGCAACTAACCTTATAGGAATGTTCAATCAGCCGAAGAAGGTATATATTGATATAGACACCTGGAAGACACTTCCCAAAAGAGAGCTTATAAGCGGACTTTCCGAAACCATAAAGCACGCTTGCCTTGCGGATGAGGAATTTTTTAATTACCTTGAAGAAAATATCGAAAAGGTGCTTACCCTTGATACAGAGGTTTGCGAGCACGTAGCTCATAAAAACTGTGAAATAAAGTACCATGTTGTAATGAAGGACGAAAGGGAATCCGGACTTCGTGAGGTGCTTAATTTAGGCCATACAGTAGGCAGAGCAATAGAAACAGTAAGTGACTATAACCTGCTTCACGGTGAAGCCCTTGCAATAGGAATGACCGCCCAGGTGCTTTTAGGCAAGGAATACGGCTTTATAAACGAGAAAAATGCCGACAGGGTAATAAGCCTTTACAAAAGGGCAGGACTACCGACGGAAATTCCCGATTATATTGAGAAAAATGAGCTTGTGGCAAAGCTATACACCGACAAGAAGGTAAGGGACGGAAAGTTAAGATTTGTATTCCAGAAGGAAATAGGGGATATGATGTGCTTTTCTGAAAACAATTTCGGAAAGCCTGTACCGGAAGAGGATATAGCAAAGATAATCGGTGAAATGTGATGCAGGGATATAACCTTATAGCGGTATTTGACAAGACCCTTACAAAAATGCTTATGTGCAAGCGACTTCACGAGCCTTACCTTGGGAAGCTGAATTTTGTAGGGGGAAAGATAGAAAAAGGGGAGATAGGCGAAAAGGCGGCATACAGAGAGCTTTTTGAGGAAACCGGCATTAAAAGGGAGGATATAGACCTTATCCACCTTATGGATTTTACCTATCCCTTAGACCCTTGCTATGTGGAAGTATATTTCGGCAGGCTTAAAAATGATGTTTTGATCCACGGTGATGAAAATAAGCTTTTATGGGTGGAGGATCTTTCCGATAATTTTTTCGATACGGAAAAATATGCCGGAGAAGGAAACATCGGCCATATACTGGAGCATATAAAATTAAACAGAAAACTGATAGAATAAGCCCTGAACAGATCCAGTAAAAACGGACAATAGAAAAACACACCCCCTTATGGTAGAATAAAAGAAACTACCGTAAGGGGG
>CALXIO010000013.1 GCA_944388385.1 uncultured Ruminiclostridium sp.
TGTTACTGTGTTATAATTAATACCTGAAATACCGCCACCGGCACGCTCACATGTAACTGCGCCTGTATTATAGGAATATGTTACTGTGTTATAATTAATACCTGAAATACCGCCGGCATAGTAACCTGTCACTGTGCAATTTTCAGCATAGCAGTTTGTAATATTGCCGTTATTAATAGCAGCTATTGAGCCTGCTTGCCAAGTGCCAACGGTTCCAAAAGTTGAATTTTTAATACCCAGATTCTTTACTGTACCGCTTGAGCCGATATAATAAAACAAGCCAACTTCTCCTCCTGTGCAGTTAAGTCCGCTTATTGTATGACCTTGGCCGTCAAAGGTGCCGGTAAATTGGTAATTTCCTCCAATAGGTGCCCATGCTCTTCCTGAAGCATCAATATCCGCTGTAAGAACAGCGCTTACAGAGGTATTGCCGCCGGCAACTGCAATCTGAGCAAAGCCGTATAATTCCTCTGCTGTGCCTATCTGATAAACACCGTTACTATCCTGTTCCGGTGTTTTTGGTGTTCCGGAATATTCCGCAAAGCCTATTGACGCCCCTATAACTACAAAAAGGGTAGTTATAATTGCAATAAGCTGTGGAAAATACCGGAAATTATTCTTTTTTGTCTTCTTTTTCATGTTTTGCCCTCCGGTTTATAACCGTTCAAAAATATTATTATACGGTGTATAGTAATCAATTATACACCTATTCATTATACATTATATCACTTTTATTTTAAATGTCAATAAAAAACCCCCACCGAAGTGGGGTTTTATTGCTTTTATTTCTTCATAAGAACGATAACTACTACCACAATAGCGCCTACTACAACTACACCGGCAACAATGGCGATTATAATACCGGTGTTGTCCTGGGGTGCTGAGGGAGCAACTACTGATGTTGCGGCTGAGTCGCTTGATGATGTAACAGATGAGGCATCATCAGCGGATTCTTCCTTGGATTCTTCCTTGGAATCTTCTACGCTTGATTCCTCTTCGCTGGATTCCTCCTCGCTTGATTCCTCGGGAGCAGATGTTTCTTCGGGGGCTTCTGTTTCTTCGGGAGCTTCTGTTTCTTCGGGAGCTTCTGTTTCTTCGGGAGCTTCTGTTTCTTCGGGGGCTTCTGTTTCTTCGGGGGCTTCTGTTTCTTCGGGAACTTCAGTATCAATTACAGGCTTATCACCCTTTGTAAAGAAGTATGTAACATTTATATCGTGGTTGTACCACCAGCACTGAATTTCAATAATACCGCCCTGGGATACCTCGTTATTAAGATCAACCTGAAATACAAAGGTTGTGGTGCTGTCGCCGGCAAAATCCCATTTTTTCTGAGACCAGTTGCCGTCGGGGTCAGTAAAACCTACACAGCCGTTACCATAGTTGCCTGCTGTATCAGGATCGGCAGCTTCAAGAATAACTGTCATCCAGTCATTACCCTGCCATTCTGTATACTCTACTCTTGTGCTATTCTTTTCTGTAATAGTAAAGGTTTTTGCATCTGCGGGAATTTCATCGGCAAATGAGCTTACTGCCATTGTGCCTGCCGCTACTGTTGTGGCAACTGAAAGTGCCATAACGGAACATAAAATCTTCTTAAAATTCATTTTTAATCCTCCATATATAAACCCAGCCATAGCATAGCTGAATGATATATAAATTATATAGCAATTTCACGGCAAATTCAATAGTAAAACTCTACAAATAAAATAAGTAATTGGGATATGTATGTATAAAAAACTTAATAACTAATACAATTTTTTGATATTTTAACCTAATTTAACTTAAATGTCTTTTATACATAGGAAAATATTCACCGCCCGTCTGCGTAAATTTGCGGACGGGCGGTATAACTTACTTTTTGCGTCTTAATGATATAGCCATTGTGGTGGCAAGACCGCCGAATGCGGCGGCGCCTATGGTAGCAATTTCTGCTATGGGCACACCTGTGTTTGCGTTATCTGTTGTATTGCCGGGGGCGGTTGTCTGGGGAGTGGTTACTGTTGTTTCTGCGGGACTTTGGGTCGAAGGGGTTGATTCAGGTGTTGATACTGTACTGTCTGTGACTGAATCAGCAGGTCCGTCAGAATCCCCGGGAGTAACTATATCCTCAACACCGCTTATGGCATCGTCCACAATACTTTCAGCACCACGAAGTGCATCACCTACTATATTGTCATTTGCGGATACCGATAAGGCAGATAAGGAGCAAAGAGTAAGGGCGGCTATTATTGCTGCTGTTTTTTTCATTTTATTTTATCCTTTCTTTTTGCTTGCAGAAATTCATTCTGCCCTATTATTATTTCCTTTGCCTTATTTTATATCCAAGGATAAAATTTGAAATTAAAAAATCCGGAAATCAAATGATTTCCGGAAATTTTTTTAAATTACAGCGGCGGTAATCCGCTTAAATAATATCTGGGGTTAAGTCTTTCTGAGCCGTTTCTTACCTCAAAATGACAATGGGGTCCGTAGGCTCTTCCTGTTTCGCCGATAGCACCGATACATTGACCCTGTACTACCTGCTGTCCCTCAGTTACATAAAGCTGGCTGTTATGGGCATAGAGTGTTCTTAAATAGCCGTATTCCTCGCCGTGCTGAATAATTACGCAGTAACCATAACCGCCGTTATCCCAGCCGGAGAATATTACGGTACCTGAAGCGCCTGCATAAACATCATCACCGTAGCTTGCCGAAATATCAACACCTGTGTGACCGGTATAGCCGCCGTCCCACCAGCCCCATTCACACAGCTCACCTGTAGGTACAGGCCAGATAAACATCTTGCCTATATCAACAGAATCGGTGGAAACATGGGAGGACTGGGGAGGTAATGTGCCCTCGGAAATTATTTCGTTTACGGGATTTTTAATTCGTCTTGTAGCTATTATTGTACGGCGTACCTCTTTACCGTTTACATAATAAACCTTTGCGGTAATCTGGTTTACACCCGGCTCGCCCACCTGCACTGTGGTAAGTACCCCCTGGTAGGTGGTGTCGTTTGTGGTGTATTCGGTTTCGTAGGGAACCTCAACCTCATATACCTCTGTTCTTGATACGCTGACAGAAAGGAAAGGAACTTCCCTTGTGATAAGGATTTTTGCGCCTGTTCTGAAAACATAGTCATCATTTGCTATCTGGGGATTAAGCTCTGTCAGTTCCTTTGAGGAAAAGCCTGTTTTATCACTTATGGCAGGAAGAGAATCCCCCTCCTGTACGGTGTAATAGGAGGCCTCGGTTTTATTTGAATTAAGCAGTTCGATTATTTCCTTTTCATCTACAATACTGTCGGAAATATAAAGACCGGGCTCGTAGGATATTTCCTTTTCAAATGCCACATCCTCGCCGGAGGCATTTGTTGCGTACTTCTGAAGAAGCTGTTCAAGGGCTTTTTCCACATTGGCGGTATCAACAAGCGCCCCGTAGAATTTATCCCCTATGTACATACCATAGGCATATTCTATGGGAACATCGGATATTTCCATCATCTTGTTTACAAGCTGGAACTTGGTGGTGAAATCCTGGTCACCCAGCATCTCAATGGAAAACTCCGGCACCATCTCAATTACATCATGGTCATTATCCATATATGTAATACGCTCCTGCATAAGCATTTCAGCATCGGTGAATACCTGCTCACTTTGAATATAGCCTAAAAATTGTCCGTTTACAGTGAGCTTAATTCCGTAGCTTGTATTTGTGGCATAGGATACCACGCTGAATAAAAAGCAAATAGCTACTATAGGGGCGGCATAGTTAAAAAGGGATACAAGTATACCTCTTTTGCCGAAAATAGCCTCGCTTATTACCTTGAAATACATACTGAAGGCCTTGCCCTCTTTTTTAGCCTGCTGTAGCTTTGTTTTAGTAATGGAAAGTGCTCTTTTAGTGCGTAAAAAAGGTCCTGCCACATAAAGCCCGAAGGACTTAAGCAGTCTTTTCATGGTTTCACGGAAAATAATAGTATGCTTCCAGATAAACCTTGAAACAGCACCTAACAGCTTAAAGGGGAGCATTATTGCCTGTACTATTACATGGCTGAAAAATACTCCGGCGGCGCTGAAAAGCTCAAAAAGCTTCTCAAAGCCATTACCCTCAAAGGAAGGCTTTTGGGTGGGGGCTTGTTCGGTTGTATTTTTATTTTCTGTTTGTTCGGTTTTTGTAGTGGACATCTCCACAAGGACTGTTTCTTCTATCTTTTCTTCGTCCTCCATGAGATAAGCCTCATCTACACCCTTTATTCTTTCGCTCATAAAATCATCCTTATAAATACCGGAGAGTTGTATACAGAATAATAATCCGGCTGTAAATTTCAAAGAATATACAACCCTATTGTAACTTTAATTATAACAAAACGGTAACAATTAATCAACCGATCGCCGCTTTTTTGTTACCGTTTTGTAACTATTTCGTCAAACTGTTGTAAAATCAGTAACAATTCTCTTTGGAATTTATTAAAAACATAAAATCTATTGCTAATTTAAGGAAAAATATTCTTCGATACTCTCACAAACATAGGAATATTCGGGAAAATCCTGCCTTATTCTGTCCCGGCATTTTTTACAAAATCTGTCAAAGCTTTCCTTATCCTCCCGCATTTGCTGTTTTGCTCCCCACAAATGGGTAAAATAGCTCTGGGGTAAAAATAAGGTGCGATAGTCAAGTAATGTGCCGTAGGGCATACCGCATTTTTTACACAGCATGGGAAGAAGTCTCTGCTCTGCAAAAACCATATAAGTAAGAAAATCATCACAGCTTTCCGCACACTTCATAAAGGCTATAGCCTGACTGGTGTAATACTGCTTGAAATCCTCATCCGGCATATATAAAAAGGCGGTGTTAAGGGCTTTTAGGGAAAAGTCCAGTCCTTCGGGAAAGGTATATCCCCTCATTGAAAAATGGGATATATCCGGATATATTTCTGGATTTAATTCCTCCTCGTGGGCGGCTATTATTTTGTTTTCCAGCTTCAGACTTTCCCATACAATAAAGTCTGTATCTATCATAACACAGGGAGCCGGGAAATTTCTCAGAGCAAGCAGCTTTGCCCCTGCCCAGAACATG
Organism: uncultured Ruminiclostridium sp.; assembly: GCA_944388385.1. GTDB lineage: Bacteria > Bacillota > Clostridia > Oscillospirales > Ruminococcaceae > Ruminiclostridium_E. The sequence continues at coordinate 5,062 of CALXIO010000013.1, forward strand.
GTGGTATCAAGCCCCTCTGCATTGTCTGACAGGCTGTCATCAAGGCGGTTCCAGACCCCTTCTATTCCAAGGGCCTTGAAATATTCCGCCCCTTTTTTATCGGTTATCATGGTAATATCTCCGTTTTTTGCCCGCCAGGTAAGGGCTGACAATACGGTGCAATATACCTCTGATTTGTCTGTTATTAACTTCTGCCCCTTGTGCTTTACAAAGAAAGGGGCAGAGGAAAATATGTGAAATCCGTTTACTCTCATATCAGGTGTATTCCGTATCCGAACCGGTTTAGAGGCTCAGACTCAAAGAAGTCAATAAGCGCCTTTTCGCTGTATTTAACAAGCCTGCTGCCGTAAAGGGTGTATGAGCCCACACGGTATGAGCCTATGCCGTATTCATATTCATACTCATATATATGACGATATGAGCCAAGATTATATGAGCCGAATCTGTATGAGCCAAAGCTATATGAGCCGAAGTTATAACCGAATCTGTATGAGCCTGAGTTATATGAGCCGAAGTTATAGCCGAATCTGTATGAGCCTGAGTTATATGATCCATAGTTATAGCCGAATCGGTATGAGCCTGAGTTATATGAGCCGAAATTATATCCGAAAAGATATGAGCCTAAGGCATAAGAGCCTATATTATATGAGCCTATTTCGTATTCATATTCATGCTGATGATAATGGCTCGTAATTCTGTATGAGCCGACTTTAAAGGAAGTGGGCTTATAAGAAGTTGGCTTAAAGGAGGTTTTTCCAATTCTCATGGACCCTGTCCGAAAGGAAACCGGTTTATATGAGCCGTTTATAAAAGAACAGGGATTTTTTAAGGGGATAAGCTGATTTACGCCCTTGTGGTAGGAGGGCTTTTTATATTCCTTGCAGAATATATCAAAAAGCATTTTATCCGGGTTTATGCCCTTAGGGATAGCTTCGATTTTTCTTGCAAGCTCATCCTCTCCGGATTCATAAAGCCACCTTACAAGGCTTCCGCCTAAATAATAACCTCTTATGTCCGAGATGTTGAAATTTTCCTTTATCTGCTCTGCGCTGTTTACTTTCTTGCCGTTTACCCATAGACACCAATTCGCCATAACTCATCAACTTCCTTTCAGTCACGGTTTTACCGGGACTAAATTTTATTCTTGTGACACATCATCACGATAGCCCCAGCCGTTTACACCGCTTTTTCTGAGGGCGGTGAAAATTCTCAGCTTGAAGCCCTTGTCCTTTCTTTCCATATCCGCCAGAAATTCTTTAGTCTGTTGTCTGACGGTGTTTTTATCCGCAGGACATATGGATTTTACCACTTCAAGATTGTTTCTCTTACAGCAGGACATTACCTGTCCCTCAGGAGCAAAGACCATAGGTCTTATTACTGTAATATCCTTTCTTGAAAGGTAGGTTTTGGGGGCAAAGCACCCTATTCTGCCTTCCTTGAATAAATTCATTATAAAGGTTTCTATAACATCATCCTTGTGATGGCCAAGGGCTAACTTATTACAGCCGTGAGCCTTAGCCGCATCGTGAAGCGCTCCCCTTCTCATCTTTGCACAAAGGGAACAGGGGTTTGCCTCTTTTCGTACATCAAATACTATTTCTCCTATGTTAGTATGCACCAGCACAAAGGGTACATCCAGCTTTTCACAAAGCCTTGCCACCTCTTCATAGTTATTCTGCACACCGTTAAAGCCCGGGTCTAAGGTTATAGCCACCAGCTCATAGGAAAATTCCGCAAACCTGCGCATACCTGCAAGTCCGCATAATAACGCAAGGCTGTCCTTTCCTCCGGATACACCTACGGCAATTTTATCCCCGTTTTGTATCAGGTCAAACTCCTGACAGGCCTTACGGATATATCCCATTATTTTCTGCATAGTTACTTCCGTTTCTTGAATTTGTACATATTTTCATGGTATTTTACAGGTATGTTCAGCTTTCTGTGAAGCACAAGCACCACCACGTCCGCCACTAATGCAAGACCGATAAATACCATACACACAATATAGGCAGGGTCGCTGTTCATTGACATACCTATTGCCGCTGCTATAAGGGCTACTACTGCAAAGAAAACCCGGGATTTTTTCAGAATGTTAAATAGTGTCTCCATTTTGTCCTCCCTTTATCAATCCTCGCCTAACTTTAACGCCTTGTTTATATTTATCTTGCGTATCAAAGCACCGAGGATAGCAAATCCGCCTATAAGCATTATTGCTATAAGGATGTATATCTTTATATAGTCGCTCTGCATTGCCGCTACTCTGAAGGGGGGTATCTGATCGTTCACCGCATACATATTCTGGAACAGGGGTACAAAAAGATCACTTACAAATCCGCCTATTACAAAGGCGCAGGCAATGGATACTCCCGATACCAAAAGCTGTTCATAGCCAAGTATTCCTATTATTTCCCTGAAGGAAATACCCATAGCCCTTAAAATACCGAATTGCAGAGTCCTTCCCTTAATAGACAGTATCCAGTAAATTAAAAAACCTATAATAGTCATTACCATGATTATGATAAAGCCTAAGGTCAATGCCCCGTTCATACCCTGTAATGAGGGGTCGGTCTTTTCCTCTATAAGCATCTGGGAGCTGTCCTTTATGCTTTCTAAAGGAAGACGGGATTTACTTATGCTGTCATATAACTGCTGACTTGTGGCGCCATCCTTCATCTTAAGCCATATCTGATAGGGCTCAGGGTCGGTGCGAAGTCTTACATAGTTATAATTCATTACCGCAAAGTTGCATTTGTTGGGGTTAAGTCCCGGCCAGTAGTCAATAATGGACATAACAGTAGCGTCCACCACATCATTACCGCCCCATTTAAGGGCAACCGCATCTCCTATGGAAAGTCCGAACTGCTCTGCAAGTCCGGTGGAGATAAGCACACCGCTTCTGCCCTCCACTAAGGCATTACAATAATTCCACCAATGGATGGGAAGCAGGTCATTTCTGAACCAGGCGGTCTGTGCGAATTTATCCGGCTCTATTGCCATAAGGGTAAATTCCTGTCTTTCCCCCTTGAAGGTGACATTTTCATTTACCAGTACCTTAGTGGCAATTTCCACGCCGTCAAGATTTTCATATCGCTCAAAGTCGGTTTCCACATAGTTTCTCTCCCCGTCCTCTGAGGAGGTCATGGAATATTCCGTCAATACCACATCTGCGCCGTTTTCATAATAGATACGGTCGCTGATGTTGTTGTTTATCGCTCTTGCTGTATTTGCTGAAAATAAGCCAAAGGAGAAGGTCATTACAAGGAACATCATAAGAAATCTTTCCTTGCCTCCCTGTGAACGGCATACCGTGGTAATAGCCATATACTGGGAGGGACTCCAGAAGCGTCTGAAGGCATAGTACACCACTCTTAAAAGATAGGGGTAAACTCTTATAAATAAAAGTCCGAAGCCTAATATCATAAGGGTGGAGAATACAAACAGCATGGGGTCAAGCTCTCCTGTGGGCTCAAAGGTACCCTCGGAAATCTGTGCTGTAAGATTTAAGGAATAGAAATATAAAAATCCGAATCCGCAAAGTAAAAGTATAATATCAACACCGCATTTTTCCCATAATGCCATTTTTACTACCTTTGTACGGCTTTGCTTATACTGTACAATGGTGAGCTTTGAGGCAGGAATAATGGGTATCATGGTGGTAACAAAGAATACCACCACCGCAAGAAGTGCATAAAGCACACTTACAGAGGTTATTTTTGCCGCAATTCCCGTGCGGTTTACAAACTCTAAAAATCCGTTGGATACACCTAAAAACTGGCACAGGCACAGTCCTATAAAGGGGGCGGCGACTAAGGTTATAACACCTAAAATTCCCGCCTCTGCGGCATAAAGCCCGAATATCTGAAGTGAGCTTGAGCCACGGCTTTTAAGTACCGCTATTTCATTTCTTTCCCTGTCTACATTAAGCTGAGATACCATAAAGAGGTAAAATGCCAGCATAACCATGGCAGGAATTTGTAATATCCATAATATACGGGTGAGCTTTTCTGCTCTTTCGGTATAGGCATTAAGTATATCCGATACAGAGAACTGATAAGCATAGCCCTTGCTTTGATATATGCCCTGATCCGCTGAAAGCTCGGCTGTAATATTGCTTATCCTGTTCATGTCAATAGACTGATAGTCAAGGGCATACTGCCTTGTAACGGAGGTTATATTAAATACTCCCCCCGGGATAAGGGTATTTACGGCAAGATCATAATCAATAAAGAAGGCATTATGATAGCTGTCCATGGTTTCTGCCCAGTAGCTGTCATTGTCGGTAAGCTGTTCATATACACCGGTTATCTCAATGTAATAGGGCTCAGTGGTGGTTGATAAGGACTTTACCTTATACTTTGTACCTATGTTTATTTCAAGGGTTCTTAATGCCTCCTCACTTGCAAGGCCCTGGTAAACTCCGTCTACCGGGGTAGCTGAGGGCATTTCGCCTCTTACCAGCTTTATATGATCCGTAAAGCCCTTCATGGCAATAGTTTTCATACGAGTGGAACGTTCCTTGCCGTCCTTTTCTCCGTATACAACATAGGTATTATTGTCAAGAATGGTTATCTTCTCCTGTGAGGGGGGTATACCGATAGCGGAAATTCTGCTGTCGGTATCGCTTATGATACCGTTTATGAAATTACTCTGATCCCCGGGGGCTGTGCCTAAGGCAAGCTCGCCGGTTACGGTATAAAGACCGGGGAATTTTCCGGTATCAAGCTGGTACTGCTCCATATCCTTTATCAGCATACGCTGTAATGAAGCGTCCATATATATTGGTATGGTACTCATCATACCTGCCGCCATTAAAAAGCCGATAAGCAGGCATAATACCATCCACTTTGTATTGCGCATCTTGCGCCATAACAATGTAAACATAACAATACCTCTTCAGCTTATTTTACAACGACCTCGTCGCCCTCATTAACTCCGGAAAGTATCTGTACCTCTGTGGCGTTGGTAATACCTATCTCAACCTCCACATCTATCTTTTCGCCGTCATGGTAAATCTGTACAAAGGTCTTTCCGTCAAGGGTATTTACTATATACTTGGGTATAACAATAGCATCATCTGCCTTGTCTCTTATATAGGTAAGGTCAGCTACCTTGCCAACTTCCGCATAGGAAGGAACATCACCCTTAAATTCCGCAAAAACGCTGGTGGTGTCCTCATTTCCCTCTGCCTTTGCATCAAGGGGGGTGTAGGTAATAACACCCTCATAGTCGGTTTCCCCTATGGTGATAGTAACATCCTGCCCCTTAGTAAACTTTCTTTCCTCGTTTACAGATGCCTTTACAAATATCTTTGTGGGGTCTATTATGGTGGCTATAACTTCATAAGCCTTTACCTCATCCCCGGGATTTATCCTTTCGGTGAAGCTGACAGTGCCGTCCACCGGAGCATATATCTTGGAATTGTCATATTCATTCTGATACCGGTCCAGCTTATTCTGCTCTATCTCCACCTGAAGTCTGTCATTTTCACTGCCGGTAGCGGCATAGGTATTCTTAGCCTGCTGTAATTTAAGCTCCTGCTCGCGCATGGCATAATAAAGATCTCCTGTGTCATACTCCGCTATAAGATCTCCCTGCTTCACCACATCCCCTGCCTGAACATATATCTTCTTTAAGATACCGTCCTTGCCGGTAAACATACAGTTTTCCTGTACGGATGACATACAGTAGCCTGATGATGCCGCCTTGTCTACTATGGTCTTTTTTACTGCCTTATATGTGGAATAGGTAACATCCTCTACTTTAAGCACCGGTGGTTCAAGCAGCTTTTCCTCCTCAGGGAAAAAGTAGCAACCGGATAAGCTGCCTGCTGAAATAACACAGGCAAGAATAAGCGCCGGAACTGAATATTTTCTTCTCATGTTTCTTTTCCTTCCTTGCGGTTATAAAACCGTTACACTACTCTAATTTTATCATCTTTTTATGCGTTTTTCTACTCTTTTTTCAAAATAAACGAATTCCACAATTTTTGTTACAGTTTTTTGTGCATTTTTTACAGTATGTATTTTTTAAATTATAACTATTTTTACTATAAAAGGACTTGAATTTATAAGAAAATTTCTGTATAATAAAGAGTAGAGTTTTTTAAAATCAATCGGAGGAGAAAATGGCTACTAAATACATATTTGTCACCGGCGGTGTTGTGTCGGGACTGGGAAAGGGAATTACCGCTGCTTCTCTCGGCAGACTTCTTAAAATGAGAGGCTATAAGGTAACACTCCAGAAGTTCGACCCTTATATAAACGTTGACCCCGGTACAATGAGCCCCTATCAGCACGGCGAGGTATTTGTTACCGATGACGGTGCAGAAACCGACCTTGACCTTGGTCACTATGAAAGATTTGTTGATGAAAATCTTACAGTAAATTCCAATGTAACTACCGGTAAGGTATACTGGACTGTTCTCAATAAGGAGCGCAGAGGTGATTATCTGGGCGGTACAGTACAGGTTATCCCTCATATCACAAATGAAATTAAGGATAAGGTATACAGAGTAGGTAAGGAAACCAATACTGATATAGTTATCACCGAAATAGGCGGTACTGTAGGCGATATTGAATCCACCCCCTTCTTAGAGGCTATCCGTCAGGTAGGTACAGAGGTAGGCAGAGAAAACGCTATTTATATCCATGTTACCTTAGTACCCTATATTACAGGCTCTGAGGAGCTTAAATCAAAGCCCACACAGCACTCCACAAAGGAATTGCTTTCAATAGGCATACAGCCCACTATTCTTGTGTGCAGAAGCGAAAAGGAAATTCCTGAGGATATGAGAAAGAAAATGGCTATGTTCTGTAATGTTCGTCCCCAGGACGTTATTCAGAATCTTACCGCCCCCTCCCTTTATGAGGTTCCCTTATGGCTTGAGGAGGAAGGCCTTGCAAAGAGCGTATGCCACCACTTAGGCCTTGAGGACAGAGAGCCTGATCTTACCGAATGGAAAGAGATGGTAAATCTCACAAAGAGTGCGTCAAAGACAGTTACAATAGGTCTTGTAGGCAAGTATGTAATGCTTCATGACGCTTATCTTTCTGTGGCTGAGGCATTAAGACACGGCGGATTTTACAATGATGCCAATGTTGAGATAGAGTGGATAAATTCAGAGGAAATCACAAGAGAAACCGCAAAGGAAATGCTGTCCATGTGTGACGGTATCATAGTTCCCGGCGGCTTTGGTGACAGAGGCATTGAGGGTATGATAGAAGCTATCCGCTATGCAAGAGAAAACAATGTTCCTCTCTTTGGTATTTGCCTTGGTATGCAAATGGCAGTTATTGAATTTGCAAGAAACGTAGCAGGTCTTGAGGGTGCTAACTCCACTGAGTTCGGTGAGCCCCCCTACTCTGTTATTGATATTATGGAGGATCAGAAGAATGTTACCGCTAAGGGCGGTACCATGCGTCTTGGTCTTTATCCCTGCAAGCTGACAGAGGGCTCTGTTTGTGCAGGACTTTATTCAGATGAGCTTATCTATGAGCGTCATCGTCATCGTTGGGAATTTAACAATACCTACCGTTCACAGCTTACCGAAAACGGTCTTAGCATAGCAGGTATTTCTCCCGACCAGCGACTTGTTGAAATTGTGGAGATACCCACTCACCCCTGGTTTGTAGGTGTACAGTTCCACCCCGAATTCAAGTCCAGACCCAACCGTCCCCACCCCTTATTCAAAGACTTTATAAGAGCATCCATTGAAAACAAGGAAAAGGCGGGTAAATAAAAATCCTTCCGCCTGTTTTATACAGGCGGCTTTTACCATAAATGATAATTACCTGAGTTTCTGTTTTCTTTCGCTTACAACTTGAAAACAGGCACAACAAATGGCGGTAAACCCGCAAGAGGTATTTATGACACAGGAAAATATTTATGACAACCGTGAGCTTTCTTGGCTCAAATTCAACCAGCGCGTACTTGAAGAGGCACAGGACAATAATGTTCCCCTCTTTGAAAGACTGCGCTTCGTATCCATCTTCTGCAGTAACTTAGACGAATTTTTCATGGTTCGTGTAGGCTCTCTGTATGACCAGATGCTTGTTGACCCCGGCAAAAAGGAAAACAAGACCGGACTTACCTCCGGTGAACAGCTTGAAAAAATAGCTGAAAGGGTAAGAGAATTACTGGTGGTAAAGGATTCAGCATTTGCTGATATTATGAAGAGCCTTTCCCCTTACGCACAGTACACAAAGCCCTCAGATCTTAACGGAGATGACAAGCTGTTTATGCAGCTTTTCTTTGAGCGTGAGATAATGCCCCTTTTATCTCCCGGGGTAATTGATAAGACTCACCCCTTCCCCTTCCTTAAAAACAGGACGGTGTATATAGGTGCGTTGCTTCACTCAAAGAACAGTGACAGCAAGAAAAAATCCATCTTAGGTATAGTAAATGCCGAGGCAGGCAGAGATTTCCCCAGGGTTATTTTCCTTCCCGGCGAAAAGAAGAGATTTTTACTTTGTGAGGATGTTATTCTTTTCTTTGCGGATATGCTTTTCCCCAATTACTATATCGAAAACCGCTGTATATTCAGAGTTACAAGAAATGCGGATATTGACGCTAATGAGGCGCTTTATGACCATGACATGGATTTCAGAAATGTTATGGAGGAGCTTTGTAAGAAGAGAAAGAAATTAACTCCCGTAAGATGTGAGTTTTCCTATGACGCTTCCGCTGAGCTTGTAAAGAGAATGACCGGTGAATTAGAGCTTCACCAGAGATATACCTATCTTCAGAGCTGTCCACTTGATATGGACTTTTTAGGCTCTCTTGAGGATAAGCTGGAGGAAAACAAGGAGCTTTTCTATGAGCCTGTATCTCCCCAGAACTCAATTATGGTAAATCCCTATGAGTCTATGTTTACACAGCTTTCCCAGAAGGATATTTTACTTTCCTATCCATATAATAAGTTCAAGGGCTTTCTGACCCTGCTTAATGAGGCGGCGGATGATCCTTATGTTTCTTCTATCAAGATCACCCTTTACAGAGTGGCAAGAAACAGCGAGATCGTAAGCGCCCTTATAAGAGCCGCAGAAAACGGAAAGTCTGTACTTGCCTTAGTTGAATTAAGAGCAAGGTTTGACGAGGAAAACAATATCGGCTGGAGTAAGAAAATGGAGGAGGCAGGCGTTAAGATCATATACGGTCTTGATGCCCTGAAGGTACATTCTAAGCTGCTTCTTATTACAAGAAAGACAGGTAATTCAATTAAATACTTTACCCAGATAGGTACAGGTAACTATAACGAAAAGACCTCAAAGCTTTATACCGACCTTACGCTTATGACCTCCGACAAGGATATAGGTGCTGATGCCAGCATGGTATTTAATGCCCTGTCCTTATCCTCCACGGTAGAAAGCACAAATCAGCTTTTGGTTGCCCCCAGATGCCTTAAATCCCGTATTGTTGAGATGATCGACACAGAGATTACAAGAGGTGCTGACGGCTATATCGGTATCAAGATGAATTCCCTTACAGATAAGGACATTATTGATAAGCTGATTGAGGCAAGCTGCCAGGGTGTAAAGATAGAGCTTATTATTAGAGGTATCTGCTGTCTTATTGCAGGGGTAAAGGGCTATACAGAAAATATAACCGTTACTTCCATTGTAGGCAGATTTTTGGAGCACAGCAGAATATATATCTTCGGCAAGGACGAAAGAAGAAAGGTATATATCTCCTCTGCTGACTTTATGACAAGAAATACCGAAAGGCGTGTTGAGGTAGCAGTGCCCCTTAATGACAAGGCTATTGCAGACAGGGCTGTAGGTATATTCAATGATATGCTTAAGGATAATGTAAAGGCAAGAGTTCAGTGCAATGACGGTATTTACCGCCATAAGGAAAGAAAAGAGGGCGAGGAGCCCTTTGAGGTCCACAAGGAATTCTACAAGCAGGCCTATGAGGAGGCAGAACAGGCGGCAAGATTATATAAGCCTCCCAGACAGTCCTTCTTTACAAAGATCAAGAATTTATTTAAATAAGTAATGCTAAGGGGCGGCAGTTGTCGTCCCTGTTTTTCTATGAAAGGTGAGATATTATGAAACTACTTGTAATTGACGGTAACAGTATATTAAACCGTGCCTTTTACGGTATCCGTGTGCTTACCAATACAAAGGGCTTTCCCACCAATGCCATAACCGGATTTTTAAATATTCTGTTTAAGCTGGAAAATGACATTCAGCCTGACAGAATAGCTGTGGCATTTGACCTTAAGGCTCCCACCTTACGTCATAAGATGTATGACGGCTATAAGGCAACAAGAAAGGGTATGCCTGAGGAGCTTGCTTTGCAGCTTCCCAAGGTTAAGGAAATACTTGTGGCTATGGGTATAAGCATTGTGGAATGTGAGGGCTATGAGGCGGATGATATACTGGGTACATTATCCTCTGTATGTGCAAAAGAGGGTGGCAAGTGTGTAATATCCACCGGTGACAGGGATTCATTCCAGCTTGTAAATGACAATGTTACAGTCCGTCTTGCAAAGACTAAGGAGGATATTCTCTACACCCCGGACAAGATAATGGAGGAATACGGCGTTACCCCCTTACAAATGATAGAGGTTAAGGCTCTTATGGGGGATTCAAGCGATAATATTCCCGGTGTTGCAGGTATCGGTGAGAAAACCGCCCTGTCCCTTATACAGAATTTCGGCTCGGTGGACGGGGTATATGAGAATATAAATTCCGATAAGATAACAAAGGGAGTAAGGGCAAAATTAGAGGCAGGAAAGGATTCCTGCTATATGAGTAAGGAGCTTGCCATAATAAATCTTTCTGCCCCTGTTGATACCGACCTTTCCCACTATGTAAAAAAAGCCCCGGATAACAATGCCTTAGCTGCCATAATGACCGACCTTGAAATGTTTACCACCCTTAAAAAATTAGGGGTAAAGCCTGCGGAAATAAAGGACGATACGGTAGCTACCAAGACTGAGAGTGAAATTCCTAAAATGCCTGAGGGTATTCTTATTTATAAATACAGGGATGAATATTATGCCCTTGATGATAAGGCAAAAAGAATAGATAACAATTCCCTTTTTGAAATATTACAAAATAACAGCCCTAAGTATACCTTTGATTTAAAGCAGGCTATTTCCGATTGCGGCTGTGATAAGCCCTGCAATATTATTTCCGATATTACTTTAGCCTGCTATCTTGCAAACCCGGATATGGCGGATAATGACACAGAAAAGCTGTGCCTTATGTACGGGGTAAAATTACAGGATGAAAATGCAGAGGAATACGGAAACACCCTTAAAGCCCTTTGCGGTGTGCTTTATAACAGGCTTTGTGATGACAACAGCGTAAATGTGCTTAAGGATATAGAAATCCCTCTTGCAAATGTGCTTGTTTCTATGGAGCGCCTTGGTATCAAGGTAAATAAGGAGGGCATTATTTCCTTTGGGGAAATGCTTAATGCTAAGATTGAGGAAACCGCCGGCAGGATATATGATATAGCCGGAGAAAAATTCAACATCGGCTCACCTAAACAGCTTGGTGTAATTCTCTTTGAAAAGTTAGGGCTACCCTCCGGGAAAAAGACAAAAACCGGATACTCCACCAATGCGGAAACCTTAGAGGCGCTTTATGATAAAAGCCCCATGATCCCCCTTATAATGGAATACCGCAGTATGACAAAGCTGTCAGGTACCTATGTGGAGGGACTTTTAAAGGTTATAGGGGAGGACGGCAGAATACATTCCACCTTTAAGCAGACTGAAACCAGAACCGGAAGAATTTCCAGCGCTGAGCCTAATATTCAGAATATCCCGGTGAGAACTGAGCTTGGACGACAGATGAGAAAATTCTTTGTGGCAAAGGAGGGCTACAGCTTTGTGGATGCGGACTATTCACAGATTGAGCTAAGGGTGCTTGCCCATATTTCCGATGATGAAATTATGAAGAAGGCATTTAAGGATAATGTGGATATTCACACCATGACCGCCTCCCAGGTATTTAATCAGCCCATAGAATGGGTAACTAAGGATATGAGAAGAAAGGCAAAGGCGGTAAACTTCGGCATAGTATACGGCATAGGACCCTTTTCTTTAGGTAAGGATATAGGGGTTTCAATGTATGAGGCTAAGAGGTACATTGAGGGGTATCTTCAAAAATACAGTAATGTTGATAAGTACATGAAGGATATAGTAAGCTCCGCTACCGATACCGGATATGTTACCACCCTTTTCGGCAGAAGAAGATATATCAAGGAATTAGCCGCTAAGAATAAGGTATTACAGGCATTGGGAAAGCGTATTGCCATGAACACACCTATTCAGGGTACTGCGGCGGATATTATAAAGATCGCCATGGTAAAGGTTTATGACAGGCTTTTAAAGGAACAGCTTGATGCAAGGCTTGTTTTACAGGTACACGATGAGCTTATTATAGAGGCAAAGGACGAAATTGCAAATAAGGTAGCAGATATATTAAAGGAAGAAATGGAGAATGCCGTAAAATTATCCGTGCCCTTAACGGTGGATGTAAGTATCGGCAAAACCTGGTATGACACTCATTGATAAATCCGGCTTTAATGATAAAACAGCCTCTGATGTGGCGGAAATTGAAAAATCCTGCTTTGATGACAGCTGGAGCAAGGAAAGTATAATTTCCACGGTAAACAGCGAATTTTCGGTATTTTTTGCCCTTTATGAAGATAACAACATAGCAGGCTATGTTATAGGGAATATTGCCGCTGATGAATGTGAGCTGTACAGAATAGCGGTTTTAAAGGAATATCGCCGCCGCGGTTACGGAGATGTGCTTATGAAGGCCTTTACAGACTGTGCTTATAAAAGGGGTGCAGGCTCTGTATTTTTAGAGGTGAGAAGTAAAAATACCCCTGCAAGAAGCCTGTATGAAAAATGGGGCTTTTCCCTTATAGCTACCCGAAAAAATTATTATAAAAACCCCACCGACAACGGTGAAATTTACAGGAAATAATAACAAGGCCTCCCATAAAGGGAGGCTTAATCTTTATGTGTGGGGTGAGCAAAGGCAATACAGGTTATGCTTTTTGCTCCCTCATTTTTTATTATCTTATATATTTCCTTAAAGGTGGTACCTGTGGTGGAAACATCATCCACTATAAGTATTGACTTTCCTTTAAGGCTTGTGTTTTTCTTTAGGGCATAGCTGCCCTTAAGGTTTTCCTCCCTGCCCTTTTTACCAAGGGTCTTTTGCTGGGCGGTTTTTCTTGTCTTTATAAGGAAGTCATAACAGGGTATGCCGTATTCCTCACGGATAGTTTGGCATAGCTTTTCTGTCTGGTTATAGCCCCTTTTTGATTTATCCCCTTTATACATGGGTACAGGGATTGTAAGGTCATATTCCCCATGTAAAAGGGCGGCCTTTCCTATCTCGGTTGCCATAAAGTCAATGGCTCTGCCGTCCCTGTTTCTTTTGGCGGAATATACCACCGGACTTATAAAGTCATCATAGTCAGCTACGGTAATTATCCGATAGCCCTCTTTTTCCCTTACTATTATATGGGGAATGTACTTGTCTGTGCAGTTTTCACATATATAGCCGTTTAATATCACTTCACCGCAAAAAACACAGCGTGGCGGAAAGAACATATCCGCTACGCTGTTTAAAATTCTTTTAAGAAGTGATTTATTACCACATTTCTCCAATGTCGAAATCCTCATCTATTGCATTAAAATCATATTTTCTCTGTCTGCCGTCAATGTAGAGATCATTATCGTTCTTCCATTCAAGGGTGGCAGGGCGTAAATAGTTGGAGGTTATAAGGTGTATACAGCCTGTAACCTTCTTGCACTCCACAAATGGAAGAATTATATCGTCCTTTGATTCCTCAAGATAGAAGGAAACTGTTCTGTTGCTGTCCTTTTCCGGCTCTACATAGGTTACAATTCTGTACTGCTCGTCCGGGGAATATTTGTAGGTGGTGCTTCTGGTGGAAAGGTCCACCTCCATAAGGGATATATTTCCCATAAGCCTCTGGAATGTGAGATATACAAGCACACCCACCACATAAAGAATAAGATATATAGTGCCTATTACCACCTTGTTTGTTTCACTGGTCTTAGTAATAAAGAAGGTAATAACGCAGATAATTATAGGGGGGATTACAAACTCCCAGTTTCTGCCGAAGCTAAGCATTAGTATGGCAAATGCCAAAAGCGGATTTACAAGGGCGCAAAACCTGGTGAAAATCTGTTGCCTTGTATATATCATAATGCCAAGGAAAATTACGTTTATAAAGATATATGTGGTGATGAGTGCAGGTCTGTTGGTAGGCTCGATAAAGTACCCCATCACGATCCATGCCACATAGAAAAGTCCTGCGGTATAGCCAAGACTGAGGATTGAAACACCAAGCCGCACATACTGATTGCCGATGATTTTTAAAAATTTATCCATTTGGTTTCCTTTCCGGTGATAACCATTATTGAATATAAAGTGTCATATTATATTCTATACCAAAATCACAAAAAAAGCAAGTCTAAATTAAAATATTACCTGTATATTTGGTGAAATTTGCCGAAAATAATAAGACTCCCATCATAGACAGGAGCCTTATTACAAAATGTTTTTACGGAATAGGAAATATCAATTTCTGTTTTTGAGCATATTTTCAAGCTCAAAGAATCTGTCATCATCCCCACCTGTGCTGGGTGTGGAGGGATTTGCAGGATTGCTTGAAATGCTCGTGAGGGATTCGCCTATAAACATACCGCCCTCAAGGGATTGCTCTATTGCATAATCTGTTGTGATCATGGGATTGCCTGCTTCATCTGTAAATGCTGTGGCAATAACCGTAATCATCATATCACAGTCAGAATCATCCTCAGTAAAGCTTACACCGTGGATAACCTGTACACCGGGTGCTGCTGCTTCTGTAAGCATCTTCATTACCTTGTCAACATCTGCAAGAGGTGTTTCCTCGGATATGTTGAAGTTTACAAGAAGTCTGCCGCAGTTTCTGATAGATGTTTCAAGTAAGGGGCTTTCTACTATCTCTCTGAATGCCTGTTCAGCACGGTTATCACCTGTACCATGACCGATAGCCATGTGAGCATCGCCGGCATCCTCAAGTGTAGACTTAACGTCCTCAAAGTCAATATTAACAATACCGTCAACATTTACAAGGTCGGAAATGCCCTTTACAGCCTGGTAAAGCACATCGTCAACCATCGCATAAGCGGCCTTTACGGAAATGTTCTTTTCCTTTATGCCAAGCAGCTTCTCATTGGGGATAATAACAAGAGCATCAACATACTGTCTTAACTCTGCAATACCCTGAAGCGCAAGATTCATCTTATATTCACGCTCAAAGTTAAAGGGCTTTGTAACTACACCTACAGTAAGTATGCCCTGCTCCTTTGCTATCTGTGCAATAACGGGAGCCGCACCTGTACCTGTACCGCCGCCCATACCGGCAGATACGAATACAAGGGATGAGCCCTTTATTACTTCAGCTATATCGTCCTTGTTTTCAAGAGCAGATTCCTTAGCTACGGGAGGCTTACCGCCTGCACCACGACCCTTAGTGGTCTTTCTGCCTATCTGAACACGCTCCATAAGATTGCCGTCCTTGTTCTTAAGTGCGGCAACATCGGTGTTTACTATTACAAATTCAACACCCTCAATATTTTTCTTGACCATGTTTTCAACGGCATTTCCTCCACCGCCACCAACACCGACAACCTTTATCTTAACGTCACGCTCGAATTCTTCTTCATCAAAGGTGAAATTCATTGCTATTTCCTCCGTATTAAAATTCCTATTTTATATTGTAGCAGATTTAAATAATAATTGCAAGTGTTTTTCAGCAAAAAACATAAGAAAAATTGCACAAATTGATAAGAATGAGCTTTTTTTCACAATATGTAGTATAATTCTTTGATTTTTTGGTTACACAAACAATCAAATTACCACTCTTCGCTCTGTGCCTCGGTTTCCTCCTCATAGGAAGGCTCTGTTTCCTCAGCAGGAGCTTCAGTTTCCTCAGCAGGAGCTTCAGTTTCCTCAGCCGGAGCTTCTGTTTCTTCAGCAGGGGCTTCGGTTTCCTCAGCCGGAGCTTCTGTTTCTTCAGCAGGGGCTTCGGTTTCCTCAGCCGGGGCTTCTGTTTCTTCAGCAGGTGCTTCTGTTTCCTCGGCCGGGGGTTCTGTTTCCTCGTATGTTTCATCTGAGGGGGCGGGGTTTGGAGCAGGAGTTGTTGTGGTGGTGGTTTCGGGATTTTCAGTATTTGCCTCTCTTATGGGACGGAAGGTAACCTTTACCGCATCGGAAGCATCCTTTACCTGATTTAAGAAAAGTGTACCCTTTTCCCCTGTAAATTCACCGTTGTCTATTAGCTTTTTAGCTATCATCAGCTTTTGCTCAACCACTATATTTTCCCCTAACTCCAGCTTTATCTGATCCTCATAATTAAGGGATATTTTGTATATACTTGATATATCAAGGGAAATTATATTATCCTTAAGGCCGCAGGCATCTATAAGGCTCAACAGCTTAAAAAGTACCTCGTACTTTTCTACTGCGCCGTTATATTCATCCTCTATGCCGTCATACTGCTTTACTATGCTAAGCAGCTTTACAAGGTTATTTCTTCCTCTTTCGCTGGCCGCCGAAAGAAAATCTCCCGACTGGGCATATTCCGGCTCAAAGCCCTCTACGATAATATAATTCTCATCCGGTTTTGTAAGCTCAGAATCCATTATACGGCCGTTCTGACTGATAAGATAATAATTGCTGTCGCATACCACATTGGCAACCGCCTGTGCCTTTGTCAGCTTTATTGTGATCGTATTTTTAAAGGGGGATTTTTCTATCTCCGCCTTATCTATATAGGGCAGCTTATTAAGAAGGCTATCCTCTGCGGCGGCGGTATCCATAGTCCAGATATTCTGTCCCATTACTATACCGGAAGCGTCGATTACCTCCTTGTCACTGTAGCCTGCGTTATTTTCTACCACAATCTTTTCTGTATTAAAAAGCACGGTTACCGATAAGGCAACAAACAATGCCACCGCAAATACGGTCAGCAATACTATATGGTAGGTATAGCGCTTTATTGAGCCCTTTCTCTTAGGCTCGTCAGAACGCTTTTTATTCTTTAAGGCTCTGCTTTGTATATCCCTGCCCTTTACAGGTCTTTTTTCAGATCTGTCATAAACGGGAGTGGTGTTGCTTCTGCCTGAAGCAGGCTTTTTTGCAGGCTTTTTGCCCTTTGCCGGCTGATTTTTGCCCTTTTGGGATGTATTTCCTTCCGGCTCAGGCTTTGGTGCCGGTGTTCGTTTTCTTGCCGGCGGCATTTCAAACTGCCTGCCAAAATTTTCAGCCATTTTACTCCCCTCGCTTTCAACTTAAATTCTTTTAATATCCGCACCCACCTGTCTCAGGTTTTGCTCGATATTTTCATAGCCTCTGTCTATATGATGAAGGCCTCCTATGCGGCTCTCTCCGTTTGCACAAAGGGCTGCCACCACAAGGGCGGCTCCTCCCCGTAAATCGGTGGACATTACATCCGCACCGCAAAGGCTGTCTGTTCCTTCTACTATTGCCACCTTGCCCTCCACCCTTATGGATGCACCCATGCGGCATAATTCCCCCACATGGCGGTAGCGGTTTTCAAATATATTTTCCACAAATATACCCGTACCCCGGGAAACTGTGCTTAATGCCATAAGTATTGCCTGTGCATCGGTTGGAAAGCCGGGATAAGGCATTGTCCTTACGGTGCTTGGGGCATTAAGCCGTCTATGGGCAGTTATGTATATTTTATCCCTGCCAAAGCTGTATATGTTACAGCCCATATTTTTCATAATGCCGGTAACAGCGGTAATATGCCCTGCATCCGCCCCGGAAATAATAAGCTCTCCCCCGGTGACAGCCCCACAGCATAAATAGGTTACAGCCGCTATTCTGTCGGGCATTACCCTGTGAACACAGCCTGTAAGGGTCTTTACACCCTCTATTTCTATTACGTCGCTTCCTGCACCCTTTATTTTACCGCCGCAGGAAATAAGAAAGCCGGCAAGGTCATTTATTTCCGGCTCACGGGCGCAGTTTCTTATTATTGTAGTTCCCTTTGCAAGTACCCCGGCAAGCATAATATTTTCAGTTGCTCCCACAGAGGGAAAGGAAAGGGTTATTTCTGTACCGGTAAGACCCTTGGGACAGGAGCAGTCTAAGTATCCGTATTCCTCGTTTATCACCGCCCCCATCTGTCTTAAGGCGGACAGGTGTAAATCTATCGGCCGTGGGCCTAATTCACAGCCCCCGGGAAAGGAAAGCCGGCATCTTCCCGTTCTTGCTAAAATTGCCCCTAAAAACACTATTGAGGAACGCATTTCCCTCATAAGGCTTGTGGGGACTTCATAGCTTGTAAGGGATGAGGCATCGGTTATAACGGTGCTTCCCTCCCGTCTGCATTTTACCCCCAAGGCTGAGGCTATGCGAAGCGCCGCATCCACATCAGATAATCTAGGGCAGTTATTTATCACACATTCACTGCTGCTGCAAAGCACAGTAGCACTTAAAATGGGAAGAGCGCTGTTTTTCGCACCGTGAAGGGCAATTTCGCCTTCAAGCCTGCGACCTCCTTTTATTATCAGCCTTTGCTTATCCAAAACTATCACCCTTTCACAGTATAACTTCTCTTTATACTATGCCAAAGGTGGAATTTTTGACAGCGTCAGCCCTCTATTTCCAGTAAGTCTATTATTTCCTTTAAAATTACCCCTGCGCTGTCCTTTATTGACATACGGGCGGCATTTTCCTCCATAACGGTAATAAGCTCATAATTGTCATAAAGCTCATTTACCATATCAATAAGGGTCTGGGCATCAAGGTCCTTGTCATTTATAATTCTGCCGGCATTTACGTTCTTTAAGGTAAGAGCGTTATAATACTGGTGATTTTCCGCCGCATAGGGGTAGGGTACAAGTATACTTGCTCTGCCTATGGCGGTAAGCTCTGTTAGGGTCATAGCCCCGGCTCTGGTTATAATAAGATCACTTGCACACATACAGGTGTACATATTGTCTATATATTCCTTAATTATAAAGTGGGGGTCATCCTTATTAACCCCGTTTTCCTCAAGGCTCTGAGGGAATGTATCCCGTCCGAATTTACCGTAGGCATGGATATGGTTTATATCCCCCTTTTTTTGCTCCCAGGATAAAAGATGGGCTACTGCCTCGTTTATTCTTGCGGCACCCTGGCTTCCTCCTGCGGAAAGTACGGTAAAGCAATCCGGAAGGCCAAGTCTTTTTCTTGCATCACTTCTTGATTCTATGGGGATATTATTTCGCAAGGGATTTCCTGTTACAACACATCTCTTGCATTCCTTGAGATGCTTTTTTGCATCCTCACTTCCAAGCATAACAAGATCCATTTTCGGCGCAAGCACCTTTACAGATACACCCGGAAGGGAGTTACTTTCATGTACCGCTGTCTTAATGCCACATTTAAGTGCCGCCTTTAATACAGTTCCCGTAACATATCCGCCTGTGCCTATAACAAGATCCGGTTTATAGTCCTTCAGTATCTTCTTTACCTTTACCTCTGCGGTTACATAATTAACGGTAGCCCCGATATTATGAGCAATAGCCGAGGGTGTGAGCTTTCTTTTAAGTCCGGACATCTTAACCCCGGTAAAGCTGTAGCCTGCATTGGTAACCAGCTTTGCCTCAAGGCCGTTTGGTGAGCCTATAAAAAGAATATCACAGGCAGGAAATACCTCTTTTACTTTATCGGCGATAGCAAGGGCGGGATTTATATGCCCACCTGTACCGCCTGCCGCAAATACTATCTTCATTTTAAATCCTCTTTAGGTTTTAGAATCTCTTGATACGCTGAGCAAAATCCCTACCTCTGCTAATTGCAGGATAAGCGCCGTTCTGCCGTAGCTGAAAAACGGTAAAGATACACCGGTATTTGGTATCGCATTACAAGCAACACCGATATTAAGCATGGCCTGTAAGCATAGATGTACCGTTATACCCACAGCCAGCATACAGCCGAATTTGTCCTTTGCGTTTCCGGCAATAGAAAAGCCTCTGATACCGAAAAGCACAAACAAAAGTATAACCACAATGCCGCCTATAAATCCAAGCTCCTCAACAATAATTGCAAAGATAAAGTCATTTGGGCTTTCGGGCAGGTAGTGGTATTTCTGGATGGAATTTCCCAGTCCCAGCCCCGTCCAGCCTCCTGAGCCTATGGTTATAAGGGATTGGGCGGTCTGATATGTGCCGTCTCCCACAGTAGCTTCATTGAAGGGATCCTTCCAGCTGTCTATTCGCACTGCTACATAATCCCATACATTTGCAATAACAATTATGCCCACAATACCAAGCAAAAGTATTCCCACAAGTCCCTTGCCGTTGCATTGTCCCACAAACATCATCAGATAAATAATAGCACAGATGATAATAAGGGCGGATAAGTGTCTTTGAACCACACAGAATGCGGCGGTGGGTGCAAAAAGGAATAATATATACTTTAAAAATCCGTGCCAGCCGTGTTGTCTTTTATCATAATTTCTCTGTATCATATAGGCACAAAGAATTATTACCGCTATTTTATATATTTCCGAGGGCTGAAAACGAATACCTGCAATAGTTATCCATCTCTTAGCATCAGATACGCTTTCACCCATAAAAAATACCAAAGCCATAAGTAGGCAGGCAAATAGGAAAAACAGGTGAGCCATGGTAATGCCGTTACCGTTTGAGGGTATGTATTTTTTAACACGCTTGCCGTTTTTCTTAACATTTTCAACAGTTGCGGTTTTCTTCCAGCCTGGTGTCTTTATAAGGGGATATGTAAGGAAATGATAATCCATCATGGATAAAAATATCATAGCACCAAGTCCCAAGACAGCGCCTACTATTTGCTGGAACATATACGAAAAGCTGTCGGAATCCTCATTTAAGGATATGGCATAGCTTGCTGAGCCCATCATTATAAGTCCGAACACCACAAGCACAAGAGTAACAAATAAAAGCGAAAGATCAAACTTTCCTCTGCCGAACACCTTTACCGGAGTATAGGGCGCATCCGGAGGAGTAAGCAGACAGGACATTATCCTGTCGAATAAGGGCTTTTTCTTAGGCTTTGGTTTTTTGCTGTAGTTGTTATTTTTCTTTTGTGAACTGCGGTCGTTTATCTCCATTACATTGTCAAACAGATCCTGTCTTTGCTCTGCGCTGAGTCTGCCGCCGTTACCTGTATAACTCAAATGCTCTACCCCCTTTGCCGAAATTTATTCTGTAATTACATAATGCCGTAATAAAGTAATGCCACACCTGCAAGACAAGCACCAAGCTCTATAAGTGAAAATACCGTTACTATCTTGCCTTCCTTCCAGCCTCTTATTTCAAAGCTGTGGTGGATAGGTGTCATTTTGAAAAGTCGCTTGCCGTGGGTTATTTTAAAATAGGTCATCTGGATAAGAACGGATAATGCCTCCCAGATATATACCGCACTGCATACAACCATTATAAATTCAGTCTTTGTGCAGATACCAAGACAAGCAACCGCACCGCCTAAAAACATACTGCCGGTATCTCCCATCATTACCTTTGCAGGGTGGAGATTCCATACCATAAAGCCAAGGCATCCTCCCCCTACTGCCGCACTGACTACGGATAATTCGCTAAAGCCGAGAAGTGAGCAGATAACAAGGTATGCCGCCATAAATACAACGGTAACAGTAGAACAAAGCCCGTCTACACCGTCAGTAAGATTTACCGCATTTACTATATAGAGTATGCCAAGCCCCATGATAATATAATAAAAATACCACAGGTCAAGAGCACCCAAAAAGGGAAATGTTATTACTGTTGAGGTATCTCCCATAACTATACGGGAGGCAAAGAATGCGGCTATTACCATACATTGAAGTATTATCTTCTGTATCGGGGTAAGACCCTCGTTACGCTTTTTCTTTACCTTTATAAAATCGTCCACAAAGCCGATAAATCCGAAAAGTACCGCCATAATAACAGCGGATATGCCCTTGGCGAAGTTTTGTATTCCGGCTCCCTCAAAGGTGATTTCCTTATTAAACCACAATATTGCAAAGCCGCCTATTACCGCAATAAATACACCGCCTATAAACATTACACCTCCCATTGTGGGAGTGCCCTCCTTTGACTTATGCCATGCAGGGCCTATATCAAGTATGGTCTGACCGAATTTCAGCCTTTTAAGTGCCGGTATAACCGCAAAGCCAAGCAGGGCGGTTACACCAAAGCTGATTATTGCTGTAATAAGAGCAGCAGGAATTGTCATGGTTTTAGTTTTCCTTTCCCGATAAGATTGAATTTACTATATCCTCCTCGCAAAAGGGGATATATTCGTCATTTATTATCTGATATTTCTCGTGTCCCTTACCGCATAGGGCAATAACATCCCCCTTGCCCGCTATTTTAAGGGCATAGGAAATTGCCTTTCTGCGGTCGGTTATTTTTTCATATCTCATAGCCCCGGTAAAGCCGGTACATACCTCATTTATTATATCCTCCGGGTTTTCGTGTGCCGGATTATCAGAGGTAACTATTGCTATATCCGCATATTTCTGCACAGCCCTTGCCATAAGGGGACGCTTTTTACTGTCCCTGTCACCTGCCGCACCGAAAAGACAGATAAGCCTTCCGGGGGTAACATCATTTATAGCCCCGAGTACCTTTGACAAGGCATCATCGGTATGGGCATAGTCTATTATAACGGTGAAATCCCCGTTATATATAACATTCATTCTGCCCTCTACCCCCTTACAGGAAGCAAGGGCGGATATACATTCCTTTAAGTCATAGCCTGCGGTGTAAAGCATACCCAAAGCCACCAGTATATTCTGGATATTGTATAAGCCGGTAAGATAAGAGCTTACCTTGTAGGCGGTTTCATCCCTGTCGCACATAAGGATAAATTCGGTTTTTGCCGCTGTCATCCTTATAAACCGGGCATAAATATCCGCCTTTTTATTAACACTTACGGTAAGGCATCTGCCCTTGTACATTTCGGCAAGTCTGATACCGTATTCATCATCTATGGAAATTACCCTGTTATCGGTCATTTCAAAAAGTCCTGCCTTGGCAAGGAAATAATTTTCCATACTGCCGTGATAATCAAGGTGATCCTGGGTGAGATTAGTAAAGCCTGCGGCGGTAAAGTGTTCATCCTTTATTCTGTGCTGGGCTAAGGCCTGGGAGCTTACCTCCATTACACAGCAATCCCCATTGTTTTTAACCATGGTATCAAACCAGGAATAAAGCACCGGGGATGCAGGGGTGGTGGGTGTGCCATGAACTGAGCTTGTTACCCTGCCGTCGCAAAGGTCATTTCCTGCTGTGCCTATAATACCGCATTTTTTATTAAGTGCGGTGAGTATGTGCTTTATAAGGTGGGCTGTGGTGGTTTTTCCGTTTGTTCCGGTAACTCCGAAAAGCTGTAATTTTTGTGTGGGGTCGTTATAAAACATAGAGGACAATCTTGCAAGGGCAAGCCTTGTATCTGAGGTTATTATCTGCCTTGAAAGTCCCATATCGTGGTCAACGACTACCGCCGCCGCACCCTTATTTATGCACTCCTCTGCCGCTGTATGACCGTCAAAATGTGCACCCTTTATACATACAAATATACAGTCCTTGCAGACATTTTCAGTATTGTCTGTCACAAGGGATATAATGCAGTTTTCTATTCCCTTGTCCTTAGCAAGGGGTAAAATATCATATAAAGTCATATTATCAGCCTGTTTCATCATTTACAAGGAAGTTTACCTCAATAATAGAGCCTCTGTATGCGCTCCAGCCTGCTGAAATACTCTGGCTTACCGCCTTTGCTTCGCTGTTGCCGGATGCACCTGTAATACGGATATTAAGACCCGCATCAGCAAGAGCCTTATTAGCCTCTGTTACTGTAAGGCCTATTACATTGGGTACCTTGGATATTTTATATTCGCTGAAGGGTACATCACCCATATAAAGCATAACTGTACCACCCTTGGGTATAACCTCACCCGAGGAGGGAACCTGGCCGGTTACATAGGTACCGTCTGTGCTTCCGATAAATTCCGCATTAAGGCCTGCCGCATTAAGATTTGCCTCTGCACGGATACTGTTATAGCCTGCAACATAGGGAACTGCCACATCCTGCTGGGCTAATTCCTCTGCCGTATACTGGGGATAAATGTTAAGATATTCAAGGCCTTCCTTGAACACCTGGGAAACTACCGGTGCCGCTATTGCTGAGCCGTAAATAAATCCGCTGGTAGGCTCATCACAAATAACAAGCATTACATATTCCGGATCATTTGCAGGTACAGCCGCCGCAAAGGTAGCAACATAACGAAGCTCACTGTCTGCACCGCTGTTATAATCGTCGATTTTTTCCGAAGTACCACTCTTTCCGGCAATACGATAACCGCTTATATATGCGTTACTGCCGCCGTTCGTGGTAACTACCGATTCAAGAATACCCCTCATAAGCTCAGAGGTTTCCTCACTTATTACCTGTCTTCTTACCGTAGGCTCAGTAGCCTTTATAACATTACCGTCGGGGTCGATTATCTTTTCAACAAGGTAAGGAGTAAGTAATTTACCGCCGTTTACCACCGCCGCAAAGGCTGTTATCATCTGGATGGGGGTTATCTTGTTTGTCTGGCCGAAGGCTGATGAGGATAACTCAACTATGCCCATATTATCCCTTGATACATAAAGGGAATCAACCTCGCCCGGAAGGTCTATGCCTGTCTTTTCGGTAAAGCCGAAGGCGGCGAAATACTTTGAGAATTTATCTGCGCCTAAAAGCTGGCCTATCTTTATAAATGCCGGGTTGCAGGAACGCTCCATAGCCTGGGTAAGTGTGGAAACACCGTGTCCCCCACTGCTCCAGCATCTTATCTTAGTGCCGGCTACATCCGCTATACCGGTACATTCAAAGGTGCTGTCAAGGGAAACTACCTTTTCCTCCAATGCCGCCGCACAGGTAACTGTCTTGAATACCGAACCGGGGATGTAAAGCTCACTTACCGCCTTATTTCTCCATTGTTGTTCACGAAGAACAGATTCCTTTTCGTCAATAAGCTCCTGGGCTACTCCGTCATCGGACATCTGGGCTAAAACCTTTCTGTCCTTTTCAAAGTATATATAGGACGGATTATTGGGGTCATAGGCAGGATAGGTCGCCATAGCTACAATAGCGCCTGTCTTACAGTTCATTATAATGCCTGTGGAACGATTCTCCAGCTTATGCTGAGATACTGTTATTTCAAGATTTTTTTCAAGATAATACTGTAATGTTTCGTCTATGGTTGTAATAAGGCTGTTGCCGTCCTTTGCTTCGTACCGTTCCTCTTTATCATAGGGCAAGGGATTACCGAAGTTATCCGTAAGGGTGACAACTCTTCCGTCAACGCCTTTTAAATAGTCATTATAGTAATATTCAAGGCCGTAGCCCTCTTCATTGTCATTTACAAAGCCCAGTACACTTGATGAAAGTGCGCCGTTGGGATATGTACGCACGCTGCTTTCCTCGGTAAATATTGAGGTGCTGTAAAGGTCATTTTTTGCAATAAAAGTATTGAGCTGTTCTATTACTGTTCTGTCAACATCCCTTTTTACCCTGTGATATGGAGACTCGGTGTCCTTGCAGGCCTCAATAAGATCACTATAACTGACATCAAGTATATCCGCCAGTCCCTGGCAGATAAACTCCATGTTTTCAGGCTCGTTTTCATTTATATCATAGGGGGAAATAATAACATCCCAGGTGGTGGTGCTTTGGGCTAACACCTTATTGTTTCTGTCGTATATAGTACCTCTGTTTGACTTTATGGATGTGCTTTGCTGTTGCTGTTCATTTGCCATGGCGGTCATTTCCTTATGGTTTATGATAGCCGCATTAAACAAAACCGCACTTACATATCCTGTCAAAAGAACAAGGCAAAAAATTATTACAAATATCAATCTGGTGCGCATACCCTTAGTAAGCTTGCTGTCCATGTTTGCCTCCGTGTTTATAAAATAATACAGGCAACGTCGTGCATCAGGCGTTATCACCAGCGCTATGGCTTAGTCTATGCAGCGTTGCCTCTACGGTACAAGTACCTGCTTGTATATATTATATTTCTTTAAAAGCCCAGATATACCAAAACAGAATCAAACCAGTTTCGTATAGTCACAAAAATATCTCCGGAATCATCCTCAGCACATTCTGACATTGAGCCGAACTGCATTTCTACATATTTCTCCTGGGAGGGGTTGATTTTCTGCATACCAAGCTCCTGCTCAGCGTACTTTTCCACATTGTCAAGACTTACAGAGCCTGCAAGCTGTGTCTGAAGGGTCTGGTTTATTGCCTGTGCCTCTTCAAGCTGAGCATTAGCGGCATTTATTCTTTCATTAACCTCATTCATCTTGCCCATCGAGTATATATACATAAAAAATACCGCAAAAACAAGGGCAAATATTATTCCTATTATTATAGGCTTACCTGACTTTGCAGGGGAAGTAACCGCTACTTTAAGCTCCGGGGTGGCCTTTACTTCCTGCTCAGGTCTTACCTGTTCCTGTTCTTTTCTTGGGGATGTTTCAAATAAATCAAATCTGTATGCCGGTGCTGCCATTTATATCATCCTTTCATAAAGGTTATCCTTTATTTTAATTTCTCGATTATTCTCAGCTTTGCACTTCTGGAACGGATATTTCTTTCCAGCTCCTCGTCCCCTGCCGTAACAGGCTTACGATTAACAAGACTGCCTCTTGGTGTCTTGTGACAAACGCAAACCGGAAATTCCGGGGGACAGGTACAGCCTGTACAAAGCTCTCTGAATTTGTTTTTTACTATTCTGTCCTCTATTGAGTGAAAGGTAATTATTGCAAGCCTGCCGCCAACCTTAAGTGCCTCAAAGGCACCCTCCATGCCGGTTTTAAGCTCGTCAAGCTCACCGTTCACTTCTATTCTTATTGCCTGAAAGGTCTTTTTGCAGGGGTTTTTCTCCTTGCGTACCTTTAAGGGAACATTTCTTTTTATTATCTCTGCAAGCTGAAGAGTTGTTTTTACGGGAGTTTCTTCCCTTGCTCTTATTATGCCTGATACAATGCCCTTGGCAAACTTTTCTTCGCCGTAGTTAAAGAGTATCTCCTCCAGCTTTTCCTTGGGGTATTCATTTACCACATCAAAGGCACTGAGGCCGGATTTACTCATTCTCATATCAAGGGGCGCATCCTCATGATAGGAAAAGCCTCTGTCGGCGGTATCAAGCTGATAGGAGGAAACCCCTAAATCCATCAGTATGCCGTCAACTCCCTTTATATCAAGCCTTTCAAGCTCCTGTGATATATGGGAGAATTTTTCGTTTATAAGTATATGCTTATAGGGGGCAAGCTTTATTTCTGCCGCCACTATTGCATCCGGGTCACGGTCAAAGCCCACAAGAAGTCCGCCCTTTGTAAGGCGCTTTGCAATTTCACTTGAATGTCCTGCAAAGCCTGTGGTACAGTCAACATAAATGCCATCCGGCTTTATGTCAAGACCCTCTATTGTTTCATTAAGTAATACGGGAATATGTACTTCTTTTTCCATTACCATCACCGCTTATATATTAAGTACGGTGGCAAGCTCAGCAAGAGTTTCATTGTCACGCTGTTCATTTTCAAGGGTCCATTCAGCCTTATCCCATATTTCGGCATATTTACCTACGCCTACTACCACCACATCAAGACTGAGCTTTGCATATTCTCTTAATGTGGGGGGTACTGATATTCTGCCCTGCTTGTCCGGTATAACCTCATAAGCACTACCTATAAGGTGTCTGCGTACCGGCTGCGCCTGTACTAAGGGCATATCGTCAATCTTTGATACAAGGGCCTGCCAATCCTCAACCTTATAAACCTTAATACATCGTGAGCCTATTGTCTTTGAGATGAAGAACCTTTCCCCGAATTCTTCTCTCAGCTTTATGGGTACATTCATTCTGCCCTTTGAATCAAGTGTTGATTTGAATTCGCCTGTCAAGTTCCTCACCCCCTGTACTCTGAATTATTAAAAGTGGCTAAAAGTGGCCAAAGTATCCCCTAAATACCACAAAAGTGTCTAATAATATTATACATCCCATAAAAATAAAATTCAAGGGCAAAATTAAAGTAAAAAACGGAAATATTCTACAAAATCATTTCTTCATTTTTGTGAAAAAAGCACAAAAAAATAGCCTCCAAATTTGGAGGCTATTACAAATTTTATGAAATTTCGACAAAAACATCTATATATAGTTGTTTTTGAAATTTTGGCGTCCATATCTTGTGTAAGTGGTATTTCTATCACTTTACCCTTGACATGGGGCTGATTTTGGGTTATCTGTGGTTATCCTCTATCCACTTTGCCGCCATAAGGGGTGAAAGTGTAATGTCCATTGTCTTCTGCTCGCCCTCGCTTACAGAATCAGAGGAAACAGTTTCGCCAAGCTCTCTTGTTTCGCTGCCTATAATATCATAGGTGATCTGATTTCTGTACTTGATTGTGCAGAGTAAGAACTCAGGTGGGATAACATCGCAGTTTACGATTTCTTCAAGCCATACAAAGGGATTCATACCGCCTATGCTTATATCCTCTATAATCCAGCCGCTGGCCTCAAAGGAGTCATTAGCGCACATATAAAGTGAGAAGCGAAATTTTTCCTCTGTTTCATCCTTGAACATACCAACCTCAAAGTCCTTGACAATGAAGTTATTTATAATAGTAGACTCATATCCACAGCAGGAGCATATACCGCCGTAGCCGAACAGCTTGCTGTTTACGTCCTTTGCAAAGTAGTTACGGTAGATACGGTCATTGGTAAGATCCCCAAGCTTCTTATACTGATCTCTGAGGAACTTAAGCTCTGAGCCTGTGATATAGGGCAGAGGCTTATAATAGTAGGGTATCTGGTCAAGCACTACCTGGTTAGGCTCTTCGGTGCTTGAATAGAACTGAGCAAGTATATTGTTGTTCTCACCTACTAAAAGGTACTCTACATACTTTGCAAACTCCGGCTTAGAAAGATCGTCCTTTAAGATAATATATCTTACAATGGTCTTACGCTCTTCCTCGGTTATAGGCTCGTTTAAGTCAACTATACGGATAATCTTATCCTTTTCGCCTAAAAGTGCAATTCTCGGAATTTTAAGGTCGCAGATATAAAGGTTAGGCACTACCGCCTGTACCTTTTCATCGGTCAGGTCAGCTGAACGAAGCATACTCATAAGGGATGCCTTTTCAAAGGAATAACCTGCCTTTGTGAAGGGGAAGTCAAATACACGGCCGTTAAACATACCGCAGTTGATAAGAGCGTAAACGTCGCCGATAATTTCAAGCAGATCGGCATTTGTGATACTGCTGGGAATCATAAACTGCTTGCCGTAGGCTGCAAATCTGAACTTCTTGTTTATATCAAGCTGTAATGTAATGTTACCGCCCTGCTCCTTGATCTCACGCAGGAAGGTCATGGTGTCCTTACCCTGTGTAAAGCTGTTAAGAAGCATATTGATAACTTCATTATAAACCTGGTGGCTTTCAAATACGTTCTTGTGGGCTACTATTGCACTGTAAGCCTTTTCAAGATTGGTTACATTCATTCTTGCAACATCAAAGTTGTGCTGAATGTCACGGTACTTAACTATAAACTGATAGTATTTCATACCGATCTTGTATTCCTTACCGTACATGGTATCGAAAAGGTTTAAGGTATTGATAAGTGCCTCTTCATCCGCTACTGCGTCATTTACCACATATTTGCCCAGCTTCAGGCTTACTATACTTCTGAAGCCGAAGGAAATATCATAGTCACGGATAGCAGGATTTTTCTCGCTGTCAAGAACATAGGTCTTGCCGTCAATATTGAAGCGGTAGCAGAATTCTCTGCCCTCCTCCTCATTTTCCTCATCATGCCAGTTATATGCCGCCATAATGATGTTTTCCGGCATATCTGTAACATCCGCCGCCATTCTGTCAAGCTCCTGCTCAATGTATTCCTTATAGGCAGAGCCGTCAAGGTGCTTCTTTTTGGATACATTGTCGGTAACGGAGAAGTAACCCAGCTCCTTTAACTCAGGATAGGGTGTGGGAGCTTCCTTGCCGGGAAGCTGTACGGAAATACAGTTATGGAACTTGCCCTTCAGATTTTGTACCATAACGCTGGTGTCAAGATAGTTGCTGAAGAACTCAAATACATAGTGCTTGGGACGCATATAGTATTTGTCGGAATTTGTTCTCTGCATAAGCTCCAGTACAAAAAGCCTTGAATACTTGTCTATCATGTATTCAATGTCACGCACAATAGCCGCAGAAACCTCCTCCTCACACTCGTGACGGATACCGGTACGGTGTGTGGTAACATAGGAGTTAGGTACGCTTACAAAGAATGCAGAAAGCTTTTCCTTTATAAAGTCCTCACCGGTGGATTTAATAAGACCGGTAAGCTCGTATGTGGAGAAGTAGTTGTACTTGTCAAGAAGTACCTTTACAAGAGTATCTCTCTTAGCTGAGGATACCGCAAAGGGTATAAGATATACAAAGCCGTCATTTTCATACCAGATAAACTCGATAATACTCTTGCCGTTCTGTAAAAATCTGATTGTGGGGTCATCCTCGGGGGATTTCTGATGACGGATTATCTTATATACAGCAAGGGGCTTACCCTGATCCATAACCGCCACATTGAAGGTACGGTTAATGCTTTCTTCAGACTGTTCATCAAATCTGCCAAGCTGCTTTTTACGGATAAATGCAAAGCAGAATTCCACAAGGTTTATATATTCGCCCTTGCAGTTAGCCACATTTACAAGGTCATCCTTAATCTTCTTGTGTACCTCATCAGATACCTTGAATACTATCTCAGTACCCTTAAATACAGGGGCTGTAAGCTCAAGGTCAAGTATCTTAATGGTGCCGTTGTCATTTACAAGGCGTACAATGAAGTTATTTGAACGGAGCTTAAACCACTCAACATTCATAAATACGCTCTTTGAACCTACACCGAAACGGCCTTCTCTGTTCTTATCCTTTTCGCTTCTGCCTATACTTAAATAGTACAAAATCTGCTCTAAGGTAAAGCCCTCTTCGTTATAGGTAAGGTGAATTTGTCCGTCAACGTCAAAGTTGAAAAGTACCTTTATGTCCTGCTCTGAATAGTAACAGCCGAAGGTATTCTGAAGTAATTCACGGATAATAGATTCCTTGGGATAATCGCTTACCGAAAGTGACGCATTATAGGGCATACGTCCCGAAAATACGTTATTGAAATATTCCTTGAACGGCTTGCTGTCCGCTTCACCGGTATAAAGCAGGGTCTGCATCTTCATAAGAGCCTGATCCATAACCTCACGGTTTCCCTGCTGGTTAGCTTCATAGAAGTCACCTAACAGACCTGCTATTTCATCGTTACGAAACGCTTCCACTTATATCACTCCCTCATTGAATTTTTTCATAAATACTCTTAAATCGTCGTCAACCTTAAGCTGATCCTTAAGGTATCTCCAGGAATGGAGAAGCACCGGCAATTTAAGTGAATCCGATACAGAATCAACACATTCTCTTACAGGCATTATGCTCTTGTTTCCGTCGCAACGGTCAAGCTCATTTCTTGCCCCTTCAAGTCCCTTGAACATTTCGCTGTTCATAAGACCCTGCTCAAAGGCATTGTAGGCTGAATTGTACATTGATGCCTTTAACTCGCTATCACTTATCTCAATAATTCTCTGGTTCTCATCAAGATAAACAAGACAGTTCTTATATCTGTCAAGAGCAGGCTTTATGAGTGAACGGAGTGTCTTTTCGTCTGTGTTCAGATCTCTTATACTGTTTTCTATACCGAAGGCGTGATAAATCTTATCAAGCTTTAAGGTGGTGTACTCGTTTGTTCTTGCCGCTGATGAAACGTCAACATCGGAAGCCAGGTTATAGTCGCTTTCAAACTTAACTATAACGTCACGGGCACTTGAAACCTCACCTGTATAGCCGCATACATACTGTATATCACGGATACAGTCCACTATATAGTCAACTGAATCGGGTATATCGAATATAACATTTCTTCCCGGAAGACCGGATACAATGCTCTTGTAAACCTGTCCGAAAAGTACACGGGAAATCATTCTTCTGTCAAACAGTCCGTTGTCGTCGGTAAACAGAATAAACTCTCTGCCTGTACCCACATCCACGCTGTGTCTTGCGGCACGCTGTTCAAGTAATACCGGTGTGTCCGGAATTTCATAGTTGAACACATGGGTGGTTTTCTTCATGGCAGGATTTATTGAGCCTATACGGTCAACAGTAATTACTATCTTTACATCCTTCTTGCTTTCATAAAGCAGGTCATTATACTCAGTATAGAATATATCGCCTCTGTCAATCTTCAAAAGATTGGGAACATTGGGATAGTATGCCTGGATAACCTTCTTAAGATAGCTTATTGTTGAACCGGTGGTGCAGTAGATGGCAACTCTTGCATTGTCATCCTCCATTACCTCGTCCAGCTTTGCAAGGAAGCAGTCCAGCTTCTTGTCCACCGCACGAAGGTCATTAACATCACCTAAGTTATAGGAAGGCTTTGTATATATCTTCTTTGCCTCAAGGCCGTATTCCTCAAAGATATTACCGCCGGAACGATAAAGGGGAAGTCCGGTCTTTATATCTATCAGTCTTCTTGAATGTGCAAGAAAATCATCATCAAACTTATATCTGAGCATTACCACATTTCTTGCAACATTTCCCTCATAAACTGACTTGGGGAAATATCTCATCATGGGAATGTCTAAGTCAAAGGCGGCTGTGGACTTGTCAAACAGACAGCTGTCGATAATTCCTGCCTTTTCCTCATCAGCCATAAGCTCCTTTACAAGTCGTCTTATGTTGTCATAGCTCTGCTGGTAACCGCAGGGTATGGGACTGAATACCACAAGTCTTTGTGTCTTAGCCTTGATATGCTCGATATAAAGATCAACATCAACACCGCCTGCCGCAAGACCGGCATCAAGTATGATAAGATCCCAGGCAGCGCCCTCAGAGGCAAACTGCTTTAACACGGCAGGATTGTTTGCAAGAGCCTTATCGGAAACTATGTAGGCATTTGCCATATCCTTGTCATAGTAGGTTATTGCTCTTGATGCACCGGAAATCATCTTGAAGTCCACACCGGTAAGTGATACAAGTGAACGGTACCAGCTGTGCATAAGGTGTGCCGCACATATAACAAGTATGTTCGGCTTTTCGCAGGTCATTACTGTATCAATGACCGCAAGCTCGGCCTTTGAATTCTTATCTCCGCCGTATTCATCCAGCACAAGACAAAAGCCGAATTTTTTTATCTTCTCGTAAAATGACATATTAACGGCAGAAAGATCCTTACCGTAATAGGGTATCCATTTTATCTGTTCAGCTCCCAAAAAAATCAACCTCCCAAAACCCGTCAGAGTTAAGAAATATATAAAAGGGAAAAATGAGCGCACTCCTCCCCACTATTCTATTATTATAATACATTTTATTCATTTTTACAACTGCAAATCAAGAATTTATAAAAATATTATAAAAACAAAAGCTAAACTTAGTACAGTTTGCACAGTATACATGACAGTTACATAAGGAATATCCTTTTTATGGTACATAAAATACAGTCAATATTGACAAAAAAGGTTTTTCGTTGTACTATAGGAGTATAGTGTGCCCTATTATAATAGTGTATTTAATAAATATAACCTTAAAGGGCGGTAAATAAATCCGAAAGGGGAATAATTATGTCAGAGAAACCATTAACCGCAGAGCAGGTACAGGAAAATAAGGAAAAGTTTATTTCCATTTTAAGGGAAAAGGTAAAAAGACAGGGTATAAATAATCTTATAGAATTTCTTGAAAAGAAGTGCGACTTCTTTTATGCCCCTGCCAGCACCAGATTTCACGGTGCCTATGAGGGAGGACTGTGCGAGCACTCCCTTAATGTGTACGAATGTCTTAAGGACTACATGGAAAGGCAGCGTGTAAGAGAGGTTTACGGCCTTAATATAAGCGATGAAAGTATAGCTATCTGTGCTTTGCTTCACGACTTATGCAAGACCGATGTGTATAAGGTAAGCACAAAAAACCAGAAAAACAAAACCACCGGAAAGTGGGAGGAGGTTCCCTTTTATACCTTCCAGGATGATCTTCCCTACGGTCACGGTGAAAAATCGGTATACATGATAAGCGGATTTATGAGGCTTAAGCGTGAGGAGGCATTTGCAATAAGGTTTCACATGGGCTTTTCAAATACAGATGATAAGATGACCGTGGGCAGAGCCTTTGAGCTTTATCCCTTTGCCTTTGCTGTAAGTGTAGCGGATATGGAAGCAACCTACTTTATAGAGGGCAGTAATTAAGCTATCTTTTACAATTTTACATAAGGCAGCCCAAAAAAATGAAAAAATCTCTTGACATACGGGGATAGTTAGGGTATAATATTAAATTGCATAGGCGCAACTCGGCGCAAATATTGATAGGAGGAATCGAAAATGAAGAGAACTTACCAGCCCAAGAAGCTCCAGAGACAGAAAGAACACGGCTTCAGAAAAAGAATGGCTACAAGAAACGGCCGCAAGGTACTTGCAAGAAGACGTGCAAAGGGCAGAAAGCATTTAAGCTACTGATTCAATGAAGCTTTATGCAAAGAAATACGTAAGCATAAAGAGTGATAAGGACTTCCGCTTTCTTTTCAAGAGAGGGGAAAGTATAGTTACCTATGCTTTCGTATGCTATGTCAGGGAAAATAAAAGGCGGGTAAACCGCATGGGAATAGTTACCGGTAAAAAGGTCGGCAATGCTGTAAAGCGCAGCAGGGCAAGACGAGTTATACGAGAAGCGTTCCGCCTTATTGACCCCTGTCTTAAAAGTTCTACCGATAAAAGGTATGACTTTATTTTTGTAGCAAGGGCAAAGACACCCGAATTAAAATCTACAAAGCTGTACGAGCTGATGAAAAAGCAGATACTTGACAGGTACGGCAAAAGCGGAAATTGATCCTATGTCAAAGTGATATTATGAAGTACTTGATGTTGCTTATAATAAAAATATACAGACTTACATTTTCAAAGTGGCTGCCGCGCTGTTGCCGGTTTACACCAAGCTGCTCTGAGTATGCGATGACGGCTATTCAGCGTTTTGGTGCGGCAAAGGGCGGTTATTTGGCTATTAGAAGGATTATCCGCTGCAATCCATTTAATCCCGGCGGTTTTGACTATGTGCCGGAGGAATTTTATTTTTTTAAGAGAAACAGGAACAAAAGAGGCGGATGACTCCGCATTTACGGAAGGTGATTTGTCATAGACTTCTTATACACCCTTATCGGTACGCCCATGGGCTACATTATGTGGCCGATATATCTTCTTTTACAGAATTTTGGTTGGGCAATTTTAATCTTTACAATTATAGTTAAGCTGGCTATGCTGCCGCTTACAATTAAACAACAGAAAAACATGGCATACTCTCAGCTTTTTATGCCTCAGGTAAATGAGATAAGAAGAAAGTATGCCAATAATCGTGATAAGCAGGCTGAGGAGCTTCAGAAGCTTCAGGCACAGGGCTATAACCCCACAGGCGGTTGCGGCCCCCTACTTCTTACAATGGTACTGCTTTTCGGTGTCATTGACGTAGTGTACAAGCCCATGACCCACATGGAGCATATGTCAGGCTCTGATATAAGCAGTGTAGTTCAGATAGCAACTGAAACCGAATATGCAAAGATATTCTTAAATGAATATAATGAGCAGGACAGATTGCTTATTGACAAGTACAAGAACGAATCCACAAAGAATGAGCTTTTCAAGGCCGAGGGCGAGGACAGAGCACAGCTTGTTCATCAGTTCAAGGACGATGAGGGCTACAAAAACGATTATTCCGCCAAGGACCCTGCTACTATAAGCAAGGAAGAGCGTGAAAAGTACGGCAGCTTCACACAGGAACAGTTAGCTGACCTTGTAAGCGATAATTCCCGTCTTACAAATGAAACAAAGAACAGATTAGCAGAGGTTGCAGGAAAGTTTGTAAGCCTTCGTAATGAGCTTACCGCCCTTCAGGTATATAATCAGTACCCTGCCTGCTTTGAAGAGTCCTCACTTATAGGGGATGGCGTAAAGGATCAGCTTGCCAATCTTTCAAAGAATATGGTATTCTACGGACTTGACTTAGGTCAGACACCCAGATGGGCATTTGAGCCCCTTGTTATTATACCTATATTCTCATTCTTATTCTCTGTGGCACAGTTAGGTATTTCACAATATTTTAATAAGAAGAACAATCCGGATATGCCCGGCAACGGCTCAATGACAGCTATGCTTATCATTATGCCTATATTCTCACTGTGGATCTCCTTCACAGTTCCTGCCGGCGTAGGCTTCTACTGGGGTATCAGCTATCTGTTCGGCATCATCCAGTCATTTATCATGCAGAAGTTCTTCAATCCTGCAAAGCTGAGAGAAGAGGCTAAGGAGAAGATGAAGAAGAACAAGGCTAAGGTTGAGGTTACCGCTACTGCTGTTGTAACAGATGCCGAAACAGGTGAAGAAAAGGTTGTAACTAAGACAGAATCACTCTCACAGAAGGAAATAAACAGAAGAAAGCTCACCGCAGCAAGAAAGGCTGATGCCGAAAAGTACGGCGAGGAATATATTGAAGATGACGACTAATTGAAAGGAATCTGTTTAATATGGAAAAAACATACACAGGTAAATCTCTTGAAGAGCTTACAGAGCTTGCTATAAGTGAAATTACTGCACTTGGTGTAAATCAGTATGATATCAATATAACAATTATTGAAGAGCCGGTTAAGAAGTTTTTCGGCAAGAAGGGTGACTACACAATAAAGGCTGAATATGAGCTTCCCTCAACTGCTTCAGCACCGGTTACAGCTGAGGCTGTAGCTGAGCCTGAGACTGAAGAAGCACCTGCTGATTTTTCAGTAGATGAGGAGGTTTCAGCTACCCCCATTTCTCCCGAGGAACAGAGAGAAAAGGTTGCCCGTGCCAAGGCTTACCTTGAAAAGGTACTTACTGAGCTTGGGGCACAGGACTTCAGAATAGATGTAATCGAAAAGGACGATATTACGGTTCTTGATGTGGTTGGCGATAAGCTTGGTATTGTTATCGGCCGCAGAGGTGAAACTCTTGATGCTTTACAGTATCTTTCAATTCTTGCAAGTAACCGTCACAGCGAGCCCTACTGCCGTATTACGGTAGACTGCAACGGTTACAGAGATAAGAGAGTAGAAACCTTAAAGGCACTTGCTGAGCGTACTGCAAATAAGGTACTTCGTCAGGGCAGAAGAATTACTCTTGAGCCCATGAACCCCTATGAGAGAAGAATTATCCACAGCAAGGTAGCTGAAATTGAAGGCGTATACAGCAATTCTATCGGTGAAGAGCCCTACAGAAAGGTTGTTATCTCCTGCGCACAGCGTCACAATGACAACAGAAGAAACGATCGCAGAGGCTCACAGAGAAGAGGCGGTTATTCTAACCGTTCCTACAAGCAAAGCTCCGGCTTCTCCACCTCCTTTGAGCGTGAGTACAAGCGTAGCCAGCAGACAACTGATGCTGCTCCCTCTGAATTTTCAAAGGAAACCGTAGAAGCAGAAAAGAATGCTACATTATACGGCAAGATTGAATTATAATTCTGAATATTCTTTCAAAAATCCGCGGTATTTGTCAAATATCGTGGATTTTTTGCAATTTGCAAGGTTTCAACTTTCAAAATTTGTGCATAATTTCCTATTGACTTATAAGGGATAATGGTGTATTATAATAACTGTAATCAAGGATGAAACGAAGGCGTTTTGACAGGATCAAAGCGCCTTTTTTTCATACCTAATAAATTGACATTTCACAGGAGGAAAAGGGAAATGACAGAAAAAACTTATGATGTAACCGCATTATTCGGTTCAGACGTATTCAATGAAGCAGTTATGAAGGCTAAGCTTCCCAAGGCTACCTTCAAGGAGCTCATGAAGGTAATTCATGAGGATGCAGAGCTTACACTTCCCGTAGCTGAGGTAGTGGCAAGCGTTATGAAGGACTGGGCAGTAGAAAAGGGCGCAACACACTACACCCACTGGTTCCAGCCCATGACCGGTATCACAGCTGAAAAGCACGACAGCTTTATTTCACCTGTAGGTGACGGTACAGTTATTATGGAATTCTCAGGCAAGGAGCTCATCAAGGGCGAGCCTGACGCATCGAGCTTCCCCTCAGGCGGTCT
Source organism: uncultured Ruminiclostridium sp. (assembly GCA_944388385.1). GTDB lineage: Bacteria > Bacillota > Clostridia > Oscillospirales > Ruminococcaceae > Ruminiclostridium_E. The sequence goes on from CALXIO010000013.1 coordinate 43,302, forward strand.
TCGTGCTACATTTGAGGCAAGAGGCTATACAGCATGGGATCCCACATCTTATGCCTTTATCAAGGACAATACACTTTATATTCCTACAGCATTCTTCTCATATTCCGGTGAAGCACTTGACAAGAAGACTCCTCTTCTTCGTTCAATGGAAGCTGTTTCAAAGCAGGCTATGAGAATCTTAAAGCTCTTCGGTAACACAACAGCAAAGAAGGTTGTTGCTACTGTAGGTGCTGAACAGGAATACTTCTTAGTAGATAAGACACTTTATGACAAGAGAAAGGACCTTATCTTTACAGGCAGAACACTTTTCGGTGCTGCTCCCGTTAAGGGCCAGGAGCTTGAGGATCACTACTTCGGTGCTATAAAGCAGAGAGTAAGCAATTACATGAAGGATCTTGACAAGCATCTGTGGGCACTGGGCGTTTCCTCTAAGACAAAGCACAATGAGGTTGCTCCTGCACAGCACGAATCTGCTCCTATCTTTGAATCTGCTAACCTTGCTACAGACCACAACCAGCTTACTATGGAAATCATGAAGAAGGTTGCTTTAGAGCATGGTATGGTTTGCTTACTTCACGAAAAGCCCTTCGCAGGCGTAAACGGTTCAGGTAAGCACGACAACTGGGCAATTTCTACAGATGACGGTCTGAACCTTCTTAACCCCGGCGATTCTCCCATGGAGAATGCACAGTTCCTCACATTCCTTGTTGCTATTATCAAGGCTGTTGACGAACACGCTGATCTGTTAAGACTTTCAGTTGCTACAGCAGGTAACGACCACAGACTGGGTGCTAACGAGGCACCTCCGGCTATTATCTCTATCTTCCTTGGTGAGGAGCTTACAGAGGTAATTGAAGCTTTAGTTTCCGGCACTAACGTTGAGAGCAAGCACTCTCAGTTTGATATAGGTGTATCTTCTCTGCCTAAGTTCCCCAAGGATACAACAGACAGAAACAGAACATCTCCCTTCGCATTCACAGGTAACAAGTTTGAGTTCAGAAGTGTTGGTTCTTCACTTAACATTTCCGGTCCTAACATTGTACTTAACACAATCGTTGCAGAAGCTCTTGAGCAGTTTGCAGATGTTCTTGAAGCAGCAGATGACTTCAAGGCAGCTCTTAATACTCTTCTTGTTGACACAATCAAGAAGCACAAGAGAATTATCTTCAACGGTAACGGTTATGACGCATCCTGGGTTAAGGAAGCAGTTGAGGTTCGCGGTCTTCCCGAGCTTAAGTCTACAGTAGACGCACTTCCCCACTTCTGCGATGCTAAGAACGTTGAGTTATTCACAAAGCACAAGGTATTCAGCGAGGTTGAAATTCACTCCAGAACCGATATCATGCTTGAAAACTACAGCAAGGCTCTTAACATTGAGGCTCTTACAACAGCTGAAATGGCTAAGAAGGAAATTCTCCCTGCAGTTATGATGTTTGAAAAGGACATTTGCGATGTTATCATCTCCAAGAAGAATGCAGGCATCGGTTATGCAGTTGAGGAAGCACTTGCTAACAAGGTTGACTCACTTCTGACCAGCATGAACAGCAAGATCACTGTTCTTGAAGAGGCTACAGTTAAGGCACAGAACATTACAGAGGTACTTGATCAGGCTAAGTGCTATCATGATGAAGTATTTGAGGCTATGCAGAGCCTTCGTGCTGATGCTGACGTACTTGAAACAATCGTTGGTGAAAAGTACTGGCCCTTCCCCACTTACGAAGAGTTACTCTTCAACGTATAATAGAGATCAGGACAGAAAATTGTCTTTAGCGGTGCTACCGCATATAAATTCAGCTTGAAGGGGGATTTCCCTTTAAGATAATCTGCACCCTTTTCCTATGGCTAAGCTTTGCAACAGTGGAGCTTAGCCGCTTTTTTTGTCCTGATATAAATAATACCAAAAAACCGTGTAATGCAGCTATTTTCAGATTTTATCCGAAACTATATGATATATTACTAAATCCTGATTATAATATGTTTTATAATTTGTATAAAACAACAGTTGCATGACTAACTTTTGTGATACAATAACATCAGATTGATAATCCTCTATAATTTTTATGATATTCTTTTTGCTGATGAGTAGTGCGTTCGCATGTAAGTCCGATCGCACTGCTTATTTTTTTGATTATAGGTTAGTTATGACTAACTTTCTGAAGGGAGAGAGCTATATCAAGGCACATATTTCAACCATAATCTTAGGGGTATTGCTTGTGGTGTTGTCCTGCTGTTCGCTTTTTGTGGGGGTAATTGATGTTACCCCGGGAGAATTGTTTTCAGGGGATATTGAGGCCCTTGAAATTTTTATAATATCAAGACTTCCAAGACTTCTGGCCATATTGTGTACCGGCATAGGAATGAGCGGTGCAGGACTTATTATGCAGCAGCTTTGCAGTAACAAATTCATATCCCCCACCACCGGGGCGACTATCTCATCCGCCCAGTTCGGCATATTGTTAGCCTTACTGTTTATTCCCGGATCCACCTTGTGGAGCAGAGCAATCTTTGCCTTTATAACCGCTGTCTTAGGCACATGGGTATTTGTATGGTTTATTCAGAGGATAAAGTTCAAGGATGTGGTTATGGTACCCCTTGTGGGAATTATGTTCGGTAATGTAATAGGCGGTATCACAAATTACCTTGCCTATAAGTATGAAATGACACAGGCATTATCATCCTGGCTTGTGGGACATTTTTCAATGGTGCTGAAAGGCCGATATGAAATAGTCTGGATAACATTACCTCTTGTTATACTGGCGTTTATATTTGCAAACCACTTTAACATAGTGGGACTGGGCAAGGATTTTTCTAAGAATCTGGGTGTTCCTTATAACCTGGTGTTGTTTTCCGGACTTACTATTTCTGCTATGATAACCGCCGGAATTGTGGTGGTAGGCTCTATTTCCTACATTGGACTGATAGTTCCCAATATTGTGGCTATGTATAAGGGAGATAAGATAAGAGGTACTCTTGTGGATACTGCCCTTTTAGGCGCTGTATTTGTGCTTGCCTGTGATATGATAGGCAGAGTGGCAATATTCCCCTACGAGCTTCCCATTGAGCTTATAGTGGGTATTTTAGGAAGCCTTATCTTTATTGCCCTGCTGTTTTACCGTCTGAAGCACGGAAGAAGGGCTATACGCTTAGGTAATGGCACAGGCTGTAACGGTGCTGTATCCAATATAGAGGGAGGGGTAAGCAAATGAACACAAAGACCGCCCTTTCCAACCGCCGCAAGCTGATTATTCTTGCTGTTATCGTGATTTTGTGCGGTATAGGTTATATGCTTATTGATGTTAATTTTTCCAATCCTAAGCTGTTTGCCTATGCTATGAAGATAAGAGCGCCGAAGCTCATTGTTATGCTGATTACCGCCTTTTCAATAGGGGGAGCCTCCCTTGTGTTCCAGTCAATTATCAATAATACCATTGTAACCCCCTGTCTGCTTGGTATGAATTCCCTTTATACCCTTATTCATACAGCGGTGGTGTTCTTCTTCGGAACAGCAAGCGTAGTAGCATCCAATGCAAACCTTGCCTTTGCTGTGGATCTGGTGCTGATGGGAATTGTGGCTACTGTTATTTACAGCTGGATATTTAAAAAGACAAAGCACAATGTGCTTTATGTGCTTCTTGTGGGTACGGTGCTGACTTCGTTTTTCGGAAGCATCCAAACCACACTTACAAGGGTAATGGATCCTAACGAATATGACGATCTTTTAAATACCCTGGTGGCAGGCTTCAGCAATATAAATTCTGAGATAATAGTCTTTTCGATTATTTTGCTTGGGGTGATAATCATAGCCTTACGAAAGGAGCTGGCAATTCTTGATGTGCTGACCTTAGGTAAGGAACAGGCAATAAACCTGGGTGTTGATTATGACCGCTGTATAAGAAGACTTCTTCTCGGAGTTACCCTCTGTATTGCTGTTGCCACCGCCATGGTGGGACCTATCTCATTTTTAGGCCTTATTATAGCCAATCTGTCAAGGCAGCTGTTAAAGACCTACCGTCACACCCAGCTTATACTCGGCTCTGCTTTGTTTGGAATGATGGTACTTGTAGGCGGACAGCTTATTGTTGAGCACGTATATACCTATTCTATACCGGTAAGCGTATTTATTACTGTGGGAGGCAGACTTTATTTTCTCTATCTGCTTCTTACAAGAAAGAAGGTGTAATTTTGCATATCAAGGAATTATCAAAGCAATATGACGGAAAAACCGTAGTAGATAATGTAACCTTTGAAATTCCAAAGGGCAAGGTAATTTCCCTTATAGGCCCTAACGGTGCAGGAAAATCCACGGTTATGGGTATGATTTCCCGGCTTATAGCCCATGACAGCGGAATAGTTGATTTTGAGGGCAAGGATATAGGCAAATGGAAAAGCAAGGAGCTTTCAAAATGGCTTGCCATACTTACCCAGACAAATAATATTCAGATGAAGCTGACAGTAAGGGAGCTTGTTACCTTCGGTCACTTTCCCTATTCGGGAAATCATATTACCCCTAAGGATAAGGAAATAATAAACCGTGCAATAGAATATATGGAATTGCAGGAGTTTCAGGACAGGTTTATTGATGAATTGTCCGGCGGACAAAGACAGCGCGCTCTTATAGCTATGGTTATAGCCCAGGACACAGACTATGTGCTTCTTGATGAGCCTACAAATAATCTGGATATTTATCATGCCACAAATATGATGAAGATTGTCCGCAGGCTTTGTGATGAGCTTGGAAAAACGGTTATACTGGTACTGCATGAGATAAATTATGCGGCATTTTATTCAGATTATATATGTGCCTTCAAGGATGGTAAAATCGCTAAGTTCGGCACAGTTGAGGAGGTGATGACAAAAGAAAACCTATCCCATATTTACGGGGTGGACTTTGAGATTTTAAATATAGAAGGAAAACCTCTGTCCATCTACTATTAACGCACATCCCCATTAAATTATCTTAAAAAGAAAAGGAGTAACAAAATGAACATGAAAAATTTATTTCCCTGGCACTTGCAGGCGCTATGGCTTTAAGCCTTTCAGCCTGCTCCACACAAAGCAGTAATTCCTCTGCCGATATTTCTTCTGCTGATAATGCTGTAAGCAGTGCGGTAGAAAGCGCAGAAGAAACAAGCGCAGAAGAAACAAGTCTTGCTGAAAGCGAAGCAGAAAGCACAGTAAAGCCTGAAACAGTTACCATTACCTGCCTTAACGGGGCTAAGGAGGAAGTACAGCTTACTATCCCCTATGACCCTCAGCGTATTGCAATTCTTGATATGGCATCCCTTGATATTCTTGATGCCCTGGGAGTCGGTGACAAGGTAGTAGGTACAGCAGGCACCTCCCTTGATTACTTACAGGAATACATTAATGATGATATTGTAAATCTTGGTACTATCAAGGAAGCTGACCTTGAAGCGGTTATGGCGTGTGAGCCTGATGTTATTTTCATCGGCGGTCGTTTAAGCAAGTCCTATGACGCTTTAAGCGAAATTGCTCCTGTTGTTTATCTTGCAACAGATTCTGAGCTGGGTGTTATTGAAAGTGTCCGCAAGAATGCCAATACTATCGCCTCTATCTTCGGTCTTGAGGATAAGGTTGACGGACTTATGGCTGACTTTGACGCAAGAATTGCCGCTTTACAGCAGGCCGCAAAGGATCATACCGCCATTGTGGGTATGTGCACAAGCGGTAGCTTCAACGTTCTCGGTAATGACGGCCGTTGCTCAATGATAGGCCGTGAGATCGGTTTTGAAAATATCGGTGTGGATGCAAATATAGATACCTCCACACACGGTAATGAGGCTAGCTTTGAGTTTGTTGTGGAAAAGGCGCCGGAATACATATTTGTAATGGATCGTGATGCGGCTATCGGCACAGAGGGTGCACAGCTTGCAAAGGAAATCATGGAAAATGAGCTTATAATGGGTACAGATGCCTATAAGAACGGAAACATAGTATATCTTGCTCATCCCAGTGTGTGGTATACAGCAGAAGGCGGTATTACTGCCCTTGATGTTATGCTTACAGACCTTGAAAGCGAACTGCTTTCTTAAAATTATGAGGTGTATCAAAAGCTGAGTATCAGATAACATTGTTTTCCTTCCGAAATAATAAAACCCTTCCATATAGGAAGGATTTTATTTTATTCATCACATAAAAATGCCAGCACAAATACCGCCGGGGAATTCCAGTAGATAGTTACCTCATTAAGGCTGTAACATCCCACATCATCCGCAAAGCATTTTGCCGGGGGTGTGCCCTTTGGTATAAGTATTTCTGCGTCCGGGTCGCAAGGGTATCTGTTTGCCCCTCCGCTTACAAAGCCCGGCATACACTTATCTATGCCGTCCGCAAAGGCTGGCCGCAAATGGGGATTGTTTATGGAAAATTCCCCTATGCCGGTAACATAGCTGTACCCTGTGGCATTAAGTCCGAAAAGATAGTCTGCCTGATATTTTATATAGTCTGTGTATTGATTTTTTCCGGTTATCCTGTCGGAAATTATCATGGTCATGGCATTTTTTAAAAGATTCATGCTACTGCCCCAGCAATACTGATATTCAGTCATGGCTGTACGGTATCCGCTTTTGTCTGCATTCTTTCTTATCTCCTCTGCCCTTTTAATAAAGGCATTCCTGCAAGCATCAATAATTTCCTTGGGTGCGGAATTATCCAGTATAAGCCCTATTGCAGACAAACCTGCCATATTAACATAACCAAGACCCGCAAGGTCAACCTTGTTATAATGCTGTTTTATATAGTCAAGGTATTTTTCTTCCTTTGTAAGAAGATACATTTCCGCCATGGCAAAAAAGCGGTTGTCCTTATCATCACGTTCCCCGTATACCCCTGTGTTACATCCCGGGGGATTATCAAAGCCGATAAACTCCGGGTGGGAATTAAGCCATAAAAGGCTCTTTTCTGCGGCTTTAATTAAGGTATCGGTAAATTCCTTATCCTTATATATCCTTGCGGCAAGGGCGCAAATTGCCGCAAAATCAGCGGTGGCTGAGGTGGAGGGTGCAAAGAGATACAGCCTTTCCTTATCCTCCTGGGGCATTACAAAGGGGGCATGGTGCATTGTGGTGCATTTATGCCATACAGCCCCGTCAGACCTTTGCATTTTTAAAAGCCACAGTAATTCATGCTGTACTTCCCTTAAAATATCCGGCTGCGGCTTATCCCCGGGGATATTAAGCTGCTGTTTGTCAAACACATCCGGGAAAAGTATATAGGAATAAAGCAAATGCGCCGCCGCACATACCCCGGCGGTAACATATCTGCCATAGTCCCCTGCATCATGCCAGCCGCCACTTACATCATACATTTTGTCCTCCTGCCCATACACATAGGCAAGGGAATTATGACAGGCAGGGTGGTGATATTCCCCGGCATATTTTTCAGTCAGTTCATCACAGCGAAGATAGTAAAATGCCTTACAAACAGCATCAAGGGGATATTTATATACACTGTCTGAAAGGGTAAATTCAGCAGAACGATAATTTCCGGATATTACTCTGTATGTTCCGGGCGCTGAAAAATCCGAAAAATCAAGCTCCCATACATCATCCCCCGAAAGACTGTCAAAAAATAAATGCCGTCCCCTACCATTATAGCAAATATTCCCCTTTTTATCTGCAAGGCTGAAATTTTCCACCTCAAAGGGGGCTACTGCCCTTTTTTCACCCCTTAACTTATAGCCTGCCTGATTTACATATATATCAAAGGGGCAATTTTGCGTAGGTGGTTTTTCTCTTCTGAAGTATGTATTATCCATAGAATTTCTCCGTAAGAAATTAGTATAATTTTAATATAGCAAATTATTTATATTTGTCAATAGCTAATTTAACTTTGTAGAGAAATATTCTATTTTCTGAAAGAATTGCACAATAAAAGGCGGCCAGGAAATTTCCTGTCCGCCTGTCAGTCTTATTTACGGCTGTCTTCCATATCCTTGTGATTTAAGGGCTTGTGAAATTCAAGACCGCTGTTTGAAAGCTCATCTGTGCGCTTCGTAGTACGGTTTGTTTTCATGCCGCATTCACCGTTCTTAGGAACACTCTTCTTGCCGTGGGATAAAGAATCATTACGCATAATATGCCCTCCTCGTTTTGTCGATGGGGGTTAGATACGAATAGTATTGGATTATACGCAGCCCTGAGCCTTCATAGCTTCAGCAACCTTTAAGAAGCCTGCAATGTTAGCACCTGCCATGTAGTTGCCTTCCATACCGTACTCCTTAGCAGCCTCGTCGCACTGCTTGAAGATGCTTACCATGATGTCCTTGAGCTTAGCGTCAACCTCTTCAAAGGTCCAGCTGTAACGCATAGAGTTCTGGCTCATTTCAAGGCCGGATGTAGCAACACCGCCTGCGTTTGCAGCCTTAGCAGGACCGTAAAGAACGCCGTTTGAAAGATATACTTCAATAGCCTCGGGAGTAGAAGGCATATTAGCACCCTCTGCTACTGCGAAGCAGCCGTTCTTAACAAGGATCTGTGCAGAATTGCCGTCGATTTCGTTCTGTGTAGCACAGGGAAGAGCGATATCGCAGGGAATTGTCCAGATGCCGCTGCAGCCCTCTGTGTATGTAACATTCTTGTGAGTTGTTCTGTCGAGGTATTCCTTGATTCTCTTTCTTTCAACTTCCTTAAGCTGCTTTACAATGTCAAGCTCGATACCGTCGGGATCGTGGATGTAGCCGTTGGAGTCTGAAAGTGCCACTACCTTAGCGCCAAGCTCTGTAGCCTTCTGTGTAGCGTAGATAGCAACGTTACCGGAACCGGAAATAACTACTGTCTTACCCTCGAAGCTCTTGCCGTTAGCCTTGAGCATTTCGTCTGTGAAGTAGCAAAGACCGTAACCTGTAGCCTCTGTTCTTGCAAGTGAACCGCCGTAGGTAAGACCCTTACCAGTAAGTACGCCTGAGAATTCGTTTCTGAGTCTCTTGTACTGACCGAACATATAACCGATTTCTCTTGCACCTGTACCGATATCACCTGCGGGAACGTCGCAGTCAGGACCGATGTGTCTGTAAAGCTCTGTCATGAAGCTCTGGCAGAAACGCATGATCTCTCCGTCGCTCTTGCCCTTGGGATCAAAGTCAGAACCACCCTTGCCACCGCCCATGGGAAGTGTTGTAAGGCTGTTCTTGAATACCTGCTCAAAGCCTAAGAACTTGATGATACCAAGATATACAGAGGGGTGAAGTCTGAGACCGCCCTTGTAAGGACCGATAGCTGAGTTGTACTGTACTCTGAAGCCTCTGTTTACCTGAGTCTTGCCGTTGTCATCTACCCAGGGAACTCTGAACATAACCTGTCTTTCAGGCTCAACAAGTCTGTCGATAACGCCTGCATCAACAAGGTCCTGTCTTCTCTCAACTACGGGCTGAAGGCTCTCAAGAACCTCTGTTACTGCCTGGATGAATTCAGGCTCGCCTGCATTTCTCTTCTTAACGGTTTCAAGAACGCCGATAAGATACTCATTTTTTAACGCCATTGTTAAAATCCTCCTTGATTACGGTGCTTTCATCCGCATATATGAGAAAGAGATTGAATAGCCCCGGTAAAACCCCGGCTTTACTGTATCATCTGTCACATTTGCGGAATAATTTTGCTTTAGCTTCCGTTTTAATTTTGTTTTGCAATAAAAGTATATCACAGTTAGTCAAAATTTGCAATAGTTTTTTTAAAATTTTCATCAAAATACGAAAAAAACTCAAATTTAGCCTTAATTTTTAGATTTTACCGCAAATTTACGAAAGATTTTTTTGTCAATGTTGCAAATGGTGTAAAATTTTTTGAAAAATTCATAATATTTCACCCCTTGATTTTATCATTATAATATAGTACAATGTAAAGGTAAAAAGAGGTGATAATATGGAAAAGCAGGAAACAAAGACAATAGCGGAAAATCGCAAGGCAAGGCATGACTATTTTATACTGGAAAGCTATGAGGCAGGAATTGAGCTTACCGGCACAGAGGTAAAGTCAATCCGTGAGGGCGGACTTAATTTAAAGGACAGCTGGATTGCAATAGAAAACGGTGAGGCTATTATAAAGCAGATGCACATTTCCCCCTATGAAAAGGGCAATATCTTCAATAAGGACCCTTTAAGAGAAAGGCGTCTTCTTTTGCATAAAAGGGAAATTATGAAGCTTTTAGGCCAGGTAAAGCAGGGCGGCCTTACACTTATTCCCATTTCGGTATATTTTAAGGGAAGCAGAGTAAAGGTTCAGGTGGGACTTTGCAAGGGTAAGAAGCTCCACGACAAGAGGGATTCAATAGCTCAGCGTGACGCAAAGCGTACCATAGACAGAGCCTTAAAACAACGTAATCAATAATTTTTTTAAAAAATTTTAAAAAAGGTATTGACAAATCAGAAATGATTTGCTATAATATAATACGTTGATTAGCGGGGATGCTGGAATCGGCAGACAGGCAAGCTTGAGGTGCTTGTGTCAGTATTGGCGTGAGGGTTCAAGTCCCTTTCCCCGCACCACACCGGAACGGTTTAAACCGTTCCGGTTTTTTATTATGTGAAATTTTAAAATAAACATAAAAAAAGCGGACAAATGTCCGCTTTTTTCAGTCCCTCACAAGCCTCAACCCAACAACCGAAATATCGTCCTCCTTGCCATCCCTTGAATAAAATCTTGCTGTATCTGCTATTACCTTTACCAGCTCTTCAAGGGGGGTGTCCTTATTTTCTATTTCTCTGAAAAGCCAGTTTTCGCTTACCTCTACCCCGTCGCTGATCATTATAACAACATCATTATCCTGTAGTCTTATTTCCCTTTGGGTATAGCTGCTGTCAGCCTCCACTCCCATCGGCATACCTGAGGGCGGGACTGTTATATGCCGCTTGCCGCTTTTTATATAGGTCTGGGCCGCACCTGCCTTATATATTTTTCCGTCGCCGCTGTAAAGGTCAACTGTGCAAATATCTAAAGTGGCAAAGCTCTCATCCTCGCTTTTTACCATAAGGGCGGTATTTATTATTTCCAAGGCGGCGCATAATCCCATGCCGGATTTAAGCAGTCTTACAAGCATTCCCCCTGCAAAGGTGGAATCCACCCTTGCCCTGGCACCGCTTCCCATACCGTCTGAAAGTATCAGATAGGCTGTGCCCTTGGTGTCTGTAAAGCTCTCAAAATAATCTCCGCAGGCCTTACCCTCATTCTTTGAAAGCTGGCATATTGCCGTTTCTATATAATAGGGGGTCTTTGACAGCATAACCATTTTATATATACCTCCGCTGTGGCTTAATGTGGGAGGGTCAAACTGCCGTCTCAGTCCTATTGAAAAGGCCTCGCATATATCCTTTGCCGGGGCAAAGCTGCCCTTTGTGGTATATGCCTCAACGGTAATATTCCCCCTTTGGCCTACCGTCACATTTACCGTTTCTATCTTCTCACAGCCTGCCTTTGATAAAAGCTCTGCGGCGGTGGTATTGTAATCGGTCATGGTTTTACTGCCGTATTCCTCGTTATTTGCGAATTCCTCCAGCATATTCTCCGTAGCGGCAAGCTGTACGGTAAGTATTCTTCTCATGTCATCTATTCTTCGCTTTTCCCTTGCGCTGTTGATAAAAGCATCATAAAGGGAGGATATTTTATTATACAGCTTCTCGGTATTTTTGCACCGTTCCCTGCACCTTACTGCAAATAATTCCGGGTTATATGCCTCTCCCCGTCTTACCGATTCGGTAACCGTCATAAAGCCCTTTATAGTATCGCTGTATTCATTCCCCCAGCAAAGCATACTGTACCGGCATTTTTTACAGATACTGTCACAGGCGGTATCATATACCCAGGATATATCATTTACCACCCCGGGCTTTAAGGCCTCTGCGGTAATATCAAGGGTATGCCTTAAATCCGCAAGGGCGTTTGAAGTAAACCTCATTCTTTTGGAAAATAACGCCCTGTGGGAATTATCCAGTTCCCGTAGCTTCGCTAAGGTACTGCCTGCCCTTTCCTGTGGCATTGGCATTATAAGGGCAATAGCGCCGCTTAAAAATATATTCGCCATAAGCTGCATACTGTCATTGTTCATGGTAAAAAGCATGGCGCATACTGTTGCTGTAAGGGCATAAGCCCCCACCGCAAAAAGCCGTTTATCCTTGTCTATGCTTCCGGCTATTGCACCTGCTATGCAAAGTACCGGGCATAATATGATATTTCCCCCGGACACCGCCACCCCCACAGCACAGGCTGTACCGGATATTGCCGCTCCGCCGCTTTTGTATCTTAAAGCTGAGTAGCAGGAAACAATGCCGGAAAATATTACTCCCAGATTAAATACCCCCACCCCAAAGCCGGAAAGCACAAAGGATGCTATTATAAGTACGGTTATTATGCTGAATATTCCCACCGGGGTTTTAGTTATGGTTATATCGGATATTTCCCGGTTTTTTATTATTCTTTGGGTGTTTATCATGGCATAGCTTCCTGCGGCGGCAAATATTCCGCAGGCTATGGCATTTATTACCCCGGTTACCCCATGGCATAAAAGAAGATCAATTCCCAAAACTCCTACCCCGGCGGTTATTGAGCTTAATATATCGGATAATCTTCCACCCCTTCTTGAAAACATCATTCTTACCGCCATTACCGATAAAAGTGCGGACATATATAACAGCTTGTCCTCAAAGCTGCCGGTAATAAGATAGCCTATAACCGTTCCTAAATATCCGCTTACACAGTCAATACCCGCAAGGGCGGATATAAATGAGGCGGAAAATGGAGAGGGATTTTCAAGCACGTCTCCTAATGATATTGCCGCCCCCATAAGGCCAACGGCTATTGTTCTTAATATTCCCCCGGAGGTTACTCTTTGTGATGTATATACCTTTCCTGACATTTTAACATTCCCTTTCAAAATAATAAAAGCACAGATTTAACTTATCTGTGCTTAATATAACATATTATTTAATTCAAGGGTTGTCGTATTATGGCAATCGTACTCCATTATTCGCCTGTATCACTTTAACTGCTCTATAATATGATAAAGGGCTACAAGATCCTCCATTAAAAGATTTTCTGCGCGGGCGGTGGGGCTAATGCCCTTTTGTGTCATTTCCCTGCTTAAAATTTCCTTCGATATCTTGAAATTAGCGGAAAGTGGGTTTATTATCTGCTTTCTTCTTTGGGAAAAGGCACAGCGTACCACCTCAAAAAACAGCTTTTCGTTTTCCGCCTTATAGGGCTTTTCCTTATGTAGGGTAAGCCTTATAACTGCGCTGTCCACATTTGGGGAGGGCATAAATGAGCCTCTGTTTACCCTGAACAGCTTCTCGGCCTTGGCATAGTAATTTACCGCCACGGTAATAGCAGAGCTGTCACGGCTGCCCACTTTAGCGCATATTCTGTCTGCCGCCTCTAACTGAACCATTATGGTAAGGCTTTTTACCCTTGTATTTTCCTCTAACACCTTCATTATTACCGGGGAGGTTATATAATAGGGGAGATTAGCACAAAGGATAACATCCATATCCGGGAATTTTTCCTCAATGAGCTTGTTTAAGTCTATTTCCAGCACATCGGCAAAAATTACCTCTGTATTGTCAAATTCGGCTAAGGTTTCCTCTAAAATGGGGGCAAGTCCCTTATCTATCTCAATAGCCACCACCTTTTTACATCTTTTTGCAAGCTCGGTGGTTAAAACTCCCACTCCCGTCCCTATTTCGATAGCGCCTGTATTTTCATCAGCGCCGCCCATTTCCGCTATTTTAGGACACACAGAAGGGTTTACAAGGAAATTCTGCCCTAAGGATTTTGTAAAGGAAAATCCGTGACGCTCAAATAGTGAGCGTATGGTGGAAATATCCGTAAGCCTCATTATTTTTTCTCCTCTTTATTGTCTATGGTTTCCAGCACCTTAAATGCCTGCCTTAAATTTGCCACACCATAGATGCTTATATTGTAATTCTCAGACTTGTCTAAGTCCTTTAAGGAGGCCTTTGGTACTATACACTTTGTAAAGCCCAGTCTTGCCGCCTCTCTTACCCTTTCCCTTATGTGGGATACGGCTCTTATTTCACCGCCTAAGCCCACCTCGCCGAATACCGCTAAGTCATCCCCGGTGGCCTTATCTGTAAGGCCCGAATAAAGGGCTATTGCAATAGCAAGGTCGCTTGCCGGCTCATCTATTCTGAGTCCGCCTATAATGTTTATATATACATCAAATGCCCCGAATAAAAATCCGGCTCTTTTTTCAAGCACCGCAAGAAGCACACAAAGGCGGTTATAATCAAAGCCTGCGGATACCCTTCTCGGGGCAGTAAAGGCTGTTTTGCTGACTAAAGCCTGTACCTCAGCCAAAATAGGACGGGTGCCCTCCATGGTACAAAGTACGGTAATACCGCTTACCCCGGCAGGTCTGCCGGAAAGCAGCATGGCTGAGGGGTTTTTAACCTCACAAAGTCCCTTATCCAGCATTTCAAATACGCCTATTTCATTAGTTGAGCCAAAACGATTCTTTGCGGCTCTGAGTATGCGGTAGCTGAGCTTATTATCCCCTTCAAAATAAAGCACGGTATCAACTATATGCTCAAGTACCTTAGGTCCTGCAATTCCTCCGTCCTTATTTACATGGCCTACCAAAAACACGGATATATCAAGGCTTTTTGCCATCTGCATAAAGCATTGGGTACATTCTCTTACCTGTACAAGACTACCCGGTACAGACTGTATGGAGCTTATCTGCATTGTCTGTATGGAGTCTATTATAACTACCTCAGGCTTTTCCTCTCTTATGCCCTCAATAATAGCATCACAATCGGTACAGGAGGAAATATACAGCCCCTCACTGCAAACACCGAGGCGCTCTGCCCTCAGCTTTATCTGGCGCTCACTTTCCTCGCCGGAAATATATAATACCTTCTTATCATTTGCAAGGCTGTTACATATCTGTAAAAGCAGGGTGGATTTACCTATACCCGGGTCACCGCTGAGAAGCACAAGGGAGCCCTTTACAAGCCCTCCCCCCAAAACTCTGTCAAGCTCTGCCATGCCGGTATTGTATCTGGTTTCATCCTTGAAATCCACACCCTTAATGCTGTTTATATTAAGCCTTACACTACTGCTTTTTTGTGATGATGTGCTTATCTGTACCTTTTCTTCAAGGGTGTTCCAGGAGCCGCAGGCATTACACCGGCCTTGCCATTTAGGGTATTCCTGACCACATTCATTACATATATAAAGGGTTTTTGACTTAGCCATTAAACATCCTCATTTCTTTTACTTAGCTAAAAGATATTGTATTATTCCGTCATAAATAACAAAGGCTATCTTTTTCTGATACTGTTCATCATTTAACTGTACCGCTTCCTCGGGATTTGACAAAAATCCGCACTCAATAAGCACCGCCGGTACATAGGTAGACTTAAAAAGATATAATTCATCCCCGGACTGCTTTATTTCACGATTGTTATAGGGCTGTATAAGGCGGAAATTATCCTGCATTATCTGTGCTATCTGCCTGTTGTCCGGGTTGTTGGTATTATAGAATATCTGTGCGCCCTTATACTGACTTTCGGTATACTTATTCTGATGCACCGATATAAAAATACATTCGTCGCTGTGCTGAATTATATCAAGGCGGTTTTTCATATCGGAAATCTTCTGCTCCCGTACCCCCTCAATTCCATCATCATGGATGGAAATGTCCGTTTCCCTTGTGAGTACCACATTAAAGCCGGAAAGCAAAAGTATATCCCGGAGATTTTTCACTATGGCAAGATTGATATTCTTTTCAAGCTCTCCGTTTACCCCCACAGCACCGCTGTCCATACCTCCGTGACCTGCATCAAGAACTATGGTTTTTCTTTCAATTACCGCATTACTTGTAACCGTAGTTACAAGGGGAGCATAATCAGCTGTCAGGGCTACCAGTATAAAACAGCTGAGTAAAAGTATAACCGCCGGTATTTTGGATTTTTTAAAATCCGGCCTTATTTTAAACAGTTTCATATTTCGCATACCTCCATAGCATTTGTACATAATATGATACAAGCTATGAGAATATACGAATATTTACAGAGTAAAAAACAGCGAAAAAAGTGTTCCCACCTTTTTCGCTTATTTTTTATTAAGAATTAAGCATCGAGATTTTCGTTTTCGTCCTTTTCAGCCTCAGGCTCATCAGACTCAGCAACGATAGGCTCAGGCTCAATTGCCTCAGGCTCGGGCTTAGGAGCAGGAGTCTTTCTAACATTCTCACGGTTAAGAATACCGTAGTTTGACTTACCGTTCTTCTTGATCTTGTACATGGCGTCATCTGCCATACCGATAATCTCATCAACTCGCATTGAGGAATCTCTGATTATTGAAATACCGATACTTGTATTTACTGAAAGCTTTTCGCCGTTGTCGGATACAAAGCCTTCCTGAAGATCCGTAAGTATCTTCTTTGCAACCTCTGAGGGGTCGTTTACCTCAATATTTCTTACGCAGGCTACAAATTCGTCGCCGCCGTAACGACCTGCTGTACCAAATCCGTCTATTGTCTTGTTGATCGTATTGGCAACAAACTTAAGTACCTGGTCACCGGTTGCGTGGCTGTATTTATCATTGAATATCTTAAAGTCGTCAACGTCAATAAAGAGAATAGCAAATTCCTGCTTTCTTGCATTGATAAGCTCGATTTCGTTATCAATAGTACGCTCAATGGATTCACGGTTGTAAAGACCTGTAAGTGAGTCAAAGCTTGCTCTTTCAACCAGCATCTGTTCACTCTTCTTAGCACGGTCAATATCCACGATAACGCCTACGATCTTAGCTATATTGCCCTCTCTGTCACGGATAATGGCTGTACGTACAAGTACCCAAATATAGTCGCCGTAGATGTTCTTCCAGCGGTATTCGTTACCTGTGAAGTTTTCACCCTTTGAAAGGCGTTCCAGATCCTTATGGTATCTGTCTGAATCATCGGGATGAACCTTAACCTTAAGTAAGAAGCTGTCACCGAAGTGATCGCTGGGGGCACGATAGCTGAACTTCTTGTTGAAGTTGTTGGAGAAGATAACCTCATTCTTCTTGAATTTCCATTCAAAGATGATGTTATCTGACATATCAATGATTGTACGATATCTGCCTTCACTTACGATAATATCATCAATAAGGTCGTTGAAGGCTCTTGCAATTTCACCGTATTCGTTGTTACCGATAAGGTTGATACGTGCGTCATAGTCGCCTCTGCGAACCCTGATAAGTGTTTCTTCTATGTTCTTTATGGGCTTTGTGATAATAATTACAAGTACAACTGCCGCTGCAATAAGTACGATGGATGAAAGCACTATTGTAGTGATCATAGTACCCTCAGCCGCACCGGATGCTGAATAAGCCTTCTGCTCTTCAGCAACAAGGGCAACTGTCCAGCCCATGTCTGTATCGTTTGCGTTGTTTACCTTCATGGTAAAGCCTACTGTAGGAAGGTTGTTGGCATCGTTACCCTGGAAGCTGTCCTTTCTTGTGGCTGTACCTGACTGAGCAGCCTCTACAAGTGTACCGTAGGGCTTGTTCTTATCTGTGCTTACATTACCCACATAAGCGCCGTCGATGATAGCACCGGTGGAATCAATGAGGATAAGACGGCTGTTGTTGGAGAACTGTGCATTTACACGGAAGTTCTTTAATCTGTCGCCGTTAAAGAATACAAGTACATTACGGTCGCCGCTCTTAGCCTTTATCATAAGCTTTGCAGTTGTGTCTGTTGCATTCTTTGAGGGGAATATGGGGTCAACTGACTCTCTCTCATTTTCGCCTGCGGATGCTGTAATATCTGATGAATAGCAGTATACCACATTGTCATCTCTCTGGGAGATAATGTTGCTTACTGCATTTTCCATAGCTTCGTTGATCTCAATACCGCCTGTTACATACTGGGGCTTGCCGTTCTTATCGGTAATGATGATTCTTGTAATACCTAAGGGAGAATTTTTGCCCTCCTCAGGAATTATTGCATCATAAGCACTGATAAGATTCTTGAAATCTTCGTCGCTGTTTGACTTGAATGCAGGGTCAGCGGCAATCTTTTCAGCCTCATCTGCAAGAGTGGTAAAATACTCTGCAATATTGTTAGCCTGATGCTCTGTGATACTCTTTGTAGCGTTTACAAAGTTATCAAAGGCAACGCTTTTCATCTGGATATTTGCAACAACTGCAAACACTATTGCCGGTAAAAGAATAAAGCACGACAATATTAAAATAAGTGAACTTCTAATCTTCATGATCAGACCTACCCTTCCCATACCAATGGAATTTATAGTTGCGATAAATCGCATAAAGCAAGGCTATTTCTGCCTTGAAAAATAACACGCCGAAACACACCTTGCAGGCGTTAGATATAGTATAACACATTTTTTTCAATTAGTAAATCCATTTGTGGTGAATTTATTAAAAATAACTAATATCGGCCTTGTTATTTTATATATTTGCACAAAATATTATGTAACTTTTTTCTTTTTATAGTATTCGTCTTGCCCAAAAATTCCGGCTATGCTATAATTACGCTGTTTTCAGTTAAAGAGAGGTATCATTTGTGAAGGCTAAACTTAATTTTAAGCATACAACCATCGCCTGCTATGCAGGATATATAACCCAGGCGGTGGTAAATAATCTGGCACCTATTTTATTTATAGTGTTTCAGCAGAAATTTCATCTGTCCTATGACTATATAAGTATGCTTATTGCCATAAATTTCATAACTCAGCTTATAGTGGATGTGCTGTCGGTAAAGCTGTGCAGGGTATTTTCCCCAAGAACCCTTACCATAGTCGCCCATATATGCAGTGCCACAGGACTTATCTGCATGGGTATTCTTCCTATGCTGTGTCCCTATACCTTTTTGGTGCTTGCCCTGTCCATTGTGCTTTATGCCATAGGGGGCGGACTTATTGAGGTAATGATAAGCCCCATAGTGGAGGCTATCCCGGAGGACGAAAACACAAACCGTGCCGCCGCCATGAGCCTGCTTCATTCCTTTTACTGCTGGGGTCAGATGGGTGTAGTGCTTATCTCCACCATATTTATTGCCCTTACCGGATATGAGCTTTGGTTTATTCTGCCGGTGGTATGGTCCTTGATACCTGCTTTCAATGCAATAGCATTTTTCTTTGTTCCCATAAGCCTAACTTCAGACGAGGGTCATGAGGGAATTTCCCATATGAAGGAGCTTTTTAAAAAGGGCTTTGGCTTTATACTTATTATAATGCTTTGTGCAGGGGCAAGTGAGCTTGCCATGTCCCAATGGTCCTCACTTTTTGCCCAAAGGGGTCTACTTGTATCAAAGTCGGTGGGAGATCTTTTAGGACCCTGTCTGTTTGCGGCTCTTATGGGTACAGGAAGAGTGTTATACAGTAAGCTTGCATCAAGGCTTAATATTATAAATGTGCTTTGTGCCTGCTCGGGACTTTGTATTATATGCTATGTTACCGCCGCATTATCCGACAATGCAATATTTTCCCTTATTGCCTGCGGTATCTGTGGCTTTTCCGTTGCGGTAATGTGGCCGGGTACCTATTCCCTTTCTACCGCCACAATTCCGGGAGGCGGTACGGGAATGTTCGGAATAATGGCTCTTGCAGGGGATCTCGGCTGTTGTTCAGGCCCCTTTGTTGCCGGCATGGTATGTAACGGAATTATTTCCGGCGGCGGCAGTGAGGGTATTGGTATGAAAGCAGGTTTCGGCGTTGCTGTAATATTCCCTGTTATGCTTATTGCAGGTGCGCTTTTGTTAAGGGCGCTGCATAAGAAAAAATCATAATGTCAAAAAAGGAGGTATTACCTCCTTTTTTCTTTATATTCAGTTGATGTTTTTGTATCACAATAATATTTGCTTTACATTTAAGGGAAATTGTGGTATACTATCAGTATGTATGCAATATAACAAAGAGGAATAATGCGGATGAAGATAAATCAGATCAAGGCAGGCTCTCTCCTATCATATCTGTCCCTTATCTTAGGTACAGTGGTGTCACTTGTATATACACCTATTATGATAGAGCGTCTGGGTCAGAGTGAATACGGTGTGTACTCCATAGTTTTGCCTATGGTGTCCTACTTAAACCTGTTCAGCTTCGGCCTTGGCAGTGCCTATACACGATATTACACAAGATATAAAGAGGCAAACGACCGGTTCAGCATGGCAAAGCTGAATGGTATGTTTATGATAATCTATACCATTATAGGCTTTGTGGTATTGGCGGTTGGATGTACAATAGCGGCAAACCCCCGTCTTGCCTTCGGCGAAAAGCTCACCGACTCGGAAATTGAGCTTGCGGTAAGGCTGATGTATATTATGACAGTCACCGCCGCTTTGAGCTTTCCTTTAAGTGTCTTTGAATCAAATACCATGGTAAATGAACGGTATGTATTTTTAAAGGCTCTTGGCTTTGTTAAATCCGTTATAAATCCTCTCCTTATTATACCCCTTCTTATGATAGGGCTTCGCTCTGAGGCTATTGCCTATATGAGTCTTGCCTTTACCCTGTTTTCCGGTATCCTTAATATATGGTACTGCTTTAAAAAGCTGGATATACGGTTTTACTTCAAGAAATTTGACTTTAAGCTGCTTTTCTCCATGTTCCGCTTTACCGGGTGGGTATTCCTCGGTATTGTGGTTGACCAGCTTAACTGGTCGGTGGATAAAATCCTTCTTGCCTGGATGAGAGGCTCTGAGCACGTGGCTATCTATAATGTAGCCTCACAGCTTAATATTTACTATATGTCAATGGCTACCACCTTTTCCGGTATTCTTACCCCCAAGGTACATCAGATGGTGGCAAACAAGGTATCCAACAAGGAAATATCCGATCTTTTTATCCGTGTGGGCAGATTTCAGTTTATTATCCTTACAATGATACTATTCGGCTTTGTGGCGGTGGGCTATCCCTTTGTGCTTTGTTGGGCAGGACAGGCCAATGCCAATGCCTTTGTAATAGCATTACTGCTTTTTGTTCCCACAATTCTCCCCAGTATACAAAACCTCGGTATAGAGATACAGCGTGCAAAGAATATGCACCACTTCCGTTCGATGGTTTATGTGCTGGTGGCGGTGCTTAATATTATAATCAGTATACCCTTATGTCACTTCTTCGGCGAAATAGGTGTGGCTGTGGGTACTGCCATTCCGGTATTTATCGGTAACGGACTTTTGATGAACTGGTACTATCACAAGTATATAGGACTTGATATACCAAGATTCTGGCGAAGAATTATGGCTATTCTTCCCTCCCTTGTTATACCGGCGATTGTATCTATAGTTATAGGAATATTCGTCCCTGTGCAGGGCTACCTCGGTATTGTTCTCTTCGGAGCAATTTATCTTGTGATATTTATTATCTCTGTATGGCTTTTAGGTCTTACAAACAGAGAAAAGGAAATTGTCAGCACCCCTGTTAAAAAGGTGCTTTACAAGGTCCTTTCCAAAATTTTAAAGGTATGAGGTTAGAAAATGACTAAAATTAAAACCTTTTTCCGCAGGCTTTTTGCCGGCAGCTTCAAGCGTATGTTCATGCACATAAATACTATCCACAAGGAAACCGGTAAAAACCGCCTTGTTATGTTCTTTGATATGATATGGTGCATTTTCAGATATGGTATAGGTTATCTTGATTACAGGGTTTTCGGCTTTGCCATGATAAAGGGCAAGAACCGTCGTACCTTTATGAATATGAACGATAATCTTATGATTTCCCATAAGTTAAACGACCGGGAGTATTTCCATATTTTTGATAATAAGACAGAGTTTGACGAAAAATTCAAAGAGTATGTAAACAGAGGCTTTCTTGATTTATCAAAGGCAAATGCGGATGATTTAAGGGAATTTTGCAAAGATAAGGAAACTGTCTTTGCAAAGGCGGTAAATCAGTTTGGGGGAGAGGGTATCACAAAGGAGATAATCACCCCGGACACCGACTATGAGAAAATGTACGAAAGGCTTAAAAGAAATGGCCAGCTATTGGTTGAGGAAACCATAATTCAGCATGATACCATGAACAAGCTCAGCCCTTCATCCATAAATACCATAAGAATGGTTACTCTGCTTCATAATGATGAAGTACATTTTATGTATGCCATTGTCCGTATGAGCAACGGCACAAACTGTGTGGACAATATATGCAGCGGCGGTATGTATGTATCGGTATGTGATGACGGTGTTATAAGAAAGCCTGCCTTTTGCGATGCCACAGGTATGTATTATGAGGAGCATCCCTTTACCCATACAAGGTTTGACGGCTTTGAGATACCCTATTTTAATGAGGCGGTAACACTTTGTAAAAATGCCGCAAGGGTAATACCTCAGGTGGGTTATATAGGCTGGGATATAGCTATTACCCCCACAGGTCCTGTTATAGTTGAGGGCAATACCCTGCCCAGCTATGATATGTGCCAGAACTATGGTCATATAGATAACAAAACGGGAATAAGACCTAAATTCAATAAAATTTTAGGAGAAGGATTTTTTAAGTCCTGATAATTTATAAAGAGTTTATATTCCGGTAGGATAATATACGAGCCGGAGGTGAAAATATGTCACAGGATAATGACAAGAGAGAGCTTTTGAAATTAAAGCAAGGGCTTATAGAGGAAAGTGATGCCATTGATACCGGTGGCTATGATGTTAAAATGCCGGAAACTGCGGCGGAAAAGACAAAAAACTGGATGTGGTATCATACCGGCATGATAATTCTCGGGGCGCTGATAATTATTGTAGGTATTATATGCTACCTTGTGCTTTTTAAAAAGGAGCCGAGGGATCTTACGGTATACAGCGTAAATAACTACGCATTAAGTATTATAGAAAATCTGGAAGTTAATATGTCAAGATTTTGTCCTGACTTTGACAATGACGGCAAGGGAAATGTAAAGA
>CALXIO010000014.1 GCA_944388385.1 uncultured Ruminiclostridium sp.
TGAGCCCGGTGCAATACCGAACTCATTCACAAGCAATTTAATATTTAATTTTGTCTAAACTTTGGGGTTCACTTCATCGGGGCGGATATTATTATACTATATATTATATGCTTAAAGCTGGTCCGCTATGTCATATATAAGCCTTTCCGTCTTTTCCCAGCCAAGACAGGGGTCAGTAATAGACTTGCCATATACACAGTCATCTGTTCCCTGACTGCCGTCTTCAATATAGCTTTCTATCATAAGTCCCTTTACAAAGTTCTTAATATCCTCACTGTGTCTGCGTGAGTGAAGTATTTCCTTTGCAATTCTTATCTGCTCTAAATACTTCTTTCCGCTGTTGGAGTGGTTTGTATCCACAATTACCGCCATGTTTTCAAGTCCCTTCTTGCAGTAAAGCTCATAAAGAAGTGAAAGATCCTCATAGTGATAGTTGGGGATGTTCTGACCGTGCTTGTTTACCGCACCTCTTAAAATAGCATGGGCAAGGGGATTTCCGTCGGTGGTAACCTCCCAGCCTCTGTATATAAAGGTGTGCTTAGCCTGAGCCGCCTTTATGGAGTTAAGCATTACAGATAAGTCACCGCCGGTGGGATTTTTCATTCCGGCAGGAATGTCCATACCCGATGATGTAAGTCTGTGCTGCTGATCCTCAACGGATCTTGCACCGATTGCAACATAGGAAAGTAAATCCGACAAATAACGGTAATTCTCCGGATAAAGCATTTCATCAGCACAGGTAAAGCCTGTCTGCTCTATTGCTCTTTGGTGTAATTCCCTTACCTTAATAAGGCCCTCTAACATATCCTCTCTCTTGTTGGGGTCGGGCTGGTGAATCATACCCTTATAGCCTTCCCCGGTGGTACGGGGCTTGTTGGTGTAAATTCTGGGGATGATGATTATCTTATCCTTTACCTTCTCCTGTACAGGTACAAGTCTTGATATATAATCAAGTACAGGCTCCTCCTTATCAGCAGAACAGGGTCCTATAATAAGGATGAACTTATCGCTCTTGCCGGTAAATACATCTGCTATTTCCTTATCCCTTTTTGCCTTGATTTGCTTGATGTTCTCGGTTACGGGATACATTTTCTTAATTTCCCTCGGTATGGGGAGCTTACGGATGAATGTCATTGACATAATTTTTTCTTCCTTTCTTTACTCACAAAACGCATGGACAGACAATAAAAAAGCCCTCTGCATAACACAGAGGGCGAATATATCGCGGTACCACCTCAATTTACCGTACAGGTGCAAGCACTGGTATACGGCCTTTATAGCTGTAACGGGCTTACCCGGACTCCTTACAGGCTTTATGCTTTCGGGAAATCTCTCCGGAATGAATTCAGACTTTATATTCTGTCGGCTTTCACCTTACCCGACTCTCTGTGAGAAATCTGCCGTCTTACTGGTTTCCATCAACGATTTGTGGGTGTTTATTTACTTATTCAGTATAACACAGTATTTTTACCTTGTCAAGTGTCATTCACATTTATTCTCTGACCGAACTTTAAAAGTATCTTTGCATAAAGCTGCTTGTCAATATCATAAAAGGCACTTTCCCATGTCTTTTTGTCGTACTCGTACAACTCAAACTGCATCATAATCTCGCTTAAATCCTCGGTGGTGTAAAACACACACTGATAATAACGATCCTTTTCGGCATAGTAATTTACCGGCTCCATGGAAAGCACATTTTCGCAGGAATCCTTCAAAAGTGCCTCGCATTCTTCCTTCATCATATAGACAAACTGCACCTTTTTATTATTCGGCATGGAATTTGCCCTTTTTACATCCGCCTTATTGGGACCCTTGTTTTTCTTAAAAAACATAACAACCTCTGAATTTCATAAAATAAAGCTGCCCACAGGGTGGGCAGCAGGAATTTCATCAGGAATAATCAACAACATCAAGCCAGGTAAGGAGAATTTCTCTTTCTTCCTTGGTATAAATACCCTTGGCAAGTGTGGAGGCTGCCATAATGGGAAGCCATTCCTGTACATACTTCTTGGATGTTGCAGTCTTTTCACAGAAAAGATTCATATACTTTTCAGCCATCTCTGTAGATGAAAGAGAAAGCTTTAAGTAGGTCTTTGCAATATCCGCACTGGCATTACCGATAGTAGCGCCTACCCAGTCAACAATATATACCTTGTCATCATCTGTAACGATAACATTTTCAGGTCCGAAATTACCGTGGCAAAGCTTCTTGTGCTTGGGTGTGCTGTCAAGTCTTGTAAGAAGCTCGTACTTCTTGATGTGGTCAATCTCGTTAAGTCCTTCAATTTCCTCACGGAGAGTATCCTTGAACTTAGCTACACCTGTAAGAGTGTGACGGTGAATGTCAAGCTGAATTTCAAGCATATCGTCAAGATAAGCATCAGCGTGCTCAGGCTGTTTTTCCATAAGCTGTGCTAATGTCTTACCCTTGATAAGCTCGGATGCAATCATCCACTGTCCGTCTACAAGTTCAATTTCTGTTATCTTAGGAACCTTAACGCCGGCTTCTTCAACCTTAGCGTTCATAAGTGCCTCATAAAAAACTATTGTCTTAGGACAATCGGGCTTAAATACCTTAACAGCTAAGTCACCGCTTTCATATACATCAACTGTGCGTCCTTCGGAAATCTTCTTCTCTAACTTAATATCTTTCATGCTCGGTCCTTTCCGGCGGGTGTATATTCTCTATCCGCCACTTTGATTTCAAAAGTTATTATACTACAATATACCTGTTTTGTCCATAGAAAAAAATGATTTTTAACAAATTTGCAATAAAATAATTTTCCAATTTGTAGATAATGCACAAGAAATTCTATGTAACATTTCAGGGTATATAATTTGGGAATAGCTGAGGTTTACTTTTGGTTTACCTATAGTATATTTTTTGGCGGTGGTTGGGGGATATTTTTATTAAGGGGGTGTGCGTACCCTTATTATTTTCGCCTGCTGTCGGAAATTCGCCCTGTTAAGGGGGTGTGCGACCTGTTTTTTCTGAACGGCTTCAGACTTCACTCCACCCACCCCCCGCCCCCTCCCTCATAGGGAGGGGGTTGAATTTGTTGCGCACTTCGTGCGCTTTATGTGGGGCTTCGCCCCACACCCCATTAAGGGGGCAAGCCCCATTAAAACCCCCATTAAAGGGTGGGGTGTACCCTTTTTGCCGTTTTGCGTGCTTACGCACGCTTTTTTGTGGGGCTTAGCCCCCTTAAAACCCCCGTTATTCCCCCAAACAAAAAACCGGCCTGCCCTTGCACGCCGGTTTTATTCTATCTTTCTTATTTACTTCCCTATTAGGTTTTTACTCTTTTGTCGTTGCAGTTGCGGTTTCTGTCTCCGCATCCTTTTCCTCTTCTCCCTCAACCGTTGTATGCTTGCCGGTGATGTATGCCGCAAATGCACCAAGGGCAAAGGAGAATACTCCGATAAGAGTCTGCATATTAAGGCCTATTCCCTCAGGGAGTACCGCATAAAGGGAGCCTATTACAAGTCCCATAATGGCGCTGTATACCATAAGAGAAAATCTTTTCATCAGCGCTCCTATCAGCTTTGCACCGAATACAATTCCTATTACAACACCTATTCCCACAGGGATCATGGTGATTATATCAAAGCTCTTTATTGAGCCTATTACCGTGGGGTAAATTCCCAACAGCACCATTATAAATGAGCCGGATACACCGGGTATTATCATGGCAACCGATGCTAATATTGCACCCCCTAAAAGGGTAAGGAATAAAAGGGTGTTCATCTGATAGGTACAGTTAAAGGAAATATCCTGCTCGGTTATCTCTGCTGTTGTGGGTACTTTTACGGTAAGGCTTTCGCCGTTCTTTATCATTGTACCCTCAGCGCCTGTTAAGGTAACTGAATTGTCAGAGGACTTTTTAATTACGCAGTTTTCCGGCTGACCCTCTATTTTAACAGGGATCTTTATTGTCCAGTCACCCTTCATGTCGTGACCGCTGATATTTTCCACCGTGATACTGTAACCGCTGTCTGTCTTTTCCGGAATTATTTTATAGCTGTCATTATTCACATAGTTATCAAGGACTGTAAGTCCCACAACAAGGGCAAGGGCAGGTATAAAGGAAATAAGGCAGGAGGGCTTTATCTTGTCCTTTACTGTGGCGCAACGGTAAATAAGGGGGATGCTTCCTGTGATAAGTCCCATGAAGAACATATTTGTAGCCACAGGGAAATTTTGCAATAACCAGGTTATTACAAAGGAAAAGCCCACTATACCGCATACAGCACCTATGCCGAAGAATATTAGAAAAACCAGGTTTTTCTTTATCTCCGACAGATTTAAGGAAAACACTCCTATAAGCTTATCATAAATGCCGAATACCACCATCATAGTGCCGCCGCTGACACCGGGAATTACATTTGCAATTCCGAATACTATGCCGAAAATCACATAAAGAATGTTCTGTAACATAAGCTGTCCTTTCTTCTTTTATTATCTTTTTTCTGTAAATCTGTATATAAATCCTGCAAGTAATCCGATAATCACACTGAATACGCAGGAAAGAGGGCTTATTGCCCCAAGTCCCAGAAGGGTGGAAATATAGGGTACATATATTATCACCACAGATAATATTGCAACCGCTATAAGTAAAAGTATGCTCTTTTTGGGAATTCCCCTGCCTCCGTCGGTAACTCCCAGCTTTACAAAGGAGCAAAATACCGTAAACAAGGACATCATTATAAATATAATGGAATTTGAGGCCTGGGGTAACTGTCCGCTTCCTAAAAGCATGGTAGCAAGGGTGAATACCACACCCACTCCCATACCGTAAAGCATGGACACCGCAAAAAAGCTCTTGCTTATCACTCCCCTGCCGATAAATCCCGAGGAGGTCATTTCCTTATGTAGATCTCCCGTGTAGTCCCCGAAGCTCATAGCACAAAGAGGTAAAACCACACAACAGAAAAGTAAGGCAGAAAGGGGATTTATAGCGCATATACCGAAAAGTATATCCGCCGCCATCATTATGCCAAGGGCGGTAAATACAATAAGGCAAAGGGAAAGACACTTCTTTATGTTTCTGTGAAGCTGTCTTGCCTCCTTTATTATATCCACTATTGCCGCAAAGCTATCATTGGCGGTAATTAAATCCGCCGCATCATATATACATCCGGAGGTATTTTCAAGGGAGGTTATACCAAAGTCGCTGTGCTTCATCATATTATACTGGGAATTTGTGCTTCCGTATACCGCCACAATTTCTCCGCTTTTTCTCATGGCATCAATTACATCCGGCTTTTCAAGGTCGGTTATATGGCTGATAATTTCCACTCTGCGAAAATCCGGAACTCTGCCGCTTCTGAGCCTCTCGCCGCTTACCATTTTACCCGGGTCAAGTCCTATTCTCTTACCCAGCGCCCCAGAGGTATTTGTGGTGTCATCCGTCATAAGCACTATTCGTACACCTGCCCTGGCGCAGTTTTTAACTGCAAGGGCTATCATATCACGGGTAGCGGATATAAAGGAAACCATTCCCATATAGGTATATTTTGCAGCGAAAAGGCTTCTTAAATCCGCATAGTCCTCACTTAGTATAGTATATGCGCTTGCCCATACCTCATGACCCTTTGAGGATAACATTCTGTTCTTTTCCTGTACCGCAAATACGCTTTCCGCAGGCATATCACAAAGCTGTGCCACCTTTTCCGGCTCGCCCTTTATACAAAGCAGCAGCTTATCTCCTATACGGTACATATTTCCCCCAAGACCGAATTCATTTGAATAGGGGAAGCTCTGTACAAGCTCATATTCATCAATGGCGGCTATATCCACCCCGGCGGTCCTGCCATGGGCGGCAAGGGCCTTTTCGGCATTGGTGGGCTCCTGTCTGTTTCCTGCAAGAAGGCTTACAGTTACCATAAGGTCATAGTTTTTGCTGTGTACTCCCGATACCTCTAACTTATCAGAGGTAACTATGGCGGATTTATCTATAATTATAGCCGTCAAGGAATTAAGCCTTTGTAAAACACCGGTGTTTTTAATAACGGCGCCCTTTTTCCTTATTTTTCTTGCGACCCTTACACT
Source organism: uncultured Ruminiclostridium sp. (assembly GCA_944388385.1). Classification (GTDB taxonomy): domain Bacteria; phylum Bacillota; class Clostridia; order Oscillospirales; family Ruminococcaceae; genus Ruminiclostridium_E. The sequence goes on from CALXIO010000014.1 coordinate 6,053, forward strand.
ATAGGAACGGATGAAAAATTCCGCTATGGGAGGCATAAGGCATATAAGCCAGCCTGCCGCCTTAATTCCCCATACAGAGGCCTCGGTAGGGGGGCTTCTTACGGCATTTAAGGTAACACCGAGAGCAGTTAAAAGAATAGCTCCCACTATCCATACAGGCTTTATTTTTGCAAATACCTTTTCATAGCCTGTGTAGTCCGGGTCCTCGGTTTTGGTGTAGTATTCTCCGTTTGCCCTTGCGGTATCAACACCTGTGGCAAATACCCTTGCTATACAGCCGCCGCTTACCACTCTTGTGCCGGAATATATGCAGGAGGATTTCAGCTTATGTCCCTCGCCGTCAAAGCCTGCCTTTTTCGCCGCATGGGGGTTACCGTTTGTAAAAAGGCTTTCATCACAGGAAAGGGAATATTGCTCCAGTACATGGGCATCCGCCGGTACCATTTCCCCTTCCTCAAGGATAATAAGATCATCCGGTACTATGTAGGCTGTGGGTATAAGCTCTATACGGCTTTCCCTTATAACCCGGTATTTCATCTTTGCATAGCCGGTACATTCATCCATTTTTTCATTGGTGCGGTGGTAAAGTAAGGCTAATACCGCCATAATTACTATTGCCCCGGTAAGGCATATTACCGCCCCTGCATAATCCTTTGTGCCTAAGTAGGGTACAACGGAAATAAGCAGTATAAGTGACCAGGGGTTAAGTAACCAATGGTACACCTTAAATCTGCGCTTTGCAGTATTATTTACCCGGTTTTCACCGTACATTTCAAGGTTTTTTGCCGCCTTTTCTTCGGTGATACCCTCATATTCCCCTGTAAAATTTAAAAATCGTGCCATTTAATCTTCGCTTTTCTCCAATCCGTAAATCATGTCAATAAGCCATTTGCCGGTTTTCGTCTTAAATAATCTTCTTGATGCGGATATTGCTTTTTTGCTAAGTCCATCCTCATAGTGATTTACTATAAGGTCCGCCTCAATAAGTATCTGAAGATCAATTCCCTCAATATTATTATAGGTGTGGTGGGTGGCTATAAGCTGTAACACCCTGTCCTGTACATCCTCAAAGCCATTGGTTTTTGCAAGGATTTCAGCCGCCACACCGGGACCCAGCTTCTGCTGAATCTCTCCGTCATTTCTGCCGTACAGCCTTTCGCCCTCATGTATTCCTATATCATGAAGTACCGCCGCCGCTAAAAGCCCCTTAAGGGTAATTTCGTCTAATCCCTCTCTTACCCCTATAAGCCTTGACAGTTCATACACCTTTATAAGGTGCTGTATTCGTTTAGGGTCGCCTCTGTCATACTCTATGGCATTTAATAGAAGCTGATTTATCATAAAATCACCTCAACTGAGTTTCACATCGGAAATAATCTTCACCTTATCTGTATCTGCGGTAACTATGCGGTCATCCCACATGGTGATAATAAAGGGCTTATCCCCCTCTGTTATCCTGCATAATACAGACTTATATTCATCATCATATAATACTATGCTTCCTATATCCTTAAATTCATTTCCCGAAAGGGTATAGAAGCGGTATTCATTTACCCTTGATACACCGTCAAAGTATATAAGGGGTACTCCCACAATATACGTTTCTCCCTTTTTGCCGTAGGCTATGGGCTGATTGTTATCCGCTGTGGGACAGGTAAGATATGCGTTCCATTCTGAGGGAACGTCTATCTTTATTTCAAGACTTGCGGTTTGCTTATTTTCCTTATCAAGAGCTGATAAAATCACCCCTGTGCGGTTACCCTCATTATCTGTTGAAATTACCGTCTTTAAGGATAATTCCTCATTTACCTTAGTGCCGGTGATTTCTTCGGCACCGTTTTGATCCGGGGCAAAATCCTTAAGCAAAACAGTATAGCTGGGATGCTCTCCGTCGGTGATAACGGTAGCTATAGCCCCTCTTACCTTTACAGAAAGGATATTTTCACCTGATGCTAATTTCTGCATTATTTTAAGGTTACCGCTGTTATCAAGGGTAGCCATTATGTTTGATGTGCCGTTTTCTGTACTTTCTGTACCGCAGGCAACGGAATAATTATCCCCAACCCCAAGGCAGGAGGGGTTAAGCACTCCGTTTACCTTAGCTGTGGTTACGGTAAGGCTGTCATCAAAAATCACTCTTGTAAGGGTGGAAATTTTTCCTCCTGCTATGTCGGTATTATCAACAGCGGTAATTCCCTTTTCATCTGCACAAAAGCCTCCTGCATCTCCTATAAGCACCGCCTTTGTAATAACCTCCCCCTCATTTAAAGGGATAGCTGATACCATGCAGTAGTTTATGGCATTTACGGTTTGTGACATTGTGATATTTTCAAATGAAACTGAGGTGTAATTATCCCCTGTTTTTATACCCGGTACAAATCCGGATAAATTTTCCGCTGTGGCGGTATTTTCATCACAGGCAAGATAGCTTACCGCCATAAGCCTGTTATTTGCTATATATCCGCCCTTATATTCACCGTCAATAATATATTCCGCTGTGGGGGTAAAGTCCGTAAGCTTAGTGCTGTCATAAAAACGGACTACCGTTTTACCCTCCTTCATACCGGCGATAATATATTTTCCCTCGGCATAGGCTAAGGTGGGATTTTCAATGTCAATTTCCTTTACAATGGTATCCTGTACCTTGCCCTCCTTTACATTAGCGGCGGTAAAGGTATATTTGCCCTCATTTTCGCTTATGGCGGCTATGCCGTTGGCAGCCCCTGTGTTAAGGGTAAGGGAGCTGTTATTTCCCACACTTGCCGCTGTAAAGCCCTGTGGCAGGGTATAATTTACCTTTCCGGCTGATAGCTTCGCTTCGGATAAAAGGGTATTATAGTCGGTTATCTCCTGCTCTATATACCCGGGGATATTATATTCATACTGAGGTATTACCCCGGTACTCATAAGCACCTTTAAGGTAATTCCTGCGGCAAGTAAAATACCTGCCCCTATAAATGCCCCTATAAGCGCCTTTTTATTCTTAGGTGAGGGAGTATCCTCCACTAAGTCCTCTAACGCCTCCCCTAAATCCTTTGCGGATGAGCCTATTTCATCATCCTCATCAGTATCAGTATCATTATCCTCATTTTCCGCTTCGGATTTTTGTTCTTCCTTTTCTTCAGGCTCTTCTTCAGGCTCTTCTTCCTTTTCTTCCTTTTCTTCCTTTTTCTCTTCTTCCTTCTCTTCAGGCTCGGTATTGTCTCTTGCCATGATTTTATCTATCATAGCCTGAGCCGCCGCCAGCCTTTCCTCGTCATCGTCAATATCCTTATCTGAGCTTTCCTTGCCCACTTCATCCGGGGCGCTGTCAAGGTCATCATCTCCGCTTGACGCCATTATTCTCTCAATAAGCTCATTTGCCGCCTGTATTCTCTTTTCATCCTCATGGGGATTGTCAAAGGGCTTATCATTAAGAGGATTTTCCGGCTGTTTTTCCTCGGTTGCGGAGGTTTCTTCCTCTGTTACTGGAGTTTCCTCTGCTATGGGAGTTTCTTCCTCTGTTACGGGGGTTTCTTCCTCTGCTACAGGGGTTTCTTCCTCGGTAACGGAGATTTCCTCGGTTACAGGCTCCTTCTTTTCCTCCTGCTTTAAAGGTGCAGGAATATTCTTTTCCGCCTCTTTTTCCTTTTCCAGCTCTGCCGCCGCTATCATGGTGCGGTAGTCCTTACTTTCAAGACCTGAGCTGTTTAAAATAACAAGCAATTCATCATACCGCAAATGGGGATTGTTCATTATACGGTGATACTCGGTATTTCCTATTCGGGAGTTTCCTAAAAGCTGTAAAAAGCTCTCTCCGCTTACTCCCATTTCCCTTAGCTTTTTAAGGAACATACCTGCGGTCATATAGTCGCTTTTTTCTATTTCCTTTTTTATAACACTCGGATGCACCGAACCGGGAACCGGGATACTATCCGAATATTGCTTTAACCTTTCATCAAGCTTGTCCACAATACTACCTCCTAGTTCAAGTGCTTACTGAAGTATGAATTAAGCTGTACCTCGGCATTGGTAAGGCATATACCTACAGTATCCTTTGCATATCCGCAAAGCTGTGAGGTATGCTCATTGTCGCTGTTACATACCGTGCTTACAGCAAGGGATAATCTTTCCATGCCGCTTAAATGGGTAAGAGCCTCAGTCAGATTGGGGGCGTTTGATATTTCACCGCTACCCTTCTTTATACCCTCGGTTTTATATATGCTTCTTATGGTGTTGCAAAGCTGCTTTATCATAAATTCCACAAAGCCGCCGTTGTCGGTTATCTTAGCCCTTTTAAGCTCTCCGAAGCTGTTTATGGCAGTAAGCCTTACCGCCCCTGCCGCCTGCTCCTCATCAGTAAGAGCAATAAAGGCTATTTTATACATGGACTTATACACAGCCCCGTAAAGCTTTATATATGAATCAATATCACCGCTTACGGCCTTTTTTATAATAACAGGCATCTGAGCTACATTCATACTATCACCTCATAAAAATCTATACACTATTTATAATACCACAAATCTCATACAAATTAAAGGGGTTTTTGATAAATTTGCAGGAAATTTGATATTTCCTTTCCTAAATTAAAAAAATATAATATATTACAGGTATGTTGATAACTTTAGCTAAATTTTATGTAACCGTGTTACACGAAACCTTTATGTAACAAATTACATAAAGAGATTTAATTGTTATTGTGCAATTTTCATAAATTCCGACCTTTCAAACTATTTGTTTTGCTAATTGAAATTATATTAACTTTAGTTTATACTAAATATATGATGTAAACGAATACATCCAGACAATATCCGATACTTTTCGGTTATTGATAAACGAAATCACTAAAGGAGGACAAAATGAAACTCTCTAAAAGAATTTTATGTGGCTTACTGACCACAGCCCTGGCGGTATCCACATTTACAGCCTGCAGTCAGCCCGGTACTTCATCAGGCAGCACAGGTGGTAACTCTTCAAGTGCAGATTCCCAAACAGGAGGAAATACAGATTCAGATTCCGATTCCGGTTCCGATGATCAGCAAGGCGGCTCTGAAAATAACGGCGGCGGTACTGCTGAGGCTCCCTCAAACGGTACAGTTCTTGAGTGGCTCGGATACTATGACCTTAATGTACAGGATAAGGAAGTTGTTGACAAGTTCAACGACAAGGGCTACACAGTAAATTACAATGCCACCACCTCCACAGAATACTTTACAAAGCTTGCGGCTCTTATCGCATCCAGCGATTCACCCGACCTTGTAAGCTATGAGTGGATGTGCTTCCCCCACGGTATGTCAAAGAACCTTTATACAGCCCTTGATGATTATATGGACTTTGATTCTCCCACATGGAGCGGTATCAAGGATACTATCGACACCTTCAACTACGGCGGAAAGCACTACTACATTCCCTATCAGCTTCGTTCAGGCGTTGTACTTCTTTACAATGCTACAGCGGTAGACAATGCAGGTATTGACGATCCCTTTGAGCTTTATCAGGACGGCGACTGGGATTGGGACGCATGGAAGGAAGTTATGACAGAGTGGTGCAACCAGGGTGAGGATTACTACGGTATTCTTCCCACAGGCTTCGTTGCTATGCCCTTTATCGTTTCCACAGGTACTCCCCTTATTAAGGTTGACGGTGCAAATAAGGAAATCATCAACAACATGAAGGAAGCTAATGTTCAGAGAACACAGGACTTCTTACAGGATCTTGCCAAGAGAGGCATGGTAGCTCCCGAATATATGGCTCCTGAGCAGGTATTCGTTGACGGTAAGATTATGTTCGCTGAGTTCGGTCTTGACTGGGGTTATTCAAGTGCCCAGGGTGCTATGGAAGAGGATGATATTCGCTTTGTTCCCATTCCCAAGGATCCTAACTCCGATACATACTATTCAAATACAGATACCTTCGGTTACCTTGTACCCGCAGGCGCTAAGAATGTAAAGGCTTCTATTGAGTATATGACTATCTGCCGTGAGAACGAAATCGATCCCGACAGAATTGCAACAGCTAAGTCTGAGGCAACAGCAGAAACACTTTACTTCCCCAAATGCCCCGAATGTAAGGAAACCAACGACGACAAGACAACTCCCACCTGCTCACATTGTGGTGCAGACCGCAGAGTAAACAACAATCACGTTGCTATGTCTGAGGAGCTTTATGATCTTGCTATGGAGCTTAAGAATCCTGAGAGTGAAGAGTTTGAATTCTTATTCGATGACTGCTTCGGCTTCACACAGGAATTAACAAACCTTCTCCAGGTAGGCGACTCTGAAGGTCAGGGTTGTATCCTCGGCGGACCCTTCAAGGCAGGCGAATCCTATACAACACTTCGTGACCAGTACTTCGGTACAGTTGAAAGCTACATCCAGCCCTACAGAGATGCTCTTAAGGCTCAGTAATCACTAATACAAAAGCCCCGGATATTCCGGGGCTTAAATTTTATCCCCGCCTTTAAAAAAGCGGGGATTTTTTTATTTATTATTTTGCGGCCTTGCTGTTTTTTCGGTTCTGCTGTACATATATAGGTCGGATTTTTGTGTAAGGTCAAAGGTATTTTGCACAAAGTAGCTATTTGCTTCCTTTTGGTAGCGCACTGATTTAAGCTGGGATCTGAGTCCGACGGCTACACTTACGCCTATTATAATACCGATTATAACCGATATAAGGATAATTGTGTCTGCTGAAGCTCCGTCATCATCCTCAGCAAGAACAGTAACAGCCTCCTGTGGGGCTTGCTCCATATATACTATGGCGGTGTCATTTTCCGGTATATCTGCCGGTAAATCCACCGGCTGTGCAGATGCTGTAATTCCTGTGCAGAACATAACAGCGGCACACATAAATGCAGTAAGTAATTTCTTCATATCTATATACCCCCTTATCCGAACAGCCAGAATCCAAGCAGGAGTGAAAGAATAAATCCTCCTACAGTTGAACTTAAAAGCCATATCCAGAACTTTAATTTATCCATAGGCAGGTTACCTACCATTTTACCGGTCTGACCGTTCATGGCGAAGGTATACATCTCATCTCTCCACTTGGATGATAAGATCCACACAGGATATAAAGCGTATCTTATTTTGCTGTCGGTAAACTGTGCAGAGGAGTTTTTAAGAATAAGTGAATCATATCCGGAAATGGTGGATTTAAGCAGGCTTATTGTACTGGACTTGATACGCTCATTTGCTCTGTCTATACAATCCTCAGAGGAAACATCATACTTATCCGCAAGATAGCCTGAAAGATAGGCTGACTTAAAGTCCACAGCCTCTGTAACATCAAAGGGCTCAATGGATTCCATGAGATCGTTATTGAGCTTTGTGGATCCGTCCACCGGAACGGCTTTAAATAAAACTGAGGCTTTTCTCTTAATGAGATAATACTCGGTTTTCTTGTAATCGTACTGTGAGTCATGCCAACGGGTTATCTTAGTTCCCTCAAAGCTGGCATCACCATGGCATTTTGCATCAAAGAGCCAGAAGGGTACATAAAGCGCCTTTATTTCACTTATGTAGCTGTCTGTCTTAAAGGACTTAGGTAATAAGATCTTACCCTTAAGGTGGTCTTTAAGGGCAGCTTCGGCGTGCTGTTTATCCAGCTTAAAGGGGATAATAACATCCGGCTTTAAGTCACCTGCAAACTGACCTACGATAACTACGGGGCTGCCGCAATAGGGACAGCTTGTAGCACCGGTGGCGGTGTCGGCGATAACCTGACCGCCGCAGCTGTTACAGAGGTAAACGCTTTTACCGTCAAGCTCCTCCTTCATCCATTCATTACCGGGTCTGTCGGACCATGCCATCTGATCCTCGGACTGTTCCTTTAAAGCATCGTCCAAGGATGACAACATATCGATATCGTACTCATTACCGCAATATTCACAGGTCATTTTTTGCTGACCGGCGCTGAATTTAATCGGCGCATCACAGCATGGGCATTTATAATCAAGTAGAGTTGCCATATAATACTTCCCTTTCTTATTAGATTGATAAGCGTTGCTTATGTTTTAATGATACCATATTATAAGGGAAAAGTCAATATTTTTAAAAGTTAAGTGGGAGTAAATGAGAATGTGGGACGAAGCCCCTTAATGGGGTGTGGGGCGAAGCCCCACAAAAAAAGCGTGCGACAGCACGCAAACGGCAAAAAGGTGGTAGCAAAACAAAGCCGTCGTGAGGGCGTTTACAACCGAACAGGCGACTTTTGCGTGCCTTTTTGCCGAAAAGGAGGAGCAAGGGAGTGATGTGAGGGGTGGACGCTTGCCGTCCGCCCCGAGCATGAACGGACTTTGCGACGACGCGGGGAGGGGGGTAAGGGGGATGGGGTTACCCGACAGCATTCGAAAAAACACAAAGGGGTACATAGCCATTTAACAGGGCGAAAGCCGGCTTAAAGCAGTTCAGATAAAAGGTGGCGCACCGCCCCTTATGGGCGACTAAAATCCCCTCCCCACCCCATAAAAATAGGAAAACGGCATACCCAAAAACAAAAAGCGGAATTTTTGCATAGTGCAGAAATTCCGCCCAAAATCAGCTAAACCTCTTATCCTTGGAAAGCAACCTTGCGGCATTTTCGCCGCATATCTTCCTCTTGGCTTCTTCACTTATTTTTGAATCCCTGATAAAATCAAGCTCTGTAATACTTGCACTCCAGGGCAGGTCACTGCCGAATAATATCTTATCCTCCCCTATGGCCTCAACCATTTCCTCAAATAAGCCCGGCCTCATAAATGCCGATATAAAGGCAGTATCATAATATACATTCTCCGCCCCGTGCATATAGTAAAGCACTCTTTCCCAGTTGTTCATTCCCCCCATGTGAGCACCGATAAAGGTGGTTTCGGGGTACTTTTCCGCCATTTGAGCTAAATCGCAGGGCATAGCGTGCATTATTCTTTCAGATACCGGATCAAATCCCATGTGGAGTGTTACCATAAGCCCCAATTCCCCACACTTTTTATATATCCTCTGCATACAGTCTTCAAACATATAGTGTCCCTGATATGCCGGGTGTAGCTTTATTCCGGTAAGTCCTGCCTCGGCTATTCTCTCAAGCTCAAAATCCAGCTGTGTGCTGTCCGGGTGGATTGTGCCAAAGCTGATTATATTTCCGTTATTATGCTCTATTGCCCAGTTATTTATGGTGGTTTCCTGGCTTGGCTTTGTGGCTATGGGTAAAAGTACACCATAGTCTATTTTGTTGTCGGAAAGATGCTTTCTTGTGTCCACTATTTTACCACTGGTGTATGCCTTAATATCCGCTGTTGTGGCAAGTCTGCGCATGGCCCTTTCGGCAATTTCATCAGCATAGGCATGAACATGAAAATCTATGCACATAGCTCCTCCTTAAATACTTAACCCCCCGTTATCCGGGGGGTCAATAAACTTAGCTTACAAGACCTGATCTTTCAACACCTTCTACGAAGTGCTTCTGTAAGAAGATGTACATGATAAGAATAGGCAGTAATGACATAAGACAGCCGGCCTCTACATATACAAGGTAGTCACTTACTGAGCCGTTTGTATCACCGGTAAGGAATTTCATAACCGTAAGACCGATGTTTTCGATCTCCATAGCGATTGTAAAGGGCTCATTAAAGAACATACTTGTTACATAAGAGTCGTTCCAGTACCATACTATTGAGAAGATAAATACGGTAAGGAAGGATGTCTTTGCGTTAGGTACCATAACCTTGACAAAGGTCTTTACAGGTCCGCAACCATCCAGGTAAGCCGCATCCTCAAGTTCCTTGGGAAGTCCTCTGAAGAACTGACGGAACAGAAGGATGAACACGCCTGCACGAATACCGTTGCAGAAGAACGCCTGCATATAAAGTGCGGCAGGTGTACTTACAAGGTTTATTGAGCTGCCTGTAATAAGCTTGATGATACCGAAAATATCAAAGAATCTGAACTGCATGAATAAGGGGATAAGTACAACCTGTACCGGTACGATAATCTGAAGGATTACTATACCGAACATAAGTCCCTTGCCCTTAAACTTAAATCTTGCAAAGCCATAGCCTGTGATACCGCAGGTAACGACCTGAAGAAGTGAGCAGACAACGTTTATAAGGATTGTCTGTAAAAGTACCTTGGGGAAGTTGATTGCCTCCCATACGGTAACGAAGTTTGAGAAAATAACATTCTTGGGAATCCACATGATTGAAGGGTCATTCATCTGTTCCTGGGGACGAATAGCTGTGGATACCATGTACATTAAGGGGTAAAGAATTACAAAGCCCAGACCGAAAAGTATAAGAAATCTGAATACAGGCCAAACCTTCTCGGTTATTCTTCTCATGAAGATGTACTTGTAATGTGCTCTTTCCTTCTTGTTGTAGGTATGATAATTCTTGATTATCTGCCAGTTGCTGACATGGTAAGCCTGGATGGCTTCCTTCTGTCTTTTCTTTTCTTCCTTTAACTCCTTACGGGTCTTCTTAACAGGCTGTTCGGGAGCTGCCTTAGCTACTTCAGCTTTGGCTTCAGGCTGTGTGGTTTCCTCGGAATTGATTTCCTTTATTGCCTCTCCCAGTGCTTCGGGTGTGGCTGCTTCAGCTGTTGCTTCTTCAACTGCTTCTACTGTTTCTTCAGCAGAAGTATTCATAGTTTCTAAATCTTTTTCGCTCATAACCACACCTCCTTATTCGTTTTCGTAGAATACAAAGCGGGAAACTATACCTACTATAATTGCAAGTGCTACTGCAACTATAAGGAAGTATATCCACGCCATAGCGGCACTGGTGCCGTATTCCAGGTTTCTGGATTCGTTCATAACCAGCTGCATTACGGGGTTTTCAGAATCAACGAAGTTGTCGATAACTGTATAAATCAGGTTCGCCAGTATCATTGGGCTTATCATGGGGAAGGTAATCTTCCAAAAGAATTCCCAGCCGGTAGCACCCTCCATTGATGCCGCTTCCTTAGCGGATGTGGGGATCTGCTGTAATGCCGCAAGGAATATCAGGATCTGGATACCTGCTGACCAGATAAGGTTGAAGATGTCACTGGTGATGGTCTGGATGGTGGTGGTGAGCTGTTCACTAAGGTTATAGATACCTAAGAATTCAAGTAGCTCATCAACCAGGTCCGTTTCAAACAATGCGCTGAACTGTTCTGCACTTGCTACACCGTTTGTAGCAATATCACCCTTGATAACCGCAATTACAGGACCTGTGGCAACAAGTACCGGCAGGAAGAATACTGCTCTTGCAAAGGTTCTGCCTCTGAACTTCTGGTTTAAGAGAAGTGCTATGAATAATGAGAATATCATTATCATTATAACCTGGGGTACCATTTCAGCAAGTGAAGTGGTGAGGTTGGGCAGGTAGTTTGTATCAAGGAATAATACATCGTAGTAGTTCTGGAAATTGTTCCATTCGGTATAAATACCGGTGGATTCCATTCCCTTTTCGGCAGCCGCCTCAAGGGTAGGTACAAGCTCTGTCTTACAGAGTGAATAATAAGCTGACTGAACAATGGGGATAATAAACATATAAATTACACCCACTATCCAGATAGCTACGAAGCCGTAGCCGTAAAGGCCCTTCTTTCTCTCGTAGGAGATCTTGGCTTCTTTTATCTTCTTTTCCTGTCGGGGTTGTCTGCGGCGGATGTCCACCTCTTCGCCCTCAACATTAAGTGCCGCTGCAGAAGCTGTCATGTGAGCTGATGCTCTTTTAGGCTTTACTTCCTCAGCTACCTCAGAAGTGGTTTCTTCCTCTGCCTTGACAGCCTCTTCACCCGCATTTTCAGCGGGTGCTTCAGCTACTTCTTCAGCGGAAGTTTCGGTTGTTTCATCATCGGGTGTAGGAGCGGGAGCTTCCTTCTTGATTTCATCCAATTCTTCTTCACGGTTGAAATTTGAATTATTCATCGCTTTCTCCTTTCAATCCATATTGTGTGAGATCAACGTCCTTACCGTCTACGGTAAGAGTAAGCTCTCTGGTGTTTACCTTAATGGTCTTTCCACCCTCGAATGTAGATTCGATAACGTCACCGTCGATAACATAATCTGTCATCTTAAGGTTTGTGAAACCGTCAAGGTTTTCCTTATACAGCTTGTAAATATTTACTGAGCTGTCTACCCAACCCTTGTAGTTTGAATAGAATAAGGAATCATAATCGCTGTCTGTGAACTTATTGGGGTTCTCATACATCATCTCATAGTGTACGGGAGTAGCAGTTGCAAGAGCAAGCATGATAGTATCACTTGCATTTGCGCTTGCATTGAATGCCTTGGATGTATAAGGTACTATGCCGTGGATAACTGCCTGATATAAAGGAATATCATAGTCAAACAGGTCATAGTTGCTGGATGACAGAGGAACATTTGTAATGTAGTCTACATAAGGAAGTGCGTATGCGTTAGCCGCATTTGCAAGGACTGTAAAGCCTGCATCCTTAAACTTCTTGTAGCCCTCAACCATAATCTGCAAAGCATCATATCTTGAGTAGTTTCCTCTGCTGTAATCACTGTAAAGGTGAGTTGTTGCATCATCAAGGCAGATTGTCTTGATGCCTTCCTGTGAGAAGCTGGTTTCTAACTTTCGGAACAGGTCGGTCCAGTAATAAGGAGCAAGAGTTGTTCTTGGAACAAGTCTTACCTGGTGGGGAATACCGAATGCAATATCCCAGTTGTTTGATGTAGCGTAAGCGTTTGTTATCTGCTTACAAGCGTTAAGTGCAAAGGAGTAGCCGTTGCCGGAATCCTTCATGTAGGTAAATCCTACTGAGGGGTAAACCTGAGCGCCTATACTTGTTGCATACTGGCTGAGATCCTGGTACTTGCTCTTTCCGCCAAGGGCTGACGCATAGTCAACACCGGCTGAGATAAGTCCCTTAATACCTGCTGTATTGAAGTCATGGTAGGTCACCATAATATCATTTACGCCCTTTTCGTGAAGGTTTGTAAGGATCTGCTGTGCCTGCTCATATGTGGTAGCAGGTGTCTGCATATTGATGGGGAATCCTGCTATTGACTGAGCCTTAACTGTACCGCCGTATAAACCGAGGTAGTAGGAGGACTTGATTGTGTCCTTCTTTTCTGTAAGACCCATTTCTTCAATAAGGTACTGTCTGTATCTTTCAGCCATATCCATGTAGGACAGATCCTCTGACTGCATGGGATAATAGCTTACTGAAAGTGTGGGCTGATCGATCTTGCCCTTTTCAAAAATGTTAAGTGTCTTACCGCCGATTGTGTAGCTGTCCTCAGCTCTTACCTTAAAGCGGAACCAAACACTGTTGTAGCTTGTGGAGCTCTGCTCACTTACGGCCGCATTTACTGTTGCACAGGTTTCGCCTGACTTTGCAATAGCAAGGAAGCCGTGTCCTGCCTCGTCACCGCCGTTGGTTACGCTGCCTAAGATAGGAAGGTAAACCTGTTCATTCTTAGCGGGCTTCTTAGCAAGGCTGACGGATGAATCTCTGCCGTATACATCGTTTGAATACTTCTGGGCATTGATCTTACCATTGTTGAAGTTGATTACCGCACCGCTACCGTCGGGAACTACAAGGTAACCGTCATCATCAGTATCGCTTGCGCCGAAGAACTGGAGTAAGCCTATTTCGATAATGGAGAAGCCTGCGCTTTCGGATGTGGTGGGCTCAACAATTTCCTCTGTGAGGATGGAAACTGTTACGTTATCCTTTTCAAGAACGATTGTCATGGGAATGACAGCCTCGATCTTGTTCATGGTGTAGTCAATTCTTACACCGTTTTCAATTTCTGAAATTGTAAATCTTCCGCTCTTGATACAGTTTGCATAGGCGTTGAAGTCCTCCTGTGTGGAACGAGAGCCTATATCACCGTACTTCAGATAGAAGGGGGATTGCATTTTTTCCTTGAAGGTGCCGTTTGCTATGGGGTCAGCGTCACCGTTTACAGGTGAGCTCCACCAGATGTAATCATCTGCCTTTGACTGAACCGCAAATACTGTGGTCTTTTCATCAAGGAAAAGCTTGTAGTTATCATTCTCCGCTACTTTCTTCATCTCGGAGAGCTTCTGCTGAGGGTCAACCTCTACGACTTCATCATCATCGCCTGAGGCTTCATCCTGCTGTGTATCATCAGCAGCCTCCTCGGTTGTCTGAGCGCCCTCATCTACTGCGGGCTGTTCATCTGACCAGGCTACCATTGAGCTCATGGAAATCAGCATAGCGGCTGTAAGTAAAACTGCAAGCAGTTTTTTTCTGAACTTTATCATTTTACACCTCCGCTTATAGACTGAATCGGTACATCAGCTCGGTATAGATAGTATATATGAAGATATATACCTGCTGGAACAAGCTCATTAAAAGTACCATGATAAACAGAATAATTACCATTGCAAATACTGTGAAGATCATCGCAATAAGTGTTTTGGGGATTGTGTACTGATGTACGGTCTTGATACCGGATATCATAAGCACAACGCTCCATAAAATTCCGAAATACTGGAAGAAGATGATGAATGCTTCTTCGTTTCTTTCTAAGATGTTACTTGCGATAATAACCACTACCTGAGTGATTATGTAGGGTACAAGAGCATAGGCGCTGACTACGCAGATACTCTTCATATTGCCCTCGCCGTCGAACAGTGTACACAGTGACCAGTTACCTACTACCCATGTGAAGAATAATACGATGGTCTGTACAAGTAAGGGTACTATGTTAAAGATCTTAACATAGGTTGTGTTAAAGAGGAAGCCTGTCATAACGTGCTGACAAACTGTTACAAGGAATAAGCAAAGTACAATTACAAGGGCTACCTTCATATTGTATGCTTTCTTCCATCTTAAATCCTCGAAGCCCTCAAAGGGATGCTTGGCTACATAAAAAGGCCACTTCCAAGCGGGCATATCTAAATCAAATCTCATATTTATTTACCTCCCGCTTTCTTTTTCTTCATATACTTTATTACCTTTGAAAGAACTACACCCACAACTACTACAACTGCTATTATAATAATGAAGGTGTTGAAGTTGCTTCTTACAAATTCCATACGGAACTGCTTGAAGGCTCTGTTGTAACCGCTACGGCTGTTACGATAGAAGTAATCCATAGCAAGCTCATAATTACCCTGTGATAACTCTGCGTTACCAAGGCCTATGTATGCGAACCAGTAGTTGCTGTCACGGGTAAGAACCTCGTTCCAGGGACCTCTTGATTCCTCATACTTACCTTCGTTGTAAAGTGACATAGCCTCGTGAACAATATCACCGAACTCTGTACGCTTGAAGGTGGTTATTGACTGCTTTGCGCTGTCAAGTACATATACAATATCATCATAAGCCTCTACTGCTGATACAGCCTTGAAAAGACCCTTCTGGTCACCTGAACCGCCGTAGATAAACAGCAGGTCGCATTCGTCTGTGTACTCAAATACACGGCCGTTGGTGTAGTCAAGAAGTCTTATTGTACCGTTTTCATCAACGTCAACGTCGTTTATGGATGAACGGTAGGTTGTATTCTTATAATAGTAGGAAGCTGCGTCACCGTATGTATACTCTGAGAAGCCAAGGTTTATAAGGATGTTTTCACCGGCAGGATTCATCTTCTTGAAGATATCTGTCTGGGTATCCTTTGTAGCTTCTGTTACGGTGTAGATAAAGCCCTCATCATCTATATCGAAGTTTGAGAACTCCATGGGAACTGCCTGGATAAAGTTTGCGGCTACCTCACGGGAGAGGATTGTTTTCCAGAACTTGTTTGCGATAGCCTGTGCTGTCTGTTCAACACGGTTAGCGCCGTAGTAGTTTGAGAATGTACCGTCGGGAGCGAACATTACCGCACCGTCTGTAATTGACATGATACAAACATAAACGTTACCTGCAACGTCTACTACTACCTTACTGGGCTGGAATGTAACCTTATCATCATAGAATTCACTGGGGGGCTTGGTGAACTGCTGGAACACCGTACCGTCCTCGTATACTGCAAGCACTCTACCATTGTCATAGTCGGCAATGTAGATCATTGTCTGCTTGTTTTCGTCCTCTATGGTATAGTCATGTCTTACGAAAATACCACGGGGCTTGTTAAGTGTTTCATAACCGTCTGTTTCGGGGTTATAGAAGAAGTCCATTACTTCAACGTCACCGGAGAAATCCGCATTTACAACAAGTATACGGCTGTTACCGCTGTCTACTATATAAAGCTTACCGGTATCATCATCAATGAACATATCTCTGGGCTCTGTAAAGGTTGTAAGCTCAATTTCCGGCATAAGAGCATCATCTTCCTTAACTCTTTCTACCTCTTCAACCTTTTCAGGCTCCTTAACCTCTTCGGGCTTCTTTACTTCCCTGGGCTTCTTTACTTCTTCCTTGCCCTCGGGATCCTTCTGATATTCCTCATAAGCCGCTAACTTTTCAAGGTATTCGTTGTACTTTTCAAGGTCCTCAAGGTAATCCTCGTATTCCTTGTAAGCATCCTTGTACTTGTCATAAGCCTCGTACTTTGCCTGATGCTCTAAGTATTCTTCCTTGTTGTTGAAGAAGGTCTTGCCGGTCTTTTCGGCAATATCCTTAAGCTGATCTACTGAGTTATATCTCTTACCGGTTTTAAGGTCCTTTGCTGACACTACCCTGTCCACAACGTAGCCTGTCTGGGAAGGAACCGGGTCGCCCCACCAGTCATAGTTGTAGCCGTCATAGGGCTGGTCTGCAAAAGCGCCTGTACCCAGCGTTGAAACTGCCATAAGAGCTGAAACAGCGATCGCGGCAATTTTCTTTAATTTCGGCACTAAAATCATCCTTTCTGTAAATTTGTCGGTTTATTAGTCCTTAAGACCGCTGTGAGCCATTGTTTCCATAACGCTGCTCTGACAGAAAATAAATACTATCATAGGCGGCAGCATTGTAACTACTACGGCTGCGGCTGCAACACCTGCACGGGCAATACCCGCTGCACTTATCTGCTGCATAACGGTCGGGATGGGTTTTAACGCCTCATTATAAATGAATGAGTAACCTGTTATCTGCCAAGCACCCTGGAAGGCAAATATCAGAAGTGTGAGCCATGCGGGCTTTACGTTGGGCATTACTATCTGCCAGCAAATTCTTACATGGCCTGCACCGTCAAGCTTTGCGGCCTCTATCATACTGTCGGGGAGCTGACCCATAAACTGACGCATAAGGTACAGACCCATGGGAGTAGCGATAAAGGGTAATGTAATTGCAAAGTAGGTATCGATCATACCCAGTGTAGCCATTACCATGTACTGCATGATGTAAAGAACGGTACTGGTAAAGAGAAGTGCGATCTCAATTATCTTATTGAGTGTCTTTGCACCGGGGAAGCTTACCTTTGAAAGTGCATAAGCAGCTGAAGATGAGAATAACAGCTGAGCTACCGTAACAACAACCGCAACGAATACGGAGTTGAATACGTATCTTGAGAAGGGCACCCACATATTAGATGCCGTTGCAAGAAGATCAGAGAAGTTCTGATCTGTGATGTTTGTAACATACAGTCTGGGCGGGAAAAGGAATAATTCCTCAACCGGCTTTAATGACTGGATAACTGAAAGATAGATAGGGAAGATCATGAACAGACCGATCAGCGTAAGAAGTACGAAAATCGCTATATCTCCGCCCAGAGAGCCACCGTATCTTTTTCTTTTCACCTTAGTTATTTTCATAACTACCTTCCTTTCTCAGAGAAAAATACATTTTGCTCTCCTCCTATCAGTCAAGGTACTTGCCAAGCAGTTTTTTGATAAACCAGTTAGCAAGTAACATAACCACGAACAATACGAAACATATTGCCGAAGAGTAACCCATTTCGTAACGAATAGAACCGAAGTCGTATGCGTGAGTCATAATTGTATGAGCAGCATAGTCGGTACTGGGGAAGGCTGTTAAGAATCGGCCTACGTCACCTGCGGTAAAGGATGCAGTGATCTGCATAACCGCCGCGAACAGAAGCTGGGGACCCATAGCAGGTACCGTAACAAGAAGTAACTGCTGAGTACGGTTCTTAATACCTTCAATAGCGCCTGCCTCATATCTGTCCTTGGGAATACCCTGAAGACCTGCACGAAGTGCAAGGAAGCCGGCACCAAGTGAAATCCAGAGCTGAACTATAATAACAACGCCCATGATGTAGTTAGCGTCAGTCAGCCACTGTCTTGCACTGTTTATGATACCAAGGTCAAGCAGGTAGGAGTTTGCTATACCGTATGTATCACCTGAGAAGATAAGCTGCCAGGTGGTATAGATATTACCTGCAAGGGTAGGTGCATAGAAAATGAATGTGAACACGGTCTTTAATGCTCTGGGCATTTCGTTTATGAGCCATGCTAAGATAAAGCACAGTACATAGCTTAAAGGACCGGTGATGATAGCAAATACAAGAGTATTCTGTATTGCCTTGATGAATACTTCGTCCTCAAGGAACAAAGCGTAGAAGTTATTCAGACCAACAAACTGAGGGAACTGTGCCATGTTGAAGTTGGTAAAGCCCATGGGGAGTGACAGAATAACCGGTATAATAGTGAACACCGTGAAAAGTAAGAAGTATGGCGCTAACAGTAAGTATACGCTGCCGTTTTTCTTCATTTCACGAAGAGTATATCTGAACTTATTGTCTTCGATATACTGGGATTTTTCTTTTCTCGCCAAAACGATAACCTCCTCTTTAATTTCGGCTATGCAAAGGGTTTTCCCCTTTGCATACCGGTTATTATTAACTGCCGAAGCCTGAAAGCTCCTGATACTTTCTTACAATTTCAGACTTGATCTGATCATTGTAGCTCATAAGTGTGTATCTGGGATTACCTGCATCATTAACAACCTGTCTGAATGCGTTGTTGATGTGACGGGTTGTAGCATAGGAAGCAGGGATGATAGGTACTTCACGCAGCTGGCTCATCTGAGAGGCGATCTTTTCGTACTCGATTGTGGACCAGGGTAACTGAACAAGGGCTTCCTTGTTAGCTGTATCAAATCTACCCATGGGGCCCATAAGAGCTTCGATCTGCTTACCGTAGTCTACCTGGATGTCTGTGCTTGTAAACCACTTTACGAATTCCCATGCTGCATTCTGGTTTGATACCTTACTAAAGATAACCGCACCGCTTCCGGCTGAGTTTGCTGTGTGATTTATTGTTCCGTCCTCCTGAACAGTACCGGGGATAACTGTGAAGTCCCACAGACCCTTGATTTCGGGAGCAGCTACTGAAAGCTGGTTGTAGAAGGTGTAAGCCTGGATTACCAGGGGCATCTCACCGGTTCTGAAACGTGAGAATGCGTCGAAGGTCTGGTCAAAGCTGAATACTGTGTAGAACTTAGTCCACTTTTCAAATGCCTTGATAGAATCCTGAGTCATGAAGTTTGTCAGATTGAGATTCTTTATATCGGATGTCTCTATCTGGCTGTAGTCAGTTGAGTAAATATCCTCGTTGTAAATATCCTGACCTGTCTGTAACATAAGCAGGATGAATGTATTACCTGCATCAAATGTGTTTGAAGAAATGTTCTGAGGAAGTATAAGACCTACATCAAGATACTTTCTCTGAAGTGTGGGAAGCATTGTGATAAGCTCATCCCAGGTTTTCGGAGGACCGTCAAATCCAAGCTCCTCAAGTACGTCTGTACGATAGAACAGCATGGGGAAGTTCTGTGATACGGGAAGTCCGTATACGCCTACCTTGTTACCGTCGTGATATTCGTACAAAGTCATTGCATCATCTGCAAATCTCTCGGTTACCTGTTCATAATCTCTGAACTGTGTAAGGTCAACCAGAAGTCCTCTTGCCGCAAGCTGAATGGGGAAGTCGCCACCGATAAAGAGGGCGATTTCGGGACCCTTGCCTGCAAGTGTTGCTTCAAGAATTGAGCCCTGTACCAGGTTTATGGAAGCCTGTGTACCGTTAAATTCGGGGTTGGAGTTGAACTTGTTATCAACCAGGTTCTTAACAACCGTTGCCTGGTCACGGGCAAGTGATACCCAAACATCAAGTGCTGTTGCACTGGAGTCTGAAAGAACTGTGTAGTCCTCAAAGAAGGATCCGATAAATGCGTTGAAACCGAATACAAACTCGCTGAAGAAGTTTCCTGTAGCGGGGTTGAAGGTTTCGTGTACCGTACCGATTTCGATATAGTCAAGCTCTAAGGGCTGGTCACGATAGTCACGCATCCATGCAGATACTGAAGATATACTATCTTTAATAGAGGATGCCATTATGGGAATGTCCTCCTGATGCTCGATACATCTTTCAAGGTAAATAGCCATTGTTTCAAGAGCAGCCGCCTCTGAGCCCTTCTTTGTAAGCTCTTCGATACTGTTCTTTTCCTCTCGGAGGCTCTTTACTATTCTTTCAAATGAAGGAATAAGATCGGGGATCTTTCTTTCAACGAAGTAATCGTTGAATTCATCCGGATCGGGACCTGTTATCATAAGTATTCTTCTGTAATACTGGTTAAGCTCTAAGATAAGGTCATCCAGTCTCTGCATTACCGCACCGATAGAGCCGGGGATAGCCTCAAGGGTAATTGTATGCTCCTCACCTGCTGTAAGGTATACATAAATGTCGTTACCGCTTGCATCCTTAGGAGTAAGAGCGTACCAGTCGGGTGAATAGATGAACTGAACGTCATCCAGCTCCTTACATGGAACCTCACCGTCAATGTAGATTCTTCTGTTGGAGAAGAAGCCTCTCATCTGGTTCTGTCTTGCCTTAAAGCTGAATCTGTAGTAGCCGTCATTGGGAACCTTAAAGCTGTAGGTGATAGCCTGTGTAGCCTTGTTCCATGTAGCCTGACCTACTGTGTTATATCTCTGCTTTGTGGGGTGGTTGGGGCTTGTCATGTAGGTTGTTCTGTCATAAGTAGCGTAAAGGGTAGATGCTGTCTTATATGAGGGCTTTTCAGCCTGTAACAGAATTGTGTTGTTGCCAAGCTCATTGGGTATTGTAAGAGCAGGAGTGCTGTTTATCTGATCCTGGGTAGGCATTATATCGCTGTAATCTCCCACCTCATCATAATTCTTGAAGGTGAAGGAATGGAACACACCATATGTTCTGATACCCTCAATTTCAAGAGTGTGCTTACCCTTTTCAAGATAGAAGAAGTAGGGCTCGTTGTAAAGACCCTCCTTATCCTTTATGGGGTAGCATATCCAGCAATCGTATGTAATCTGTCCGGGACGAAGGTCGTTGTCCTTGGGGTCACGCTTGATTTCGGATTCATCCTGCCAGTAACGGTCAAGTGTTAAGTCCTTGGTTGCTGTAAAGGGATATTCTCCGTCCAGCTTAAGTCCCACATCCACTACCGTATTGGAGGTTTCATCCCCCTCAATGGGATAGTAGATCGCCTCAAGGTTATAAAGACCTGTTTCACTTACTTCAAACTCATAGGTAAGAGTAAGTCTGTCGTTCATCCACTTGATGGAATCATGCTTGTCTGTCTTTAAGTCTGTGCTGTCAGTTAAGAACTGGCTGAGATTTTCAAAGTTGCTTACTGTTGTAAGTGCCTTGTCAATCTCCTCATCCTTGTCTGATGCAGCGTCGCCGAATGTAATATCACCCAGTGTACCGCTTACATAGTCGGTTGCGTAAATGGTGATTTCCTTATCCGGCTTTGCAACACCCTGTGCTACATACTCATTGTAGTAGGTGCTGTACTTACCTTCGGTACCGGTTATTTCAACCGAGCCCGAGCTGTCGGATTGTGTCGCAGAGGAGCTACCCGCCTCATCTGCGCTGACTGCGGTCATGTTTACTGACACTGCTGTTATCATGGTTGCACATGATAAAACGCCTGCCAGTATTCTTTTTAGCTTAATTTTCCTAGCCACAGTTAAGATCCACCTTTCTGAAGTTTTTTGTTTATGCTTAATCGAAATTATGCTTATATAATTCGACTTATGAAGGAATTTATTGCTTGCGGTTGTATTCCGTATTGTATACCGAAATACGATCCTCCTCAAGCTCTACTCTTACCTTGTCGCCGCCCTTAAGACCCAAAGCCTCCAGATATTCCTTGGGAATCTGAAGTCTTCCTGCCCTGTCAAGCACAACAAGCTCCTCGTGATCGGTTGTCTGGGATGAAAGAAGCGCTTCCTGCTCCTCATTCATCTTAGCTAACTGATCAAAGGACATTGCAGCCGGCCTCTTTCTCAGCATTTCGCTGGAGGTTCGGCCGTCTCTTATCGCTACCACTCTGTCAATGGATTTTGACAGGTTGGTATCGTGGGTAACTATGATTATTGTAACCCCCGTCTGTCGGTTCAGCTCCCTGAACACATCCAGCACCATGGAGGCTGTTGCGGTATCCACCGCACCCGTAGGCTCATCTGCAAGCAGAAGGCTTGGGTTATTGGCAAGGGCTATCGCTATTGCCACTCGTTGCTGTTCACCGCCGGATAACTGTCCCAGTACAGAGTTTTTTCTCTGTCCCAGTCCCACCATCTCAAGAAGCTGTACTGCCCTTTCATGGCGGTTTTTCCTTCCGGATAACAGCATAGGCAGTTCAACATTCTGCACCGCCGTAAGATACGGGATAAGGTTTCTTGCGTTGTTTTGCCACACAAAGCCTACCGTTTCCCTTTTGTATCTTATAAGATCCTGCTCATCAAAGGTAAGCAGGTTTTTGCCGTCCACATAAAGACTTCCGGCTGAGGGCTTATCAAGTGCGCCCAGCATATTAAGCAGGGTGGATTTTCCGCTGCCGGAGGCACCCACAATGCCCATAAGCTCTCCTCTGTGTACCGTAAGGTCAAGTCCCTGAAGAGCCATTACCTCAATTTCGCCGGTCTTATATATCTTTACAAGGTTTTCGCATTGGACCATTACGTCCTCGGGGGGCGCTAACATCATTCGTCTCGGCATTGGCTACCTCCCGAAAAATCATCTGTGATATCGTTTACCTTAACATCGGTAATCTTTCCGTCCTCAAGGGTATAAACCACGTCACACTGCTCCATCATGGCAGTATCGTGGGTGGTCATCATAATGGTAAGTCCGTCGGAGTGTACAAGCTCCCTGAACAGTCCCATTACCGCAAGGCCGGTTGGCATATCAAGTGCCGCTGTAGGCTCATCCGCAAATATCAGCTTAGGCCGGTTGGATATTGCCCTTGCAATAGCCACTCTTTGCTGTTCACCGCCGGACATTTCTCCGGGGCGGTGGTGCATACGCTTTTCAAGCCCTACCCTGACTAAGCACTCCTTAGCCCTTGCCACCCTTTTACTGTAGGGAACTCCTGCCATTCTCATGGCAAATTCCACATTTTCAAAGGCGGTCATGGTGGGAATAAGCGCCACCGACTGAAATACAAAGGACATCTCGTTACGCCTCAGCTTATCAAGCCTTGTATCGGAAAGTCCGGTGATTTCGTTGCCGTCAAATATAACACTGCCGTCTGTGGGACGGTCAAGTGCACCTAAAATATTTATCAGCGTTGTTTTGCCCGAACCCGATCTGCCTCTTAATACCACCAGCTTGTTTTTCTCCACCTCCAGGTTTATCCCCTTCAGCGCATCAACCGTGGTGGTTTCGTTTATGCGGAAGCTGCGACAGATGTTAACGGCTTTTAAAATCGTTTCCATGACAGCTTTTCCTTAAATCTTTTGATTTTCTCCCGTCAAGGGAAAAGTGTGTATCTTTTAAGCATTATGCACAATCAAGGGAATTGATACCCCCTTAATTTGCCCTGCTTTTTGCAAAATTACACAAACCCACTAAACGGGTTATAACACAGTTATTATATCAAATTTTCACTTTTCTGTCAAGGTTATTGCATTAGTTTTCACCTTGTAAAATCTTTTTGCACAAATTAACAAGAAAAAATTTTTTTGCACAATATAAATAAAAATAAGACCGAAATTTCGTTAAAAATCACGGTCTTTTTTTATCATATCACTATATCTTGATTTTTTTTGCTTTTTTTACTCCATTTTTTGTGTAAACGATTTCCAAGTTACAATTCAAATTTACCTTAGTGCTCTTAATTGTTTATTAAGTGAACTAAATTTCGTTAAATATGCACAAAGAAGTTTGTATATATTTTTTAGCTAAACTAAAGTAATTATAACTTAAATTTGCCTTGGAAATCATGTAACGGTTTCCAGCTCCTCAGAAAGTGTCATCCACTCCTCGGTAAGCTGTTCCTCTTTTGCCCTTAACTGTTCTATTTTCTCGGACACTTCAAAGGCCTTTTCATAGTCGGTTGCATACTCATCCGTTGCCAAAAGGGCGGTTGCTTTTTCTAATTCTTCGGTTATTTTCTCAATTTCCCTTTCCGCCTTTGATATGGCGGCTCTCAGCTGTCTTGCCCTTGCGTCCCGTTCCTTTTTCTCCTTATAGAGGTTAGGCTTTTTGCTTTCCGGCCCCGGCTTTTTCTCCTGTGGTGTCGCATACATTTCGCACCATTCAAGGTATCTGTCATAGTTTCCCTCTAAGGAAAATGTTCCGTCATTTTTAAGCAAAATTATCCTGTCCGCCAGCTTATTTATAAGATAGCGGTCATGGGATACAATAACAAGAGTTCCCCCGTAGGATAAAAGCGCCTCCTCTAAAGCCTGCCGTGAATGTATATCAAGGTGGTTTGTGGGCTCGTCCAGTAACAGCAGATTAGCCCCTTTAAGCATCAGCTTTAACAGTGCTACCCTTGCCTTTTCGCCGCCGCTTAAATTGGCTATTGTCTTAAACACATCCTCACCTTTAAATAAAAATGCCGCAAGTGCGCTTCTTACTTCAGTCTGTGTCATCTTCGGATAGCTGTCCCACACCTCACCAAGGACTGTCTTACTTCCTGTGAGATTGGCCTGTACCTGGTCATAATATCCCGGCAAAATCTCCGCCCCGTAGCGATATTGTCCGCTGTCCGGCTCTGTTTCCCCGGTAAGAATTTTAAGCAGGGTGGTTTTGCCGCAGCCGTTTTCCCCTAAGATAAATACCCTTGTATTCTTCTTTATATCCAGCTCCACATTTGAAAACAACAGCTTATCATCAAAGGACTTGGAAAGATTTTTCGCCATAAGCACATCATTTCCGCCTCCCTCCTTACATCTGAAGGTAAAGCGTATTCCCTCGGGTAAATCCTCCGGTCTGTCAAGGGTTTCTTTAAGCCTGTCCGCCTGCTTTTGCTTTGAGGCGGCGGTGATATAGTTATGCTCCTGTCCCCAGCGCTTTTGCTGTTCCACCATTCCCTCAATACGGGAAATTTCCTTTAAGGTACGCTCATACACCCTTTGCTGTGTCTTGCGGTATTCTTCCTTTAATTCAAGATACCTGGAATAATTTCCCTTATACTCCCTTAAATGTCCGTTCTCCATTTCAAAGGTGGTATTTGTAACCTTATCAAGAAAATATCTGTCATGGCTTATTACTATATATGCCCCCTTATATTCAAGCAGGAATTTTTCCAGCCATTCGCAGGCCTTTATATCCAGGTGGTTTGTGGGCTCATCCAGTAATAACAGATTGCTGTCGGACAACAGGAGCTTTGCTAACTGTGCCTTGCTTTTCTGTCCTCCGGAAAGAACACTCATGGGTCTTTGGTGCAATTCCTTTTCAAATCCAAGGCCCATAAGGGCGGAGGTGGTAAGGGCTCTGAAATACAGTCCCCCCTCACTCTCGAATTTTTCCTGTAACTGCATCTGCCTTGTAAGGGTCTTTTCGCTGTGATCCCCGGTGTCTATGTCTATGGCTATATCCTGTAATTCCCTCTCCATTTCCATAAGGTGGGAAAATACGCTCAGCACCTCGTCATAAAGGGTGACAGTATCATCCCTTATAACATACTGCTCCATATAGCCTATACGGGTACCCTGTACCATACTGATACCGCCGGTATCGTGGGATTGCCTGCCGGTAAGTATACGAAACAACGTGGTCTTGCCACAGCCGTTTACCCCCACAAGCCCGGCTCTGCCCTTTTCATCAAGAGCAAAGGAAATCTTATCAAAAAGGGTTTCTCCCCCAAAGGAAACCGACAGGTCGCTTGCGGTCAATGCTATCATCCTTGTATCCTTTCCTTAAAAAATAACGGTCGGCATAACCGACCGTATTCTATAATTCTTATCTTAAGTTCTCGGGCTTGTATGCGTTAAGTGCCGCATCTGAGAAGTTTACCTCATAGTCCTTTGCAAAGTCAAGAAGTATTTCCTCAAACTCCTCATCCTTCATCTCGTGAAGAATGTCAAGGCGGTTTTCTTCATACCAGTCATCTCTGTCAAGTAAGGGCTTTCTCATAGCCACATAGTAGTAATCCTCATCCTTGTCATAGATACCGCCCTCGTTTTCATCAAGCTCAAATAACCACTTGATTGTAGCCTCATCAGGGGAGGTGGAATCCTTGGCAAGAAGCATTTCGTGGTCATGCTCCTCTTCCTCATCCTCATCATCTGATGTGGTATCATCAGAACCGGAGGAGGTATCATCAGAAGTAGGCTCGTCCTTTTCCTCGTCCTCGTCCTCCTCAGCCTCTGAAGATGTGTCCTTATCATCAGAAGCGGATGCCTTTAATTCCTCAACGAAGTTTTCATAGTCATGGTAAACTACATCAAAGTCCTCGCCATTTTCAAGTCTTTCAAGGTAGCTCTCTGCAAGCTCCATGTAGTCCTTCTTTGCTTCATCGGTTTCCAGTTTATCACCCTCACCGTCTGTAAGTGATACCTGGATTATCTGGAATCTTCCGTAATTATCGGTATAGTAAACCTCAATATCCTTTTCGTCGGTTTCGGTGATACCGCCCTCATCATAGTAAGCATCAAACAGTTTATTTCCAAGCTCAGCCGCCTGCTGTACCTTAATATAGGACTGTCTGCTGATACCTGCCTGCTCATAGCTCTCACCGTAGGTAACACCTGTGGGATAGCCGTAGTAGGTGATCTCGGTATTCCATAATTCCTTTGCGCTGTCCTTTATAGTCTGCTCCTCATCGGCAGTAAGGCCTATTTCAAGCTCTGCACAGCGTCTTAAAATTGCAACATACTGCTTTACGCTGTCCATGGCTCTGTCATTTACATACTGTGAAAACTCCTTTTCCCCTACCTTATAATCAAAGTAGTCAAAATTTTCAATTTCTGAGGGGTCTGTACCCATTTCAGAAAGCTGCTCGTTTACCTCTGTCTGTGCCTCCTGTCTTGCATTTGTGGCATAGTAAAGATAAACACCTGCATTGATCGTTTCGCCGTCTACCGTACCCATTACGGAAATGTCGGAACAGCCTGCAAGAGATAATGCTACTGATGATGCACATACTGCGGCGATTATTTTCTGATAACTTTTCATATTTGCACTCCTGACTTTTATATAACTGTGAAGGGGTTTCCTTCAGATATATTCTTACAATATTTTATTATGAAATTTGTCATCTTTATTTAAGGGCATAACTACCCCTATAACGTACACAATGATTATTATAGCAGATTACTTTTATTTTTGCAAGTGGTAAAGTATAATTTTTGTAATATAGTATAGCTTTAATGCCCTTTTTTACCCCTTTTATAATATAGTTATATAAAAAAATCCCCTCAAAAGAGGGGATTTGTGGGGTTATCAATATTTAGCATAAGGATTTTCGCCGTCATAAAGCATACCCTTGGGACGGTTAAATTCCACATCCTCAACACCAAGGTACTTCATTACATCAAAGATTGCCTTGCCGTAGTGACCGAAGGCAACTGCACCGTGGTGGGGGTAATTCTTCTTTACAAGAACGTTGCGGTAGAATCTGCCCATTTCGGGAATTGCAAATACACCGATACCGCCGAATGAACGGGTAGCAACAGGAAGAACCTCGCCCTGTGCCACATAAGCACGAAGGTTAGCATCTGCTGTGCTCTGAAGACGGAAGAAGGTAATATCGCCGGGGATAATGTCGCCCTCAAGAGTACCTCTTGTAATATCAGGCTCCTTATCAGGCTCAAGTCCTCTGTGCATGATGAGCTGATACTTCATTGTGGAGGAGGTAAGACGACATGATGCTGTGTTACCGCAGTGGAAGCCCATGAAGGTATCCTTTAATGTATAGTCATACTTGCCCTTGATGGATTCATTGTACATATCGGCAGGAACTGTGTTGTTTATATCAAGAAGTGTTACAACATCGCCGGAAATGCAGGTACCGATATATTCGCTTACTGCACCGTAAATATCAACCTCGCAGGATACGGGGATTCCTCTTGCGGTAAGACGGCTGTTTACATAGCAGGGTACACAGCCGAACTGTGTCTGGAATGAGGGCCAGCACTTATTTGCAAATACCACATACTTACGGCTGCCCTTGTGCTGTTCCATCCAGTCAAGAAGTGTGATTTCAAGCTGTGCAAGTCTGGGAAGAATACCGGGCATCTTATTTCCTGCGCCAAGCTCCTTTTCCATATCTGCAACTACTTCGGGAATTCTCGCATCGTCCTTATGCTCATTAAATGCTGCATATAAGTCAAGCTCTGAGTTTTCCTCTATTTCAATACCGAGATTGTAAAGCTGCTTTATGGGTGCATTACAAGCAAGGAAGTCCTGGGGACGAGGTCCGAAGGTGATTACCTTTAAGTTACGAAGACCGATAACAGCTCTTGCAACAGGGATAAATTCAGCTATCATATCAGCTACCTCTGTTGCTGTGCCTACGGGATATTCAGGGATATATGCCTTAATATTTCTGAGAGCTAAGTTGTAGCTTGCATTAAGCACGCCGCAGTATGCGTCGCCTCTGCCGCCTACAAGGTTATCCCCTGTTTCCTCAGCAGCTGCCACAAACATGGCAGGACCGTCAAAATACTTTGCAAGAAGGGTTTCTGCTGTTTCGGGGCCGAAGTTACCCAGATACACTACAAGTGCATTACATCCGGCTTCCTTAAGCTCTGAAAGAGCCTGCATCATGTGATTTTCATTTTCAATGGTTGTGGGGCACTTGAAAATATCAATGCCCTTTTCCTTAGCGGCCTTTACTACAGCCTCACATCTGGATGCTGAAAGGCTCATGGGGAAACAGTCTCGGCTAACTGCCGCAATACCGAGCTTTACTTCAGGTATGTTATTCATTTTACTTCTTTCCTTTCGGTTAAATTTTTCCGTTGGCAGTATTTCTGCCCGTTACAAGTCTATTGTAGCACAAAATTTTCTTATTGTCTATATATAAAATTATCTTTTTGAAAGTTTTTTAATCGTTTACACGCCTTTTTAATAACAGATTTACAGGCTATCCCCCGAAAATCATTATACAACAATATTGACCTTGTACTTTTTCAGCTTGTTTTTCTTCTTCCTGTATTATCCGAGCCCTTTATCTGCTCATGATAAAAATAGTCCACTATAACCGGGTGACCCTTTTCTGCCCTGCCGTAGGGAAGCTCATTATCAACAAAGGGACAGTTATATTCCTTAGCCATTTGTCTGGCGTCATTTCTGAGGTTTTCAAAATATTCCCGGTTGTTTTTGTTATAGATTTCCTCATAAAGGGGTAGCAGGTGGGGATATTTTTCCTTTATGTAGTCCATAATGTCCTTTTTAAAGCCGCCCCTTAAATTAAGGTTTTCAAGCCAGAATAAATCGCACTGATTTCTTGCCCTTTCAAATATTGCCCTTATATCGGTTATCCCCGGGAACACAGGGGATACAAAGCATACTGTCCTTATACCCTCATCATATAAGGTTTTCATGGCAGAAAGCCGTCTTTCTATAGATACCGCCTTGTCCATGTCGTTTTTAAAGTCCTCGTCCAGGGTATTTATCGAAAAGGACACCGTTACCTTATTCATCTGCTTTAAAAGATCAATATCCCTTAACACAAGATCTGACTTTGTGCAGATAAGTATTTCGGCGCCGCTGTCCTTTAATTCCTCTAAAAGCCGCCTTGTGTTCTTATATTCCTCCTCGCTTGGATTATAGCCGTCGGTAACTGAGCCTATAACCACACGCTGACCCTTATATTTGCCGGGATTTTTTATCTTCTCCCAGCACTTTACGTCAAGAAATGTACCCCACTGTTCATCATGGCCTGTAAATCTCTTCATAAATGAGGCATAGCAATAATTACAGCCTATATCACAGCCTATTATAAGGTTTAAGTTCTGTATAAGCTCTTTTATACATCTGCTCATTTTATTTACCTACACAAAATCTTTGGAAAATACTGTCTATTACCTCTTCGCTTGCACTTTTGCCGCTTAGCTCATAAAGGCATTGTAATGCCGCCTCCGCTTCAAGGCCTGCCACATCCGCTGTCATGCCCTCGCTTAAAGCATAAAGTGCCGCCCTTATATGCTCATAAGCTCTAATAGCGCACTCCCTTTGACGCTCATTTGCAAGAAATCCGCTTTCCGGGGACAGCTTCTTTATTTTACAATGGGTAATAACCGCCTCTTTTAATTCCTCCACCCCGGTTATATTTTTGGCGGAAATTTCCACATAATCCCCAAGGTGATTTTTTATATAGTCCTTTTCTATTGTTATATCAAGGTCGGTTTTATTTATTACCGGGATAACATTTTTCCCGGAAAGCATTTCTATAAGCGCCTTATCTTCATCGCTTAAAGCCCTTGACCCGTCAAACATGGCAAGTATAAGCTGGGAGGTATCAAGCCTTGATATGCTTTTTTCAACGCCGATTTTCTCCACTCTGTCCTCGGTTTTACGAATTCCTGCAAGGTCGCTTAAATTAAGCCTTATATCTCCAAGGCTTACCGACTGCTCCACTATATCCCTTGTGGTGCCCTCAATATCGGTTACTATGCTTTTTTCCGTACCGGAAAGTAAATTCATAAGGGTGGATTTTCCTGCATTGGGTGTGCCTGCTATAGCTACCGTTATACCCTCACGCATAATAACCCCTGTGTCATAGCTTGAAAGAAGGCTCTCCATATCAAGAGAAATTTCCTCTATACGCTCCCTCCAGCTGTCACAGCTTATCTTGTCCTCGTCCTCGCTTTCATCAGGATAATCTATCCACACGGAAATTTCCGCACCAACCGATAACAGCTTTTCGCAAAGCCCCTCTATTCTGCGGTATAATGCTCCGTCAGTCTGGGCTCTTGCACTCTTTAACATCTGCTCGCTGCCGGCATTTATTATATCAATTACGCTTTCCGCTTCGGTTAAGGATAATTTTCCGTTTAAAAGAGCCCTTTTGGTAAACTCCCCCGGGGAGGCAAGGCTTGCCCCTGCCTTTATACAGGCCTGTAATATCCTTTTTGCTATATATACTCCACCGTGGCAGGTTATCTCCGCTGTGTTTTCTCCGGTGTAGCTGTGGGGGGCTTTATACACAAGAAGAATACCGTCATCCAGCTTTTCCCCCTCATCCTCTATAAAGCCGTAGGCGGCGGTATATCCTTCCATTGTGTCAACCGAATTGCAGGGGTACTTAGGGGAAAACACCCTTTTTGCCACTTCAAGGGCATCATCCCCGGATATTCTTATCATCGCCACTCCCCCGGTATTAAGGGGAGTGGATATTGCCGCTATACAGTTCATAATTTCTCCCTTATTTTCCGAATAATTTTCTGAAAAAGCCCTTTTTCTCTGTCTTTTCTTCCTTTATCTCCTCCGGGGTATCATCCTCGTCCTCGTCATCATCCTCATAATACTCGGACAATTCCTCCTCATCATCAAGGGCGGTTTCGATAAAGCTCTTTTTAAGCAATTCCTCGCCGCTTTCGTTTAATGTATAGGTGGAAATGGATATAGGCTTTTCTACCGCATATTCCGATATATCCTTTAACTGACAGAGCTTTTCCAGTCTTTCGCCCATGGCATCTATTACCTGCTGTTCCATTCCGGAAAAATACTCCTCGCAGGTGATATTATACTCATCCGCCGGATTTTTGCCCCCTATACGGGTAAGGTGTATTCCGTCACGAAGATATGAGGTATAGTCAAGATAGTCGCTCCAGTATTCGTTTATTACCCTGAGTACGGTTTTAAGCTGGGCTTCTTCAACCGCCCTCTCTCCGAACTTTGCTACCGCCTTGTCATACATATCCGGGAAATGTCTGTTCCATATCTCCGGCTTTGATTCCCCTTTAAGAAAGGCTCCTCTCCTGCCGAAAACTATATCCCTGTGCTTTTCGCCTATCATGGTGAATTTAAGCAATCTGCGGCGAAGCTCAAGGGTATCACCCTGGGCTATACGCTGTATTCTCTCAACCTCTCGCCTTACCACCTTATCCTCAACAGGCTCTCCTGTTGCCGCCTTGGGATAGTGCCTTTGGGGTATCAGCTTTTTAAGGCCGTACTTATCCATAATTTCATCCTCAAGGGCAACATACATACGGCTCTCTCCTATATCACCCTGTCTGCCGCTTCTGCCCCGAAGCTGCATATCTCCTCTTTCGCTTTCGCTCATGAAGGTACCGATAATAAGCAGTCCTCCGGCACTCTTTACCTCCTCTGCCCTTTTTTCATCAGCGCCTCCGAGCCTTATATCAACACCTCTGCCGGACATATTGGCAGATACCGTAACCGCCCCCGGCATACCTGCGTTTTTAATAATCTCCGCTTCCAGCTCGTCATTCTTTGCGCTTATAAGCTGAGGGGTAATTCCTTTTTCCAAAAGCCTTTTATTTATAAGCTCGCTTTCCTCTATATCCTGTGTGCCTATAAGCACAGGCTGATTTTTTTGGTGGGCAGATACTACCCTGTCAATAACCGCCTTGTATTTTTCTTCCTTAGTTAGATAAATCTCATAGGGATAGTCATTTCTTATACAGGGGGTTCTTGTGGGAATAACGCTTACCTTAAGGTCATAAAGCTGGTAAAACTCATCCTCTCCTGCCTTTGCAGTACCTGTCATACCGCTTATTTTCGGAAAGCACCTTAAGAAAAACTGCATGGGAATTACACCCATAACAACACCTCTGCTAGTGCTTACTATGTTTTCCTTTAATTCCACCGCCGTCTGGAGTGTGCCGGGATAACGGCGGTTTTCTGCGGCTCTGCCGGTAAATTCATCTATTATCTTTATCTTTCCTGCGGAAATAATATAATCCTTATCCCTTTTAAGTATAAAGCAGGCCTTTAAGCAGTCGGTTATCTTTGTGAGAAGCACATTGTTTTCCTCATCATAAAGGCTGCCCTCACTTAAAAAGTGCTTTTCTAAGGCTCTTTCTCCCTTTTCGGTAAGATATACGGTATCCCCCTCCGGGTACAGCTCATACATACTGTCATCAAGGGTCTTTACAAAGTCATATATACCCGGCATTTCGGTGTCCTGCCGGATTTTATTCTCCCCTGCTATTACAAGGGGTACCTTTGCCTCGTCAATCATTATGCTGTCCGCTTCATCGGCTATTGCAAACTGAAGGGGTGACTGGACTATGTCATTTTCATCATCCGCTATAAAATCCCGCAGAAAGTCAAAGCCACATTCCCTGGCGGTAATATAGGTTATCTGTCTTTGGTATAGCTCTTTTCTTTTTTCTCTTTCTGTGTCCTGGGTAATATAGCCTGCTGTAATGCCCGTAGCATCAAATATGGGCTTCATCCATAGAAGATCCCTTTTTGCAAGGTAGTCATTAAAGGTGAGTATATGAACCTTTGTGCCGGTTTTTGCCGTATATACAGCGGCAATAGCGGCAGAAAGGGTCTTGCCCTCGCCGGTTTTCATCTCAACTATCCTGCCCTCGCATAATTCCTTTGCCGCTTCTAACTGCTCATCAAAGGGGGAGATATTAAGGGTATTTTCACAAGCCTTACAGCAAGCGGCAAAAATACTTTCCATATCCCCGGTCATAAGGGTATCTATTTCATTTTCCTTTGCAAGTGTGCGTATATTCTGAATATTCATAATAAAGCCACCTTTCATTGATATACTGTTATTTTAACACAGTATAAGATAAAATGCAATTATTTCACAAAAACACTTGAAAAAACAGTAAAAATATGCGAAAATATAAGAGTGATGTAAAAAAGCTGTAATTTCACATTAAGGGGTATCATTGAATATATTATTTTACGGCTTTATGAAAGGAACTGATTGTTTTGAGTATGTATTGTCTTATACTTGCCGCCGGCGACGGTAAGAGAATGAAAAGCAAAAAGCCTAAGGTTTTACTGGAGGTTTTATCAAAGCCAATGCTTTCATGGGTGTGTGATGCCTGCAAAAAGGCAGGGGCGGAGAATATTGCCGCTGTTGTAGGTAACGGCAAGGAGCAGGTGACTGAATTTCTCGGTACTGTCGGGGATATAGCTACCTTCGAGCAAACCGAAAGAAAGGGTACCGGCCATGCGGTAATGATGGCAAAGGAATTTATAGAAAAGGCAAGATCCGATAAGGGGGATGTGCTTATCTGCTGTGGAGATGCTCCCTTTATAGATGAGGAGGTAATATTATCCTCTTATAAATTCCATAAGGATAATGACAATGAGGTAACCGTTGTTTCCGCAAGGGTGGATGACCCCTTCGGCTACGGCAGAATTATAAGAGATACGGCCGGCGGTTTTTTAAAAATCACCGAACAAAAGGACTGCACAGAGGAAGAAAAGGCAGTACAGGAAATAAACTCCGGTATATACTGGTTTAAGCCTGATTCCTTGCTTTTGGCTTTATCCGGACTTAAAAACAACAATGCGGCAGGAGAATATTACCTTACGGATACCATTGAGATGTGCAGTAAAAAGGGCGCATATAAAGCCTCTAACAGCAACGTTGTATTGGGCGCAAATAACAGGGTGCAGTTAGCTTCCCTTAATAAAATTGCCCGGGATATGATCATAGAAAGACTTCAGCTTTCCGGGGTGGATATACCCATAAGCGACGGTGTTATGATTTCCCCTGAAGCGGTAATAGGTGCTGATACCACCATTCTCCCCGGTACTATAATAAAGGGAAATACGGTTATCGGCGAGGGCTGTGTAATAGGACCGAATTCTCTGCTTATAAACTGTGTTATTGAGGATAATGTGGTATTAAATAACGTTCAGGCTACAGACTCAAAAATAGACAAGGGCGCAAAGGCAGGACCCTTTGTTCACCTTCGTCCCGGCACTCATCTTCATGAGGGGGTAAAGATAGGTGACTTTGTGGAGGTAAAGAACTCCGAAATAGGAAAGAACACCTGTATTGCCCACCTTACCTATATAGGGGACAGCGATGTGGGTAAGGGTGTAAACTTCGGCTGTGGCTGTGTTACCGCAAACTATGACGGTGTAAGCAAATTCCGCACAACAATAGGTGATAATGCCTTTATCGGCTGTAATACAAACCTTATCGCCCCTGTAAATGTGGGAGATAATGCCACCACCGGTGCAGGCTCTACAATTACAAAGGACGTTCCCCCAAATTCCCTTGTGGTGGAAAGAAGCCGTACCATTGTAAAGGAAAACTGGGAGAAAAATTCCCGCCGTATCAAAAAGGCATAAGGCTTTTTAAATGAAAGGAAATATAAAATGAACCTACACGGAAAAGACATTCGCATTTTTGCCGGAAATTCAAATCCTGCCCTTGCAAACAACATAGCCCAGGACTTGGGGCTTCCCTTAGGCAAGGCGGAGGTAAAGACCTTCAGCGACGGTGAAATATCCGTATATATCGGGGAAAGCGTAAGAGGCTCAGATGTATTTTTGGTACAGTCCACCTCCTATCCGGTTAATGATAACCTGATGGAGCTTCTTATTATGATAGATGCCTTTAAGCGTGCAAGTGCAGGTAATATTACTGCGGTTATCCCCTACTACGGCTATGCAAGACAGGACAGAAAGGCAAGAAGCAGAGATCCCATTTCGGCAAAGTTAGTGGCTGACCTTATTACAAAGGCCGGTGCTGACAGGGTGCTGACCATGGATTTACACTGCGCCCAGATACAGGGATTTTTTGATATTCCCGTGGATCATTTAAGGGGTGTGCCGGTGCTTGCCCCCTACTTTAAGGAAAAATTCCCGGATACCTCAAATGTTATCTGTGTATCCCCGGACTTAGGCTC
The DNA here is from genome assembly GCA_944388385.1 of uncultured Ruminiclostridium sp. Taxonomy (GTDB): domain Bacteria; phylum Bacillota; class Clostridia; order Oscillospirales; family Ruminococcaceae; genus Ruminiclostridium_E. The sequence continues at coordinate 41,897 of CALXIO010000014.1, forward strand.
TGTAACAAGGGCAAGGAGCTTTGCGGAAAGACTTAATGTGGGTCTTGCCATTGTGGATAAGAGAAGACAAAGGGCAAATGTCTGCGAGGTTATGAATATAATCGGTGATGTAAGCGGCAAGGATGTTATTCTTGTGGATGATATGATAGATACCGCCGGAACTCTTTGTAATGCGGCCAAGGCATTAAAGGAAATCGGCGGCGCTAAATCCGTTACCGCCTGCGCTACCCACGGGGTGCTGTCAGGCCCTGCCATGGAGCGCATAGAGGCGTCAGAGCTTGAAGAGGTGGTTATTCTTGATACCATAGCGCTGCCTGAGGACAAGGAAATATCCAAAATGAAGGTATTATCCACCGCCCAGGTATTTGCAAGGGCTATTGAGCATATCTATTCCGACAGACCTCTCTCCTCCCTTATAAGCTGATATGGATATTTTAATTGATATACTTTCCTTTGTGGGACTTGGAATAGGCATAATAGTATTTGTAGTCCTGCTTATTATGTCTGTCTGCTTTGTGCTTTATAAAAGCGTTTTCGGTAAGAGGTTTGAAATATTCCACTCCCCTCACCTGCCGGATATGAAGGATTATCCGGATATAGCGGGAGAGCCGGTTTCCTTTCCCTCAGACAAGGACTATACCTACTACGGCTCCTGGTATCAGGCAAAATCCGTAACAGAACCAAAGGGAGTTATTGTCTTTTCCCACGGCATATTTGACGGTCATTTAACCTATATGCCGGAAATGGCATACTTTGCAAGACAGGGATATAAGATTTTCGGCTTTGACAATACCGGCTGTCATTTAACCGGAGGTAAAAGCATGAATGGACTTCCACAGTCTGCAAAGGATCTTGACAATGCCCTTAAATTCGTCACCGCAAATACCGACCTTCCCATATACCTTTTCGGTCACAGCTGGGGGGGATATGCGGTAAGTGCGGTAAGCTGCTATAACCAATACCCCATTAAGGCAATATTTGTACAAAGCGGATTTAACTGCTCCTATGAAATGGTTGTACATGAGGGCAGTCGTATGATGGGGGGCTGGATAAGATTTTTAAGACCCTACATACGGTTTTACGAAAGGATGAAATTCGGCAAGGCGGCATTCTATACCGCCGCAAGGGGTATCAGAATAGCCACGAAAAACGGCGCTAAGTGTCTTATTCTTCACAGCCTTGACGATAAGACTATCCCCCTTGGCAACAGCGTTTTTGCAAATGTAGACAAAAACGACAATATAACCTTTATCTCGGAAAAGCACAAGGGTCATAACTCCCTTGACAGCGACAGGGCAATAAAGTATAAAAAGAAGCTGGACGATGAGTGCGAAAGGGCTTTGGGAAAGCACTACACCTTAACTCAGAAAAGAGAATATTATCTTGCCCATGAGGATAAGAGACTATATGATGAGCTTGATAATAAGCTGATGACAAAAATACTTGATTTTTATAATGAAGCATAAAAACAAAGGCGGTTTTTCTTTAAAGGAAAAGCCGCCTTTTAGCAATTTTGAGGTATTGCTCTGTCATTATCGATTGGGTAAATTCATACTCATTTCATATAAAAGGGTAATTTCCACAAAAATAATGATTTTTACATAGGTTTGTAATGAAATTTCAATATGTAATTTTGTAAAAAGTTTTTCGTTATGCAAGTATCGATTTTGTTTAATTCATAGATTTATCGCAAAAAAATTTGATGTGAAAAATTTGACGATTGACATATATTAAATAGGTGTTATAATTTTCACTGTAGAGAAAAGAAAAAAGTAGAAAATCGAAAGGAAGAATTTATATGGATTATACATATCTTTTGTATATAGCAATAATCCTTCTGTTCACAAAGGTATTGGGCTTGCTGTCAAGGCGCGTAAGGCTTCCCCAGGTTGTAGGCGCACTTATTGCAGGTATCATTTTAGGACCTGTATGTCTTAATCTGGTATCCCTTGATACCTCCCCTGTTTTAAGCAATCTGTCGGAAATAGGCGTTATAGTGCTTATGTTCTCCGCCGGACTTGAAACGGATATAGCGGAAATGAAAAAATGCGGTGTAGCAAGCAGCATTATCGCCCTTATAGGTGTTATAGTACCCCTTGTGGGCGGTGCTTTGGTAGCGTGGGGCTTTGGTACTGCCAACCCATCCCTTTCCTGCTCGGAATTTTTACAGGATGTGTTTATCGGTGTTATTCTTACTGCTACCTCGGTAAGTATCACCGTTGAAACCCTTAAGGAAATGGGAAAGCTGAATACCCGTGCCGGAAACGCTATACTGGGTGCGGCTCTTATTGATGATGTGCTGGGTATTATTGCCCTTACCATTATCACAAGCCTTGCTAATCCCGCTTCGGGAAGTATCTTGATAGTGCTTTTAAAGATCGTGGGATTTTTCGCCTTTGCACTTCTGTTCGGTGTGCTGTTCCATTTCATCTTCAACAAATGGACAGAAAGAACAGAGGAAAATCAGCGCCGCTTTGTTGTGGTCAGCTTTGCATTATGCCTTTTATTTGCCTATGTGGCAGAGGAATATTTCGGTGTTGCGGATATTACAGGCTCCTTTGTTGCAGGTCTTGTCATCTCCAGTACCTCAAAGACAAAGTATATTGCCCACCGCTTTGACACCCTGTCATATCTTCTGTTATCCCCTATCTTCTTTGCAAGTATAGGTCTTGAGGTGGTACTTGAAAATATGACACCCATGATAATACTCTTTGCAATAGTGCTTCTTGTGGTTGCAGTTGCCACAAAGGTTATAGGCTGCGGACTCGGTGCAAAGCTCTGTAAGTACACCAACAAAGAGGCCTTACAGGTAGGTGTGGGAATGGTCAGCCGCGGTGAGGTTGCCCTTATAGTAGCAAGCAAGGGTCTTGCCATGGGACTTATGAGCGATACCCTTTTCGGACCGATAGTTATAATGGTGGTTATTACTACCGTTATTACACCCATTCTGTTAAAGCTGGTATTTAAGGAAAAGAAAAACAAGGCTGATATCCCCTCTGAGGCGGTAAAGTCTTAAATCAGATGCCGTCTTAAAAAGGCGGCATTTTTCATCTGAAATATACCTCGGTTTTATTGACACAGATAAAGTAAGTGTAGTATAATCTTAAAAGAGGTTTATAAAGAGAGGTTGGGTGCAAAATGACTAAAACTCTTGATTTGCTCAAGGTAGGACAAGGCGGAGTAGTTACCGCAGTAGGCGGCGACGGTGCTTTGCGCTGTCATTTGCTTGATATGGGCATTATCCCCCGTACTAAAATAGAAGTAAGAAAGGTAGCCCCCATGGGAGATCCTATAGAATTACATTTAAGAGGCTATGAGCTTACAATAAGGCTTGAGGACGCCAAGCAGATTACTGTGGAGGTGGAGGAATAATGGTTTTAGCGCTTGTAGGCAATCAGAACTGCGGTAAAACCACCCTGTTTAACCAGCTCACCGGCTCTAATCAGCACGTTGGTAATTTTCCCGGTGTAACTGTTGACAGCAAGCAGGGTACATTAAGAGGCCATAAGGACTGTACGGTAGTTGATTTGCCGGGTATATATTCCCTTCGTCCCTATTCTGCCGAGGAAAATGTCACCAGAGATTTTATAATCGACGGCAAGCCGGATGCAATTATAAATATACTTGATGCCACCAATATAGAAAGAAACCTTTATCTCACCCTGCAATTATCCGAAATGGGTATTCCTATGGTGCTTGCCCTTAATATGATGGATGAGGTAAGAAATAACGGCGGCACTATTGATATTCCTGAATTTGAAAAGGCTGTAGGTATGCCTGTTATCCCCATAAGCGCCGCTAAGAATGAGGGTATCGAGGAGCTTATAACAAGGGCTATCGATACTGCGGAAAATATAGTGAAGCCTAAGAGAATGGACTTTTGTCACGGCGCTATACACCGCTGTATTCATGCGGTGCGACACCTTATTGAGGACCATGCGGAAAAGGCAGGAATGTCTGACCGCTTTGCGGCGGCTAAGATAGTGGAGGGGGATACCCCCATTATTGACAGGCTTAAATTAAATCAGAATGAGCTTGAGCTTATGGAGCACTCCATTGTGGAAATGGAAACCGAGCTTGGCATGGACAGAAATGCCGCCCTTGCGGATATGCGTTACAGCTTTATTGAACAGCTGTGCGAAAAAACGGTTGTTAAGTGCAAGGAAAGTAAGGAGCATTTAAGAAGCGTTAAGATAGACAGCATAATGACAAATAAATATCTGGCTTTGCCCTTGTTTATTCTTATTATGCTGGTTATATTCTGGCTTACCTTCGGTGTTATAGGCTCATTTTTAAGTGATTTGCTGGAGCAGGGCATTGACGCTCTTACAGGGGTGGTTGATACTGCCCTTACAGATTACGGCATAAACCCTGTGGTGCATAGCCTTGTGATTGACGGTATATTTGCAGGTGTAGGTGCGGTATTGTCCTTCCTGCCTCTTATAGTGGTATTGTTCTTCTTTTTATCTATCCTTGAGGACAGCGGATATATGGCAAGGGTTGCCTTTGTAATGGATAAGCTCCTTCGTAAGATAGGACTTTCCGGCAAGAGCTTTGTGCCTATGATTATAGGCTTTGGCTGTTCTGTGCCGGCTATTATGGCTACCCGTACACTTCCCTCAAAAAGGGACAGAACCATGACCATACTGCTTACCCCCTTTATGAGCTGTTCTGCTAAAATTCCCATTTATGCGGTATTTACCGCCGCATTCTTTACAGAATATCAGCCCCTTGTTATGATAGGACTTTATCTTCTGGGTATGATAGTGGGTGTGCTGTTTGCTGTTATTTTGGGAAAGACTAAGTTTAAGGGCAAGCCTGTACCCTTTGTCATGGAATTGCCTAACTACCGCTTCCCCTCTCCCAAGAGCGTGCTTTTACTTATGTGGGATAAGGCAAAGGACTTTATCACCCGTGCCTTTACGGTAATTTTTGTGGCAACGGTAATTATATGGTTTTTACAGACCTTTGATACAAGACTGAATGTAGTAAGCGACAGCGCAGACAGTCTGCTTGCCCTTTTAGGTAAGGTTTTAGCCCCGGTATTTGCGCCCTTGGGCCTTGGGGACTGGAGAATAACCACCTCCCTTATTACCGGATTTTCCGCAAAGGAGGCGGTTGTAAGTACAATGTCGGTACTTACAGGTACAGGTATGGCGGAATTATCCACCACCCTCCCCTCCCTTTTCCCGAATATCGCCTGTGTGGTAAGCTTCTTATGCTTCACCCTTTTATATACCCCCTGTGTGGCTGCTGTGGCGGCTATCAAAAGGGAGCTTAATTCCGGTGTTTATGCCGCCGCAATATCGGTTATGCAATGCCTTATAGCATGGCTTGTAAGCCTTGGGGCATATCACTTAGTGCTGTTGTTTATATGATATATGCAAGTACAATAAAAATGCCCCGTGTACCCCACACGGTAACCGCCCTGTCTGACGGCAAGGGTATATTCTCGGTGGTATTTGATATGGATAATGACTACCGGCCGGATGAAATTTCCGATATGGCTGTAAGGCAATTTTCTGAGTATTTCGCCGGAAAAAGGCAATATTTCAATGTGCCTGTGGCAGATATTCCCGGCAGCGAATTTTTTAAAAAGGTTCTTTCGGGAATTAAAAAAGTCCCCTACGGAAAAACCCAAAGCTATAAGGATTTAGCCTACGGTATAGGCTGCAAGGGTATTCGGGCGGTGGCATCTCAGCTTAAATATAACCCCTGTCCCCTGCTTATTCCCTGTCACAGAATAGTGCCTGCCGGGGGTGGCTTCGGTCACTACTGCAAGGGGGAATATGACGATATTAAGGAGTACCTTATAAGGCTTGAAAGGGGCGAATATCTTGACTGATAAGCTAAGAGAGGAATTTTTTACCCTTGCGGATAAGGGCTATGCCGACTTTCAGCAAAGGACTGTTAAAACAAACTCCCTTCCCATAATAGGGGTAAGAATGCCGATAATTCAGAAAATGGCAAAGACCCTTGCCAAAGAAAATCCCATAGCCTATATAAATGAAAAAAGCGAATATTACGAGGAGCAGTTACTTAAAATACTGATAACCGCCTATCTTGATATTCCTGTTGAAAAAAGGCTTGATATGGCAAAGCCCTTACTTATCGCCTGTGATAACTGGGCGGTGTGCGACGGTTTTTGCAGTGCAATTAAGCCAAAAAAAGAGGACTTACCCGTGCTTTATAAACGGGCGGAAAAATTCTCTGTCCGAAAGCCTCTTTATTTATCCCGTTGCGGTATTGTGCTTTTGTTTCAGAATTTTACAAATACCCCGGAAAGGGTAGTTTCCGTTTATGAAAGGGTATCGGAAAAATACAAGGGTGAATATTACAGGGATATGGCTATTGCCTGGGGTATTGCCACACTATGTACCCATAACCCGGAATTTATGTGTGAGTATATAAAAAATTCCCCCATGGAAAAGGGGATAATAAAAATGGCGGCTCAAAAGGTAAGGGACAGCAGATGTATCTCAAGGGAGATAAAGGACAGATTTTCTCTTGAGGCTAAAAGAAGGCAGGAGGAATAATGGGATTTTTTGATTATCTTATACTGGGCGTTATTGCTCTGCTTTTAGTGGTTGTGGTAATTTATCTGATACGGCAGAAAAAGAAGGGCAAGTGCATAGGCTGTGGGGGAGATTGCAGCTCCTGTCGGTATAAAAATACCTCCCAAAAGGAAAAATAAAGGGTATAATACTTGAAAAAAATATATCCTTGTGATATTATAAGAAAAGAATAAATAGAAAGGAAATTAAAAAATGAAGGTAAGTAATGATATTGTTTATGTAGGTGTAAATGACCATGACCTTGATTTATTTGAGGGACAGTATAAAGTCCCCAACGGCATGGCTTATAATTCCTATGTTATATGTGATGAAAAGACAGTTGTAATGGATTCGGTGGATTCCCGTTTCTGCTCAGAATGGCTTGCCAATATTGACAGAGTTTTAGGTGGCAAGGCTCCCGACTATCTTGTAGTTCAGCATATGGAGCCTGACCATTCCTCCAGTATTGCACGCTTTGCAGACTACTACCCCACCACCACAATAGTTTCAAGCGCAAAGGCTTTTGACATGATAGAACAGTTCTTCGGCAAGGGCTATGAGGACAGAAGACTTGTAGTAAAAGAGGGAGATACACTTTCTCTCGGCGCTCACACCCTCAGCTTTATCGGTGCTCCCATGGTGCATTGGCCTGAGGTTATTATGACCTATGATGATAAGGATAAGGTATTATTCTCCGCTGACGGCTTTGGTAAGTTCGGTGCTCTTGACAGGGAGGAACCCTGGGAGCAGGAGGCAAGCCGTTATTATTTCGGAATTGTGGGTAAGTACGGCGCCCAGGTACAGGCGGTGCTTAAAAAGGCTTCAGCTCTTGACATTGAGATAATCTGCCCTCTTCACGGTCCTGTGCTTACTGAAAATCTTTCCTACTATATAGGACTTTATGATACCTGGTCATCCTATAAGCCCATGCATGATGCGGTGACAGTTGCATTTACCTCTGTATACGGAAATACAAAGGTAGCAGTAAGATCCCTTTGCAGAAAGCTGTCTGAAAAAGGTGTTACCGTAAACTGCTTTGATCTTGCAAGGGATGATAAATCAAAGGCTTTGGCAAAGGCATTTGAAAATGACAAGCTGATACTTGCCACCACCACCTACAATGCGGATATATTCCCCTTTATGCGTGAATTTATAGCCGACTTAAAGGAAAGAGGCTACAAAAACCGCAAGGTGGGAATTATAGAAAACGGCAGCTGGGGACCCATGGCGGCAAAGAAGATAAAGGAGCAGATGCCGGCAGAGCCTAATGTTACCTATTATGAAACTGTGGTTACATTAAAATCCGCCCTTGATGAAACAAGCAAAGCACAGCTTGACAAATTAGTTGAAGAGATTTTAGCATAATGGATATAATAAAAAGGAGCCTGAGGGCTCCTTTTTTGTTGTATTTTTGAAAGGGCTGTCCGCCCTTTAATGGGGTGTGGGGCGAAGCCCCACAAAAAATCCGTATTAAGAAACGCAAAAATTACTCCAAACACCTATCCTTAATAATATCAACCATCTCCCCCACATCCTCCATGGTGGAAACCTCACCCATTTTAAAACGGATGCCGAATTCCTCCTCCACAGCGGAAATAAGGTTAATGTGAGCAAGACTGTCCCAGTCCTCAATATCATCTGCGGTTGTGTCTGCCTCAACCTCTATTTCATCATCATCAAAAACATCTCTGAAAACCTCATTAAGACGGTCATAAATTTCCTTTTCGCTAAGCATTACTCATTACCTCCTACACTTATGTGTGTGTTTTTATTTTTATATCCCTCCACCGCCATGGACCATAGGGTGTTGCCGCTTTCATCCTCGGATATTAGCTCAAAGCCAAAATCCTTATAAAGCAGACTTACCATTTTATTCTTGGGGGTGGGGTAATAATAGCCCTTTATTGTTTTTATGCCCCTTTCCCCTGCCTTTTTAACAAGGGTATCAAGCATGGCATATTCCATATCACGCTTTAAAACTCTACAGCTCATAAGCCACAGTATAATATCAAGGGTATCTCCCTCCTGCTTTCCTATAACAACAGATACTATACCGTTATCCCCGAATTTATCCGACAGCTTGCCGTAAAGCCTTATATAGCTGTTATCCTTAAAGACAGCCTCCATTTCACCCTCGGTAAACCGCTTTGTGGTAAGGTTGAACTGGTTGCTCTTGTTTGTAAGCTGGGTAATTCTGGGTAGGTATATGGGGAGAAAATCATCTATAACCGCCTGCATTGAAAGGCTGTCAAGATATTCTCCGTAATCGGTGAATTTTGAGCTTAGCTTTGCCCTTTCTGCATTTTCCTTATACATATCATTTCGTTTAAGGTCATCCGCAGAAAATGAGGTTATCTCAAAAAATCCCGACCTGTCCACATTCTTTATATATTCCTCAGGGGCAGGCATATTGGGTACCGCCACCGCAGGGATCTGAGCCCTTACTATCTCTCGCTCCGCCGGGTTATCATCTAAAAATACAAGAGCGTCAAGTCCTATATTAAGCTCATTTGCTATCTGCTCTATATTTCTGTCCTTAGGGTCCCAGTTTGCCTTTATTACAATAAATTCATCCGGCTTTAGTATACCCTCCGGGTGATTAAGCCCTGCAAGGGCATTTTCCTCCTCGTTTTTGGAGCATACATTAAGCATAACACCGGTGCTTTTTACTTCCTTTAGGTATTTCTGGAATTCGGTGTATACCTGTCCCTCATGGGTTTCCATGCCTATTTCTATGCCGTCCACACCGTCATCCCCCACAATACCGCCCCAAAGGGTATTGTCAAGGTCAAGCACCAATGCCTTTTTATTCTTGCCGTATATGGATTTTATTATATTGGCAAGATTAAAGCAAAAATAAGGTATTGCCGGTACGCACATGGCATACTTGTATAAATGCCAGTAGGAGGGCTCACTCCATTTGTCAAGGCCATAGCAGGAGCTTACATAGTCAAGGTCGTTTATATAAAAGCCCTCATGACTGCTTGCATAGTCATAAAAGAACATATTAAGCCTTGATACAAAATTCACCCTGCCCCGGTAGTCCCAGCTGTCACGGTTTCCCATAAGCCTGTAATAGGGCTTTTCAAAGTTGTTTTGTATAATAATACAGCCGTATTTTTCCTTAAGGCTTTCCCAAAGGGTTACAAAATGCTCTGTCTGGGCATTGAATATTTCCTCTGTCTGCTCCCTTGTTAAGGTAACATCCGGAAAGCGGATAATATTTCTTATGCTTGTATGAATAAAAATAATATCCGGCTTAAATTCCTCCAGCTCCGGGTTATCAAAAACACCGTCCTGCCAATATCTGCCGTATTCGGATTGATAAAATACCGGCTCAATGCCGTAATTAAGTAAAAACAGCTCGGTTATATCCGCTATATCGCCGGTAGTTGAGCCACCTAAAATAGCTATTTTCTTTTGTATCCTTTTGGTGTCTTCGGATAACAATGTGCGCTTTAAAAAACGCTTTTTCTTTATTATATAACTGCTGTCAAAGGGGTATTCTAATTCCTTCATAATTCTCCTTTTATTCCCCGTTACTTTAAAAGTGTTATTCTGCCGTTGTTTCTGCAGGTGTCTGCGCAGGCTTGGCTTCTGCCGGTGTTTCGGCAGGCTTGGTCTGGGCTGTTGTATCGGCAGGTGTGGTTTGTGCCATATCTGTTTCGGCAGGGTCATATTTTCCCTCACGGCTTTCATCTAAAAGCTGGGATTTGATATGCTCTGCATTTACACCCACCGCAGAGAAGGTACACATGGTGAAAAGCACATCGGTAATGCCGTTATCAAGGACAAATTCCGGTGCGTAAAGATCAAAGTAACGAATATCGCATACATATATTTCCTCAAAGGAATCAACAAGGAAGGGTATCTCAGCATTACCGTAGCTGTCCTTGAATACGCACAGCTTTCTGCCGTTTTTGTTTTCGGTTTCTATCTTTACTATCTTCTTATCCCCTCCCATAAAGGTGGAATAAGCGCCGCCTACCGGCTGTTCAACGAATATGGTCTTTACATATTGTGAAGCGGGATCTATCTTGCAGTCGGTGGTGAAATAGGTTGCTTCATATTTTGTTGAGGGAACATAGTAGGTAAATACATCCGGATCCTTTTTAATTCTCTCGTTATAGTCTGTAAAGGCATACATGGTGCCTACAAAGCCCTCAATGTCAACCTTTTCATAGGTGGATAATTCCTTTGCAGGAACAAGCGCCATTTCACAAAATTCCTTTGCCGCATAGTATGCACCTAAGGGTTGCCAATGGTGGTCTGTTCTTGTGTAGATATATTCATCCTTATGAGCCTCAAGGGCGCTGTAGCCGTCCACATTGATTACCCCTACCAGCTTATTTGCTATGCTGTTTATTGAATCCTGATGACTTGCGTTATAGTCCTCATAGCCCTGTGGCATATAGTATGCTCCTGCTGTGGGAACTACCATATTGAATACATTTACATTACTTCCTACCTTTTCCTTGAAAAGATTTAAGTAGGAGGCATAATTTGCTCCGTCACCGCCTCCGTAAAGGGATATACCCCAGGTGTGACCGTCTATATCAACTACCAGCTGTCCGTTTGTCTGAACTCCGTCTACTCCCACAGGGGCTTTTGTTTCCTCTGAGGTAGTAGTTGTGCTTTCCTCCTTGCTTTCTGCTTCGCTGCTCTGAGGCGCATCGGAGGAGTCTGCTATTGTGGTAGTATTATCCTCTGATGATGTTTCTGTTTGTGACTGTGAGCTGCTTGTCTGTGCAGTATCACAGGCAGTAAGGCTTAAAAGCATAGATGAAGCTAAGATTAAGGCTGAGATTTTTGCGAAATTTCTGTTCATCTTAAATACCTTCCTTTTTTTGTTCGCTTTGGGAACTGAGATTATATTTGCTGTAAATTTCACGGCTTACAACAATGCCGTTTTCCAGACTGTATTCCTTTTGCAGGTAGTCATAATATGCGCCGGGGCTTATTATTCCCACTATCTTTATTATGTCTGTTCCTGCCTTTGCAAGAATACTGTCCGCTAAAAGTACACAATTTGTACTCATGACGCAGTAGGTCTTAAATCTTCCTGTGCGGAATTTATAAAAATCCGCCTTTGTGCCGTCCCATAGCCTGCTGCAATAATCCTTAAACCGGGACAGCTCTGCATTTTTATCACCTCCTTCAACAGCAACCTGAAAGGGGGGCTTCCATGGGTAGGCTATATTAAGCAGTCTTTTTATCTTCTGCCCTACCCTCTTATATTGCTCTTCGGTTAGTCTTAAACCATAGGAAAAAATCATCTGATTGTCGTTTTTAATGCCATATTCTATATAGGTTTTGGCATCTGCTAAAAACAGCACCCCATCCCCTATTGCTCCGAAAAGCCTTTCTGAGGATGCATCATAATTTCCGTAGGACAGTACCGTATTTCCTATACAAAGGTCACAATGTCCCACAACTCCTACGCCGTCATCCGACACATGGATAAGTACCCTTATGTTGGGCTTTTCCTTTTTATCAAGGGATTTTTCCTCCTTTAAGAGGCTTTCTATGTCAATTTCTCTTGAATCCAGTCTTTGCTGATAATTTTTAAGGGTGGAAAAGGGAAGAAAGGTGGTCACTATAAGGGGCAGTGACACCCTTACCTTACGGTGATAGGCTCTCTTTATTCTTTCCGGCATTATCTCCCGTATAAAATCCCCCAGCTCACTTACACCGAACATTATACAGTAAATGCCGATGATTATTGATAAGGTTCTGCCGTCGTAAAATGAACCGAACAGCATTATTATACCGAACACCGCAAAGAACAAAACCGCCGCCATGTCCGCCGCTATATCATTTCCGCTGTGCTTTATAGAGCCGATAAGGTCAATCAGCTTTACCGCCCCCATGATAAGCACATAGAGGGAAAATATAAAGGTCAGTATCTGTAATGTCATTCCCGGAAGGAACACCATTACAAGCCCTATGCCTGCGGTTATAAAGCCGCTTATGATATTCTGCTTTCTTTTGCCGTCCTCTCTTAACAGCTTTATTATCTGATGCAGACCGTGTACACCGATGAATATTCCGCCTAACTGTGCCGCAGGGCCCACAAGAAATTCACCGCTTACCAGTACCGCAATACCTACCGCCACAAGTCCGCCGCCGAATAAAAGCAGCCAGACCTTTCTTACATACTCCTTTTTCATAATTATCTCCGCAACACTTGAAAAATCAGAAATTATGTGCTACAATATCAAAGCAACTTTATTGTGCGGTCGCGGGGGTAACCGTGAGGAAAGTCCGGGCATCACAGAGCAGGATAGCTGTTAACGGCAGCCGAAGGCGACTTCAGGGCAAGTGCAACAGAAATATACCGCACATTCCCATGTGTAAGGGTGGAAAGGCGAGGTAAGAGCTCACCTCGGGAACGGTGACGTATCCCGACTGTAAACCCTATCCGATGCAACACCGATTGGTTCCGGGATAAATCCGTCTGCTCGACGGCCCCGGATTAAGGTGGCTTGAGCCATGGGGCGACCCATGGCGTAGATAGATGATCGCACACGACAAAACCCGGCTTACAGATAAAGTTGCAAAAGACCGCTTTTGCGGTCTTTTTTTATTTAAGATATATTACCCTTTTTTGACATAATTATTTTTCTTGCCTCAGAGGCTAAGTAAAGAGAGCCGGTTATCATGGCATAGCCCTCTGTTTTTCCTGCCTTTTCGCAGGCTATATTCAAAGCCTTTTCTATATCCGTTTCAACGGTACATCTGCCGCCCTTGTCTATTGCATATCTTGTAAGAATAGCCGCAGGTACGCAGTTAGGCGCAAAGCCGTCCACAAATATAATACCGTCAAAGCGCTTTACCATAATATCAAGAACTGTCTGCCAGTCCTTTGTTGTCAGCATACCAACCACCGCATAAACCGGCTTTTTCTCTATATCAAGAAGCTTTACTGCCGATCTTACCGCAGAAGGGTTATGGGATCCGTCAATAATACATCTTACATTACCAACAGAGGTTATCTCCATTCTTGCAGGAAGGGAGGATTTTTCTATGCCGGTAAAGATATTGCTGTATGGAATTTCCAGCTTTTTAAGCACCTCAACAGCACACACGGCATTATATATCTGATGCTCCCCTGACATGGTGGTATGATAATTCATACCCATATATGAGAAAAAGCAGTCGGTTATATCCATGTGAAGTATCTGTATTCTTGACAGCTCAGGTACAATAAGCTCGCTGTTAAACTCATGGCATCTTTTACTTATCACCCTTAAAGCATCCTCATGCTGTCCCGGTGAACATACACAGGGTACAGAGGGCTTTATTATGCCTGCCTTGTGTCTTGCTATTTCGGAAATAGTTTCTCCAAGCAGGTCGGTATGGTCATAGTCAATAGTAGTAATGACGGAAATTACCGGGGTAATAACATTAGTGCAATCATAACTGCCTCCGATACCGGTTTCAATAACCGCATAGTCCACCTTTTCCTTTTCAAAATACAAAAAGGCAATAGCGGTAAGTATCTCAAACTGGGAATATCCCTCAAAGCCGCTGGTGATAACCGCATTTCTCACCTGGTCACAAAGAAGTGCAAAGGCAGGCTCGGATATACATCTTCCTCCCACCTGTATTCTTTCCTCAATACACTTTATATAGGGGGAGGTGAATTTTCCTACAGTAAGCCCTGCCGCCTTAAGGGCGCCTGAAATATATTCACATACACTTCCCTTACCGTTAGTACCGGCGACGTGAATAGTTCTGATTTTATTATGGGGATTATCCAGCAGCCGCATAAGTATAACAAAGCGCACCAGATCACGCATGGGCTCTCCGGACTTTGAAAATGAGCCTATATATTCTATAGCCTGGGAATAGGTCATCATGTCGCTTTTCCTTTCATAAAAACTCTTCCAAACAACTTTATTTCATAAGCCCTATAAAGCCTCTGGCCTTATTCACAATGAGCTTATCATTGTCATAGGCAAGCAGATTATGTGCCTGCCCTATCTCTACCCAGCGAATATCGGATATTTCAGCGGGCTGGGGTCTGAAATTGTAGTTTTTCGCCCTTGCCACAAAATATACAACATCCTTTCTGGAGTCCTTCCTTGGAGAATAGGTAACTATTTCACGAAAGTCACCCTCTATTACCGCATCTATATCCGTTTCCTCTTTTATTTCACGGATAGCGGTCTGCTCCTCTGTTTCTCCCGGCTCCACATGACCCTTGGGAAAGGACCAGTAGCCGGATTTAATATGCTTTATAAGCAGGATCTCTGTATTGCCATGAAATTTCCTGTAAACAATACCGCCGCAGGATTTTTCATAGTTCATCTTATAGCTTTGCCCCCTTTTACCCTGTCCGCAAAAATTCCCGGACAATTATTCATACCTAAGTTTAGTATATCACAAATTGCACAATTTGTCTACTGGAATTTAGTAATTTATGACATAAAATTATGATAATCTTATGAAAAATAACATCCTGTAATTTTCTTTTCAAAAGCTGTAAAATTTTACAGTATTCTTTGTTATTTTGCTTGAAAAATCCTTAAAAGTATGGTATAATGACTATAATTATAATCGGGAGTGATAGTATGAAGGTAGCAGTAGCAATAGACGGACCTGTAGGCGCCGGCAAAAGCACAATCGCAAGACAATGTGCAAAGGAGCTGGGCTTTATATATGTAGATACAGGGGCATTATACAGATGTATAGGACTTTACTGCCTTAATAAGGGCATAAGCACCACCGATAATGAGAATGTAACTAAGGCTCTTTCTGAGATAAAGCTGGATATTTCGGTTATTGACAGCACTCAGCACGTATTTTTAAACGGTGTTGATGTATCAGCGGAAATAAGACAGAATGAAGTGAGCATGGCGGCATCAAATGTTTCCGCTATACCAAAGGTCAGAGAATTTCTTCTTGATTTACAAAGAGGCCTTGCAAAATCCAATAATGTTATTATGGACGGCAGGGATATAGGTACTGTTATTCTCCCTGATGCAAGGGTGAAAATCTACCTTACCGCAAAGCCGGAGATAAGAGCAAAGAGAAGATATGATGAGCTTATAGCCAAGGGTCAGCAGATGGAATATCAGTCTGTACTCGATGATTTAAATCAGCGTGACTATAACGATATGCACCGGGAAACAGCCCCCCTTAAGGCGGCAGATGACGCGGTGGTTATTGATACAAGCGAGCTTAATTTTAATGAAGCCTGTGAGGTTATTATAAAAACTATAAAGGACAGGGCCGGTATATAATGGTTTACGAATTTTTCAGAAAGTTTGTGTGGCTGGGTATGCACATAAAGCACAGAATTACCGTGCTTAACGGTGACAAGCGCCCATACAAAAACGGCATCAAGGGAGGCTACATTATAGCCTGCAATCATCAGTCCTACAGCGATCCTCCCCTTATAGCGGCGGTAAACAGAGCCCATTTTTCCTTTATGGCAAAAAGTGAGCTGTTTGAGAAAAATAAGCTGTTTGCATGGCTTATTTCCCGTTGCGGTGCATTTCCCGTGGTAAGAGGTGCAGGAGATAATTCCGCCATTGAAAGGGCGGTAAGCGACCTTGCAAAGGGCAGAGCCTTTGTTATCTTCCCGGAGGGTACACGCTCAAAGGACGGTAATATAGGCAGAGCAAAATCCGGCATAGCAATTATAGCCGGCATGGCAAACGCCCCGGTGCTTCCCGTATGTATAAAGTACGGCAAGAAGGGTTTTCGCACAAAGGCATGGATAAACTTCGGTGAGCTTATCCCTGCCGAAAAGGTGGCTATTTCTTTAGACGACAGAACAGAGCTTCGCAGGGTATCTAACCTTATTATGGATAATATAAAGGCTCTTATGGACGAAATGAGCGAATACGGTGAGCCCTTACCTAAACAGCTGAAGGATAAAAATGAGCAGGTTTGATATAATTACAGCAAAGCATTCCGGATTTTGCTTCGGGGTGCAAAGGGCGGTGGACCTTGCCTGCGATACCGCAAAAAAATACGGCATATGTAAAACTCTGGGGCCCCTTATACATAACTCCACCGAAACCGACAGGCTTAAAAGCCTTGGGGTGGATATAGCAAACGGCATAAATGACTGTGACTGTGTTACCATAATCCGTTCCCACGGGGTGGCAAAAAATGTATACCAGGAGCTTTCGGCAAAGGGCATTGAGTATGTGGATGCAACCTGCCCCTTTGTGGCGAAAATCCATGAGATAGTAAGTCAGGATGCCGACGGGGTAATAATTGCCGGAGATAAAAATCATGCCGAGGTACAAGGAATTGTGGGGCATTGTACAGTGCCTGAAAATTTCATATATGTAATTGATACCGAGGAAGAACTGATACAGGCTCTGAATGAGCTAAAATCTGTTGGTAAAATTGCACCAATTTTAGTAGCGCAAACCACCTATAATTCGTCAAAATGGCAAACTTATATTCAAATTGCAAAAAAGTACTGTACAAATATCAAGATTTTTGGTACAATATGTAGTGCAACGGCTAATCGTCAGAGGGCAACGGAGGAGCTGGCAAAGATTTCCGATCTGATGATAGTGGTAGGAGGAAAAAATTCCAGCAATACCGCAAAGCTTGCACAGATAAGTCAAAAACACTGCCCGGTCATTTTTGCACAGACAGGCAGTGATATTGATACAGCCGAAGTAAGGTCCCTTCTTTCTCTAAAAGATAAAGGAATTGTCGGCATCACGGCAGGAGCATCTACACCTGCCTATATAATAAAGGAGGTTCATAGAATTATGAGCGAAATTCTCAATGATGAAGACATCGACTTCATGGCGGAGGTAGACAAAACCTTCAAAAAAGTATATATAGGGAACAGGGTTAAGGCTTTGGTTGTGGCTGTTAACAACAGCGAAGCAGTTGTAGATCTGGGCACTAAGCATTCGGGCTATATACCCGCAAGTGAGCTTTCACATAACCCTAACGCAGTACCTTCCGATATTGTTTCAGTCGGCGATGAGATTGAAGCAGTAGTTACATCAATCAACGATGCAGATGGTGTTGTATACCTTTCAAAGAAAAAGGTAGACAGTATGCTTGGCATTGAAAAGATGACTACAGCAATGGAAGAGAACAAGACACTTGAGGGCGAGGTTACCGCAGTAGTTAAGGGCGGTGTTATTATCGTTTCCAACGGTGTAAGAGTATTTGTTCCTGCATCACAGACAGGCGTACCTAAGAGTGGTAAGCTTGAGGAGCTTTTAAAGAAGACCGTTTCCTTCAAGGTTATTGAGGTAACTGAAGCAAGAGGCAGAGTTGTAGGCTCTATCCGTATGGCTAAGAAGGAAGAGAACGATGCCGCTAAGGCTAAGTTCTGGGAGTCCATTGAAGAGGGTCAGAAGTTTACAGGTGAAGTTAAGTCAATCGAAAGCTACGGCGTATTCGTTGATCTTGGCGGTGTAGACGGTATGGTTCATTCAAGCGAGCTTACCTGGAGCAGAATCAAGCACCCCAAGGAAGTAGTTTCTATCGGTGACAAGCTGGATGTATATGTAAAGAGCTTTGACCCCGAAAAGAAGAGAGTTTCCTTAGGCTGCAAGAAGGCAGAGGATAACCCCTGGCTTAAGTTTATGGCAGATTACAAGGTTGATGATGTTGTAGATGTTACTGTTGTAAGCATCACTCCCTTTGGCGCATTTGCACAGATTATCCCCGGTGTTGACGGCCTTATTCACATTTCACAGATTTCAACAGAGCGTGTAAACAATGTTGCACAGGTTCTTTCAATCGGCGAAAAGGTTACTGCCAAGATCATTGAAATAAATGAGGAGCAGGCAAGAGTAAGCCTTTCAATAAGGGCATTAAAGGAAGAAGCTCCTGCTGCTGAAGAGGAAGCTACTGAAGAAGCTACAGAGGAAGCTGCTGAAGAAGCTCCTGCTGAGGAATAATTCTTAAAATAACCCATATATCCCCTTCCATTTGGAGGGGGATTTTTATTTTTTTCCTTTTTTCACAATTATTCACCCTCAGAATAAAATATACAAGGGAATTTATTTTCCCTTTGTATAAACCATAAAAGACGGTTAAAACTATAAGTGAGAATAATTGCCTTGGCGGAAAGGAAAATATTTATGCTTGTAAAAAGAGGAGAGATATACTACGCCGATTTAAGTCCGGTGGTGGGCAGCGAGCAAGGTGGACTTCGGCCTGTACTTATAGTTCAGAATGATGTGGGAAATAAATACAGTCCCACGGTAATAGCGGCGGCCATTACAAGTCAGAAGGACAAAAGCAGACTTCCTACCCATATTTCCATAAATGCCGGTAAAAGCGGCCTTGCAAAGGATTCTATTGTACTTTTGGAACAGGTAAGGACAATAGACAAGCAAAGGCTTAAAGAAAAAATGGGAATACTTGACGAGGTGTCCATGGACAGGGTAAATAATGCCCTTTCGGTGAGCTTCGGACTTAACGACAGCACCATTCAGGCTTAAATTCCTTATTTTAAAAGGGTTTTTGCGGTTTAAAAAAATTTTTTAAAAAAAGTGAAACTTTCTTATGATTTTATCCGACTCCAATTATGTAAGAGGTAAAAACCAAAATTTAATCAAAATTTTTTACCTTTACCTGAAACTTTTTGAAAAAACCACATGACTTATAAAGTGTACGGCATGACCGTAACAAATATAAATTATGTGTTGACAAAAATAATGGAGGACAAAGTTATGAAAAAGTTATTTGCAGCTTTAACAACAATCGCAATGATCGCAGCTTGCTCAGTATCTGCTTTCGCAGCAGGTGAGCTTAACGAAACACAGACTCCTGCTGACAATGCAACTCCCGGTGTATCTGATGTAACTCCCGGCGCAAGCTCAGGTGATGCAGACAATGCTCAGACAGGTGTTGTTCTTGCAGTAGTTCCCGCAGCTTTAGCAGCAGGCGCTCTTACAGTAAGCGGCATTGTATTAAAGAAGAAGAACAAGTAATTGTTCATCTGTAAAATTCGATAATAGCCGTTACATAGGACGGTTTTAATGAAGGACAATGTTTTCGGATTTTAATATTCCCTGCCTTTTGGCAGGGAATATTTTTTTGTTCCTTGACAAAAATGTGATATTTTATTATAATAATAATATATTCACTTCAAGGAGGCACTATGAAAAAAGGTTTAATTAAATTTACCGCTGTTTTACTGTCTGCAATAATGCTTTCAGGATGTGACAGCGGCTCTGTATCGTCTGATATTAACAGTACAACTTCATCCGGGGATGTTACTACTACTTCCTCCGGGGAATCCACACCTACAGATTCATCAGATGACAGTGAAGAGCTTACAGAGGAGCAGATTTATAATAATATGATTGAAAGATCCCTTATAAACTACGGCAACAACGAAAGATTAGCGAAATTCTTCCATAAGCTGGAAAATGGCGAAGAAACCACCATAGCCTTTTTAGGTGGCTCTATTACCGAGGGACTTACGGCAGGTCCTGAAAAATGCTGGGCTAAGCTAACCTATGACTATCTTTGCGAGAAATACCCCGATACAAAGATAAATTATGTCAATGCCGGCATGAGCGGTACACCAAGTATTTTAGGTAACGCAAGACTTGAAAGGGATATTTTATCCCACAATCCGGATTTACTGTTTGTGGAATTTGCGGTAAATGACGGCACAGATGCCTTTTACAAGGACAGCTATGAGGCTATAGTCCGCCGTACACTTATGCAGGAAAATAACCCGGCGGTAGTGCTTTACTTTACTGTGCTTAAAAGCGGTTACAGTGCGGAAAGCTACTATATGTCCGCCATTGGCGAGCATTACGATTTACCTATGATCTCCCTTAATTCTGCCCTTGCCCCTGAGTTTGAAAGCGGCAGAATGACCTGGGAGAAATATTCCGACGACGAATCCCACCCTAATATATGGGGTCACGAGATGACAAGGGATCTTATTGTGAATATGTTTAATAAGGAGCTTGAAAAGATTGAGACTGAGGGTGCTGACAGCGGTTATACTATCCCTGAGAATACCCTTAATTCCGACAGATTTATGGGTGTACAGCTTTATGACAGGGATCACCCCCTTGAAAATGTGGAATTTATTTCCGCAGGCGGCTTTACAACCGACATAGCCACACATCAGCACTTCCCTGCCGGCTGGAGCTATAAGGGTACCCCTTCAGAGTGCGCCCCTATGGAATTTAAGTTCACCGGCGATACCCTGTTTTTACTTTACGAATGTGCAAACAGCAGAGTATACGGCTCTGTTAAGATCACCATTGACGGTAAGGAGATAGGCTCATACGCAACCTCTGCAAATGACGGCTGGAACAATCCTGTGGCTAAGTTTATAACCACCGTTGAGGAGGGTACTCACACTGTACAGGTAGTGCCGGAATTTGAAAATGACGGCAGGTGCTATGTGGAGATAATCGGCTTTGGCATAGGCTGATAAACAGAATAATAAGGCCGGAGAATTTTCTCCGGCATTTTTTTATATATGGGTATAAAAATGGAATTTCTGTCAAAAATATTTTTGCAATACATTGACAGAAAGGATATATACCATGGATAAGAAAAAGATAAAGGATTTTTTAAAGAGCAACAGCTTTGCCGGGGCTATGTGCCTTAGTGTAATGGCGGTGGCATTGGCATTATATCTTGCCTATGACAATACCATAGGACAGATAGAAGCCCAGAGCAGTCTGCCCTATTCTGATTCCCCTGTGGATAATGAGGTATCGGGAGTGGAAAAAACAGAGGAAACCACTCTATCCACCACCCCTGCCCCTGAAAGCAGTGACGCTCCCACAAACAATTTTGTGCAGGATACTTCAGTTAAAATGATGCCTGCGGAGGGGGAAATAATAAACCCCTTCAGCTTTCATGAGCTTGTTAAGAGTGAAACTTTGGGAGTATGGAAAACCCATGACGGCATAGATATAGCTGTCCCTACGGGAACGGAAGTAAAATCCGCCGCTATTGGTACGGTAGTAGCTGTAAGGGATGACCCCTTATGGGGCGGATGTGTGATAATTGACCACGGCAACGGCTATGTGGGGTATTATTACGGTCTTGACAAGGAGCTTTTGGTAAAGGAAAACAGCAAGGTGGATGCCGGAACGGTGATAGGCAAAACGGCGGTAATTGAATGTGAGGCGAAATTACAGCCCCATTTACACTTTGGTGTAAAGGAAAGCGGAGAGTGGATTGATCCGGTGGAGTTTGTTTCGGGGGAAGGTTGATAAGGTAGTATAGCGCATTAACGGGGGTTTTAAGGGGGCTTGCCCCCTTAATGGGGTGTGGGGCGAAGCCCCACAAAAAGCGTGCGACAGCACGCAAACGGCAAAAAGGTGGTAGCAAAACAAAGCCGTCGTGAGGGCGTTTA